>NZ_OY782759.1:1224053-1836079 GCF_963678195.1 uncultured Hyphomonas sp.
CTGATCTCCGATGCAGCCGAGAGCGAAGCCATGGCTGAAGCCCTGCCGGGTAATGGCGGGGTCTATATCGTTCCGGCGTTTACGGGCCTCGGCGCGCCGCACTGGAATGCCGATGCGCGCGGCACGATCAGCGGCATCACGCGCGCGACAACAGCGGCCCATCTTGTGCGGGCAGGCCTCGAAGCCGTTGCCTATCAGACGCGGGACCTGCTGGATGCGTTTGAGGCGGACGGTGTGGAGATCCGGGAGCTCCGGGTCGATGGCGGGATGGTGGCCAATGACTGGCTGATGCAGTTCCTGGCCGATGTCTGTGCCCGTCCGGTGGTGCGGCCGGACTATCGCGAGATGACGGCGCTTGGCGCGGCGGCGCTGGCGGCGATGCAGCTCGGCTGGATGCGCGCCGCTGCCTGGCAGGCGCGGGAAGTGAAAGGTGTCCGGTTCGAGCCGCAGATGGATGAAGAACAGCGAGCTGCCTTGCTCAAAGGCTGGTCGGCTGCGCTTCGCCGCACGCTCGCCTGAGTCTGACCCTGGGCTCACGCACAAAAAAGGCCCCGCCGGACAGCGGGGCCTTTCTGTAAATCAGGTTCTGAAACCTAGTCTTTCATACCACACGGACCTTCTAGGAAGTCGAACATCTGCGGGAACATTTCGTTCCAGTTGTCATAGAAGATCGTTCCAAAGAAGTGGTTTGCACCATCTAGAACAAGGAACTCATACTCCTTGTTGTGCTTCTTGAGTTCGTTCACGAACAACTCACTGTGGATGATCGGGACACGTTCGTCGATCTCACCATGAATAACCATGATGGGTATGTTGACCTTGTCGACATTGGCCAGGGGATCATAGCCATCGGCAGTTTTACGATAGGTCTTGTCACCGAAATCGCCGATCTTTGCCAGATAGGACCGGAACCGGGCTCTGTCGGAAACACCCGCACCTGCAATGGCGCACTGGAAGACGTTCGGGCTCCGCTCTGAGGCAACGAAGGCTGCGTAGCCGCCATATGACCAACCGAAGATGGCTGCATGATCCGGGTCGCCATAACCTTTGTCGGCAACATATTGCAGGGCGTCCTCCAGATCGTCCTGCATCTCATAGCCCCAGCGTTTGAAGCCGGCTTTCAGATGGTTTTTGCCAAAGCCTGTCGAAATGCGGAATTGTGGCTGGACAACCAGGTAGCCTTCATTGGCCAAAGTCTGAGCCCAGAGGTCAAAGCCCCAATAGTCGCGAGCGACCGGGCCGCCGTGCGGCATGATAATGACCGGATGCGGTCCCGGGCCATCCGGGATCGTGATGAGGGCAGGGATCTCCAGACCATCGCGGGCTTTATAGGTTTCCCATTTGACATCCGCCAGCTGACTTGCCTTCAGTTCCGGGTTTGAGGAACCGAGATAGGCAAGGTTCGTCTTGTCCTTCAGCATGTAGTAGGATGGCGGCGTACGAGGCGCATCGCTTCTGATTATGATGATGGACTCATCATCTGAGCGGCTGATGATATGATTGTTGGCATCCGGAAGGGCGGCATCAATGCCATCCATCAGGGCCTTCTCACGTGGGGACGTGTATTCTGTCTCCACGGCCTTGCCGTCATAGGTGTAGCCGACGATCTCATACTTGTTCAGTTCGGGCCGCCAGACACGGCGCACCCCATCCGCATCATATTTCGGATGATGGAACAGCATGGTGCCAAATTTCTTGGTGGTCAGGTCGTACTCGTACAGGGCGGCCGTATCTGTCTCGTGATTAGAGACAATGTAGAAGATATTTGGCCGGTCTTCATCCTGTGCGACGGGATTGAAGATGTCGGCCACCGCGTCAATGTCGGCGGTGTTGCGGTCGACTTCGATCCAGTCGGAATCGGCGTTCATACGGAGTTCGATGACGGCGGCGTCGGTGTTCGGATCAATGTATTGCTTCAGGCGTGGCTGGCCATCGCGGCCATACATGCCCGTCGATGCTCCGGAGGCGTCGCCCCGGGCCACGAGGGAGAGATTGCCGGTTTTGACTTCGAGCTTGTAGATCGACGGCGGCCGGGTGATGTCCGAATTATAGGCGACCAGGACGTTTTCCTTGTCCCAGGGCATGATCGAAATCAGCGAACCAGAATTGTATTGTGCAAATTCGCGGGAGACTTTGCTGCGGCGATCAACGCGGCGGGCAGGCAGGTCTTTCCATACCTTGTCCTCGATGCTGATGGTTGCCAGCTTCGCAAATTGGCTCGTGTTGGGATTGCGTTTGTTCTTCCAGCGCTGCCACATCGTCGCAACGAGGTTTTCGTTATCAAGCCATGCGACGTTGCGGATTTTCACCCGATCGGCGGCGCCAAAAACAACCGGACTCTTTGACAAGTCGTCCGTCTCGAAAACAAGTATGTAAGTTGGCCCGTCTTTTTCAACGCGCTGTACAGAGGCAAGGTGTTTGCCGTCCGGTGATACAGCGGCATCAATGAATGCCGGATCGCGGATCAGCGCATCGAGTGGCGCCTTTTCTGCCTGCGCGGTCGAAAGACACGCCAACAGAGCCAGGACTGGGGCGAGCAGCCATTTCAATATTCTGAATTGTCTCATTGTTTGGGTCTCTCCTCCGAAAAAAAAGACGGTGGCAGACGTATCTGCCACCGTCGAAGATTAAACTACTGGCTGCGCGACTCAATAACGGATCGCATAGCCATCAGGACATCTGCCTTAGAACGACTTGGCGACCTGAAGGAAGGCGCGGCGGCCGAGAACATCGTAGCCGACGCCGAACGGCACGTTACGCACGCCGAACACACCATCAGTATCGATCACCGGTGGTTCTTCGTCGAACAGGTTCTCGATGCCGAGCGTCACACGCCAGGAGTTGGCGTTGTAGCCGAGCGACACGCTGTGCAGGAAGTAGTCATCCGTGAAGTCGACCGGGTTGTCGGTCGCTGTCGGATCGAACGTGCTCGAACGGTCTTCCTGACCACCCTGGATGAAGCGGGTCTGCCAGACGAGGGTGAAGTCGCGATAGTCTGCGATCACCGTGGCGTTTGCGCGCCACTCCGGATAGTCCGTCTCACCTTTGTTTTCATCGATCGAAGCTGCGACCTCAGCAGGCGATGCATCAGGTGCGAGCGTATTGGACAGGTCCACGATCCGCTCTTCCGTCTTGTTGGCGCGGAGATCAACGCTTAGGTCGAGCGGACGCTCACCGACGATGAATTCCTGGCCATACCGCATGTTGAAATCGAAGCCCTTGGCGGTTTCACGGCCGATGTTGATGAAGCTTGCATCAACGTCGGTCAGGTAGCCGCCGGCACTGCGGGTGAGGCGATTACAAAACGCACTCTGCAGGTCCGGATTGTCCACGTAACAATCGCGAATGATGAAGGCCGGGCTTGGTTCGATCACCGAGTCCGTGATTTCGATGTCGTAGTAGGTCATGTTGAAGCTGAGGTCGAACGAGTCGTACCAAGGCTGCTCCAGCGTGAAACCATAGGTGAAGGAATCAGATTCCTCAGCCTGCAGGTTGTCCGATCCACCCGTCGTGATTTCAAGCGATTGCGACGGGCCAATGCCATCGGCAAGTCCGAGGGACAGCGGATCGACACCAGATGCCGTACAGTTGGCCAGGGTTTGCGGTGACCGCTGATCCTGGGTCGGGTCGTAAACTTCCGGAGTCGACAGATCTCCGTCATCGTCACGACGTGCATCGTTAGGAACCACGCAAGGGTCAGTGTACGAGTTGAAGCCCGTCGAACCACGCAGGAACTGCTCACGCAGGCCCGGCGCACGATAGGATGTACCGTAGGTGCTGTTCAGAGCCAGCCATTCAACAGGGCGATACTTCAGCTTGCCGCTATAGGTCCACAGAGCACCGAAGTTTTCTTCTTCGGTCCAGCGAGCGGAACCATTTACGGTCAGTTCTTCCGCACCCGGAAGACCACGCAGTAGCGTGAACTCCGTCTCGGTGAACGCTTCCCACAGATCGCGGCGGCCTTTGGCGCCTTTGTCGGCGAAGAAGCCGTTCAGGAGGCCTTCGCGTGCCACGTTGTCCGGCTGGGAATCGAGACTTTCGTCACGATATTCGAAGCCAACGAGCAGCGGAACTTTTGCGCCATTCCATGGCAGGGTGAACACGTCGCCCTGAACGATGCCCTGGAAGATGCTCTGATCGACGATCGTGTTGAACGTACGGGTGCCGAACAGATAATCGCGCTCTGCCTGGGTTGCGAACGTGCCGCCGCCTTCCTGATAGATGGACGGAGCGAACATATTCACCGGAACGCATGGGACGGTTTCGAGGTATTCGTCACCGAAGATGCCGATGGCGCCATCATCCGGAACACCATCGCCATTGAGGTCAATTCCGCAGCTGACAACGCCGGTTGCCGGGTCGCGGTAAGACGTGTTGAGCGACAGCTGCATACGATCGTTCAGAATGCCTTCGCGGGTCGATTGACCGCTCGAGTGGCTGTACTGGCCGGACAGTTCGTAGGTCCAGTTGTTCAGACCAAACGCTTCGACGCCCGGCAGGTCGCCTTTCATGCCGGCGACAAAGCGGCTTTGGGCCACTTCATACTCGGTCCTGGCGCGATCGCCCCGGATCGTGTTGATCGTGAACACCGGATAGTCGCCAAGGTTCGCACCGAACACTTCACCGAAGCAGTTCACGCCATCCGGGTTCGACGTCTGGTTACAAGGGTTGTACGGGTTGTCGCCCGGGACAGTGAACTGAAGGTAGCCAGGACCGCTGTTGATCGAACCCTTACGGTTCGAATACAGGGCTTCGAAGAACACCGAGGTGTTTGTGTCGAAACCAAGGTCATACTCACCAAAGGCGTACATGCTGTAGCGCTGCTGAGGCGAGATCAGGTTGGTCGCTGCTTCCATGTTGCTGGCGTTGCGGTTGTAGAACGGATCAGAGATGTCGATATCCGGAAGGCCGTCGCCATCTGCGTCACCAAGCGAAACCTGGGATTCCGAGAAGTTTGGAATGCCGATGTTCGAGTCGCCCGGAGTGTAATAGATCGATCCGAAGCCAGCTGGCAGATAGATGCGGTTGATCAGGGACAGTTTACAGTCGCCCACAACGCCATCGCCATTATCCGGGTTGATAAAGACTTCCCGGTCACAATCCTCGGTGAAATCGCGCTGACGGAACGCAACGGAGTTACGATCGTAGAATTCAGCGGCAAAACCGATGTGACCGGACTCGTTATTCTGGCCCCAGGCTGCGGAAAGCGTCGTTTCGTTACCGCCGCCAGCGAATGGGACCGAATACTCGCCTTCGACTTCAAAGCCGTCGATGTCGGTACGCAGGATGGCGTTCGCAACACCGGAAACAGCGTCCGCGCCGTAGACCGAGGATGCGCCATCGAGCAGCACTTCGACGCGGCTCAGAAGGATGGAAGGCACCAGGGAAATGTCGCCAGCCGACGGAGCGCCTTCCACACCGGCAGGTGCGAGACGGCGGCCGTTGACGAGCAGCAGCGTCCGGTTGGAACCGAGACCGCGCAGGTTCACTTCCGAAGAACCCGGGCCGTTATCCAGAACGAAGCCGTTGAAGGTCGCATCTACTCGCTGACCCGACGATGCGGTCGAGGTCCCGAGGATGTCTTCGGCGCTGATCAGGCCTGCTGCGCGGGCCACGTCGGCCTGGATGACCTGAACGGGCGAAATTGATGTGTACTCGTCGCGTGCAAGGCGCGAACCTGTCACAACAACCTTTTCCTGAATAGAAACGTCGCTATCTTCGTCGACTTCCTCGACGACAATTACCGTATCGCTTTCATCCGTGGTTTCCTGTGCGATGGCAGAGCCATACCACAGGCTGCCTGCGACACCCGCAAAAAGCGTCGTCGCCAGAAGCTTGTTTCTGGATAGTCTTGTACTCACCTGAGTAACTCCTCCTAGATGGAATGTTGTCCCCACGCCCTGGGGACCCTACTGAGCGAACGGGAATCCGCGCCTGAAGGCATTACAGATCGTTCACGTTGCTAGCAGTAGGCGGCTCAAGCGCCGGGTCAATTGCTGAGGGGTGCATTTTTGAAGATTTAATGTCGACGATTGTTCATGTGTGACTATTGCGTCACAATTTGCCACAATTGACTTGCTGTAAGCCTGAAATCTATGAATTCATGCGCTTAATCAGCAGAAGAATGTCCCAAATGGCTGAGGCAGAGGTATTGTTTCCCCCTCTGGAATTTGATCCAATGTGATCGGAACCAGGCTTTTGATCCATGGTTCTGTCTGAGGAAAGTGAGCCTGCTTTTGGTGACAACTGACTTTTCCCGGAATTCCAACCCTGAATTTGCCGCCGGACTTCCGCGCGGAAATGGCGTTGGAACGTGTAAGCGAACCTGCGTTTCGCAACCTTTGGTGGCGGGCGCGCTGGGAGACTGTCTATTGATGTGATCAGCTGCATTGGGAGCGTTTCTTCGGCGCAGAATGACGTGGCCTCACGTCCGGTGTGCGCCTCTGGCCGATACATTTGTTCCTTTTGCTGGCGGATGTCGGGTGCCAGTCAAAGCCCTAAAACCTCTCCGAAATCTAACCGCTTCTCCAAATATCAGGATATGTCATGACCCGAACCCAAACCTTCCTGTCTCTTATTCTCGGCACTACGATGATGACCGCCTGTGCAGGCGTTACACCGGAGCCTGCAGATGTGACCGGCCCGGCGGAGATGACCGCCGAAGCGGATGATGCCGATACAACAATGGTCGAAGCAGCCTGGAGCCCGGGGGATGTGTTTGAAGGCCCCTATGGCGGTGTGCCGGCGTTCGACAAGATGGACATCGCGCTGATCGAGCCGGCCCTCGAAAAGGGGATGGACGCAGCGCAGGTCGAGATTGACGCCATCACGGCGAACCCGGATGCGCCGACCTTCGAAAACACCATTGCGGCTATGGAAGACAGCGCGCGCGAGCTGGAACGGGCACTGGTCTATTATTATCTCTGGGGCTCAAACCTCTCGACACCGGAATTCCGCGAAATCGAAACGCGGATGGATCCTGAAATACAGGCTTTCTACGACTCGATCAATCAGAACCAGGCCCTGTTCGCCCGCGTTGATGCCGTCCGGAAGGGCGACGAGTATGAAACGCTGACCCCTGCGCAACAGCGTCTGACGGAAATCACCCATCAGCGCTTCACCCGGAATGGCGGCACGCTGACCGGTGAGAAGGCTGAGAAGTTTGCAGAAATCAACAAGGAGCTGGCCGGGCTCTATGCCGAGTTCTCCGGCAACCTTCTGGCAGACGAGGAAGGCTGGGTCACTTATCTGACCCCGGAACAGACCGGCGGCCTGCCGGAGTCTTATCTGAGCTCCGCCGCTGCGGCCGCCGAAGCGCTGGGCAAGCCGGGTATGTATGCGGTGCGCAACACGCGGTCCTCCATGGACCCGTTCCTGACCTTCTCCACCGAACGTGACCTGCGCGAACAGGTCTGGCGCAATTACTATAATCGCGGCGACAATGGCGACGCGCACGACAACAATGCCATCATCGCGAAGATCCTGAAGCTGCGCGACGAACGGGTCGAGCTGCTCGGTTACGACAATTACGCCGCCTGGCGCCTGGAAGACCGTATGGCCAAGACGCCGGACCGGGCATTCGACCTGATGCTGCAGGTGTGGAAGGCATCAGTTGCCCGCGTGCATGAGGAAGTCGCCGACATGCAGGCCCTGGCCGATGCGGAAGGGGCAGACATCACGATCGAGCCCTGGGACTATCGTTTCTATGCAGAGAAAGTCCGCAAGGCGAAATACGACCTCGACTCTGAGGAAGTGAAACAATATCTGCAGCTCGACAATCTCCGCCGTGCCATGTTCGACGTTGCCGGTCAGCTGTTCGGATTCGAATTCGTGCCCATCACCGATGGCTCCGTGCCGGTCTTCCATCCGGATGTCACCGTATATGAGGTGAACGATAAAGAGACAGGCAAGAATGTCGGCCTCTGGTACTTCGATCCCTTCGCGCGGGACGGCAAGCGCTCCGGCGCCTGGGCAACGACGTATCGTTCGCATGAAAGCTTCCGGGGCGAGAAGAACGTTCTGGCGGCCAATAATTCGAACTTCGTGAAGCCGGCACCGGGCGAGCCCGTGCTCTTGTCCTGGGACGATGCGGAGACAATGTTCCACGAGTTCGGTCACGCGCTGCACTATCTGTCACTGCAGGTCGAGTATCCGAGCCTGACCGGCGGACTGCGCGACTATACAGAATTCCAGTCACAGCTTCTGGAGCGCTGGCTTTCAACCGACCATGTCATCGACACCTATCTCGTCAGTGCAGAGACGGGGGAGCCGATGCCGGAGGAGTTGGTCGAGAAGATCCGCAAGGCGTCCACCTTCAATCAGGGGTTCGCGACCACGGAATATCTCGCCTCCGCCCTGATCGACATGAAGCTTCATATGGCCGATCCGGAAGGCCTCGACCCAGACAAGTTTGAGCGGGAAACGCTGGACGAGCTGGGCATGCCGACGGAACTGGTGATGCGCCACCGCACACCGCAATTCGGACATGTCTTCTCAGGCGAAGGCTATGCGGCCGGCTATTACGGTTACATCTGGGCCGATGTGCTGACCTCGGACGCCGCAGAAGCTTTCGCGGAAGCGTCCGGCGGCTTCTATGATCAGGACGTCGCAAGCGCGATGGTGAAATACCTGTTCGCCGCAGGCAATTCGATGGACCCGGCTGAAGCGTACCGCCTGTTCCGTGGCCGCGACGCCGAAATCGGCGCCCTGATGCGCGACCGCGGCTTCGCGGAGTAAGACGCCGCGGCCGGTCAGGCCGGGCTGTCAGCCGAACTATTTTCCGCCGGAACCGGGGATGCCTCCGGTTCCGGCGTTTCGTTTGCGCTCTGCCCTTTTGGCGTGACAATCCGGCAAAGCACGAGGTCGCCGGTTACGTTGACCAGCGTGCGGGCCATGTCGAGGATGCGGTCGACGCCCATGACCAGAGGAAGGCCCGTCAGCGGCACACCGAAACTGGTCGCCGTCGTGGCGAGGATCGCGATACTGGCCCCGGGGGCAGCAGGCGCGCCAATGGAGGCGCCGGTCAGTGTCACCATGACCAGCGCCAGGTCGCCTGGCGACAAGGGCGTGCCGGAAATGTCCGCCAGGAACATGATCGCAACAGACTGATAAAGCGCCGTACCCGCCATATTCACGGTCGAGGCCAGAGGCACGACCGCGCCGGCGAGGGAGGCCGGCGTCTTCAGCTTGTCGATCGCCGTCTTCATCGTCAGCGGCATCACGGCGGCCGAACTGGATGTGGAGAAGGCGAGCAGCTGCACCGGTACGACCGCCTGCACGAACTTCACCGGGTTCATGCGCCCGAACACGGTCACGATGACAAGGTACAGCGCCAGCAGGCAGGCAAGGCCCGTCAAAACGATGCCGCAATAGGTCGCGAGGTCTCTCAGCGTGCTGAGGCCGTTCGTGGCAGTGGTCTCTGCCATCAGGCCGAAGACGGCCAGCGGGGCAAAGCGCATCGCCGTGCGGATCACCGTCATGGAGACTTCCAGCATCGCTTCGGCCAATGCCACCAGCGGTCGCGTCAATTCCTTCTTGTCGGCGGTCACCGTGGCGACCCCGACGAACAGGGAGAACACAACGATGGCGAGCATGTCCTGCTCCAGCAGGGAGGCGGCAATGTTCTGCGGGATCAGGCCCGTGATCATGTCCGGCAATTCCCGTGTGATGCCTTCCAGCGGGGACGGCGGCGGATCAGCCAGTTGAAGATTTTCAGGCTTCAGGCTCGGCGCGGAAGGGTAGGTCTGTTCCAGGCCCCGGCCCGGGCGGATGAACCGCGCCAGTGAAATGCCGATCATAACGGCAGTGACCGTCGTCAGCATGACGAAGGTCAGCAGCTTCCGGCCGACCGTGCGCAGGGCTTCACCACCGCCCGTGCCCGCAATGCCGAGAATGATGGAACTGGCCGCCAGCGGGATGATGACCATGCGTACCAGCGCCAGGAACAGATTGCCCGGCAGGCCCAGCCAGTCCCCGAATACGGCGGCCTGGTCGCGCGGTATGATGTCGAGATCCGGCCCCAGGGCGAGGCCCACACCGATGCCGGCCAGCAGGGCCAGGATTACCTGCAGCCACAGCTTGCCCCGGACGAGCACATCCAGCCGCCGGTTCAGGCGATTATAGGTAAATTTCGGCTTCTTCTCATGCGGCATCGCTTCGGGCCTCGTGGTCAGGGCAGACGTGCATGTCGATTGTCGGCACACTCGCCACCCATATCGCCCTCTGCCGTAATTGCGAAGTCGATCAGGCTTGCGGGTGATCTTTGTCAGGCATCGTTTATATCCCGATGGCCTCGCGGATGTGCGTAGCGGCGCGGATAGGAGGAAACTCGACCTGTGCAGCTGCGATCTTTGGGCTGGAAAAATGGATGCCGAAAACCCCGGCAAGGCTGCGCGCGCCATGATTTTCATGCTTCACCGGGTCGGCCAGCATCATAGCTATGCTGCCGGGGCGCATCCAGATCAGATTTGCGAATTCGGCGCCACGGATTCCGATCACGGCGCGCGCATGGTGGCAGGCCATAATCTGATCGGACAGGCTGAGCGCGCCAAGATCAAGGGCGGTGGCGCGAAGGCCACATGTTCGCATCTTCGCCGCAATTTCGTGACTGTTCTCCAGACTTCGCCGACCGCGCCCATAGCCGGGTGTCCGCTTCATCTGAGGTGTACGGTAGAATGCGTGTTCCTGTGACCGCTCAAAGACGATCACATCGACTTCGCGCCAGCGTTCGAGGTTTCCCGAAGCGCTGGATTCGTGCCGGGCCGCACTCAATAATTTTTGACGTATCTGCTTCGCGCCGGTTGCGTAAGCCTGCATCACTCGGGCGGGGGGTGGCGGGGCGTCGAACCGTAACAACAGCCGGTCCCAGCGAGGCACGCTTACCGGCGGGGCCAGCGGCGTGTCGGCTGACATTGGCGGAACGAGTTCGAGGGAGAGCAGTGCGCAGGCTTCGGCAATCCGGGGCAGCATCAGCGGGCCGCAATCCTCAAACCGCACCTGAGTGGCGGCCCTGTCCAATGCGAGGCTTAACCCCGGTAGAAGGTAGCCATGTAGGAAGTGAAAATAGTGCTCTTTCGCGCCCCAGGGTGTACAGGGATCGAACACCAGATCCAGCGGGCCGGGGCAGGCATCGGACGACATGATATGGTTCGGTCAGGCTGCCGTCCGGCGCGGCGCCAGTTCGACCCTCGGATCGCGGTAATTTGGCAGGAAGTCAAAACAACCATACTCCGCACGGAGCGAGTCCAGCCTTTTCGAATCCAGATCGACTGAGATGATGTGAGCCGGGGCGGAGTGATTTGCAAAGCGTTGCTTGAACCGGAACACGCCTGCGCCGTTGGCGCCTCCGGGGGCGCCGCCGAACCATAGGTCCTGACCTTTCAGGATTTCGATCGCGCCATCGAACAGAAGGTAGTTGCCGTATTCGCGAATGGCGGCCTGTTCAGACAAAGCGGAGTGGGCGTGCCAGCTTCCGGTTGCTGTATCCTGCATTGTCAGGAAAATTCCCGCGAGTGTGCCGCCCTTGCGCCGGCGCAATGTGATGCAGGCCATGGCATCTTTCACCGGCGCCGGTAGTTCCGCGAGCGCAGCGAAGTGCGCGGCATCCGGAGATGAGATATGTGGCACGTTCCGCCGGAGCCTGATCCTTTCCTGCCATAGCGCAATGGTCAGATGAGATCGATCGAAGACTTCACGCTGAACGGTGAAGATGCGCCCGGCCTCGTCCAGCCGACGCAGGGTGCGAGCAGAATAGCTGTCGCGTGCCGGCGGGCGTGCGGCCTTGTGGCAGAGATGGTCCTTGAGGCGGCGAAGGGTAAGGGCAAACTGTTTCCGGGGTGCGTGAAGAGCCGATTCTAGCGTCCGTTCGCTGATGTCTGGGCGGATCACGGCGGTCAGGTTCAGCGCAAGTTTCTCGTGAGCCAGGCTCGTCAACAGCGTCGAAGAAGGGGGGGACTGATAGGGCCAGCTGCCGCGGGCATCCTGCAGGTCTGGCGTGGCGGGCCGGAGGATTGTGCTGCCGTGGGAGGAGTGCACAGGTGTTCCGAGCCAGGCAAGTGTGTCGAGATAATCGGAAGTATCGAAAAACAGAGATTTCATTCCAAGGAAATTAGGTGAAATCTGTTAAGGTTGCGCTAATGTTAACTGAGATCCGCCTGTCTGTTTCAGGCCTCTCACTGTTAGGGAGACTGGTGCTGCCGGAGGGAGAAAGTTTAAACACTCTCTTTGATGAATTGGCAGCGTTTGAAGAACAGCTCAAGCCTTACGCCTATGAGCTGGAGGAGTTGGGCCTATGACCACCTTCTCCAGCAAGCTTGCATTTCGGGAAGCTACAAAGCCTGATCCCGCTGCTAAACGCCCGGCACCGTTTTCCCTTCGCCTGAGCGCAGAAGAGCGTGAAGAGCTCAAAAAGCGTGCGGATGGGATGCCGCTCGGGACATATATCAAATCGAGAGTATTCACCTCGGGGCCGGGTTCGCGCACGCGCACCCGTCAGGTGGACCGCCAAGAGTTGGCCAAAGTGCTATCGGCACTTGGGCAATCCAGGCTGCCCCAAAATATGAATCAGATCGCCAAGGCCGCCAATCTGGGCACAATTCCTGTGACGCTGGAAACCGAAGAAGAGATCAAACAGGCCTGCTACGACATTGCGGTCATGCGCATGTTGCTCATGAGGGCCTTGGGTAAACAAGAAGGGGACAAGCAGGATGGAGGTGACTCATGATCCTGCACGGCAATGCGCGCGGTGGCGGGCGCAATCTGGCCCTTCACCTGATGCGCACCGATGAGAATGAGCATGTCGATGTGCATGAAGTCTCGGGCTTCATGGCCGAGGATGTGTTGGGCGCGTTCAATGAGGTTGAGGCGCTGGCCAAAGGCACGCGCTGCGAGAAACCGCTATTCTCGCTCTCATTGTCACCGCCCAAGAATGCCAACGTGACAGCAAAAGAGTTTGAGGATGCGATCTCGAAAGCCGAAGAGGCCTTAGGTTTGCGCGGGCAACCGCGCGTGATCGTTTTTCATGAAAAAGGCGATCATCGTGACCGACACTGCCACGTTGTCTGGTCGAGAATTGACGGGCAGGCATTGCGTGCAATCCCGATGCCCTTCAACCGCCTCAAGATGCGGGATGTCAGCCGTGCGCTCTTCATTGAGCATGGCTGGAACGTGCCCAAGGGTCTGATCGATAAGGAAGAGCGCAACCCGCTCAACTTCACATTCGAGCAGTACCAACATGCCAAGCGGGTTGGTCGCGATGCCAAGCAGATCAAAGCGGATATCCAGAATGCCTGGGCGGCTAGCGACAGCCGCTCGGCTTTCGAACACGCTCTCAAGGAAAAAGGGTTCAGAATGGCGCAGGGCGCGCGGCGCGGCTTTGTGGTCACGGACCATCTCGGCGAGGTCTACAGCCTTCCCAAGTGGCTTGGAGTGAAAACAAAGGATGTGCGGGCAAAACTCGGCCCGGAAAAAGACCTGCCTGAACTGGAGGCTGTCCAAAGCGCCTATGCTGGCGAAATGGCGGTCAAGATGGGGAGCCTGCAGGCTGAACTTGCTCGCGAGCGTGGATATCACAAGCAGGCTCTGAATGACGTCCGACGGGCACTGATCGAACGGCAACGCGCCGAGCGGATAACAGCGCTGAAAGCGATTGAAATCCGGCAAGCTGATGAAGCCGGGCAGCGACAGTCCCGTTTCCGCCGCGGCCTAAAGGGGCTCTGGGATTTCGTGCGAGGCGAAGCGTCTCGTATCAAAAAACAAAACCGGGCGGAGGCGGCGCTCTGCAAGGCGCGTGATGACGCTGAAAAAGAGGCACTCATCAAACATCAGAGGCATCAAAGACGATTGCTCGCGCAGCGCAACCGGAACTTCAAAGATCGCTATTCGGAGCGGTTCAGACAACTGGCTGAAGACCGGGCGCGCTATGTCCGCCGCGCCGGGCCTTCACATGACCTCGAACGATAGGAGACAAGATGATTGAATGGATAGAAACACTACTGAGCACCCCTCCCTTTTGGACAGGAGCATGTGCGATGGCGTTGTCTCTGTGGATGCGCAGCCTGAATTAATGCGCGCGCGAATGCCTAGGAGGATTTAGTTTCGTCATCTTCGTCCGCTGTGAAGCCGAACTCCCACTGCTGGCCGTGACTCGCATCTGCAAGGCTTTTCGCAAAGCGCTCTTGTTTCATGGTCAGTTCACATCGATTCAACACGGTCCAGTAAACGGCCTCGACGTAGAACTGTAGCTTCTTCACATCAGAACCGAGCACATCCCGTCTACCTGCGTGGACTACAGATGATCGAAGGCCATATAGCTTTTTGACCCCCTTGAAGATTTCGCTGCGGGAATTGAGATTCTGTGTGCAGATAACCGAAATATGGCGACTGATTGTCTCGGCAACTGGCGCGTTCTTGTCATCGGATGTGAGCAGTGCCTCAAGCGCCGTGAAGAACGCCAAGAGCCGTTCGGCGCGGTCGACCGCTTGCCGCCCCCGCGTCATCCAGCCAAGTCCTTGCGCAACGCGTTGCCCCAAGGATTTGTCCGCCGGATCAAAGAGAACATCGGCTCTGGCTTGGAAGTCTTTTGATGAAAGTTGCTCGGCAATTTCAGCAGTCACTTCGTACCAGCCCGCAACCTTACGACCGCCCATAAAAACCGTTTCCCCCTCCATTGTGACGTGTGGTTGGTTGTGAATCGTGGGAAAGGTGGGGTGAGGTTCCGGCTCGCCGATTTTGGGAATGACGCCCGGCCAGTCCGTTGCACCAAGGCGCATCAAGCTGATGGCAACATCAATCAGCCATTTGGCTTCTTCTGTTACATTATCTTTGGTCGCAGCAACATCAACGACCCAGACACTCGCAGGCATTTCCAAGGTGTAGCGTTCGCCATCCCAGATTTGTTGCGGGTAGTTTCCGGCAACGATCTTGACCCGGCCGTCTTCCTTGATCCCGGCGGCGCCCAGAGCAAGGTCCGTACGCACAGATTTCACGCGCCCAATAGTGACAACGTCGGGAACCGAGTGCCTGACAAGAAAATTCGGTTCGATGTGAATGAATGTCCGCCCGGCCTCTGCCAGAACTGTGTCAACAAGACCGGCGGCGGCAGTTTCCAAGGATGGTGGCGAGGCTTCGTCGGACGACGCCCATTTTTTGACGTACTCCTGTCCCGCTTTCAGGCATAAAGTGCGGATGGTGTTCTCACTCGCGCTCCTGGCGTTGAGCATTTTGGCCGCGAGCTGCGTAAAGTCATGCCGTGCCCGCTCAAAATCTTCGGTCAGTCGCGCCGAGTAGCCCTCGAAAAACGTAAAACCACCCTCACCCCAATTGTGGGCCTTGGGATCATTCTTCATCACAACGCCCTTCACAAAAGCCTCCAGCATCTTCTTGGCGTGCTCTTGGAGCGGCTTCTTCTGGTTCTTATCAAATGTCTTCTTTTTTGCGGCCACGTCTGATCTACTCATTCAATCGGTTCAGCGACATGCTGACGCTTCGATTATAACGTGGTCAAATGACTCAATCCAAGAAAGAATCGCGTCGCCGACGCTTTCACAGTCGGACTAACCTAAGTTGCAATGAGATAAAGGCGACATTCATGCGACCTAGGGCTTCAGCGAAACCTTACAGAACAAACAAGTCGCGCTGTGCCGCCAACAAATCATCCAGCACGATCAGATGTGCGAAATCGTTGAACAAGTGGCAGTATTTGAGACTGGCTGACGTATGCGCATCGTTGTGAAAGGGTTTTTCAACCGCTTCAGGATGCTCTCTGCGAAAGGCATGAACGGCACGCGCAGCCCTGCGGTAGCCTGAGAGATCTTTTCTGAGATCATTCAATACCGTCTTGCGGATCCTGCGAAGCTCTGCTGATCGTTTGGGCTCTGCCAGAGAATCCGCTTTTGCGATGTCCAGCTCCATGTACCCGCAATATCCGCTAATCCTGACCTCCGCCATGATAATGCTCGGCGGCAGAATTCGCCCGCCTAGTACATAGAACCAAGGGTGCCCGGCACCATAGCCTCCGATTTTTATGGGCTTGAGAGTCATGTCTTTGTTCTCCTTTGGGTATGGGTTGCACATGCAACCCTGCCTCGTGGCGAACAGCGGGTGTCCAAGCGGAGTGAAAAATCGACGGCGGGCGCAGCCGCCAAGCGGCGAGCCTCGGGAGACCGTTTATTTTTTGCGAAGCGCGGTGAGGGCGGAGCCCTAAGCATTACGCAAGGGATGGAAGCCGAATGGTCAAGACCGCCTGCGGGCTTGGTTCACGACAGCCCGGCCCGAAGGGTGCGTCATTGATGGCAAATCTGATCAGTATTCGTTAAAGTAGAAATCGTAAAATACAAAACGACACTAAAGAACCGAAGAAGCGAGCAAATGAGATGTACATCTCCAGAATATGCATAAATAATTTTCGAAACTTCTCACAGCTTGATGTCTCTTTGTCGGGCGATGTCGTGATATTGGGAGAAAACCGCGTTGGGAAGAGTAATCTTTTACATGCACTCAGATTGGTTCTCGATTCTGATCTCCCAGATAGCTCAAGAGAACTGTCATTTTCCGACTTCTGGGATGGTTTGGAAGACATACCAGGTAGCGAGAAGATTTCTATCTGCATAGAGATTAAAGACTTTGAGGGCGACGCTGATATTCTCGCACTGCTGACCGATTTTCGTTTGGACGATGACCCCCATACGGTGCGCTTAACTTATGAATTGCGACCTGAGGGAGGGCTTGAAAAAGCCCCTACATCTCCAGATGAATTTGAGTTTGTATGCTACGGTGGAGAAAGTGAAGCGAAGCGTTTTGGGCATGCGCTACGGCGTCGAATCACAATGGACCTTTTGCCCGCCCTCCGAGATGCTGAGGGCGATCTATCCATCTGGAAAAGGTCTCCTCTGAGACCTCTGCTAGACAAAGTCTTTGCTGAAATCGACAAAGATGAGCTCCAAAAGATCGCGGAATCTATTCAAGAAAGCGCCGATGAGCTGACCGCATTTGATGCTGTCCAGGAGTTGGAGACAGATATTGGACACCTTTTCCGGAGTCTCAGCGGCCCGAAACATGATATTCATCCGGCGCTAGGATTTTCACCAACTGACCCTACACGGCTTTATCGATCTGTACGCCTCCTGATCGATGAAGGAGAGAGGGGAATTGCGGATGCGAGCCTCGGATCAGCAAACCTTGTGTTCTTGAGCTTGAAATATCTGGAAATACAAAAACTGATTCAGGAAAATCGACGGGATCACACGTTTCTTGCGATTGAAGAACCCGAAGCTCATCTGCACCCTCATCTGCAGAGATCGACGTATCGAAACATGTTTTCAGCACCAGAAAGCGAGGACGAAGCTACACCTCTCAGTGTGATCTTGACCACGCATTCTCCTCACATCGCAAGTGTTGCGCCTGTCCGCTCGATCCTTCTGTTGCGAGAAACTGAGAACGTAGGAACAACTGGCTACTCTACGGCTACTCTCTCATTGGACGCCGCAGACATTGACGATATAGCGAGATATTTGGATGTCACGCGTGCTGAAATGCTGTTTGCACGCGGTGTTCTGCTCGTCGAAGGTGATGCGGAAAAATATCTTATCCCCGCCTTCGCAAGTGAGATGGGAAACGATTTGGATCAATTGGGCATTACAGTATGCTCTGTGTCCGGGACCCACTTTCGTCCGTACGTGAAGTTTCTAACAAGTCTTGGAATCCCTTGTGCAGTTATTACTGATTGGGACCCAAGGGAGAACGATAAATTGCCCCTTGGGTACAACCGCACATGGAGGATCGTTCAAGACATTTTGACCCTTTCGTCGGCTGAAGGAGCGGATGAAACCATCCAAGAGATCAAGGAGATAGAGAGCTACGCAGAATTTTGTGAGAGATGCGAAGAGTACGGCGTTTTTAGCAATGAGCGAACTTTGGAGCTTGATCTCTACGACGAGGGCTTTGATGCTGCCATGGCTTTGGCACTTAAAGATTTCCCTTTCGGCACAGCGCGGATGAGTAAGCTTGATGACTGGCTCGCAGATTCCAAACAAGTAGACGACGAGCTTTTGATGAAGATGATTGACGCTGTGGGGAAAGGTCGATTCGCACAGCGTTTGCTTGCGCATGCCGAGGGCATCCAGCCTCCGGACTATATCCGAAAAGCGATTCAGTACGTGGTGAATCGTGTCTGATTTGTATCTGCGAGAAGCTGAGAGCTTGAGGCCGAATGAAGGTCAATGGGCAGCCTACGAGTCTAAAGGTCATTGCGTCGTTTTGGCTGGACCAGGTAGCGGGAAAACAAAAACACTTACTATCAAGTTGGCGCGAATTTTGGCGGAAGATATCGAAGAGCCACGCGGCATTGCTTGCATTACATACAACAATGAGTGCGCTCGAGAACTTGAACAACGACTTGATGCTCTGGGAGTTGAATCTGGTGGCCGGGTCTTCATCGGTACCGTGCATTCTTTCTCGCTAACACAGATAATAATGCCCTATGCGAAGTCAGCACGCATGGGTGTTCCAGAGGATTTCAAAGTCGCGACAAGAGACGATCAAAAGGCTGCTCTTGAGCGCGCATATGATCAAGTGATTGCACGTGGAGAGGACCCGCATAGGTTTTGGCAGCTTCGCATGGATCGGTATCGGCGAACCCATCTGGACCGTGCTTCTGAAGAATTTTTGGGGACTGATCGAGATACAGCCAACTTGATTGAAGCATATGAGCGTGAGTTACGGGCGCGGGGCTTAATAGACTTTGATGACATGCCTTTATTGTCTGTACGGGCCTTGCAAGCCAACCCATGGCTCCAAAAGGCTATACAGGCGAAATTCCCGGTTTTGATTGTCGATGAATATCAGGACTTAGGCCGTGCACTCCACAGAATGGTGATGGGACTGTGTTTCGGTACAGGGATTCGGCTTTTCGCCGTTGGTGATGAAGACCAGTCTATTTACGGGTTTACGGGCGCAAATCCGCGATTGCTAAGAACATTGGCTCAAAGGGAAGATGTCAAAACAATCAGGCTGCGTCTTAATTATCGTTGTGGTTCGAATATTATTGCGGCTTCGCAATACGCTCTCGGAGAAGAAAGAGACTACGCCGCGCCTGAGGGGGCATCTGAGGGGACAGTATATTTTCATTCGCTCGGTGGAAGATATGAAGCGCAGGCAAAAGAGTTGTTTGAGCAACTGTTGCCGAAGGTGTTTGCCCGGCATCCCGACCTTAATATGAGCGATGTTGCTATTCTGTATCCGGCAGCCTGGATCGGGGACGCTGTAGCTGAAGCAGCAGAAGATATGGGATATTCCATCGTCCGGGCAGATACAAATGCTCTATATCCGAGGTCCAGCAAGTTGTTACGCTGGTTGGAACAATGTGCGCGTTGGTGTTGTGGGGGATGGCAAGACAGCGATCCAAAATTTTCAGCGGTTTCTGCAGAAGGAATGCGTATTTTTGCTGAGGTGCTCACAACGGAAGATAAACGGCTGCAGTTCCAGCGAGACCTTATAAGCTTCCTCTGGACCCGAAGAGATGCTGGCTTATCGCTTCATTCATGGCTCCTGGATTTCAGACGCGATCTACTTCTCGATCTCATTCGCGGTACCAGAACACTCAATGATGAGAACCTGAATCTTACTGAACTCATCCGAAATACGGATGAGGGGACGCCTCATGTGGATCTGTCGGTAGGGGTGTTTTGTGGCAAGGGCGAAGCACATGATCGGATCAACTTATCTACGCTTCACAGTTCCAAAGGACGAGAATTCAAGGTGGTCTTTATGTTTGGTATGGATCAGCAGAAAATTCCTCGACGAAATGCTCAAGGTCGGGAATTGCTGGAAGCACGACGTCTCTTCTATGTCGGCTTCACCCGGGCTGAAGAAGAGATCCATGTCGTATCTACGAGAGGGCAAAAATCACCTTTTGTGATTGAGCTAGAAGAGCGCCTTCAAGCTCCTTGAGAAATATATACTGTAAGCCTTATTCAGATTGAATCTGACCTTGTGGCCGGAATGCGACTACATATATGTGAACATATCAGGCCTTTTAGTCTATAAAAATATTGACAAAAAGGATGTTATCGTCTATATATATATGGACAAATAGGTCCATAATGTCGATATAAATGTGAGCACCATGAGCGTCAAAGACATTGCCAGAAAACAACGGATCAGCCGGATCAACAAGACGGCTGCCAACCCTATGCGCCTTTCGCAGACCCCGAAGGAGGGCTGGATTGCTTTTGTGCGCCATGCGTTGGGGATGTCCGGTGCGCAATTGGGCAAACGCCTTTCGCTCTCACGCGGACGCATCTCACAGGCGGAAAAAGCCGAACCCGATGGGGGCGTAACCCTGCGCACCATGGAAGAGATGGCTGCAGGTATGGGGTGTCGATTTGTCTATGCGATCATCCCTGCTGATGGCGATCTTGAAGATGTCATTGAGCGCCAGGCCCGTAAGAAAGCCACGGCCATTGTCAAACGCGCCTCAACGCATATGGCGTTGGAGAATCAGTCTTTGCGCGCGGATAAAATCCAGAGCGAGATTGAGCGTCTGACGCAGGAGTTGATGCGTGAGCAACCTTCCAATTTTTGGGAGGAGGAATGAACCGGATCATCAATGAGCCCGATGGCGCAACACCGCTATCCCCGGACGAACTGGACGGCCTGAAATTCAAACACATTACCACGCGGGGTGAGTTGGATGAGCTTGAACAGGCGAACGTCCAGCAAGGGCTGCTCTGGCTTGGGCGGCGACGTAAGGGCGATGTGCTGACCGATGAGTTTTCACGGGAACTGCACAAGCGCCTGTTCGGGGATGTCTGGACGTGGGCCGGCACCTACCGCTTGCGTGAAAAGAATATCGGTATCGATCCGCGAATGATCGCCGTGCATGTCCGCAAACTCCTGGGCGATGCCCAGTATTGGGCAGAGCACGATACCTATGAGCCATTGGAAGCTGCAGCCCGCTTTCATCACCGCCTCGTACAAATCCATCCGTTCCCAAATGGTAATGGCCGCCATTCACGGATCAGTGCGGACGTCTATCTCGCTGAATGTTTCGATCATGCCCCGATAGATTGGGAAAGCGGGGCCGACCTGACCAAAGACAATGCGCGCCGCGATGCGTACATTGCGGCACTCCGCGCCGCAGATGGCCATGACTATGGTCCGCTATTGGAATTTGTCGGGTGTGATGTTGCGGAGGGCTGACAATGAGTAGAGAGATAGAGCCGCCTGTTGCTGGACAACTCGCTGGAAACATCGGCGAACCAATTTTGTTGGAGAAAGTTGAGATATCTGGATTTGCCGTGACGGCGGCCAAAGCGGGCGAAAAGGTGAAAATCCAATATGCGCTAGCAATGACTACACAAGATCCGGGATTTCATGCTCTCGCCAAGGGGCTAATGTCAGTAATCAACTATAGTCTTCAACAGTCAGGAAAGGCAGCGCACCTCGACAAGGCAAATACTATCCTGCTCGTTATCAGGCCAGATAAAACTGCGGAACTTTGGCTTGATACCGCAGCGGTTACCTTATCAATAATGGCCAAGAGACCTATTGCTGCGGGCTCTGCGGTGTTTGCAAAGGATATAGCAGACATAAGCGCAATGAGCTTTCCTTTAGTTGAAATCAGCGCAGAAGATCAGGTGGCATGTCTGTTTCGCGAGGGATGGCACTTTGGCCTCGTCTTTAACTTCAATCCTGACAAGAACCTTGACGTTGGAGAGTTCAATCGAGCTCTGGGTACATTGGTTCGGAAGCTTCGGTATTGGGAATTATACGAAACAATTTCAGATCAATCGGCTTTTCAGAGCCTCATTGGTGCGGGATGGTTCCCATTCGTCGAAATCATCGGAGAAGAGTTTCAATCATTGGTCAAGAGTTCTCAATCGGGCTTTGCGTTGGACGACGCCGAGAGAAAAATCCTTGATGCTTTTGGCGCTGACCGTTGCGATCACCTGCTAAAGCGATGGTTGGCAAAACCTCATTTAGCACAGCGGAAGAACATCCTGGAATCTGCAATCAAATCGTTCCTTGATGACAACCCGGTCGCAACGATCAAAACGGTTCTAACCGAGCTTGAAGGGATATTGGCGGATTCATACGAGGCAAGATATGGCCGGAAAGCTAAGCTCAAAGTGCTTTTGAAATTTGCCACAGACGAAGCAAGAGCAAAAACAGGTTCTTTAGATTCACTGCTTCTGCCCGAAAGCTTCGGAGAATACCTTGCGCAATACACGTTTGCCAACTTCGACCCTCGCGGCCCCAAAGGAGCGGCGGGATCAAGGCACGCGGTCGGTCACGGAGCGGCAGATCCGGACAGCTACACTATGGCCAGAGCGCTTCAAGCGCTGCTGACGCTTGATCAGCTAGCATTTTATACCTGATCCCCAATGACCAAGTTTGCCGAGAAAACAGCGATGAACTCGTCTTACCCACAACAATTTGAGCGAGAAAATATTCGCTGATGGAGTCTGGCGACTCATTAGATAACATTGAGTTATGGGCAAATTTTATATTCCCCGAACACTCCTGGTGGAGGACAAGCGTATCACTGAAGCCGAGTTGCTTGATCAAGCATCGGTTATAGTCGTACTGGCGGAACCGGGAGCGGGAAAATCTGACCTTCTTGAGCACATGGCGGCCTTGCTCCAAACCAAGCCTGTGCGCGCTAGCATATTCAAGCATCGAACAACATCGTCCTCCTCCACAGCTCTTGTTGTTGACGCAATGGATGAAGTCGCACGCATCAATAAGCTTGCCACTGACGAAATTATTGTCCGGGCGAGCGAGGTCACAACTAACAAAGTTGTTTTCGCCGGGCGGTCGAGTGAGTGGGACAGTGCGAGCACAAAGTTTATTGAAGATTGCTTCGGCCAGACACCCATTCTTGCGCGACTCCAAGCGTTCACTGAACCGGAACAGCGTCAACTGTTTGAACATGAATTCCTCGGTGAGGATTTTGACGACTTCGCCAAGGAAGTTGAGAAATTTGAGCTATCACCGCTACTCGGGAATCCGCAGTTCCTGCTATTGCTGGGTGAAGCGTACTTACAAAGCAACCGACAGTTTGTATCAAAATCGCAGATATTCTCTGACGCCGTTCGCCGTCTCGCCCATGAGATGAGCGCGAATCTGGGCCAACAAACTAAGCCGAGTTTGGACCCCCTGATCAGTCAAGCCGACCGCGTCTTTGCCAAGCTCATGCTGTCAGGCTCAACAGGTGTGGCCAGTGTCGAAAATATTCAGGACCAAGACTTTCCTTACATCCGATCACTTTGCGACACATCTCAGGGCTTCGCGAAATTTCTTCTCGATACCCGTCTATTCAAACCTGCTCCAGACCCGGACCAGCACGAACCTGTTCACCGTATCGTTTCGGAATACTGTGCTGCGCGGCATCTTGCTCAGCGCGTGGACAACGCCGCTGACCGCTTGTCCCTAAAGCGTGTGCTTTCAGTTATCGCCCCCAATCGAGTGGTTCGCGATGAGCTTCGCGGAATGCTTGGCTGGATGGCTGCTCTAGGCAATGAGAACACCCAGAAAGAAATCATCAATCTTGATCCATATGCCGTACTGGCCAATGGCGATCCGTCGCAACTTCGACCGCCGTCCAAAGCATACTTGATCGACTGCCTGCAATCTCTCGCGGAACATGATCCTTACTTCCGCAGGAGCGACAGATGGCGCACGTTCAATGTCGGGCAGTTTTTCACAAGCGACGTTGTGGACCGCTTGAGGTCTGTCTTAACACCCAGCAATCCGAACCATAGCCTAGTTCAGCTAATTCTTGAGCTGCTACCTGGAACTGAGGCTGCAAAAGGCCTGCAGCCGGAGCTCCGGACTATTCTGCTAAGTGGCGCTCTGAGTGAGCAAACCCGTTTGCTCGCACTTAGTGCCCTGTTGGGCGAACAGGAGTGGGACTACACTCAAGATGTCCACGATCTTGTCGTAGAGAATTCAAAGGCCTCTCTTCGCGTGGCTTCGTTGCTCGTTGAGACAAAAGGCGTCGAACGCGTTGGACAAGAAGCTGTCGTCGCACTTTTACGGAAGATCGCAGGACTGTATCCGGTTGATAGCTCTCGACGAGATCGTAGCTTTGATTCTCGCTTTTTTATCGGTCAGCTCATTGGTAGCTTTTCCGAAACTGACACTGCGTACTTCCTAGATTCCCTCACGAAGAACTTGCGATGCACTTGCAAGCCTAAGAGAGAATTCAGGTGCACCTGCCGCGTCGGAATCAGCAAGGTCGTTGGCCATCTGCTGGATAACTACTTCGAACGAACCTCTGGCCCTTATGATCCTGCTCGCATCTGGCAATGGACTCGAAACCTGCATTTCAATGCCCAGGGACGCCAAGATCGCAGCGAGTCAATTCGTGTGCTCGTGTCAGATAATTCTTTAAGACAAGCCATACATCGTACTGCGTTCGCGGAAGCGAATAACTTTGATGAAATTCAAAAAATCCGGTCACGTTTCTTTTACAGCCCGACGCATTCGGGCCTGCGGTTTCAGTTAGATGACCTAATTGAGATCGCCAAACATGCATTCGACGAGAATGACCCCAATCTTTGGATAGCGGTATACGGAAGTCATAATCCCTGGGGGACGAAAGAGCCCGACGAACTGCGCCGATTGATGCGGGGGCACGCCAATTCCAATCCTGACTTCATGCGGTTGTGGGCAAGCAGGGAGCGCAAGGCCAAAGAATACAGGCTGGAAGAGTTTCGCAGCGGACGGCCGTCCAGAAGCGGCCGATACGAGCGCCGTCAAGAACGAACCAAAGAAAAGAACCGCGCCTATCTGGAAGCAAACAAGACACTCATCGAGTCCGGCCAACATTGGGGATGGTTAAGTATATTCGGCCAGCAATACCTTCTCGATCAGGATCAATTGGAAGATGTTACCTATGAGCAGGAAACGGCGGAGAAAGCTCTCAGGAATTGCTTCCCCTTTCTTGCTGAGCATATTCCCACTCTGGAAGAACTCTCAGAAGGGCAAGGATACCTTATCGCAAAGGTTCTTCATGCTGCTTGTGTCGTTCATTTTCGCGACAAGGCGAACTTGCAGCATATTGATCATGAAATACTGAATGTCGTGAAGACCGAAACTGGTGGGTATCCTGGATTTCGAGAAGGTGAAGAAGAAGCCTTTGAGAAAGAACTCGACCGCGTCCTATTTCCAGATTCTGATGCGGCTGAAGCATTCGTCCGGTCCTTTATCCAGCCTCGGCTCTCGGCATCGGGAGAAGCCGTGACGCGGGTCGATTGGCTGAACTACAAGACCGCATTTAATAGCCTTCGCGAAACCCTGCCTATGGAATGGCTTCGTGACTTCCCCGCTATGCCACTTTCGGCAGAGCGGACGCTTTTCGAAATGGCCGCGCAATATGGTGACAGACAAGGTCTGCTTACGCTCATCGAAGAAAGAGCGACCGCCCCACTAAAGCTTCCGGGAACGGGGGAAGAAGCAGACAAGATTGCGACTCTAAGGCACCAATTCTGGCAACTCATGGCATTCTTGTTTTTAGCAGTGCCGCCCACTTCCGTGTGGGACGACTTCAAAGCTGATCCCGATTCTATTTTTCTCCTCGAAAGGCGGCTTGGTCGCCTTCACTCGGACGAAATCACTTCTGCACCACCCTTATCTGCGGAAAAGGTTCGCCTGATATTGGACGCGTATGTTGATAGATGGCCGAAAGTCCCCTTACCGAGCTCTTGGGGCACTGGGTCACCAAAAGGGGAAACAGCCTATCGTTTCCTTTGTGATATAGTCTGGAAAGTTGAACTTGATCTGCCTGACAGAAGTATTGCCGCCATCGATCAGATGCTGGAAGATTCTCGGTTTTCGAACTTCCGGAAAACCTTGTTAACGCAGCGCGCATCCTCCATGCGGAAACTTGCATTGCAAGACTTCCAGGCACCGTCGCCAGCGGAGATTGGAAAACTCCTGGAGAACAACCAAGTCGCCAGCGTCGAGGATCTACGAGCACTCATGCTTGAGGAGTTGGAGAATTTGCAGACTTGGCTGCGAGGCGCAGAGACTGATCCAATCGATACATTCTACGATGATAATGGTCAGCACGTCGACGAGAACACGGCTCGCAATCGAATTGTCGATAGGCTCGAGGGCCGAATGAAGGCATTGGCCCTTTCGGTCGTCATTGAGCACCACATGGCGAAAGGCAAACGATGCGATTTTACTGCAGCAGCAACAATTTCAGGGGCGCGCAAACTGCTTACTGTAGAGGTCAAAGGGCAGTGGCATAGAGCGATTTACACAGCAGCATCGGAACAGCTTGAAGCACGCTATGCCATTCATCCCGATGCCGCATTGCAGGGAGTTTATCTTGTTTTGTGGTTCGGGCCTGAAGTTAAAATTGCTGGGAGGCAAAGCAAAACTCTTCACACTCCCGAACAGCTCAGGGACAGAATACTGGGTAAAATGCCACCAGAGTTACATCCCTTTGTGGACGTGTTTGTTTTGGATTTGTCTCGGCAAGATACGATGTAGTCAGATTGTTCAAATGACTTCTTGATCGGGTTCAGCGTCGATACGCTGGCGGCATCCAATCCGCGCAGGGTTGGCCCATGTTTGCAAAGAGCACGGGCAGGCTCTTGGGTCGTCTCCAAACACGAGAGTTTGGTCTCCATGAAAGGGTCTGGGGTCTTGGGGGCAGGAACGCCGCCCAAGTCGATGGGGTGCAGGGGAGAGTGAAATCTCCTTGCGAGTGGTTGGGCGGCGATACGCTCACTTGGGATGGGTCTTGGGAAGGGGCACGGAGGCCCTTTCCCACAGCGCGATCAAACGGCGGACGTTTGGCTGGTGCATGAAGGCTCGATGCCGGAATGTACCACAGCCGGGGGTATCCAACAGGGGCGCGCAGCGGGCCCCTTTGGCAAGGTGTCGGGGACGGTAGTACCCGACTACACCTTGCATACAGTCCAGGTGGCAACGAAGAGTGCGGTATTACCAAACCGAGGTACTACGCCGAATCCAGGAATTTGAGCTTTTGTGAGAGGAAATCCAGATGCTCAGGTATGAGCAGCACAGGGATTGTTGCTTCACCCTTGGCCCGTGCAACAGAAAGCCTGTGATTGCCGCCAGCGAGCATAACTTCGCTGGTGCCGTTGGTGCGCGATAGCGCAGGGGGTGTTATCTTTCTGCCCTCGATCCAGGCCAACAATACTGCGGCTGCTTTGCTATCAACTCCAATGCCCCACGCTTCTTACACGGTGCGTTTATTATAGTTGCATATCTGAGCGTTCAGCTTTGCCAGTCGAACGTATTTGAGCGGCAGGTATTCGGGAGAGGATATTCGGAAAACTCGTCTTCCGTTATGTCTTCAAACGCAAGGTGTCGCGCGGTGCGATCAATATACCAAACAACCTCAGATACCGGACAAGCTTTCCTGTGGCAGAGCACGGTTGGCGCTATTATTCTGGCAAAGGGTGCTGGTTTCTGTATCGCATAATAAGTAAAAGATTGACGGTCGACAAGCTGATCTGGACTGGGCATCGTCGCAGTCGAAAGAGCGTAAGCGGATTGCACATTTTAAGCCTCAGGATTTTGGCGTTATTTTTTTGTGGTGGGGTGTTTTAAAATGGTCCTCAAAGTACAGATTCACCCCTCATATCTTGTGCCTGATGACTGTGGTATGCTGCCAGTTAAGTTGTTCCAGATCGATGACGGTCGCGAACTGATCGGTGACCGCATGAGCTTCATGCGCGCCCAATTGACAAAGCAGGCCAGTCAAGATGACGTCGATGATTACAGAAACATGCTCGAAGGAACTGAAATCAACGCGTTGAACGTATTGTCATTTCATCCTGGCGTCTCGAACAACCAGTCCAAGATCAAGGCTCTCTCAGCTGACCGTACAATCGTTGCCCATGGGGGCGTGCCTGCCGACGCGGATCGCTTGGTGACCTATCTCGCCCAGAATGGCGGCATGATCTTGCAAGACAAGTTATCGCTGTCTTCTGAAGATGAGGAGGGCGAGATCGTTGCCGGCGATACTCTGCACATCTTCAAGGCGTCGCGGAATGTGCTACTTGGCGCAGTAAATTGGGCTGTTTTGAACTGTCATGATTATACTCATGTTGAGCTGGTAGAGATTTTGCTTGAGCATGACGTCGAGATTCTAGTTGTCGTAGCTTACAATCCAGCGACGCGTTTATATCGCGAGTATGCCATTTCTGACGCGCACCGCTTGTTCGCTTATATTGTCAGTGTCAATACGGCGAACATTGGCGGCTCAGGGGTTTATGCGCCATTTCGCCGTTTGGGTAAGAACAAAAATGCGAGTTTCGGCGCGGGTGCCGAATTGTTTGGGACACGCGGGCCCGGCGCATTTGAGACCCGCATTGATTTGGACATCGGTCGTCTGCGTAATCTCAAAGAAGACTTTTCCGAAAATGGGTTCAATGCATCAACTTTCGGCACAGATGAGGAAGACTATTACAATGCCGTCGCGCCTTCGGAAAAATATCTAGACACAGGTAGCAATGATCCAAATTTTCGGGCGGATATCACGCTTAGGGACATTGAGACATCACGCTTGCCGGACAGCCTAAAGGTCGCGATTGTACAGATGCAGCCAATGTCACGAAAGGCGTATTTGGAGAACAAGTATAGATTTCCACGTGGTCGTGAGCGTGCCAGTTTTTGCCGGGAAATTGCTACAGAGATGGAAGCTTTGCTCGCGCGCAGCCGATCTCGAAACGGTGCGGCAACGGACTCGGAAATTGATTTAGTGGTACTTCCGGAAGTGTTCGCGCCGCGGGACTTCGCTGCTGGTTATTTGTCAGACTTTGCTCATCGTTCGGGCGCAACAATTGTCGCGGGCCTTGATTATCCAGGCCTTGAAGAAAGCGAGAACGCCAATGAATGTGTGATCATCCGCCCAGACGGGGCAGATGTAATGTATCGCAAGATAACCCGTTCTCAGTATGATGCGGTTGGGGCAGATATGAAAAGCCGCATGATGATGCAACGCGGCACAGAGCTAATTCGGTTTATTGATAAGGCCGGGGTCGGCTTTGGCGTACTGATTTGCTATGATTACAGTCACCTGAATATTATGCGACGGATTAACCTCGAAGGTCGCGATCACCCTCTGGATTTTGTCATTGTCGTGGCGAACAACCCTTTTGCGCAATTGTACCGGGCATGCTGTATCGCCGACGCACATCGTTTCTATCAGTACATCGTTATGTGTAACGTCTCCGAATATGGTGGCTCTGGCATGTTTGCGCCCGCGAGTGGATCGGGAGCTCGTCAAACGCTTGGAGAGCTTGGGAAAGGTTCTGTTGGAACGATTTATCAGACCTTGGATCTCAAAAAGCTACGTGAAAATCGAAGCCGCAGTGATGTTGTAATCAATAATCGCGCCGAAAAGCATAAAGGCGGTGAGCGCTTCATGCGAAGGCCTGGTATTTTCCAGTTTCGTATTGACGACGTCGAGGTACAAAGCTGATCGGTGAATAAATCGCTTGGCTAAGCCCGAGTGTATTCAATCCAGCAGGCTCGGGCCACCATCAATCTATATGGCTCAGGCACCGCAACCGAAGACGACCGCATCAGGGCTTGGGCAAATCATGTCGCGTGCCTCCAATTCCTATGAGTGCGAATTATCTCGCAAAAGCTGAAGAAGTATTCTCTGAAGCCGATTGGGCAGCAGACTATGCGGCAGCGACATAGCGATAGAGTGTCGATGTCCCAATCCCAAGCTCGTTGGCTGCTTCCGGTACACTCATGCCGCCGTTGAGGAGCAAAAGGGCTTTGGAAATATCCTCTCCATCCAAAGCACGGGGGCGGCCAACATGGACACCACGTTCCTTTGCCGCCTGCATTCCGGCGCGTGTGCGCTCGACAATCAGAGCCCGCTCGAAATGCGCGATGGCACTCAGAATATGAAGCACCAGCTCACCGAACGCAGAATTGACGTCGATATATTCGCACAACGAACGAAACGCCACGCCGCGCTCATGCAAATCCACGACGATGTTGACCAGTTCGATCATTGAGCGCGCCATGCGATCCAATCGCCAGACGACGAACACATCCCCAGGCTGAACCATCTGCAGCGCAGCATATAGCTCTACCCGCTTGTCTGAGACACCTCCGACGCCGTGGTCTTGAAACACACGTTCGCATCCGGCTTTCCGCAGCGCATCAAGCTGCAGATCGAGATGTTGATCCTGAGTCGAAACTCTGGCGTAGCCATAAACGGTCATCGCATTGCTCCTCATGAGCTGAAAGCCACGGAAAGCGCGAGTCTGCCGTATTTATAGGGTTCCCTTCTGAAAACCGTGTCACGGCCATGTGTGGCGAGGTGAAAACCCGCAGGATTCCGTGACTTTCAACTGTGCTATTACTTTACAGCATCCTCTCTCTATACGGAACTGTTTTGAGAAACTTGAACACTGTCGTATGCGCCGCTCTTATAGGGCTCGCAGGAGCACCAGCACACGCAGACAACTTCACCAGCGCTCAAGTTCTGCAATGGGACCAAGAGGCCCAGGACTCGTATTTTCAGATTTCCGTCACAATGGCGGGAGCCGTAGCCGCTCAGAACGCCCCCGAAAAGGCCCGGTGTATCAATGACTGGTACTTCAAAACCGAAGCAGTAAAGCGGCTGCGAAACAACGAAATCCGTGACGCCGCCAAAGGTCACCCATCTTATCACCCTACAGGGGTCGTGTTGGCTGTTATCGAAAAAGCCTGCGGGGAATTGGTTTTCTAGAGCTTGGGTTTTGCAATCTGGGTAATTGAATCGTTTTGAGGCTCTCTAGGCTTGTTTACCAGAACGTCTTTCACGGCGTCAGGCATAGTCTCCTCAATGCGCTTCCTGTGTTTATCGAACTCATCGGGCATCATGGGATCATCTTCATCATCAAAGCGATGCCGCGCCGGACCGAGAACATCATGGCGGTAGCGCTCAATGTCTTCAAAGCGCTCCCGTGCCTTGTCCGCTTCCCTGCGGGCGGCCAGATAATCCTCGTAGCTCGGCGCGCCATCCTTCCAGACGATTGAGGCGGCATCCTCTTCGGACACCTTGTGCCCGTCTGCCGTAAAGACATTGCCGTTTGCATCGCGGAACACGGCCCGGCCATCGGGCAAGTGGTTTGCATTGTCCATCACATCGTCCAGGGCGGCGTTGGCTTGCTGGTAGGCCGTTTGTGCTTCTAGTAGTGCCGCTTCCGTGACCTGCTCGACATCCCGCAGGAAGTCTCCAAATTCCTGACGCGCGGTAGCATAGGCGGGGTCGGAATTAATCAGGTCTAGCAGGCGGTTGAGTTCTTGAGATTTAGCTCGCTCCTTGCGCTCTTTTTCCTGCCGGGAACGCGGCGTGCTGCCTTCATCGAAGAAACGTGTTTCTTTTGCTCCACCTGCACCGGATAGCTCGCGTTGCTGATCTATGAATTCAGCTCCGTTGCCGTGAGTTTCATCACTCATGCCACCCCCGATCCGGGCGACGAGCGGCGCGGGCCTACAGCCCCGCAAACAGAGTTTGTTCCTGGGGAACAAACTCTACTGTTCAAGACATCGCGCCCCGATGTCCCCCCCAGTCCAAATAACCTATTCTGGCAAAAGGAAGTCATACACACACCTCTTAATTATTCCCACTATTGTACCACATTACACCGTATACGTGCAAATTAATGCATTCGCCCCGACCCGAGAGCCGGGGCGAACGCATTAATCGATAAATCCGAATATCGCCGATGCTTCGGCATGGTCGGCAGCAAACTCCCGCAGGGCGTAGAATTTCTCCGCCATATGCTGAGGGTTGGCGCTCTCAAACGAGAGGTTGCCCAATACAAGCAGGCAAACGGCTATCCCGGCGGCCTCAGCAGACATCTCTCCCTCGAAGTAGTTGAGGTCCCAATGCATGGTGAAGCGATCATCCGATGCCGGGGCGATGAAAAAGCCCCCATTTGAGAGGGAGCAGAAGTCCCAGTAGCCGCCGCTGTAGTCGGGAGAGGCTTTATCCATAATGTGAAAGACCAGGCTTTCAAATCGCAGATAGTCGGCTCCGGCCTGCCGGGGCAGGAAGCCGAGGCGTTCGGCCTCCTGCACGCGGGTTTTGGTGATGATGGAGGTCTCCATTATGCGGCCTCCTTCTTGGCTTCGGTTTTTGCCTCGGCTTTGAGCTGCTCAATGCGGTCATATGCACGGCGTGCGAGGTTTGCGACACGAAGCGTTTCACGCGGGGTGTAGCTGGTGCTTTGCTTCCAGTCGTCATCAGCCTTGTAGGAGCGGATGATGCTGACGGCATACATGTCGCCTCCTTGGGTCTGGTTCCGCCAGATGGTTGCGGTGATGAGGCCGTCGCGAAGCTTTTCGATGGGTTTGTCTGGCATTGTAGTCTCCTCTTGTTTGAGGCTGGTGAATTCCAGCCTGTGAGGAGCGCAAAAGGATGGAGCGTACCCGCCGCGCATGGCCCACACGTTTGTGCGGGCCGGCCATTGCGCGCCCGCCAGGGGCAGCGGGGCCGCTCTATCCTAGCTTTTCACGGTTGGTCTGGGATTTGTCGAAATCGGGAGGTGAGTGAGCATGTTTAAAACCAGAAGGAAGACAGTGATTGGCTCTTGATCATTGCTGGTCTGCTCACAGAAGAACTATGCGCGGAAAAGCGCTGCTTCATGTCAGTAAAAAGGCATCGTTGTGATATTCATAGGCTTTGTAACAGTAAAAAAATATGTGCTCGGATACATGCGTTTGCTGATTAAAAATCAATTTGATATCCAAATGCGAAATTTTGCCCGCCATTTATCGGATAGCTCTTGCCACGCGAATTCCACAGCCTATGGTCGCTTAGTCAGTGAAATTAAGTGATGGTGGCTTGGGTCAAATGGTTGAAGTCCGCTTGAGAGATAGGGGAACAGCAAACAGCCACCAAAAATAATGGGCGGAGGGTGTCGTGGGTGCATCTAGGCTGAGATTAGCGGATGGAATTGTACACATTGATCCGCGGAAAAGGATTGGCAGTTTCTATATTTGCCAGCGTTTCATTACGATTGCGGTCGCGCATGTTGGTGATATCTTGGCCTTTGATGCCGGATCCCAAGTCGAGTTGTTACATCGCATAGAAGTTGATGGTGATCACCCGCTTCGCACACTGGGCGACGCTCTGACGTGGCTTGATATGGTCGCCCCGGATATCGACGTGCTTGAGATTGCTGTTTCGGGGCGGTTTCTTTCCCTTGCTGAAAAAGACGCTCCTGTGGCTGATCGTTATGCGAGATGGGCGGCGGGACCTAATGAGCCGGTCTGGTGGAATTCTGATATCTATCAGTTTGTGCTTGCGTACTTTCAGAACAGAGCTGAGGAGAAGTGTGTTCCTCAGCCAATTGTCCGCATATCCACAGACACTAAAAGCGCCGCGACCTGGGAAAGTCACTACGAGTCGATACGTGATACGGCTAATGGGCGCGGACCAATTTTGACCATTCGTAATTGTTCGTTTTCCGATGTTTCGGACGGGATGGATTCTGGACTGAGTGCGCTGGCCTTGCGTGATTGTGCAACTATGCTGCTGCCAGCAGCTGTGTTTCGATCGGGTGACTATCGAGGTTGTCGGGACTGGTTTCCAGGCAAGCTCCGTGGCCTGAAGCCGAATGCCCCTCAAGAGGCAACATTCGATCAGTTGACCAACGTCGCGGCGGTGGAGAAACGCGCATTCTTTCTAGGCCGAAGCCAAAAGCGAGTTTCTTTCGCTGACATTGTTATGGATGATCGGTCTCCATTTGAGAAGGATGCATTGATGGCTCCAGCTACCTATGTAGGTATGATGGCACGCTTATTGTTCGAAAGGGTGGACAATATAAAGGCGATTGTACCGCACGGCCAGGTTGCGACGGGGGATGGGTCGCAAGAGTATCGTGATGCATATCTGGAAACGGCTAGGACGTCATTCGACTATTATGGCAAGTTTGCGCGGTTAGGTCGCTATCAGCTTGCCAAAAAGGCTCCCCCGGCAGAGGAACTACTTCGGATTCGTAGCCACCCTAATCTGGTCACTGTGGGGGCCCTGTTGAGGGGCGCGAAACGGCTTGTACCGAGCTGATAGAATGTTGGGCGCCCTTTTTTCGTGAAATTCCCGAGGATTTCTTGGGGAATTTGATGAATCCTACTTGCTCTAACTTGATTAGTTAATTATTCGAAGTCGCCTAACATGGTAAGAAACAGGAAACTTTCCTGTGGATAAGTTCGGCTGTTAGGTTGTTTTTGCTTGTGATGCGATGCCCCAGAAAAAGAAGATACTTGGCAGCAATGTTAAATCGAATGAGGTCGCACCCATTGGGGGTGACGGTAACTTTAGTATCAAAGAAAGTTTGACGGCAAATATTCAGCTAACGGATGAAATTATTGAGGCTGCAAAGTCGGATGGTTTGAGACTTGAGGACTGGGTGGCGCAAAGGATTTCGCGAGTGATGCTTGGGGCTGAAACCTCAGTCTCATTCAGCAGGGATAGTCGGGCTAACATCTCTGTGGATGTCAGAATGCCAAACAAATACGCTGATAAATTGGGCTCAATAGCAAAGAATAGGAAGCAAAGGATTCCGTCTTTGGCATCTCGACTTATTGCGGATTTTATCGCTGCGCATGATGATATCGATCCGCAAAACTTGCCATTCTTCGAAACTCCACGAGCTGGACGTATCCCTGCTAAGTTAAAAGCCGACCAAGAGAAGCTTCGAAATAGTCTGGCCCGCATACAGGTGCGATTGTCGGATGAAGAAGTCGATCTTGCTGACCAGCTTGCCTTGCAGGTTCACAGGGGGAGGCAGGACTTGCTTGGCTCAATTGTGATCTCCCAGTTGGGTCTCTAATCAAATTATTTTAATACACTAATTGACTTAGTGGGCTTATGGGCTAATCTCGCTTCAGAACAGCGGGAGATGTCTGTGCATTACCTTCCTGAGCATAGTTCCTACGATTTTGACCGCCTTGCTGTAAGCGGAAACCCCTACTCACGTGAGTTCGTCCGATTGGCTCGAGCGGGACTCATTCCCAAGCATCCAGCATTTGTGGCGGGTATCAACGCGCGACATTACAACAGTGATGGCGAGCCCCCTGTGACTCTGTCAGCTCTGGATAAGCTGATTTGGCGTAGTGGTTACTTCCGAGAATGCAGACTACGGATCGAGAAAATTCCACCAGAGAACGGGAGGGGCTGATTTATTGAGAAGACGCACCCCGGAGTAGGTTTGAAAGCTCAAACTCCAGGATGCGTCTATCCGCAACATCCAAATGTAAACGGAGTTTATTTTCTATGACAATCCAGAGTTTTGGCAACCCATCGTGGATGGGAACAGGGAAGGTGCGCCGTGATATTGACCCTCGGTGGCGTCAATGACTGCTCCCGTGATACTCGTCTTCACGTCTGTGGCGTTCTGGTGCGGTTCTTCACTGCTGTTGAAGCGCTATGCCGATGTCGGCGGGCTGTGGTTCCTGCTCGCCGGGCTTGCTCTGACGCTGGCGGGCGAAGCTGCCTACGTCTTCGTCCTGCGTCGCGGTCTGATCCAGGCGCAAGCGCTGGTTACGGTCGCTGAACTGATCCTCATTCTGGCCATCAGCATCTTCGTGCTCCGCGAGTCTCTCACGCCTTGGCGTTCAGTTGGGCTGGTGGCGTGCTTGATCGCGCTGGCCGCTTTCTCCCTCGATCCCTCCGACACTCATCAACAATTTCAACAGGAGAACTCCGATGGCTGAAGATATGCTCTCTGGTCCGACCTCCGGCCCGAAATTGTCCCACAAAATCGCCGCGCAATACCGCGAGATTCTGGACGGGAGGGCGGAAATCAAAGCAAAGGTTTCTGCGGTCCCCAACGATATTTCTGAGGCTGAAAATGCCGATGACCTTGTTCAGCAAGCAACGATTGTTGCAGACAATATTGGCCTTGTTGCGACAACAGCAGAAGCTGAACTTAAGGCTGCAAGCAGCCAGCAAGCGCGAAGCGTAACCTCTTTGCGCCGTCACATTTTCGCGCACGGGATCACAAGGGCGTGCAGCACGCCGGACCCGATCAAAACACTTCAGGTGATGCTGGGCTTTGTGCTGGTGGAAGCGATTGCGGCCGGCGCCATGTTCATTTCTGAAGGCCGGATGGGACCGATTGAAGGGCTGATGATGGGGATGGCCACGGCGACCACCACAGTCAGTGTCATGTTTACCAGCGGCTTCTTTTTCGCCCGCCGGATTACTTACAAGCTCAATAGTCCGGAACCGTCCCCACAAGATGTGTGGGTGCGGGCTGGGGGCTTGTTTGGCACGCTTTGCGGAATAGCAATTGCCGCCGTCCTGCTTTTTGCAGCAGCCCGAACCCGCATTCTTGGTTCTCACGAGCATGTCTTTGATTTCAGCCAGGTGGGGCTGGCCGACACTTTCTCTGATGCGGTCTCACTGCTCATCATGGCCTTTGGCATGGTCGGCGGGATCGTTGCCTTCTGGGAAGGGATCACCGGGATATTCGATCCCATCATCGGCTATAGCCAAGCTTGGAACGCGGCCACATCAACCACGGCGCAGCGGGCGGAAGATATTTGTTTCGATGCGCAAGATAACGTGGATGCTCAGGCCGAGGACATTCTTGAAGCGCTGGAGCGGTCACGGACCGAGGCCAAAGACAATGCCAGAGAGCATGAGAATGCTTGCCGTGAGCTTGGTGCGGAGATTGAGCGGCACAATGCCAACGTTGAGGCCACAATCTGTGAACTGCGAGCCGACCTCGAACAGGCCGCCACACGCCGCGAGGAAATCACCAAGCGTCCGCACCAAGCAGCGCTTTTCGATGAAGCATCATTCGAAGCGCTGAAAATTGCACCAGACAGTGTGCCGGAACTCTTTCGCGCACAACAACCGACCGATCAGGCCACACGCCTTCAACAGGCTGCAGGGTACGTGCGCCAAGCGCAAAGTCAGGCGCACTCGACCATCAACTCAGCCTATTCGCAGTTCCTGTCCAATGGGCCGGACATTGATGTCTTCAACGACGAATAAACCACGAGGAACGCACAAATGACACGCGGAACCAGACAGTCTAATCGCTCCAGAAGGAACAACGGCTCAACGGGTATGAAGCGGCTTTTATCGACGCTTGCTGCCGTGGCGGTTGTCGTTTGCGGTGCGGGCATCGCGATATCCAAAGCCGGGAGCGGTCCCCAGCAGTCGGACAACTATTGCTGGGACACGCAAGGCGCGTATCAGAAGCGGGAGCTGATTTACATCGACAACAGTCCGTCTCCCTATCTTACACCGCGTCAGAAACGCGACGTGCTGACGCTGATCCAGGAACGCTGGGACGCAGCTGAGCCGAATACGCAGTTTGCGATATTCAACTCGGGTAATCTGACCGGCGGGTCTGTTGCCAAACCTGCGCTGTCAATCTGCAAGCCCGCGCGTACCCCGGAGGAACAACGCACCATTGGAGCACCTGCGAAAACGGCGGCAATGCTCCGCCGGGAATTGGAGGACGCAAGTGAGCGGTTCAAGCATGAGCTTACCACGCTCATGGAGGCGACGCTCAGCGTAGACGCAGCAGCAGGAGACAGTCCTATCCTTGAGCAAATCCGCTCCCTGACTTTTTATCCGGGGTTTCGCGGAGAGCTGAGCCCGCTCACCATTGTCACGGATGGTATTCAAAACTCCAAACTGGCCCGATTTTGCGTTGTGAAGGGGGATTTGCCGAGCTTTGAAGTGTTTGCAAAGCGTCCCGCTTACCAAGCCTATGCCCCAAAGAATTTCGACGGGGCGCAGGTAACGTTTGCCCTCTGGGAATGGGGTGCAAAACCCGGTGAATTCTGCACGGCAGAAGAAATCCAAGCATTCTGGAAGGACTATGCCGAAGGGAACGGTTCGGCAAAGCCTGCCTTGGTGCGGCACATGCGGGCATGGGCGGGCGAATGAGCGCGCGCCGTGGCCTTCAAGGGGTAATCCCTAACGGTGCTGTCGCCGCGCTGTGCGCCTGTGGGTGGCAAGCGTGGAACGGCTCAAATCTCCAGCTTGCCGCCTATGGCAGCGCTGCGGTTGGGGCGGTCGCAGGACTGAACGCTCTGGCAGCCCTAACCAATAACGCACATGACCTGAATAACATTATGCGCAGCACACGGACGCATACGAGTCACGGCGGCGCAGCGTCATTCATGACCATTAAGGAAGCCGAAAAGGCAGGCCTGTGCACGGGTGAAGGCGTCATACTCGGCACCAAGGATGGCAAGCTGCTTACGGATAAGAAGAGCGTGCATGCCGTATGTTTCTCGCCGAGCGGCATGGGCAAAACGATCAAATCAGTTGTACCGAACGCTGCCCGGTGCATGGAATCCGGCGATTGGGACATTGTCATCACTGTCGATCCCAAGCCCGAGCTGTGTGTGATGCTCAAGGGCTTATGCGATAAACGCAAATATCAATTCTATAACATCAATACTTCGGGCCGTTATGAGGAACTGGTCGGCCCAAGCGCGCGGTTCAATCAATGTGAGTTGATTATCCGTCATGCCGCACAAGGGCGCAGAGGGTTGCTGGAGACCTGCACCAGCCTCAATGCCCAACTCATCAAAATCGACCGTAAGGGCGAAGATAAGAACATTTGGTGGAAGCGCGGCGGCGGCACACGGATCACTCTGCCGCAGGCTTACTTTGCAGTTACCGACCCAAGCCGCTGCAATTACCCTGACATTCTGGCGGTGCTGGAAGACCCGCTCGCATTCGAAGCACTGCTTGACGAGATCGCCGCGCGTGAAGATCTTTTGCAGGGCGATCTTGCGCGGATGGCGCGCTCAATCATTGCCCTGAGCGTTGCCGATCCCAAGAACCATGCGACCATGATCGATGAAGCCATCACGGCCCTGCAGATGTTCCGCCAGTCGGGGGCCATTGCGCCTGTGTGCAACGATACGAACATCGATTTCTCGCAGCCCGCGATGATCGTGCTGTCGACAGACATGAACCGCGTGGAAACCCAGCGGCAACTGACAGGGCTGAACATACTCTCCATCATGAGACTGGTCGCCGATATGGACCGACCCCTGCGCGTGAAGGTGATCTATGATGAAGCTGCTTTTGCGCCCATGGACAACCTCAATGACATGCTGGTGATCGCACGCGGTGCGGGTGTGTCGTTTGAGCTGTATTACCAATCAGAAGCCGATGCCCGGCGCGTTCTGGGAGATGAAGGCTTCCGTTCGATGATGGCCAATTGTGAGCGCAAAGTCTGGTTCGGACTGACCGATGGCGCTGAGGAGCTTTCGAAGACTCTTGGTGAGGTCTCCACGCTCAAAGAGTCCTGGCGCAGCGATGGCAATAACGGCATGGGCGTTAATCGTTCGCACGAGCGCGAGCGGCTTATGCCGGCGCATGAAATTCGTCAGTTGGAAACCGGGATGGGCATGGCCCAGATCGGCAATCTCAAGCCTGTCCTGTTCCGAACACTGAGCTATGCCGAAATCGATCCCTATAAAAGAGAGATCAGGCATTCGCCGCTCGAAAAAGGGCCTCTTAAACTCAAGACGCGCGTGTGGCTGAAAAAATGAAGGTGGCAAAGGTCAGGAGAGACAAGAAGGCGCGCTTGGCCGAGGGGCGCGATGACGGCCCAAAAGGCTGGCTATCGGTTATCTGGTATTTGAGACCAAGAAAGCCCGTAATCCTGTTGGCGGCGGCTTTTGGGTATGTGCTGATTGCGGGCTGGCCGTCTGTGCTCTGGGAATATGAATACCGCGATGTCTACGGCCAGAAATACATGGTCGCATGCCGCTACTGGAATCCCGGCGACGGTCTGCATTGGCAGGCTGCGCGGCGGGACAAATGCCCATTCATCATAGGAGGCCGCAATGCCGACCAAGACTGACCCGATGGTGGTGAATGTCCACTATGGCGATCCGAACGCTGAAACCGGAGAGATCGGTGGGGACTTCATCGGGGAAAGGCTCAAGGGGTATAGCTTTATCATTGACCGGGGTGTCGGCGTCGATACCCGAAAAGGTGTAGCGGCGGGGCGCGAGGCGTTTGAGAGCATGTCGGTGCTCTATCACGGCTGCCTAGTTGCCCAGACAAAGCGTGGTGCCGAGGGTGGTGGTCTGAAAGTGCCGCCAGCCACCACACAGCATTGGGCCGCCCTTGGCGCTCTTGAGCGCGCAGTGGTCCATGAAGCGCCAAGCACGCAGAAAGGAAGCTCCACATCTGTGCGCGATCATTTTGCGCAGAAGGTCCGGCCACTGGATCGGGGGCAAGAGCGATGAAGCGCCAAGACCAGGAGCGTGCCCAGCGTGAGGCGGCCATCGCTCGTGCTCGGCAAGGGCCGGACTATTCCCGGCTCGAAGGGGAGATCGCCCGCAACAGATCGGAGTTGCAAAGACGCCTTGAGGTGCGCGCGGCGTTCCTCGCGCAGGATCGTGCAGGCCACTACGCAATGGCCGAGTATTTTCAAGCGGTCTACGGGCATGTCCCGCCATACCGCGAACGATAGGTGATCAACGGGTTTTGAAGAAGGAGACGCATTTGATGAATAGTCCGCTCAAGCTCAGGCGAAAAAGATCTTGATACAGATTAAATATTGCTGTATGTTCTTTTTTTGTTCTTAGGGGCGGAGATGTTCTCCGAGCCGAGCGAAAAGAGGAAAGGACGAGAATGAACGCAACACTGTAGAGAAAAGGAACAAGAGTCATGGAGGAAACCAAGACCACAACACCAATACCGGAGCGCGCGGCCGGGACGCCAATAGAGGGGCTTAACCAGCGCAAAACCACAAATACCGTGTCCGTCGATCTTCACGCCTATATGCCGCTTTTCGAAGATGTCGAAATTACCGATGCGGAAAAGCTTGAATTTCTGCACTCGTTGTACGCCATAATGAAGAGCTTTATTGATCTTGGATTCCAGCTCGATTTCTCAATGCCTGCCTGTGGACAAGGCACGGATAAAACAGGCGCTGCGCTCAGTTCTCATATATACTCACAGTATCAGACCGACATTCAGGATAAGAAAAATGCTGCGGCTTGCTCATCCGATGCTGCAGGGAAAGGAGCCGGGACATGAGCCTTCAATTCGCAGAATCCGACCGCCCCAGGAAAGCGCTCATCTATTGCCGCGTGAGCGGTAAGAAGCAGACCAAGGACGGCAGCGGCTTGCACAGCCAGGAGCACCGCTGTCGTCAGTATGCAGAGGCCAAAGGGTATGAGGTCGAAGCCGTGTTCCCCGATGACGTTTCGGGTGGCGGTGACTTCATGAAGCGTAAGGGCATGGTGGCTTTGCTTCGTTATCTCGATGAACACCCATATGAGCACTATGTCGTGATCTTCGATGATTTGAAGCGCTACTCACGCGATGTGGAGTTTCACCTCAAGCTGCGCAGGCTGATGATGGAGCGCAATGCCACGCGCGAATGTCTGAACTTCAATTTCGAGGACTCTCCCGAAGGCAAGTTCAATGAGACCATCACGGCTGCTGCCGGAGCCTATGAGCGTGAGTCTATGGGGCGGCAAAATCGGCAAAAGGCGATTGCGCGTGTCGAGCAAGGATACTGTGTGCAGTCGGTGCCGCCGATTGGCTATAAATATCAAAAGTCTGATGCGGGCGGCAAAGTGCTCGTAAGAGAAGAGCCTTATGCTTCCATCGTGCAAGAAGCCCTCATGGGCTACGCGACAGGGCAGTTCGCTTCACAGTCTGAGGTGACCCGGTTTCTGAACGACCACCCGCAATTCCCTAAGAGAAGTCCGAGCGGGCGCATAACACAACACACGGTCGTCAAAATGCTGCGCCAAAAACTCTATGCCGGGATCGTCGGTGTTCCGAAATGGGGTGTGGCTGACCGCAAGGGCAAACATGAAGGGCTTATCAGCGTCGAGCTGTTCCAGCGGATTCAGGACAAGCTGGATGGGCGGGTCTACGCCCCGACACGTAAGGACACTGCTGAGGATTTCCCGCTCAGAGGAGCTGTCTGCTGCTCTGAATGTGCCACGCCTCTGACGGCGGGCTGGTCGAAGGGGAAGTATAAGAAGTACCCTTATTACTTCTGCCGGAATCCAAATGCGTAGCGTATGGCAAGACCGTCGCGCGCCAGAAGATCGAAGGTGAATTCGAAGACCTTCTTTCCACACTCCAGCCATCCGCTCCTTTGCTTATAGTCGCCACAGCCATGTTCAAGGACATGTGGAATGAACGGCTGGCGCAGAGCGCCGATATGGCCAAGGCCCTGAAGGGCGAGCTGAAGGCACTAGAGACCAAAATAGAGCAGGTAGTGGATGCCGTGGTCGAAGCCACCAATCCACGGGTCATCTCCGCGTTTGAGCAACGCATTGTGAAGCTCGAACGCGAGAAGCTTGTCCTGCAGGAAAAACAGGGAAAATTGGGTCAAGAAGGGCCTAAGCCGGAGGAACTGTTAGAACTCTCCCTGCGATTCCTCTCAAACCCCCGTAAAATCTGGGAAAGCGGCAAGATTGAGCTCCAGAGATTGGTGCTCAAATTGGTGTTTCCAGGCCATTTGGAATATTGCCGCGAAGCGGGATTTAGAACACCCCGAACCACGATGCCTTTTGCGGTGTTGGGGGGATTCTGCAATTTGAAGAAAAAAATGGTGCTGCCCGAGGGAGAAAGTTTAAACACTCTCTTCGATGAACTGGCAGCGTTTGAAGAACAGCTCAAGCCTTACGCCTATGAGCTGGAGGAGTTGGGCCTATGACCATCTTCTCCAGCAAGCTTGCATTTCGGGAAGCTACCAAGCCCGATCCCGCTGCTAAACGCCTCGCACCGTTCTCCCTTCGCCTGAGCGCAGAAGAACGTGAAGAGCTCAAAAAGCGTGCGGATGGGATGCCGATCGGAACATATATCAAATCGAGAATATTCACCTCCGGGCCGGGTTCGCGCACGCGCACTCGTCAGGTGGACCGCCAAGAGCTGGCCAAAGTGCTATCAGCGCTCGGGCAATCCAGGCTCCCCCAGAACATGAACCAGATCGCCAAGGCCGCTAATCTGGGCACAATTCCCGTGACGCTGGAAACCGAAGAGGAGATCAAACAAGCCTGCTACGACATTGCGGTCATGCGTATGTTGCTCATGAGGGCCTTGGGTAAACAAGAGGGTGGCAAGCGGGATGGAGGTGACTCATGATCCTGCATGGCAATGCGCGCGGTGGCGGGCGCAATCTGGCCCTTCACCTGATGCGCACCGATGAGAATGAGCATGTCGATGTGCATGAAGTCTCGGGCTTCATGGCCGAGGATGTGTTGGGGGCGTTCAATGAGGTTGAGGCGCTGGCCAAAGGCACGCGCTGCGAGAAGCCGCTATTCTCGCTCTCATTATCGCCGCCCAAGAATGCAAACGTGACAGCCAAAGAGTTTGAGGATGCGATCTCGAAAGCCGAAGAGGCCTTAGGTTTGCGCGGGCAACCGCGCGTGATCGTTTTTCATGAAAAAGGCGATCATCGTGACCGACACTGCCACGTTGTCTGGTCGAGAATTGATGGGCAGGCCTTGCGAGCGATACCGATGCCCTTCAACCGCCTCAAGATGCGGGATGTCAGCCGCGCGCTCTTCATTGAGCATGGCTGGAGCGTGCCCAAGGGTCTGATCGATAAGGAAGAGCGCAACCCGCTCAACTTCACATTCGAGCAGTACCAACATGCCAAACGGGGTGGTCGCGATGCCAAGCAGATCAAAGCAGACATCCAGAATGCCTGGGCGGCTAGCGACAGCCGCCCGGCTCTCGAACACGCTCTCAAGGAAAAAGGGTTCAGGCTGGCGCGTGGCGCGCAGCGCGGTTTTGTGGTCACGGACCATCTCGGCGAGGTCTACAGCCTGCCCAAATGGCTTGGAGTGAAAACAAAGGCCGTTCGCGAGCGGCTTGGCTCGGAAAAAGACCTGCCGGAGCTGGAGACTGTTCAAAGCGTCTATGCCGCTGAGATGGCAGATAAGCTTGAGGCCTATCGGAGCGACCTAGAAGCCGATCAGGCTGCGCAGAAACATGCGCGCGATCAGGCACGCCGTGCGATGATCGAGCGCCAGCGTGCAGAGCGTGCAAACACATTCAAGATGATGACCATGCGTCAGGCGGAAGAAGCCCAGCAGCGGCAAGCCCGATTCCGCAAAGGTCTAAAAGGACTGTGGGATTTAGTGCGAGGCGAAACGGCTCGTATCAAAAAACAAAACGAGGCTGAGACGGTCCGCTGCCATGCGCGGGACGAAGCCGAGAAAGAAGCGCTGGTCAAGCATCAGCGCGATCAGCGTCGCCAGTTTGCGGAACGCCACCGCCATGCGAGCCAAAAGTTCAGAGAACGATTTCAACAACTCACACAAGACCGTGCGCAATATCTGGTGCGCGCAAGGTCTTCGCCTGAACCCGAACGATAAGGAGATAACATGTTTGAATGGATAGACACACTAATCTGCACCCCTGCCTTCTGGACGGGAGCCTGCGCGATGGCGCTGACTTTGTGGATGCGCAGTCTGAATTAATGGCCGCGAACGTCTAAGATGATGTCGTTTCATCGTCTGATGTGAAACCAAATTCCCACGGCAGTCCGTGGCTGGCGTCTGCAAGACTTTGTGCAAAGCGCTCTCGGCTCATTGCGAGGTCACATCGATTAAGGACAATCCAGTAAACAGCCTCAGTCAAGTATTGAAGGTTCAGCACGTCCCCGCCGAGCACTTCACGTCGCCCGGCGTGAACGACAGTCGACCTCAGCCCATAAAGACTCTTTACCTTGTTGTAGACCTCTACTCGATTTTTCACGTTCTGCGTGTGAATGACCGAGACATGGCGACTGATCGTCTGAGTTATTGGTGCAGTTTTGTCGTCTGTGGTCAACAACGCTTCAAGTGCTGTGAAGAAGGCGAGAAGCTTTCCGGCGCGGTCAGTGGCCTGACGACCGCGTGTCATCCAGCCGAGACCCTGAGCAACGCGCTGCGCCAAGGAATTATTTGACGGATCAAATAGAATATCGGCTCTATCTTGAACGTCTTTTGAAGAAAGTTGTTCGGCAATTTCAGCCGTTACCTCATACCAGCCCACGACCTTTCCGCCGCCGGTAAAAAACTTGTCGCCGTCTATTGTTAGGTGGGGTTGGTTCGATACGGGTGGCAAAGTGGGAAGATTCTCCGGCTCACTGATGTTCGGAACAAACCCCGGCCAGTCTTTTGCGCCAAGTCGCATCAAACTGACGGCTACATCAATCAACCACTTTGCTTCTTCGGGAACATTTTCCTTAGTCGCTGCAACCTCTACCACCCAGACGCTGCCAGGCATCCCTAGCGTTACGGGCTTACTGGCGAAGGTTTGCTCCGGATACTTGCCGGGAATCAGCTTGACCCTTTCATCATCTTTCCAACCGAGTTCGGCCAGTGCCAAGTCAGTGCGCATAGTGCGAACACGGCCAATTTTTATAACATCGGGAACGGAATGCCTGACGAGAAAGTTCGGCAATATTTCGACGAATGTCCGCCCGGCCTCCGCCAGGACGGAGTCAACGAGCATAGAAGCTGATGATTCCAATGTCGGCGGCGGTGCATCACCGGAGTTGGCCGTCTCAATAACAAACTGCTGTGCTGCTTTCAGGCACAAGTTCCGTATAGTTTTCTCATGCGCGTTCTTGGCCTTAAGCATTTTGGCCGCACGGCGCGTGATTTCTTCGCGCTCAAGCAGGAACTTTTCGTTGAGGCGAGCAGAATAGCCATCAAAGAACGTAAACCCGTGTTCGCCCCAATCGTGGGGATTGGGGTCATTTGTCATGATGACCCCCTCAGCGAAAGCTTCCAGCATCGTCTCAGCATGGTCTTGGAGCGGCTTCTTCTGAGCTTTGTCGAATGTCTTCTTTTTTGCGGTCACGTCCTATCCATTCGTTCAATCGGTCCAGCGACATGCTGACACTTCGATCATAACGTGGTCCAATGGTTCAATCCAAGAAAGAACGGCATTGTGATTGCTTGCGCTCTCGAACAGGCCCTATTGGCCGCAATGCCTATGAGATATGGTCAAACATTCCGGCGGCTTAGGAATTTAGCGACGATCTCATTGGGCAAACAAGTCTCGTTGCACCGCCAAGAGATCGTCTAATGTGGTCAGGTGCGCAAAGTCATTGAACAGATGACTGAATTTCAGACTGACTGCGGTGTGAGCATCATCATGAAATGGGTTCGCGCTAGATTCCGGATACATCCTGCGAAATGTGTGAAGCTCGAAAGCCGCCTCGCGATAACCTGAAAGATCGCGCCTAAGATCAATCAGAATTTTTTCGCGGAACTTACGCAGTTCGGCAGAGCGTTTTGGCTCTGCCAGCGCATCGGCTTTTTCAATATCGTGGCGCATCCAACCGCGATACTTGGAGATCGCGACCTCTGCCATAATTGCTTTGGGCGGCAGCACTGGCCCGCCCAGCACATAGAACCACGGATGCCCTGCGGTGTACCCGCGAATTTTCAATTGCTCTAAAGACATATCTTTGTCCTCCTTTGGGTCTGGGTTGCACATGCAACCCACGCCTCGTGGCGAACAGCGGGTGTCCAAGCGGAGTAAAAATCGACGGCGGGCGCAGCCGCCTAGCGGCGAGCCTCGGGAGACCGTCTATTTTTTGCGAAGCGCGGTGAGGGCAGCGCCCTAAGTCTGGCGCGAGGGATGGAAGCCGGATGGCCGGGACTATAGGCCCGGTTCACGACAGCCTACTTCACAGAAGGCGCCCTAATGCAAATTATAAATCTTCCATTTTAACTAGTTGAAAAACAAGTAAAAATAAATAAAATGGAAGAGCGACCAAAAACAAATGGAATAATCTTCCGCCTTTGTGTAGAATGATTCGACATGAGGAAGGCGCAGTATGAGCAATACAGAAAACAAGCTTCAAAAGGATTTTTCGGATTTGGCTAGGGTGGCGCTAACGGGGCGCACCCAAGATGTGCAGGTCTTGCTTCAGAGGGTTATTAGGAGGCACAAGGAGCATTTTCCCGACCTTGCAGAGAATTTGACTCTGCTGCTTCGCGAGTCGCCAACGAGATCATCACCTTTGCGCAAGCAAGCAAGTCGCTCACTACCCGTGGATATGGATTCAAGGCTTCATTTGATCCGTGTAGAGGAAAAGCCAGAACTTGATCACGAGCCAGTGTACTCCGAGGATAATCGAGAAATTTTGGAGAGGCTGATTGCGGAACGCAATCAAATTCAAACGCTTTTGAAAGCCGGAATAGAGCCTACGCGGTCAGTAATCTTTACCGGGCCGCCTGGTGTTGGGAAAACGCTGACAGCCCGATGGTTGGCGGTTCAATTAAACCGTCCATTGATGATTCTTGATTTGGCTGCTGTGATGAGCAGCTATTTGGGGCGAACAGGTGGGAATCTGCGGCAAGTTTTGGACTTTGCAAAAAGCGTCGATTGCGTTTTGCTCCTAGATGAACTCGATGCAATAGCGAAGCGTCGAGACGACCAAAGTGAAGTTGGGGAGCTGAAACGGCTCGTTACGGTGCTTATACAGGAAATCGACGATTGGCCGGCATCTGGCCTGCTCTTGGCGGCTACAAATCATGCAGAACTTCTTGATCCCGCGATCTGGCGAAGGTTTGAGGAGCGCGTCGAATTCGGTCTTCCGAATGAAGAGGCGCTAGCGAGGTTTGTTGAAGGGCAGCTTTCTAACGATGAAGTCGATGCCAAACTTTGGGCGCGAATTTTAGCGCTGAGTTTGCAGGAGAATTCTTATAGCGACGTGGAACGCGCGCTGCGAAGCGCTCGCCGAAGCGCGGCGCTTAATGGCGGGGATTTGAACAAGCAATTGCTTAGAGTGCTTCAGAGTGAGCGCTTGGACAAAAACGCCCGCATAGACCTTGCGACAGAGCTTGTGAAATCAAAACTGATGACCCAGCGGGCAGCACATGAACTGACCGGGGTGGCTAGGGACACCATTCGCGCTCACATGCAAGGCGAGCAGGCAAAGGGAACGTGATAGATGGCAGAGCGCAATTTTCTATTGGGTAAAGGTGAGCGCCTTACGGAAGACGTAGTGGTTAAAAGCGGCGGTGGCCCAAAGGATCATCCGTATTCGTATGAAGAGGCTGTTGAGCGGCTAAGTCCAATGCTGAATAAAGCGGTGGAAACAATGATGGAGCTTCCGGACAAGGCTTGTCCCGGAGGTAGAACGATAGCATCGCTTACCATCAATCCAGAATATCTGGCGAAATCTTATTTTCCATCATCTCTGCTCCGTTCCGCAGGTGTTGAAGCAGTCGGTAGCAAGCAACGAAAAATTACACCGGCTAAGAGGTCGCGTGACCGCGCTCCGGAGGAAAAGCTAACAACTGAGCTTTTCGTGATGGGTAAGAGGGAGGACTTCAAGCGTTGGAATGAAAGCATTTCTAATCTTGATCCTGCCTCTCAAGAAGCCCAGGAGCTGATGCGCATCGAAGAGATTTCAGCTCCCTCACCGCAAAGTAAGATAAAAGGAGAACTTCCTGAGTCGGAAAAAGGTGTGTTTGAAATCGTCCTGCATACAGACGAGTTGACAGGCGAGCAAACGGTGCTTCCTGAGTTGCGCTCATATCTGGAAAGCTTGGAGCTCTCGCCTTCGCTCCATAAGCGGTTCTATGCTGGCGGATTGGGGTTTATCGAGTTGGATGCTCCGGTCAAAAGCATTGAAGAGATTGCTAAATTTAGTGCGCTAAGGGCGGTGCGGCAAATGCCCAGACTGAGGGTGCTTCGACCACCTATCAAATCTGCAAGCATTCCTGCCCCAGCACCCGTGCTTCCGCTAGATTTTCCGATAAATGCAAACATTAAAGCCGCCATTTTCGATGGAGGAATTCCAGAGGGTCACCCACTGACACAATGGGCTACGCCCATCGAAACATCAGGCTTGGCAGATGAGGATGCGGACTTCATTTCGCATGGTGTGGGTGTGACCTCGGCCTTTCTATTCGGTCATATCTCGCCGGGCGCTGCACTTCCTAGACCCTATTGTTATGTTGATCATTACCGCGTTCTGGACACCGACCCAGGCGCAGACCCTCATGAACTTTATGAGGTTCTCGATAGGATCGATGCGGTGCTTAGTAATGAAGAGTATGACATCGTAAATTTGAGTCTTGGTCCGTGCGTTCCGATAGAAGATGACGATGTTCATGCTTGGACTGCAGTTTTAGATGATCGTTTTGGACGTACGGATACTTTGGCGGGCATCGCTGTAGGGAATGACGGCGAAGGAGACGAACTTCTAGGCTTAAATCGGGTCCAAGTTCCTTCAGATTGCGTCAACGCGCTTGCAATAGGAGCGTGTGACAGTCGTGACAAATCCTGGGCGCGAGCTAGCTATAGCTCTGTTGGCCCCGGTCGCAGCCCAGGTATCGTGAAGCCTGACTTGGTCGATTTTGGCGGGGCTCTGGATAGACCGTTTCTAACGCTAGGCGCGAATTTGACTCCCACTTTGGAGACCACAGGCGGCACGTCGTTTTCCACGCCGAGTGTTATGCGAGCAGCCGCCGGTATTCTTGCTCATTTTGAAACCAACATAAGTGCGTTGGCTACGCGCGCTTTGCTTGTTCACGGTGCGGAGTGTAACGATTACGACAAGAGAGAAGTGGGCTGGGGTAGGATTCCACAATCGTTGGACGATATCGTGATCTGCGACGATGATACAGTAAGAATCGTTTATCAGGGGTCCATTTCACCGGCAAAGTACCAGCGCGTATTCGTCCCGATGCCAGACGGACAGATATCAGGAAAAGTCGATATTACTGCCACGTTATGCTACAAGTCGCGAACTGACCCTCATCATCCAGGAAACTACACGCAGGCAGGGTTGGAAGTGTCATTCCGACCTCATGACCAAAAATTCTCCAGGGCGGGTCAGCTTCACCCAGATACCAAGTCGTTCTTCGGGAAAAATAGTGCTGGATTGTTCGAGGACGAGCAAAGAAGGGATGCTTGGAAGTGGGAAAACTGCTTGCATGATCATCATAAATTTATGGGAAAGTCGCTGAAAAACCCGTGTTTTGATATTCATTACAATTCGCGCTTAGAAGGGCGCGATTTCCGACCGGACGTTTCACTTCCATACGCGATGATCATCTCCGTCAAGGCAAAGAGCATAGGTGATCTTTATGATCAGGTTGTTCGGAAATATGCCACCCGTTTGGAGCCCATTAGACCCAGCGTCGAAATCCCGGTCAGAACGTAACGACGCTAGAGCGGCAGGCCTTCGTTGCACTAGAGAGTAAAAGTTCACGCCCGATATTTTGCGTGGCGATCAATAAAGAGAAGCGTCAAGTTTTGCCGAACCTGCTCATTAATTCTCTGTACCTGGCGTCGTTCTTCAGACCGGGATCGGCGTCAATGATTGCGTCGAGCCACTCCTCAATGTCATACGGCCAAACCTTGCGTTCATCGGGTAGAATAGCAAACAAAAGGTTTAGTAATGCCTCGGGGTATTTGAGTGCATTTGCCCCTTCCGGGTCCCTTAGGCTTGGGAGGTAGATGTCAGAGTCATTGACAGGGACCACAAGCTCCGCAACCAAGTTGGCAACTTCAACGAAGTGTTTGCCCTGATCCATTGCGAGTTCAAACAAACGCCCGGAAATACGCCTGGTTCTGATCTTCTTATGCTTGGGCCAGACATCTCTTAGAAGAGTGAGTATCGATTCAGACCAGTTGTCACCTTTTGACCATCGTTTTAGGTGCCATAGAAGCTGATCACGGAATTCCTCTGTCGAGTTTAGAAGGGCTTCGCTTAGTTCTTTGTCAGTAACATAGCGGGTTCCTATGTCATCTTTCGAATTCCAGCCACCCAGCAAAAAGCCTGAAAGGGTCTGCACATTTTGAGTCTCTGATCCAGCGGTCTTGGGTACCATTTTTAGCAAATGCGGCTTCAATAGCTTGAATAGGGTGTCTGTTGGGATGTTGGACGTTCGCATCAGAGCCGCAACGAATGCGTCGTATTCTGAAGATGTCTCCGGACTGTTGAGCGCAAAGAGAAGGTTCTTCTCTGTCCAGGCAGGGGCATGGAAATAGAACCAATTGAGATTGAAACAAAAGGTCACTAGAGCATAACAGGAGCTGTCTCCTCCTAGGGCGAGCAGCTGCTCAGCTCTAGTTAGCCAGTCTGGCGGGAAGCTACCCTTGGGAATTTCCCCCTTCACACGCGGGTCTGCCATCACAAAATCCGCTAGATGGCCGGCAGGTGAGTTGATGGCTTCGCTCGTCCAGTCAACACGAGCAGACTTTCTGACAATAGCTGATTGGGCTGCTTCGCTATCGTCGGTGAGTAATGTCAAAAATTTGTTCCAAAGTCTTTCAAAGCAGTCCTGACTTCTGCCCTGAACATCATAGCCATTTGTCTCAAACCACCGTGACGAGGCATGTGCGATTTCTGCAAATAGCTCGCTATCTAGCTGGGCAAGACGACCAGCGATGAGCACTTTCAGACGTATTGGGTCGTCTGCGCGCGTCTCTCTTCCCAGAAAGGTAGTCCAGTAACGTGAGACATCAGCCCCCGGCTTGCTGGCCAATTTCAAGGCGACCAGAGCTCTTAGGGGTGCATCTTCGGAAATGCCGACAAAGGGCCGATCTTCGGTGAGGAAGTCACGATTGCGGCCTTCCTGTTCGGCGCATTTATTGATCAATTCGGCTGGTGGTATATCTCGAAGGGCACTCCAGTCGGCGTTTGTTCTGACCATGCCGCCTCTGCCGTCATGCGTTTCTGCCGCTTTGTCTGCCCATTCTTCTTTCCACTCGGGAGCGGATGCTCGAAGTTTCTTGGCATAAGTATCCAAATCAAATGAAAATTCACAACTCTGACGGTGCAGCCAGTATAGTCGGCTCAACCGTGTATGAGCTGAATTCCTCACGTGATCTTCTTTGCTCATTGTACGGTATTTTCTCGGACCTTTCTTGATCCGGGATTCAATCGCTTTGCGTTCATTTTCCGAGAAGTCTGCCCACCGTCTTGCCAGCCCAAGCATGAGGTCTCGATTGCCTCGAAATGGCCAAAAAGCATCGACATCGATTTCCATGAGTTTGGCTGCGTACGCGGAGGCAGGAGCTATATCGAGATTGCCCAAAGCCCAGACTTTAAGACGAACAAAAATTGTATCCGTGTCTGGCCATAGGCGAAGCAAGCCATAGGCGGCATTCGGGTCAAGCGCGGCTAAACGTCGGAACAATCCCACGAAATGCAAAATGTGTCCCGACAGCCGATAAGAACGACCAGAGGATCGGCCTGCCGGGTCTTCATCCAGCTCTATTGAGCAAAAGTCTTGCCCGCCGGAACGATAGCGATTTTCGAGGTCACAAATTGTTTCTACGCCGATGCTAAGTCGTCGTAATACCGTGTGCAGATGTTCGTCTGGTACGTCTACGGAAGCCCGCAGGTGCTCGTCATAGTGTGGCTCAAAGCTCACCAATCGTCGCTTGTGGGCTGACCGCTTATCTGGGGGGACCGGAGCATTCCAAATATCGGAACGCGCAAGTTTCGGCGTCCAATATTCTGCATATGCCCTTATCGTTGAAGGGTGCCAGCCCGAGCGGCCTATCTCTCTTCTCAGAGAAAATCGATCATGGGCATCGGGTTCAGCAAGTTCGTGATACTCGATAACCTCCTGCCAGGAGCCTCTTATTAAGCGCTCCAGCTTGGTGTTCGGCTCGCCGTGGAACTTGAAGCTTAGACGATCGAGCAAGTTGTCGTGAATGCGCTCTTGCTGTCCAGCCCACCACACGCAGGCCGGGTCATCCGCAACATCAGCCATCCAAGTCGCTATATGCCACAGCCTTATGGGTAACTGAGCTGCAGATGAAGACCTCATACCACGCAGACTAGGGACTTGGTGGTCCTCCAGACTAAGCCTGTCAGCAAGAATGGGGTCCAGTCCAGACCACACCTCGCGCGGCATGCGTGCTTGGCGCGGTGCGAACTCTTCGTTGGGTTCAATAGGGAGTGGGTCGCTATCTAGTGCGTATTGGGAGAATGGATCGATTACATCACTATCGGAAAATGGTCCGTCCAGGGGTTTCGGCTCTCCATATCTTATCCGAGGATCAAAGACACAAAGCCATTCAGCAGGCGGCTTGGGGGTGGTACCGGAAAATGCTTTTGCGCCAGTTGGCGAACTTACGAGATGGGCAACTATGCCTCTCTCGTGAGCTTCTAGGTCTTGTGGCTTTTTCCGGGCTAGGCGCAGCGCTTGCCTCCGCCATTTCTCCGGGTCTTTCGCACGAACGCCCCACGCCTTCAGACTATTCCAGAGGCGCTCGTGACTACCTTCGTCAGTCTTGCTGTAAAGAATGGGTGTTACACCTTTGGACTCCCACTGCTCGTGTTCATTCGCGCCTTCGATAGATTGAAAGGCATAAATATCATTGGCTGAGCCGCCTTCTATCTGCAGGCCTTCCAAAAGGTAGCGAATGGGAGGGTCGTCGGCCCGGTAGCCGACAAATACAGCCACATAGGAATCCAGAATTTGCCGCACGAAATCACGGGCCCAGCCAGCCGAGAGGTAAGCGTTGCCGAATTCCGAACTCGAAAGAACGAAACCATCTGAAGTGGGGCCGCTATAATCCTGAGTGACTGCCCCATGCAGATGAACAATTCCCCAATTGACTTCCTCGTACTCAATCCGAGGCAGGCTGGATCGTGTGTGCGAATGAAGCTTTGGATCGGCAGCTTCAAAAAGTCTGTCGAAGTTTGTGGTAACAAGTCGGGTTTGCCCTGATGGGAGACGGGACAATTGGAGCATAGCTTTATGCGCTGAAAGATCGAAATCATCGGCGGGCTTCAGCGCAGAGGCGACGGAGCGCCCAATGTCATGAGGACTGAAGCTCTTCGCCATTAGGGCAAAGACGCGGTCAGCCGTTACCAGCCCGTCGAGATCGGGGTGGCCTTCCAGCTTTTTGATTTCGTTAAAGAGCCGCTGCGCTTCATCGTCATCGGTCGCCCGTAATTCTTTTAGAACCTGTTCTGTCAGGCCAGTGAAGCTGGGCAATCGGCCTTTACCCATCGATACGCCAGCGCCGCAGAAAAACACAACGCGGCCCTCGTCATGGGCCCACAAAAGTTCATTTGGGATATCGATGCCATCAGCAATAAAACGCATAACTTCCTCAACCAGGATGCATCAATCGTACGTTGATTGTTTCGGCTGGTTCAAGCGTTAATCTGAATTGCTTCAGTTCTTTGCTGATTGGGTTTCTAAGGCTGCGTTCCCTTGATCGGGTTCAGCGTCGATACGCTGGCGGCATCCAATCCGCGCAGGGTTGGCCCATGTTTCCAAAGAGCACGGGCAGGCTCTTTGGTCGTCTCCAAACACGAGAGTTTGGTCTCCATGAAATGGTCTGGGGTCTTGGGGGCAGGAACGCCGCCCAAGTCGATGGGGCGCAGGGGAGAGTGAAATCTCCTTGCGAGTGGTTGGGCGGCGATATGCTCACCTGGGATGGGTCTTGGGAAGGGGCACGGAGGCCCTTTCCCACAGCGCGGTCAAACGGCGGACGTTTGGCTGGTGCATGAAGGCTCGATGCCGGAATGCGCCACAGCCGGGGGTATCCAACAGGGGCGCGCAGCGGGCCCCTTTGGCAAGGTGTCAGGTAGGTACTACCTGGCTACACCTTGCATATCGTCCAGGTGGCAACGAAGAGTGCGGTATTACCAAACTCAGGTACTACGCCGAATCCAGAAGCGGCGTTCAAATCTAAACAATCGCCTGATCGATGACGAGCGTGCCGTTGCTCAACAAATCCTCCGCCGTCAACGTGTCGCTAATGTTCGTGAAGATTTTTCCGATCTGCTCCATACTCTCTGACGTACCTGTGCCGTCTTTATCGACCCAAACATCGAAGCGCGCGCCAGTGTGAACAATCGCCACGAAGTCATCGATATCGTCCGTGCCGCTGTTAAAGCCGCTCAGCAAGTCTGTGAGATTGATTTTGTCCTCACCGTAGGTGAAGTCATAGGCGCGATCCACATATGTGTCGTTCTCGACAAACCCGAACGTATCAACGCCGCTGCCACCATACATGCGGTCATCACCAATGCCGCCGAGCATCACATCTGTTCCGGCTCCGGCAGAAAGCACGTCATCGCCATCGCCGCCAATCAGAGTATCATTGTCGGCTTCACCATAGAGCAAGTCATCCCCGGTGCCGCCAATCAGGCGGTCGTTTCCTGTGCCGCCTTTGAGCGTGTCATTATCGGCACCGCCGTCAAGAATATCGTCATCTTCTTTGCCGTAGAGCTCGTCGTCTCCGGCATCTCCATACAGCTCATCATCGCCAACACGGCCATAAAGGGTGTCGGCACCCCCGCGGCCATGCAGCTCATCATTGCCGTCCTGACCATCGAGAGTATTATTTCCGCTATCACCGTAGAAGGTGTCGGCATAACCCGAGCCGGTCAGATGCTCTACATCTACGATGGTCGCCACGTTGCTGCTTTCATCTGTGGCTGTTCCGGCATCCAGGTCGGCTTCGATGCCTTCGCTGGAATTGCGCCACCAGATACGGTCTTCGCCGTCACCGCCATCAAACACGCCAGTACCGCCATAGCCGCGCATCACGTCATTTCCGGTGCCGCCATAGAGCTCGTCACCCGCGCCCCCATACAGTGTGTCGTTGTCTGCGCCGCCATAGAGGTAATCCACATCATCGCTTTGACCACGCAGATCGTCATTCCCGGCATCGCCGTAAAGATAGTCGGTGCCGTCTGCGCCATAGACCAGGTCGTCGCCCGCACCACCATGCAATTCATTGTCGGCTCCGTTCCCGCGAAGCTGGTCGTTATAGGCACTGCCAATGACGTTTTCGATGTTGGTCAGAGTATCGCTTCCCTCATCGCCATCGTCCGAAGCTTCTGAAAGTTGAAGGCTCACAATCACGCCCGCAGCGGCATTTGAGTAATCGGCGGTGTCAATGCCGTCGCCTCCATCCAGCGTGTCATCCCCTCCAGCTCCATAAAGGGTGTCGTTGCCAGCTCCAGCATCTATGATGTCATCACCAACGCCCCCATCGAGAGTATCCGCGACAGCCGTACCGTACATGTAATTTACGGGCAGGCTGATATCGAGGGTGATCGTAGCGTCACTCTGATTGCTGTCGGAATCCGTGAGTGTGTAATCAAAGCTCACGGTCCCGTCAAAATAAACAGCCGGGTCGAGAACAAAGCTGCCGTCAGCATTCAGGATGAAGCTTCCCCATGCTCCTTGCAGCGAAAGCTCCTCGGAAATGAGAAACGCACTGCTCAGATCATAATCAATGCCGCTTCCGTTATCGGCGAAAACGTTTCCGGTTACGATTTCATCGACGCTGACCTCGATCAAATCATCGCGGGCAATTGGCGTTTCGATATCGACACTGACGAGCGAAGCGCTGCTAAAACCAGACTGCGCAACAATGTTAAGGTCATGAACCTCGTCGTCGACCACGATATACTCAATCGCCCCATCAAAGCCGGAATCAGCAAACTGGGTGTAAATCTCTATAGTCGTCCAGGAGAAAAAAGGACGGGTGGAAGAGATTGTGAGACTGTCACCGCTGATGCTGAAAGCAAGTTCCTCCTTGCTCAGATCAGCGGGAATGAACAAGGCGTCGGTGCCGTCCTCCTCTACAATTCCCTCAAAACCGTAATCGGTGATCTCAAACATATAAGAGTCATTGCCAGCTCCCCCGCTGAGAAAGTCGAAGCCTTCACCGCCATTGAGAAGATCGTCTCCATTGCCTCCATAAAGAGAGTCATTCCCCGTGCCGCCATACATGTAATAGTGTTGGCCGTATTGCCCGTAGATGTTGTCATTTCCATCAAGGCCATAAATTTTGTAGCTGCCAAACAATGTGTTCGGATAAATATCGCCGCTCGTACTGGGGCTGTCATACTGGCTTGAAAACGGTTCCGGCGGCAGGGGAGCAGGGTCACTGGGAGCGAACTCAATATTCGCGCTGGAAAGATCGGCAAAGCTGATCCCCTGCAGTGTCAGGGTTTGAGAATTTCCGAATGTCAGAGTGTCGCCGCCTGGATCGGTTGTATAGGAAATGTCCCCAAGCGCCGTCGCGTCCTCAATGTTCGTCAAAATCAGTGTGTCTTCGGCAATGTCAAAATCCGTAATCACGGAGTCCTTGGCGCTCCCGGCCTGCAGGATGAAGGTATCTGCACCATCACCCCCGCTCGCAGTGTCGTCGCCCTGACCGAAATAGATCACATCATCGCCAAGTCCGGCGTTCAGAATGTTATCACCCGTCCCACCTTCAAGAACATCTTCTCCTTCACCCCCGTAAAGCGTATTATTCCCATCAGCTCCAATGACACGGTCATTCCCACCATAGGCATAATATGTCTGATCGTACCCATCTGTCCCGGTCCATGAATTATCTCCCCAGTTACCCGAAAAGGCAGATGCAACTGTACTGCTACCTGAAATATTTGCCTCAAACCCGAGGAGCTCGCCATTAGCAACAGGGTTGGTAAATGTAATTACACCGCCAGCATCAAGAGCTACATATATGGTGTCACCGGGATGGCCATCGTAAACTAGATTTATAGTGCCATGATTTTCTATCGTCAGTGTGCAGCTAAAACCATAATCATCGGGACGGGTGGTAATAGCGCCTATAGTTATATCAGCGAGAACTATTGAAGCATCTAGTCTAACTTCCTCAAGATCATCGGTGATGTAATATGTATCATCGCCTCCCGAATAATGAATGATCTGCTGATGAAAGGCGGAGCGCTGCAAAATTACGGTGTCATCACCAGTGCCAGTATATAATTCGTATGCTCTAAAGTAGTGCAGACTGTATGTGTCCCCATGGTTTGTGCCGTAAATTGTGCCGGCCCAATGATCAAAACTATGGTTCACACCTGTTCCAGTAATGGTCGCAGTCAAATAATTTCCTGCGCCGTCTTGATACGGGCCGCTGCCTCCAACACCATCACGAATACGCAGATCAAAATTCAATCCGCTATCGAGGCTAGAATAATCAAGGGCAGAAAATCCTGTAGTATAACGAAAGGCGATGGGGATGCTCGTATACGGATAAACAGGATCTACCAGATAACTTTCAAAAGGCAGTGCTTCAAGGTCGGTGCTGCCATCCAATAAAATCCTTCCCGAACCAGTTGCGCGCTCAATCCCCGAAAGATTGTCAAAAGAGCCTTCGGAATTAAACACCCTCATATCTTGGGTGCCTGTATAGCTGCGTAAATCCAGCACAAGACCGCTGCCCATATAATCAACAGTATCATCGCCAGCACCACCTTCGAAAGTTCTGCCGCCTACGGATTCCGTTTTGAAGGTATCGTTGCCAGCCCCGGTAACGAACCGTTCAATTTCCGACACAGTGTCTTCGTCACCCCATCCATCAAACACTCGGTCACCAGCATTGCCGTCAGAAGTCGCAAGGTCGACCGTAATCGCACCAGTGCCGCCCGCCGCTGCGTCCTGGGAGTAATCCGCCGTATCAACGCCATCGCCACCATCCAGCGTATCATCGCCTTCGCCACCAATGAGGATGTTGCCCAGATCGTTGCCGATCAGGTGATCGTCGTGGGAGGAGCCAATCGCATCCTCGATCTCTGCGCCGTAAGCAATGCCGACATTCCCGGCATCATATGAACCGCTGTCCCAGTCCACTCGTGATCCGAACACGCCGCCGCTCTTGCCAATCGAACTGAAATGCCCTTCGCGCAAGTCAATCTGCACACCATTCGAGTACCCGGTCGCATCAATGGTATCGTGATCGCCACCCGCATCCCAGATTGTATAGACGAATGCATCCGACGCCGTTGCGCCAAAGGCCTCACCGGAACCCATCTTGTACGTCGTATCGCCCAGCCGGGTTGTTGTATCTGCGCCATAAATTGCTTGCAGCGCAGCTATATCAAAAACGCCAAGGGACGAAGGCCAAGGATTGCCCAAAGCTTCTTCGATGACGTAGCTTTCGTTATATCCGGCGATAATTGTGGTTTCGTAAACCATGTCGGGATGAGAATTGTAAGATGTAACGGTGTATTTTTGAGAATTCAGGTCACTGTCACGCGCTACTCCGTGCTCATCATAAATGTCGATGCCCAGCGCGTGGCTTATTTCTTCCATAAGAATCTTGTAGGCAGTTGTCCCAGGCTGAATAGTACCGCTTTTTTCCCAAAAGTTATATTCTGAAAAAATTCCATCGCCGTCGGTCGCATCATGATCCGTATTTATCCAAATGTCCCCATAACGATCAGTCGGGTCATCAAAAGTGCCAGGCAGATAACGATACACGCCTGCAGATATCGCCTGCGAAGAGAAGTATGGAAAGCCGCCATCTACTTGAGCAAAAGTGATTGTACCTGTCCCACTTGTTTCTTCTTGAAAGTCAATATTGGCGACATCAGAAAAAAGGGCGGAGTAGTTTCCGGTAGGATTCAAGATAGTTTCTAGCGCGGTCTCAATATCAGAATTGTAGTCCATGCTATCTACGATGTGCTGTACTTCATCGTCTGCACCGTCATAGTAACTTGCAGCAATAATATCGGCATAACCAGTGAAGTGCGTGTAGGTGACAATGTAGTTCCCGCCTTCTTCAGACAGCGCAATACCGGGCACAGTCGAAGTGCCCGCCAAACTTCCGGTCAAGTTGTAGTAGTTTACTAAATACTCTAAATCTGAATATGACGTGGTCATCTGCTTTCTCCCTGTGTTGAATCGTTCTCCCGCGCTCTATGAAGTTCTTGCATCTCGTTGGGGGCGTGAAATTTCTGGGTTACATTGTCCCAACTGCCGCCCCCAATTTTGACGACTTTCGCAGTATACAATCTGTATGCATACAAGCCACCCAGCAGGCCTATGAGCACAAAAAAGATGACTAGTGCAATTGTGGTTCTTTTTCTCGTGTCTCTGTCTTCATAGCCTGCCATTTTTGCTCTCCTTGTTTCTGCGGGTTAAAGCCTACTCGGCGTCCGTTTTTCCTTGATTTTCTTCTCGCTCTTCTTCGCAATTCAGAACCACATTTCCTGATGGCTGCGGACTGCTAGCCCTTACTTGAGAAAAGCCCGTTTCTGAGCAGTCGCCCGTATCGGACTCTGAGCAGAACGAATAGAATATGTCAGGATACGAACGACTTGGGTAACTTGAGGGCATGGAAAAATTGTCCAACATTGCATCTATCTTGCGTTGCTCATCACATGCTTTGTGGCCCGTGTAGGCAACGGCAGCAGCCAGCGCGACTATCGCGATAGAAATTGTTAGTAGTATTTTCTTACTTTTTTCCACGCTGTCCCCCTCCGGCACCCTCGCGCTGTGTGTTGTTACTAAACCAGTGCGTGTGTCTTGAATTAAACAGTACCTATACGGAGAGTCACGAAGAGCCTGGATTCTTCGCCCGTGTGTCTGTGGGTAACTTTTAGAGGGTGCAGATTGCCGCGAAGTGAGGGCGGCCTATTTCAATAGATGCGCAAACCCAGCAGCGCTGAGGATGGCTTTCGCCTCGTCACGGTCTGTCTGATCCGTCCGGGTGTCCGCATCAAACCCGGTCTTCTCAATCACATCGACCCACGCGGCGGGAAGCCCATGCTGCGTTGCGCCAGCCAGCACAAAAGCTCTGTACCAGTCGAGCGGTTTGAGACTGGTATCCATAGCGTTCGCTGTCGCGAGATATGTCTGAGCACGCACGGTTTTTCCTGTCGCGGTCAAAACAACATTAAAGCTATCATCCCGTTCATAGCCGTAGCCTTTGCCTTCGGCTCTATCGAGAGCGGGCTGCTCCGCAGGGTCCAGTTCAAACAGAACGCCGAACGCTTCGCCACTTCCCGGAGTGAGTGTGGCCTTGCCCGAACCGTCCTTCTTGCTGCGCTTATGGAACACCAGATCGCGGTCTGCCGCCTTGGCTACCCCGAGAGGCTTGGCGCTCGGACAGCGGCCACGGAGCCGTTCGGTCAGCATGTTCGAGCCATAGGCGAAATACAGAATCGACATGGCTCAATTATTATCACGCTCCGAAACGGTTCGTAAGCGCCGACAAGACAGGAACGCTATCAATGATGACATCCATGAATATCTGGCCAGCATGCATGACGTGGACAAGCTCGATCTGTTTCTGCGCTTTCCAGGCGGAAAGTATGTTTCCTCTCCCTGTACCGTCTAACACGAGCCAGAGCGTTCCGAGCGGCTCGACAAATAGCGGTACAGCGTAGATCGCCCGACGCCGAATTGGAGTGCAGCCTCCTCAACGCTCAGGCCATGGCTCATCAAAAACACTGCTTCTTCCACTTCTTCATCGCTCAACGCAGGCGGTCGGCCAAACTGGACACCGCGCTCCCTTGCGGCCTGCATTCCGGCCTTGGTCCGTTCGACAATCAAGGCGCGTTCGAAATGGGCAACCGCGCTCAGAACGTGCAGAGTGAACTCCCCGAAGGCAGAGCCGACATCGATATACTCGCACAGAGAGTGGAAGCCGATATTCCGGTCGTGAAGCGACCACACCAGGTCGGTTAGTTCTCGCAATGACCGGGCTAGCCGATCAAGCCGCCAGACAACCAGCGTGTCACCCTCCTTCAGGAGAGCCAACGCTTCCTGCAGCCCCGGTCTTTCAAGCGCAACGCCGCTGACGCCGTGGTCGCAAAACAGCTCATCAAACCCGGCCCGCTTGAGCGCATCGATTTGCAGATCAAGTGACTGTTCTTCCGTGCTTACCCGAGCATATGCGACACGCATTTTTGCTCCACTATTTGTAGATTTGCCCTTTTTTAATGTCCCGAATGGGTTCCCCTTCAGGATTTCTGTTGCCGCTATCAGTAGGGCAGTGAGGCCCACCACAATCCGCAACTTTCGACATAGAGGTCACTATAATGTCTCCACTCTCTATACGGAACGGTTTTGGGACGATTGAACGCTATTGTATGCGCGGCATTGCTCGGGTCTTTTGGCGGCCTTCCGGCGCTTGCACAGGAAATAGATCAGGTGGTCAGGCAGACAGTGGGAATGGCTCCGGCAGAACGCGCACGACTGGTTTGCCCGCAAAACAACAGCAAGCTGTGCAACCTGTTGCTCGGCGACGAAGCGTACCGCAACAAATGGTTCAGCGTTCAGGACAAGCTCATTGCCGTCGAGAAGGCCAAAGCCGCTGCCCAGGCATCCTCAGCCGCTGAGGCACGCAAGCAGCAAGCCATGCTCAATATCATGAGATCAAATGCCCCGAAGCTCTCTGATGGGCGGGCAATTTTTCAGAGACAAGATGGATCGTGGGTGGATGAACATGGTCAGGCTGTGTCTGACTCAGAAGCGTTCACTGCTGTTTGGGGAAATAGAACCGGGCGCAACTGACAATTCATTAGAGCCGTCTGGTTCCATTTGCTGTTTCGCAGAGGCCTCGAACACGCCGCAGACCTTCTCCTGGGTCTCGATTGTGCAAAGCATCTCATCAAGACCCGCCTCCAACTCATCCAGATCATCGAGCGATGGCGGATTGTCGGGGTCATTCAGTTTTTTGCGGGTGTCATCAATATCATCTTGAATGTCGGTCAGCTTTTGCTGACGCGTACGGGCGCTTTGCAGCGCATCCCGCGCATCGCGATATTGCTCCCATGAGGGAGAGGTATCCAGTTGGGCCAAGAGCGAAACCGGAACTGCTTCGCTCGGCAGGTGGCGGCCATCTGCGGTATAAATCCGTCCATCAGCACCTTTGAATATAGCTGTACCGTCATCGAGCTTTACGGCCTTCTGTTCGAGATCATCCACAAGGTCTTGAAGACTGCCGATACGCTCTGCCACGCGATCAAGCGCAACGTTCAACTGCGCCTGTGCCTGATCAAGTTTGTCATTGGCGCGGTTCCAGGCTGAGGCGTAGACCGGATCACGCAACAGGATTTGGAGCTGGGTTTCAAAGGCCAGGTCACGAGCGCGCTGTTCGGCTTGTTCTTTGCGGTGGCGCGGGGAATCTTCCCCATCCAGAAATCGCGCAGCCTTATGACCGATCCCCGCGATTTCATCTTGCAGATCGGCGAACTCCGTCTTCTGTTTTTCCAGTTGATCTTCTTCTTCCACACACACCTCTTAAGTTTCGATAATTATACCAAATTACACCGTATGCGTGCAAATTTATGTATTCGCCCCGACCTAAAGGCCGGGGCGAACGCATTAGTCGATAAATCCGAATATCGCCGATGCTTCGGCATGATCGGCGGCAAACTCCCGCAGAGCGTAGAATTTCTCCGCCATATGCTGAGGGTTGGTGCTCTCAAATGAGAGATTGCCCAATACGAGCAGGCAAACGGCTATCCCGGCGGCCTCAGCAGACATCTCACCCTCAAAGTAGTTGAGGTCCCAATGTATGGCAAAGCGATCATCCGATGCCGGGGCGATAAAGAAGCCCCCGTTTGAGAGGGAGTAGAAGTCCCAGTAGCCGCCGCTGTAGTCGGGAGAGGCTTTATCCATGATGTGAAAGACCAGGCTTTCAAATCGCAGATAGTCGGCTCCGGCCTGCCGGGGCAGGAAGCCGAGACGCTCGGCCTCCTGCACGCGGGTTTTGGTGATGATGGAGGTCTCCATTATGCGGCCTCCTTCTTGGCTTCGGTTTTTGCCTCGGCTTTAAGCTGCTCAATGCGGTCATATGCACGGCGTGCGAGGTTTGCGACACGAAGCGTTTCACGCGGGGTGTAGCTGGTGCTTTGCTTCCAGTCGTCATCGGCCTTGTAAGAGCGGATGATGCTGACAGCGTACATGTCGCCTCCTTGGGTCTGGTTCCGCCAGATGGTTGCGGTGATGAGGCCGTCGCGAAGCTTTTCGATGGGTTTGTCTGACATTGTAGTCTCCTCTTGTTTGAGGCTGGTGAATTCCAGCCTGTGAGGAGCGCAAAAGGATGGAGCGTACCCGCCGCGCATGGCCCACACGATTGTGCGGGCAGGCCATTGCGCGCCCGCCAGGGGCAGCGAGGCCGCTCTGTCCTAGCTTTTCACGGTTGGTCTGGGAACGCCTGCGTGAGATGAGGTGACTACAATGCTGGGCTAACCTGAGCGTTCGACGAAGTTGCCCGCGTGTAGCACAACGACTGGCTTAGGGGGGGGCATTGGAGCTACACATTTTTCGCTGTAAACCATGAGTGAATTAGGATGGTTGCTCATGACCGATCAGTCGGAAAAGTTTGGTTCTATGTCGTTGGATGAGAAGGCTAATATCTTTCGACGGACTAGATTGGCATTTGAACGGACGTCTCTGGAGAATAAAGCGCAATTGTTCTTTCAGCGGGGAAGTGAGCCTCGAAGAACAAATTCGGCTCTTCAGGAACTGCGAATGTACGTAAATTTTCTGATGGCTGCGTCTCTGATTTCCCAGGGGCGAGGCATTATCAATGAAATAGGCAGCCCGATATGGGAACGGCTTATTCTGTCAGGAAATGTCCGCCGAACAAAAAGAAGATACGACCTAAAAGGTCTTGAGTTCATTGAGCAAGTTCGTCGATGGCGAACGTTTTTGGCAGAGGAAAATTTCTTGGTCAAAATTGAAACCGAAGCGGGCCCCGAGGTGGCTTGGCTAATCGCCGCAAAAACTCTGTTGCGATTCCTGCAGCATATTCGGATGTTCACAAGCAACCCACAACCTGTCGAGGTGGAATCTGATAGTTCACTGCCGTTTTCTGAAAAAAATCTTCTTGATCACCTTACCCAGCTTGGCTTTCGGAGCGAAGACGTTGTCCTCACTCTGTTTGATGATATTGTAACTCTTGGTATCGAGGTATGCGAGACCGCAATTGCGGACATCAACAAGCAAGTAATTCGTCCGGATCAGCACATCTTTTCGAAGAATGTATGCGTCGGTAGTGAAGACTGTGCATTCTTTCTTCGATTTGTGGGCGCTCATGGCGCAGAAATTGACCCTGTCTACGCTCGCGACGCACAAAAAGGCCTTCATGTCTATTTTTTCTTGGGGGCAAAATCAACGCTTATTCTACTAATTGCAGGTGTTCCGACCACTGTGCTTGCGTTAATGGCACGCGTATTTCCACAGCTCGGACATATGTATAAGTCGTTTATGGGGCATTCAATTAGTGAAAGGATCGCTTCCAAGGTGGATCCGCACTTCCTAATAAAGTCGAAGTTGCTCAAATCCAAACATGGTAGGCGGAAAGCCTAGGCCTCAATAGTTTGGATTCGTGATGCTTCTTGTGGTATTATCAGTATAATGAATATTACAATTAAGTGATATCTAACTGATGTTGAATAGTGGATTTAGAGCGAGTTAAGGATGCGCTGAATGAAGTGGCGAGAGAGGAAGGAGAGCCAGAGATAGGCTCCGCCGACTTCTGTTCTGTGTTTGAGAAGGCCAAGAGCATGATGGCAGAGGTGTTCGCACAAGAACAATGGGGCGCGCCCAGGGCAATCCATATTCTCCAGCAGATGCAATTATTGGATAATGGCAGCATACTATACGACATCGATTTAGATGATCCCAACGTCAATGCGACGCTTCGAGAGCACGGTGCGGACTTAAGCGAGGTCCGAGACTTTTCCGCAGCTACTTGGCGTGGATTGGAAGGGCCTGAGGCATAAGTTTACAACGGGTCGTCGATCAGTATGTCTATGATGCGTTGTATATATTGCTCCATCAAGTTCTCCGTTGTTCGGTTTGTGGCAATATTTTCTCGCAAAATGAAGAGAAAATAGAACTCGTAAAAGTTCGTCTCGTCGATGTGCTGTGATTTGGCGACCTCAAGATTGTACTGATCATATACAAATCTTCTTAGGAGTACCGGCTTTTCAAATGGGCATGACTCACATCGCATAAGCGTCGAGTATTGTCGATAAGTCGTCGTGCTTGTGGTCGTGTCAGGAGAGACGAATGGCTTATGTCTCAGGGGGCCGGTGCGGTCTTCGTGAATGGTCTTGCCTTCTTCGCAGAAACCGCATCGAAGTACAGCACTCCATACGGGGTCTTCTCGCGGTGGATACTCAGCATCACTGTAGGCAAAGAAGCTCGGATGGAACGCAATGCGTTTGCGCAGGAGGTCAAAATATTTCTGAACCGTTCCTGCATCCAATCTCAGTTTTTCGGCCGACCTCGCCGCGCTGTAACCCAAGAGCAGGTGGTAGATAATGCCAACGACATCTTGGGACTTGAGTGCGTTGCCTTTCGTTAAAATGCCATCAGACAATTAATAAAAACAGAGGGTTAACCCCTCGCCTCCCTTACCGAGCATTCAAACTCACGTTTCGCCCGTTAGCTTGATAGTATGTTGCCACAGTGGCCGACGACTTGTTGCCGCTGGTAGCAGACGCGGAGCAAGTGTCCTATGACAATTAAGAATTTTCGCAACCTGCCATGGGCGGGAACGGGGAAGGTACGCCGTAGTATTGGCCTTCGGTGGCGTCAATGACTGCCCCCGTGACACTCGTCTTCGCGTCCGTGGCGTTCTGGTGCGGTTCTTCACTGCTGTTAAAGCGCTATGCCGATGTGGGTGGGTTGTGGTTCCTGGTCGCCGGGCTTGTTCTGACGCTTGCGGGCGAAGCTGCTTATATCTTCGTCCTGCGTCGCGGTCTGATCCAAGCGCAAGCGCTGGTTACGGTCGCTGAGCTGATCCTCATTCTGGCAATCAGTATCTTCGTGCTTCGCGAGTCTCTCACGCCTTGGCGTTCAGTCGGGCTGGCGGCGTGCTTGATCGCGCTGGCCGCTTTTTCCCTTGATCCCTCCGACACCCCTCAACCATCTCAACAGGAGAACTCCGATGGCTGATGATATGTTCTCTGGTCCGACTCCTGGCCCGAAACTGTCCCGCGAGATCGCTGCGCAATACCGCGCGCGGCTGGAAGAGCGGGCGGTATTCAATGCAAAGATTTCTGCGGTCCCCAACAATGTTTCTGAGGCTGAAAGAGTCGATGACTTCGTTCGGCAGGCCGGACGCGTTGCCGACAACATTGGTCTTGTGGCAACGGCAGCGGAAGCAGAACTCAAGACTGCAAGTAGTCAGCAAGCGCAAAATACAATCGCTCTGCGCCGTCACATTTTCGCGCACGGGATCACAAGGGCGTGCAGCACGCCGGACCCGGTCAAAACCTTTCAGGTGATGACGGGCTTTGTGCTGGTGGAAGCGATTGCAGCCGGCTCCATGTTCATTTCTGAAGGCCGGATGGGGCCGATTGAAGGGCTGATGATGGGGATGGCCACGGCGACCACCACAGTCAGTGTCATGTTTGCCAGCGGCTTCTTTTTTGCACGCCGGATCACTTACAAGATCAATAGTCCGGAACCGTCCCCACAAGATGTGTGGGTGCGGGCCGGGGGATTGTTTGGCACGCTTTGCGGAATAGCAATTGCCGCCGTCCTGCTTTTTGCAGCAGCCCGAACCCGCATTCTTGGTTCTCACGAGCATGTCTTCGATTTCAGCCAGGTGGGGCTGGTCGACACCTTCTCTGATGCGGTGTCACTGCTCATCATGGCCTTTGGCGTGGTCGGCGGGATCGTTGCCTTCTGGGAAGGGATCACCGGGATATTCGATCCCATCATCGGCTATAGCCAAGCTTGGAACGCGGCCACATCAAACACGGCGCAGCGAGCGGAAGAAATTTGTTTTGATGCGCAAGATAATGTGGATGCTCAGGCCGAGGACTTTCTTGAAGCGCTGGAGCGGTCGCGGACCGAGGCCAAAGGCATTGCCAGGGAGCATGAGAATGCTTGCCGTGAGCTTGGTGTGGAGATTGAGCGGCACAATGCCAACGTTGAGGCCACAATCTGTGAGCTGCGAGCCGACCTCGAACAGGCCGCCACACGGCGCGAGGAAATCACCAAGCGTCCGCACCATGCAGCGCTTTTCGATGAAGCATCATTCGAAGCGCTGAAAATTGCACCGGACAGTGTGCCGGAACTCTTTCGCGCACAACAACCGACCGATCAGGCCGCGCGCCTTCAACAGGCTGCAGGGTACGTGCGCCAAGCGCAAAGTCAGGCGCACTCGACCATCAACTCAGCCTATTCGCAGTTCCTGTCCAATGGGCCGGACATTGATGTCTTCAACGACGATTAAACCACGAAAGGACGAACAAATGACGCGCAGAGCTAGACGGCCTTATCGCTCCAGAAGGAACAACGGCTCAACGGGTATGAAGCGGCTTTTATCGACGCTTGCTGCCGTGGCGATTATCACTTGCGGTGCGGGCTTCGCGATTTCGAAAGCCGGGAGCGGGCCCCAGCAGTCGGATAATTATTGCTGGGACACGCAAGGCGCGTCTCAGAAGCGGGAGCTGATTTACATCGACAACAGTCCGTCTCCCTATCTTACACCGCGTCAGAAACGCGACGTGCTGACGCTGATCCAGGAACGCTGGGACGCCGCGGAGCCGAATACGCAGTTTGCGATATTCAACTCGGGCAATCTGACCGGCGGGTCTGTTGCCAAACCTGCGCTGTCAATCTGCAAGCCCGCGCGTACCCCGGAGGAACAACGCACCATTGGAGCACCTGCGAAAACGACCGCAATGCTCCGCCGGGAATTGGAGGACGCAAGTGAGCGGTTCAAGCATGAGCTTACCACGCTCATGGAGACAACGCTCAGCGTCGACGCAGCAGCAGGCGATAGTCCAATCCTTGAACAAATCCGCTCACTGACTTTTTATCCGGGGTTTCGCGGAGAGCTGAGCCCGCTCACCATTATCACGGATGGGATTCAAAACTCCGAACTGGCCCGCTTTTGCGTTGTGAAGGGTGACTTGCCGAGCTTTGAAGTGTTTGCAAAGCGTCCCGCGTACCAAGCCTATGCTCCAAAGAATTTCGATGGGGCGCAGGTGACATTTGCCCTTTGGGAATGGGGCGCACTGCCTGGCGAATTCTGCACGGCAGAAGAAATCCAAGCATTCTGGAAGGACTATGCCGAGAGGAACGGCTCGGCAAAGCCTGCCTCGGTGCGGCACATGCGGGCATGGGCGGGCGAATGAGCGCGCGCCGTGGCCTTCAGGGGGTAATCCCCAATGGCGCTGTCGTCGCGCTGTGCGCCTGTGGGTGGCATGTTTGGAACGGCTCAAACCTCCAGCTTGCCGCCTATGGCTGCGCTGCGGTTGGGGCGATTGCAGGGCTGAACGCTCTGGCGGCCCTAACCAATAACGCACATGACCTGAATAACATTATGCGCAGCACGCGGACGCATACGAGTCACGGCGGCGCAGCGTCATTTATGACCATTAAGGAAGCCGAAAAGGCAGAGCTGTGCTCGGGTGAAGGTGTCATACTTGGCATCAAAGATGGCAAGCTACTCTCGGACAAGAAGAGCGTGCATGGGGTGTGGTACGCGCCCAGTGGCAAGGGTAAAACAACCCGATCTGTTCTTCTCGCGGCTGCCCGGTGCATGGAGTCCGGCGATTGGGACATTGTGATTACGGTCGATCCCAAGCCCGAGTTGTGTGTGATGCTCAAGGGCTTATGCGATAAGCGCAAATATCAATTTTACGCCATCAATACTTCGGGCCGTTATGAGGAACTGGTCGGCCCCAGCGCGCGGTTCAATCAATGTGAATTGATTATCCGTCACGCCGCGCAAGAGCGCAGAGGATTGCTGGAGACCTGCACCAGCCTCAATGCCCAACTCATCAAAATTGACCGCAAGGGTGAAGATAAGAACATCTGGTGGAAGCGCGGCGGCGGTACACGGATCACTCTGCCACAGGCTTACTTTGCAGTTACCGACCCAAGCCGCTGCAATTATCCTGACATTCTGGCCATACTGGAAGACCCGCTCGCATTCGAAGCACTGCTCGACGAGATCGCCGCGCGTGAAGATCTTTTGCACGGCGATCTGGCGCGTATGGCGCGCTCGATCATCGCCCTGAGCGTTGCCGATCCCAAGAACCATGCGACCATGATTGATGAAGCCATCACGGCCCTGCAGATGTTCCGCCAGTCGGGGGCCATTGCGCCTGTGTGCAAAGATACGAACATCGATTTCTCGCAGCCCGCGATGATCGTGCTGTCTACAGACATGAACCGCGTGGAAACCCAGCGGCAACTGACCGGGCTGAACATACTCTCCATCATGAGGCTGATCGCCGATATGGACCGCCCCCTGCGCGTGAAGGTGATCTATGATGAGGCTGCTTTTGCGCCCATGGACAACCTCAACGACATGCTGGTGATTGCACGCGGTGCGGGCGTGTCGTTTGAGTTGTACTACCAGTCCGAGGCCGATGCCCGGCGTGTTCTGGGGGATGAAGGCTTCCGTTCGATGATGGCCAATTGCGAGCGCAAAGTCTGGTTTGGTCTGACAGACGGCGCTGAGGAGCTTTCCAAGACTCTCGGCGAGGTCTCCACGCTCAAAGAGTCCTGGCGCAGCGATGGCAATGACGGCATGGGCGTCAATCGTTCGCACGAGCGCGAGCGGCTGATGTCCGCACATGAAATTCGCCAGTTGGAAACCGGGATGGGCATGGCCCAGATCGGCAATCTCAAGCCTGTCCTGTTCCGAACACTGAGCTATGCCGAAATCGATCCCTATAAAAGAGAGATCAGGCATTCGCCGCTCGAAAAAGGGCCTCTTAAACTCAAGACGCGCGTGTGGCTGAAAAAATGAAGGTGGCAAAGGTCAGGAGAGACAAGAAGGCGCGCTTGGCCGAGGGGCGCAATGACGGCCCAAAAGGCTGGTTATCGGTTATCTGGTATTTGAGACCAAGAAAGCCCGTAATCCTGCTGGCGGCGGCTTTTGGGTATGTGCTGATTGCGGGCTGGCCGTCTGTGCTCTGGGAATATGAATACCGCGATGTCTACGGCCAGAAATACATGGTCGCATGCCGCTACTGGAATCCCGGCGACGGTCTGCATTGGCAGGCTGCGCGGCGGGACAAATGCCCTTTCATCATAGGAGGCCGCAATGCCGACCAAGACTGACCCCATGGTGGTGAATGTCCACTATGGCGATCCGAACGCTGAAACCGGAGAGATCGGCGGGGACTTCATCGGCGAAAGGCTCAAGGGCTACAGCTTTATCATTGATCGGGGTGTCGGGGTCGATACCCGAAAAGGTGTAGCGGCGGGGCGCGAGGCGTTTGAGAGCATGTCGGTGCTCTATCACGGCTGCCTTGTCGCCCAGACAAAGCGTGGTGCCGGGGGTGGTGGTCTGAAAGTGCCGCCAGCCACCACGCAGCATTGGGCCGCCCTTGGCGCTCTTGAGCGCGCAGTCGTCCATGAAGCGCCAAGCACGCAGAAAGGAAGCCCCACATCTGTGCGCGATCATTTTGCGCAGAAGGTCCGGCCACTGGATCGGGGGCAAGAGCGATGAAGCGCCAAGACCAGGAGCGTGCCCAGCGTGAGGCGGCCATCGCTCGTGCTCGGCAAGGGCCGAACTATTCCCGGCTCGAAGGGGAGATCGCCCGCAACAGATCGGAGTTGCAAAAACGCCTTGAGGCGCGCGCGGCGTTCCTCGCGCAGGATAGTGCAGGCCACTACGCGATGGCCGAGTATTTTCAAGCGGTCTACGGGCATGTCCCGCCATACCGCGAACGATAGGTGATCAACGAGTTTTGAAGAAGGAGACGCATTTGATGAATAGTCCGCTCAAGCTCAGGCGAAAATGATCTTGATACAGATTGATTATTGCTGTATGTTCTCTTTTTGTTCTTAAGGGCGGAGATGTCTCCGATCCGAGCGAAAAGAGGAAAGGACGAGAATGAACGCAACACTGTAGAGAAAAGGAACAAGAGTCATGGAGGAAACCAAGACCACAACACCAATACCGGAGCGCGCAGCCGGAAGGCCAATAGAGGGGCTTAACCAGCGCAAAACCACAAATACCGTGTCCGTCGATCTTCACGCCTATATGCCGCTTCTCGAAGATGTCGAAATTACCGATGCGGAAAAGCTTGAATTGCTGCACTCGTTGTACGCCATAATGAAGAGTTTTATTGATCTTGGATTCCAGCTCGATTTCTCGATGCCTGCCTGTGGACAAGGCACGGATAAAACAGGCGCTGCGCTCAGTTCTCATATATACTCACAGTATCAGACCGACATTCAGGATAAGAAAAATGCTGCGGCTTGCTCATCCGATGCTGCAGGGAAAGGAGCCGGGACATGAGCCTTCAATTCGCAGAATCCGACCGCCCCAGGAAAGCGCTCATCTATTGCCGCGTGAGCGGTAAGAAGCAGACCAAGGACGGCAGCGGCTTGCACAGCCAGGAGCACCGCTGTCGTCAGTATGCAGAAGCCAAAGGGTATGAGGTCGAAGCCGTGTTCCCCGATGATGTTTCGGGTGGCGGTGACTTCATGAAGCGTAAGGGCATGGTGGCTTTGCTTCGCTATCTCGATGAGCATCCATATGAGCACTATGTCGTGATCTTCGATGATTTGAAGCGCTACTCGCGCGATGTGGAGTTTCACCTCAAGCTGCGCAGGCTGATGATGGAGCGCAATGCCACGCGCGAGTGTCTGAACTTCAATTTCGAGGACTCACCCGAAGGCAAGTTCAATGAGACCATCACGGCTGCTGCCGGAGCCTATGAGCGTGAGTCTATGGGGCGGCAAAATCGGCAAAAGGCGATTGCGCGTGTCGAGCAAGGATACTGTGTGCAGTCGGTGCCGCCGATTGGCTATAAATATCAAAAGTCCGATGCGGGCGGCAAAGTGCTCGTAAGAGAAGAGCCTTATGCCTCCATCGTGCATGAAGCCCTCATGGGCTACGCGACAGGGCAGTTCGCCTCACAGTCTGAGGTGACCCGGTTTCTGAACGACCACCCGCAATTCCCCAAGAGAAGTCCGAGCGGACGCTTAACGCAGCACACGGTCGTCAAAATGCTGCGCCAAAAACTCTATGCCGGGATCGTCGGTGTTCCGAAATGGGGCGTGGCTGACCGCAAGGGCAAACATGAAGGGCTTATCAGCGTTGAGCTATTCCAGCGGATTCAGGACAAGCTGGATGGGCGCGTCTACGCCCCGACACGTAAGGACACTGCTGAGGATTTCCCGCTCAGAGGAGCTGTCTGCTGTTCTGAGTGTGCCACGCCACTGACGGCGGGCTGGTCGAAGGGCAAATACAAGAAGTACCCTTATTACTTCTGCCGGAATTCCAAATGCGTAGCGTATGGCAAGACCGTCGCGCGCCAGAAGATCGAAGGTGAGTTTGAAGACCTTCTTTCCACACTCCAGCCATCCGCTCCTTTGCTCAAAGTCGCCACTGCCATGTTCAAGGACATGTGGAATGAACGGCTGGCGCAGAGCGCCGATATGGCCAAGGCCCTGAAGGGCGAGCTGAAGGCACTAGAGACCAAAATAGAGCAGGTAGTGGATGCCGTGGTCGAAGCCACCAATCCACGGGTCATCTCCGCGTTTGAGCAACGCATTGTGAAGCTCGAACGCGAGAAGCTTGTCCTGCAGGAAAAACAGGGAAAATTGGGTCAAGAAGGGCCTAAGCCGGAGGAACTGTTAGAACTCTCCCTGCGATTCCTCTCAAACCCCCGTAAAATCTGGGAAAGCGGCAAGATTGAGCTCCAGAGATTGGTGCTCAAATTGGTGTTTCCAGGCCATTTGGAATATTGCCGCGAAGCGGGATTTAGAACACCCCGAACCACGATGCCTTTTGCGGTGTTGGGGGGATTCTGCAATTTGAAGAAAAAAATGGTGCCGCGAGAGAGAATTGAACTCTCGGCCTCATCATTACCAATGATGCGCTCTACCACTGAGCTACCGCGGCATTGCAGGTGCGGAAAGCGGCGTTTAGCTTAAGCCACTCGACATGAAAAGACCGTTTCGCCGCGAATTGCACCTGACATGACAGACAAATCCCCTCCCAAGGATGAGAAAGCCGATCGATTGGCCGCCGCGCTGCGGGCCAATCTGCGCCGCCGCAAGGCCGCGGCCCGCAAACCGGCCCCTGAAACCCGGCAAGACTCCGCCGAAAAACCGGACAAGGGCAAGTGACGCTTTCCCTCTCATCGCAGGCCTATCTTGCGGCCCCGCATGAGACTTTGGCGGCCCTTGTGGCGGGCAATGCCTGGTTCCGCACGAAAATGCCGATTCTGGGCCAGGTCGACCTTGTGACCCGCCACGCGGCCATCCATGCTGTACTGAAGGACAAGGACCGGTTTGTCGTGGATGCCCGCCATGCCGGGCATAAATCGCCGTTCGGCATGCCGCTGCTGCCGAAGTCCCTGAAGATCATGGCCGACAATGTCCTCTCCATGGACGATCCGGACCATGCGCGCCTGCGCCGTCTCGCCGACGCCCCGTTCCGCCGGGCTGCGATCCTGACCCAGCGCCGAAAGATTGTGGCCTATGCGCATGAACTGCTGGACCTGATGGAAACGGATGGGAACACGGATCTTGTCTCCGGCTTCTGCCGTCCGCTGCCGCTGAAAGTGATCTATGGCTTGCTCGGCTTCCGGCCGGAGACCGAGGCAAAGCTGTCCCGCACGCTCAGCAATCTTACCGCCACAGATTCACCGCTGACCATGTTGTGGGGCCTGTTCCGGCTGGGCCACATCCAGGACATGCTGCGGGAAGAGTTCCGTGCTCTGCATGCCGAGCCGCGCGAGGGCCTCGTGTCGGAACTCGTCCATGCCGAGGCGGACGGCCAGAAGATGAGCGAAAACGAGCTGTTGGCCATGGTCTTCGTCCTGTTCGTTGCGGGGCACGAGACGACGACGCACCTCCTGTCCTCCGGCGTCTGGACGCTGCTCAGCCAGCCCGGCGCCGCCGATGCCGTTCGTTCCATGGATGAAGAGGCCCGCCTCATCGCTGTGGACGAGCTGATGCGTTACTGCACGCCGGTGCAGATGACCAAGCCGCGCTTCGTAAAAGAGGACATGGAGTTCGAGGGCAGGGCGTTGAAACGCGGCGACCGCGTCTTCGGCTTCCTCGCCGCGGGAAACATGGACCCGGCCGAGTTTGACGACCCGCTGACGCTGGACCTCGCCCGCCGGCCGAACCGCCATGTCGGCTTTGGCTCCGGTCCGCATGTCTGCCTCGGCATCCACCTCGCCCGGCTGGAAGGAGAGGCGGCGTTGGACGTGCTGCTCAACCGTTATCCGGGCCTCGCCATCGAGGGCGCCGCCGACAATGTGAAATGGATCTCCCGCGCCGGCCTGAGGGGGCTGAAGCGGTTGCCATTGGCGCTCCGCTGAAACTCGCTGAAAATCAACACATTCCGGCCCTCCCAAAACCGCGAAGCGCGGTATAAGAGCCCCTATGGACAGACTCGTTATTCAAGGTGGCCACAAGCTGAATGGCCATATCCCGATCTCCGGCGCGAAGAATTCGGCGCTGAAGCTCATGGTCGCCTGCCTGCTGACAGACCAGCCGATCACGCTCACCAACATGCCGAGCCTGGCAGACACGCGCTTTCTGGCGCAGCTGCTGGAGACGCTTGGCGTGGAAGTCTACTGGCCGAAGGGCGAGTCGACATGCCACCTCAACGCCGCCGAGCTGAAAAGCACGATCGCGCCCTATGACCAGGTGCGGAAGATGCGGGCGAGCTTCAACGTGCTGGGCCCGCTGATCGCGCGCTCCGGCCACGCCACCGTGTCACTGCCCGGCGGCTGCGCCATCGGCGCCCGCCCGGTCGACCTCCACCTGCAGGCGCTGGAAGCCATGGGCGCGGACCTGAAAGTCGAGCAGGGTTATGTGAAGGCCGCCGCCATCCATGGCCTGAAGGGCGCGCACATCAACTTCTCCATGCCGAGCGTGGGGGCGACCGAGCACGCCATGCTGACCGCCACGCTGGCCAAGGGGGAGACCATCCTCGAAAACGCCGCGCGCGAGCCCGAGATTGAAGACCTGGCCGCCTGTCTGAATTCCATGGGCGCGGACATTACCGGCGCGGGCACATCTGTCATCCGCATCAAAGGCGTAGAGAGCCTGAAAGGAACGACCCATCCGGTCATGGCCGACCGGATCGAGGCCGGCACCTATGCCATCGCCGCGGCCGCTGCGGGCGGGGACGTCACGCTGGACGGCTGCCCGGTCGAGGCGCTGGGCGCCATGATCGCCAAGCTGCGCGAGGCGGGCGTCACGGTCGACGGCGACGAAGCCGCCCACACTCTGCGCATTCGCCGCAATGGCACGCACCTGAAGGCCGTGAACCTGTCGACCCAGCCGCACCCCGGCTTCCCGACGGATCTACAGGCCCAGTTCATGGCCCTGATGGCGATTGCCGACGGCACCAGCGTCATCCGCGAAACGATCTTCGAGAACCGCTTCATGCACGCGCCGGAGCTTTCCCGCCTCGGTGCGGACATCACCGTGCGCGGGCAGGAAGCCATTGTGAAAGGCGTGCCGCAACTGACGGCAGCGCCCGTCATGGCGACAGACCTGCGCGCATCGGTCTCTCTGGTGATTGCGGGGCTTGCGGCAGAGGGCGAAACCGTGGTGAACCGCATCTACCACCTCGACCGGGGCTTCGAGCGGCTCGAAGAAAAGCTGACCGCCTGCGGCGCGCAGATCGAGCGCCGGTCCGAGGAAGAGGAATAGGGGCTGTCGCGAAAGGGGCTGGCATGTCTGAACTGAAACCACTCCGCCTTCTGGCTGAAGAGGTCGAGGATCTCGAAATCATCTCCGCCGCGGTACAGGATTCCGTGGTGAAGGCCGAGAACCTCAATTACGAGGCGCGCATCCGCCGCTTCTCGCTGGAGATCAACCGCTATCGCTGGGAAGAGGGCGTCACCAAGCGCCGCGACGGCGAGCGCGTGCGCTCCCTGCTGGCCTTTGACGGCGTGCTGGGCGTGAAGACCCGCGCCGTGACCAAGGCGGACCCGGAACTGATCCTGTCATTGCTTCAGGTGACCTTCACGCCCGACGAAGAGCCTCCGGGCGGCAAGATCACGCTCCTCTTCGCCGGCGACGGCGAAATCGAGCTGACAGTGGAGGCGCTCGACGCGACCCTGCTCGACAGCGACTACATCTGGAACACAAGGCATACGCCCAGCCACGAGCGGCGGAAGCGGTAGGCGGATCAATCAATATCTTCCGCAGATACCTGCGCAGGCAGGTATCCATGGATGAAGCTTTCCCCAAGTACACGAGGCGCGTGCAAGCCATGGACCCCTGCCTTCGCAGGGGTCTGCGGAGCGTGTGGTCCAGTCACTTATTCAAATCGAAGTAGAGATCACGCCAATCCGGGTTCGTTTCCTCGATCAGCCTGATCTTCCAATCCCGCTTCCATTTCTTGATCTGGTATTCGCGGGTCTTGGCGCTGTCGCGCGTGTCGTGCAGTTCGTACCAGACCAGCCTCGTCACCCCATACTTGCGGGTGAATGCCGAGCCTCGTCCTTCCTTATGGTTCCAGGTGCGAAGGGAAATGTCGTCCGTGTGGCCAGCGTAGAGCGTGCCGTTCTTCTGGCTGGCAAGGAGATAGACGTAGAAGGCCACGTCCTTTGCCGTATATCTGATTTTGTCCTCCTCAAACCCAATTCTCCGCAGATACCTGCGAAGGCAGGTATCCATGGACTGGGTTTTCCCCACGCACATGAGACGGCTACCAGTCCATGGACCCCTGCCTTCGCAGGGGGGGGCTGCGGAGAGGGGGGGCAGCGTCTCCATTTGCGCCCGTCAGGCTTGCCAGACTCGATGCGCCGACTCAGCGCCTTGCCAGCGGCGGATGGAGAGTCCATGAAGCGGGGTTCAGACACACCAATCCTGCTTGGGAATTCCGCGCCAATGGCCCGTACATTCAACACATCCGCACCGGATTTCGAGACCCGGTTCAGCCGCTTCCTTGGGGAACAGCGGGCGGATGGGCATGATGTGGGCGGGATCGTCGCGAAGATCCTGGACGAGGTGGAGGCCCGCGGCGGCGAAGCCGTGGCGCGCTATACGGCCCAGTTTGACGAGCTGCAGATCGACCCGACGACCCTCCAGTCCGACAATGTGGACCTTGCGGCCCTCGCCGCCGACTGCCCGGCAGACCTGAAAGCCGCAATCGATTTTGCGCACGACCGCATCGCGGCCTATCACAGCGCCCAGCGCCCGTCAGACCATTCGTTCACGGATGAGGCGGGTGTGGAGCTTGGCTGGCGCTGGACCTCGCTGGAGAGTGTCGGCGTCTATGTGCCGGGCGGGCGGGCGAGCTATCCGTCCTCGGTGCTGATGAACACCGTCCCGGCGAAGATTGCGGGCGTTGACCGCATCGTCATGGTCGCCCCCGCGCCGAAGGGGGAGATGTCCCCGGCAGTGGCGTACGCCGCGCTGCGCGCAGGGGTCGACGAATTCTACCCGCTTGGCGGGGCGCAGGCCGTCGGCGCGCTGGCCTTCGGGGCAGGGCGCCTCGCGCCGGTCGACAAGATCGTCGGCCCGGGCAATGCCTTTGTCGCGGAAGCGAAGCGCCAGGTCTTCGGCCGCGTCGGCATCGACACGATCGCCGGCCCGTCGGAAATCCTTGTCATCGCCGACGAGACTGCCAATCCGGACTGGATCGCGGCTGACCTGCTGAGCCAGGCCGAGCATGACCCGTCCTCGCAGTCGATCCTGATAACTGTGGACGAAGCTGTGGGTAGGGCTGTGGATAACGCTGTGGATAAGCAGTTGAAAACGCTGGCCACCGGGGAACGCGCGGCGCGCTCCTGGTCCACCCATGGCGCGATCATCTTCGCCGCCGATCTCGATCAGGCCGCCACCATTGCCAACCGCATAGCGGCTGAGCATGTCGAGCTCGCGGTGGCCGATCCCGATGCCATGCTGCCGAAGATCCGCCATGCGGGCGCAGTGTTCCTGGGACACCACACGCCGGAGGCCCTCGGCGACTATGTGACAGGCTCGAACCACGTTCTGCCGACCAGCCGCGCGGCGCGCTTCTCATCGGGCCTTGGCCTCTATGACTTCCTCAAGCGCATGAGCGTGCAGCGCGCGAGCCCGGAAGGCTTCGCGGCCCTCGCGCCGGCGGCCCTGCGCCTGGCCGAGGCCGAGCGCCTGCCGGCGCATGCGCGTTCCGTTTCCATCCGGTCGAATGCCGTGTCAGACGCAGGACCAGGTGATGTCGGATAAGAACCGCCTCATCTCCGTCGAGATCGACGAGGATACGCTCGGCGCCTCCGGCCCGGATGCGGAGCATGAGCGCCGCGTCGCGATCTTCGACCTGATCGAGCAGAACAGTTTTGCCCTGCCGGAGCATGGCGAGGGCCCCTTCATCCTGACCCTGTCCAAGGTGGAGCGGCGGCTCGTGTTTGCGGTGAAGGACGAGCACGGCAAGGATGTGCACACCTTCATCCTGTCGCTGAATCCGTTCCGGGGCGTGATCCGCGATTATTTCATGATCTGCGACAGCTATTATGATGCGATCCGCACCCAGTCGCCGCACCAGATCGAAGCGATCGACATGGCCCGGCGCGGCGTTCACAATGAAGGCTCGGAGCTTCTGGCGGAGCGCCTGAAGGGCAAAGTGGAGGTCGATTTCCTCACCGCCCGCCGCCTCTTCACCCTGATTTGTGCGCTGCATGCAGGCCAGACCCGCGCGGCGGGATGACTCGAAACCTTGCCGGAATCCGTGCAAAGCGCTAAGGCGCACCCTAAATTAACGGATGGCGGCGCGTTGGACCGTCCTGTTTTGGAGACTACATGTCGAAGGAAGAACTGATTGAATTCGAGGGAACGGTCGTTGAATTGCTGCCGAACGCGACCTTCCGCGTGAAACTCGAAAATGACCACGAGATCATCGCCCACACGGCCGGCAAGATGCGCAAGAACCGCATCCGCGTGCTGACCGGCGACAAAGTCATGGTCGAGATGACGCCCTATGACCTGACCAAGGGCCGCATCACCTACCGCTTCAAGTAAGCGTTATGGCGTCCACCGGGGCCGCGCGGCTCATCCTTGCCAGCGCCAGCCCCCGGCGGCAGCAGCTGCTCGCCCAGATCGGCATTGTGCCGGACGCCATCTGTCCCACAGACATCGACGAATCCCGCCGCAAGGAGGAGAGCCCGCGCGCGTTGGCCGAACGGCTTGCGCGCGAAAAGGCGCTGGCCTGCCCGGAAGAGGGCTATGTACTGGCCGCCGACACGGTCGTCGCGCTGGGCAGCCGGAACCTTGAGAAGGCGGCGGACGAGGCAGAGGCTGAGGCGTTCCTGCGGCTCCTCTCCGGCCGGGCGCACCAGTGCCTGACTGGCGTGGCCGTACGCGCCCCCGATGGCCTCCTCAGCGCCCGCACCGTGCTTGCCCGCGTGAAGTTCAAACGCCTCACCGACCGGGACATTGCCGATTATGTCGCCAGCGGGGACTGGAAGGGCAAGGCCGGCGGCTACGGCATCCAGGGCGCCGCGGGCGCCTTCGTCACCGGCATCAATGGCAGCTACACCGCCATCGTCGGCCTGCCGCTGTATGAGACGAAGGCCCTGCTTGAAGGGATGGGCTGGAAGAGCGCCTCTCTCTGAAGATAGGGGTACTGCGTTGCCGCCCCACCGGCCGGAAATCGCCGAAAGCGGTCATTCGGTTTTGTGCTCAACCTCTTGCATGATCCATTCGTCTAAAGTCCAAACAGAGCCGTTGTCTGCGTCCACTACAAAGGCTGCAGGTCCATCCACCAGTGTTCCTTCTGGTGAAAAACAGTCGACGACCACATCCCATGTACGCTTGTCAATTGACGAGCGATACACCTTCACAATCTCGTAACTCCACCCCTTTAGATCGAGCCGGGCTATGTATTCTGCCGCCAGTTGCTTAGCGGCTGATTGTGTAATTCGAGGTTTCCGGCTCAATTCAATCTCCCATTTTCGCTGACAGGCGTCATTGATTAGGCAAACCTCTTGTAGCCGTTTTCTAACTTATCATCACCGAAAGCCAATGTCCGCGTTGGGCCATTTCCCGCCATACAGGCTTTCTCGTCCTGCATTCATCCCACATCGCCAGGTCAGAGGCAGGTTTAACCAGTCCGTCACGGCTTGCCTCTAGTATCCTGACAGCGATTGGCGAATTGGGGCGGGGCCGGGCCATGCACGGAATGAAAATCTGGGGAGCCCTTGTGCTCTGTGCACTTGCCGTCAGCTGCGACGATATCAGCAATGAGGCGGTTTCCTTCAAATGTGAGGCGAGCGAGCAGGCCCTGCCGCTTCTGGGCAGGACGGTCCGCTTTTACCACGAGGGCGGCTTCCTCTTCGTTCAAAACAGCACGGGCCGGGCAGACAATGTCTGCTCCCAGAGGGGCATGCTGACTTGCGATGTGCGCATGACATCGAAGAAGCTGACGCTCCGTCAGGAGATTGAAACCCCGGAGTGCGAGTGGCGCCGGACGGCGAAAACCACCCTCGATATTGATCGCGACACCGGCGCGTTTGAGTTCACGCAGGACCTGTGTGACCTGACCGCAAAGATGGTGGTCAAAGGGACCTGTGAGATGCATCCGGGCAAGTGATTGCTAGATCTTGCTGAAAAGGCCCGGCCCTGTTGCCTCTGGCGTCAAGCCTGATCCGGGGCTGTATGCCTCAACCCACCACTATCCGGTCATCCTGCGCGCGAGCGGCCGGTCGATTTCGCTCCGGAACTCTGTCAAAGTAAACGCAGATAAATCGGAGGGAGGTTCGGGAGAATGGCGCATGAAGAATATGGTTGCCCGTGTTGTCAGGCAGGATTGGGTAATCTCTTTGCCTACAACCCTGGCGATGCAACTGCTGCGGAAATAAGGATTCTCCCCATCGGCCGCCGCAAGTTCATGGCCGGGACGTCCGCTCTTGCCGGCACGGCCGCGACGACCGCGTGCGGAACCAGCTTCTTTTCTGAAGCCCCCATTGCCCCCAAGCTGGAAACCCGCACCAGAATCTATGCCGGGGGAACGATCATGACGGTCGATCCCGGCTTTTCCAAACCCGAAGCCATGGCGGTCAAAGGCAATCGCATTCTGGCAACCGGCAGCCTGGAAGACGTCCAGGCCGCGGCCGGTGAAGAGGCGGATATCATTGACCTCAAGGGCCGCACGGTCATGCCGGGACTGATCGATCCACATACGCACATTCTCATCGGTGCCCTGATGGATCAGGCGATGGACTATGTTGGTATCACGCGCTTTTCCACAACGGATGAGATCCTCGATTTTATCCGGCATTTGGATTCGGAGCGCCCGGAAGACGAGTGGATCGTCTGCCGCAACTATTATCCGATGCTGCAGGCATTTGAGGAGCCGCTGGGGTTTTCCTCTCTCGGCGAGATTTCCAGAACCCGCCCGATCATGGTCCTGAATGCGTCCGGGCACATCGCCTATGCCAATCAGGCCGCGTTCAAGGCGGCAGGTATCCCGGACGATGTCGCCAACCCGTCCGGCGGCGAGTTTGTGCGGGATACGAACGGGAATTTGACCGGAGAGATGCGAAACCAGACGACCTATTCCAAAGTACTCGGCGCGCGCCCCAGCGGGGCCGGCTCTGCACCTGCCGATGCGGTCCTGAAAACCTGCGAGAGATTTGCCTCGCTCGGTCTGACAACCGTGTCAGAGCTTGGGCTTGGCGGACTTCTGCGCGGTGCGGGGGACTGGGAGGTTCTCAAACAGGCTGGCGCAACGGGGCGTTTGTCTCAGCGCATTCGCGCCTACCCGATGTATGTATTCGATGATGCGTGGGACGAAGCGGGGCTCAGCCCCGGGGAGGGCGACGACCTTGTGCGGATTGCGGGTTACAAGCTGATCGCCGATGGCTCCAATCAGGGATTCACGGGCCTTCAGCGCGAGCCTTACTACACAGTCGACTCGACCGGGATTGCCTATATGGCGCCGGAAGAACTAACCGCGCTGATGCGCAAGAGAGCCGCTCAGGGCTGGCAGATCGCCGTGCACGGCAACGGGGACAAGGCGATCGACAATATACTCGACGCGGTCGAACAGGTTGCCTCGGAAGGAATCGACGTCAAATCCCTACGTATACGAATTGAACACTGTTCCATTCTTCATGATGAGCAGATCGAACGTATGAAGGTCCATGGCGTGTCGGCGAGTTTCCTCATCGGCCACGTGCATTATTGGGGCGTTGCCATGCGCGACAGGATTTTCGGGCCCGACAAATCGCGCCTTCTTGACCGCTGCGCCAGCTGCGAACGTGCGGGCGTCGGCTACACAATTCATTCGGACTTCTTCGTGACCGATCCAAACCCGCTGCACATGATCGAGATGGCCGTGACCCGCCAGTCATGGAAGGAACCGGATTTCGCCCTTGCGCCCGAAGAGTGCGCCAGCCGCGAAACCGCGATCCGTGCCATGACGTCGGAAGCGGCCTGGCAACTGGGGTCCGATCACGAAATCGGCAGCCTGGAGCCGGGCAAATTTGCGGACTATGTGATCCTGGATGGCGATCCCTCGTCTGTTCCTGTAGGCGAAATCAGGAACATCAGGGTTCTGGAAACCTGGATGGGCGGCGCGCAGACCTTCCAAGCCTGACGCCAGACAAGATCGAGGGCTGTGTGTGGGGGACAACTCCTCCTCTATCCACCCCCATGGCCCAACAGCCACGCCACATTCGCGCATCTGAATCCGACAGGGCCGCGCAGCCCTCATCCTTTCATGCATGGATGAGACAGGCGATTTCTTTTCTGAGGCGGTGAATGTTGCGTAGGACGTGCTGGCCGATGTGCTGGTGCGGGGCGGGCTGCATTTGCGTCCCGGTGTGCTGGCGCGCGGTGTAGCGCGGCAGTGCCGCGTGCGTCTCACCTTCCTGATCAATTACATCCGCCAGCTGATTTTCCTTCTGGCGGCGGGCATGATGAACACGCTACCGCCGGTGAAGCCACGAAAGCGTGCGACGCCTGCGCCGTTGCCGGATGGCGTGGAAGACGTGACCGCCAGTTTCATTGCAGCGTCCGGCCCGCGTCCCTGGCGTCTGGCGCTTGCGCCGCCGCCTTATGTGCCCATGCCCGCCATGCCGGATGTTCCCCGCAAGCCGGAGCCGGAAGAGGTGCCCGCCTGGCGCCTGATAGACAAGGTGATTGCGCTGAATGCCATCCTCGCAGACCCGGAGCCCTATGCGCGCCGTATGGCCCGTACGCTGCAGCGCTGGCGCGATGCGGGGGAACTGTCACCGGTCAGCCTCGATGTGATCCCCGGCTTTCGCGCCGACCGCCTGACCGAAGTATACGGACGGGCTGTCAGTCTGCGTCTGAACGATGTGCTCACCGTGGCGTGGAACGACACGGGCTGAGGCTTGCCTGAATTCAGGATTTTGCCGGAGCGCGACAGCGTGTCCGGGCAAACGTGCTGGGAGAGATGTCAGGGCCGCTCCGGAGTGGCGCTACCGAAGGCTTTCCGCATGTTTATGCCGGTAGGAGAGAAGCCCGCGCTGAGATAAAGGCGCTGCGCGATCTTGTTGTCCGAAGCGACCCGCAGCCGGACCTCGCTATGCCCGGTCCCGGCATAGAGTTCCTCCAGAGCGGACAGGGCGGCTTTGGCATGGCCTTTTCCGCGATGAGCCGGGAGGATGTAAAAGTCACTGATGAAAACGCAGGGACCGTCCGCATCGGGTTTGCACCAAAGATAACCGAGCGGGGCGTTGCCGCCTTCCTCAACGATGCACAGAAGGTCCTGGCCCTGTGTCTCGGCGCCCAGCGGCAGATCGGTCTCGACCTCCCGCTTTGCCCTCTCCAGCGCGCTGTCCATGTCCTGATCGTAGTTCGCGGAGATCTCCGCGGCATAGTCGGGGACGAAATAGGCGACATAGTCAGCGAACTCGCCGGCCAGCATCGGGCGGAGGCGTATCATGGATTTCCTCCGCACACGTGTCGTTCAGGTCCTATGTCCGTTCCAGCGTGGTCACGGCGGCGACGCACAGGCCGACCATCGCAGCGATGCCCAGCCAGAGCGGATCGGCATTTGCCAGAAGGCCAGCTTGCTGCTGAGCCGTGGAGATCGTGTTGGTCACGGTATTGTCCAGCGTCACCCAGTCGCCGAGCAGGCCTGGCAGCTGGAGCGCGGCGACCACGGCGCCAATGCCGCCCACGGCCAGCAGAACGCCCCGGCGCACAAGGGCGCGGCGGCGTACTTTGCCCATCACCTCGTCCACGAAAGGCTTTGCCTCAAGCTCGCGGTCTTCGGCGGCAAACAGGCTGGTGAGGTCCTGGAAGGTGTCTTCTTCACGCATCTCTCTACTCCATCACGCCACTTCGGGCTTCGCAAGGTGTTTGCGGAGGGCTTCGACACCTCGCAACACATGGGATTTCACGGTGCCAAGCGGCCAACCGGTGGCTTCGGCCGCTTCGCGGTGGGTGAGGCCGGCGGCGACGCACATGACGACGCACACGCGCTGGGCCTCTGTCAGTTTCTCCAGCGCCCGGCTGAGGTCCATCCGGTCGTCCTGCTGGTCGCTCGGCCGGGAGCCCTGAGCCCCGAAGGGAATGATTTCGGCGGTTTCGTCGAACTCGATCTCCGGGCGTGTCTTGCGGCGGACCTGCAGGAACTCCCGCCAGCAGATGGCGCAGATCCAGGCGCTGAACGTCCCGCCGGCATAGGTGGCGATTTTCTGCCAGGCCGTGAGGAACGTGGCCTGCGCAATGTCGTCACCGGCTGCGGGCGATCCGGTCAACCGCCGGGCCATGCCGCGCACGCGGGCCTGGTGGCGGCGGACGAGTTCGGCGAAAGCCGCCTCGCTGCCGCGTGCCGCATCGGCGGCCAAGTCCGGATCCGTGCGCATGTCCCGTCCTTCGTCCGTGACCAGAAAGAGGTCAGGCTTTCCGTTCATTGCGACCCGACACCCACAGGCCAAGGTAGGCAAGACCCAGGAAGACCGGGAAGGCGGCAACACCCAGCATCGGGCGGATCGCTTCGCCTTCTTCCATGCCGATCATCGTGGCGAGGAAAGCAAAGGCAAGACCGGCGGCAATGAACAGCACGCCCCGGCGGAGGTCCGCGCGAACCGGGTCATTGGCCAGCGACAGGCGCACCATCATGTCGTCGGACAGGACCTGGCCCTGGTCGATGGCGTGGCGCAGGGTCTCATGGATCGTGTTACGCTTGCGGGAATTGAAATAGCTGACCAGCCACACAATCCCGACGATAGATCCGAACAATATGGCGGGGACAAAGATCTCTTCGGCCATCTCTGGCTCCTTCTTGCAAACTCGCGCGGCGGAATTGCCGCTGTTTGACTGTCAGATGCAGCGAAGGGCCTGAATGGATGCAGGCGGTGTGATTATTTTTTGAGGACGGCTAGTTCTGTCCGCCGACCGGGAGGGTGAGGACGGCCACACTGGTCTCTGCCTCGGTCTTCACCTTGTGGGCTGGCAGGGCCTTTTCGCCGCGCGTGGTCTGCGGGGCGAAACGGTTGGTCAGGCGGATTTCGATCTCCGGGCTTTCCGGAAGCGGCTGGTCCAGCGGGATCAGCAGGCTGCGCGCCCCGCCGTCGGGCACGATCACATCGCGGAGTGTCTGCGTCAGAACAGTTTCTGCGCCGTTGCGGATCTCAATGACGCCATCCAGCCGCGCATGGGCGTTGCCAGTATTGGTCAGGTCCAGTTCGATGGCCGGTTGGCCGTCTTCGGTGACCGTCAGCCGGCTGCCGGTAATTCTCGGGCGGGAAGCGGCCTGGCCAGCTGTCAGGCTGAACAGCGACGCAATCTGGTGTTTCTCCCAGTGACCGGCCTCATCCTTCAGAACGGAAGAGACGAGCAGGGCGACGCGATGATCTCCGGTGCGAGCCAGTTGTTCCGGTGTGGAGAGGCTGACGGCCACCTGTTTCGACTGGCCGGGCGCCAGCGACAGGGTCGGCGCGCCATAACGGGCCCAGTCTGCGGCCGAGGCATCGCTTTCCCCGGCAGGCGAGAAAACCGGCGCGCCGTCTTTGTCATAGGCCCAGTCGGCAAGCGCCAGCGAAACGGACACTGGATGCGCGGGGTCGAGGTTCGCGATGGTCACGATCTGGCGCATCGGCTGGCCGGGATCGAGTTCCAGCTCCACGCTGGCCGGCTGAAGCCCGATCCGGCCCTCTGCCTGTGCCAGGAACGCAGCGCTCCCGGCGGCGAGGACAGCCGCAAGGAAGCTACGAAATGGCAGTCTGGCAGGCATGGCGCACGTCCCTGAAGGGCCAGCAATTCATGACATGATCGTAAAAGAACCTTACCACCCGGTTTAGATTTCCCTGCGACCCGGCGCTTGATGGAAACCGGGGGGAAGGCTAATCGCGGGGCTTCATGGTGAAACTGACTCCCAAGGCAAAGCGTAAGAAACGCAAGCATGTGGCCGCGGACCTCTCGACCCGCGAGGGCCGGGCACGAGCGCGGCGTGAAATGGTCTGGCAGGACCATGGTTTCCTGCGAGCGATCTACCAGAACCTCCACCAGATCTCGCCGGACATGTACCGGTCGAACCAGCCGTCTCCGGCCAAGGTGATGAAATACGCACGGGAGCTGGGCCTGCGGACGGTCCTCAACCTCCGGGGCGAGAGCACCAAAGGCTATTACCTGCTGGAAAAGGAAGCCTGCGAGCAGGCCGGCATCACACTGATCGATTTCCAGGTTTTTTCCCGTGATACGCCGACACGCGAAGCGATTTTCGCGGCGCGCGACCTGTTCGAGACGATCGAATATCCGGCCCTGATGCATTGCAAATCCGGCGCGGACCGGGCTGGGCTGATGGCTGTGCTGTATATGCTGCTCAAGGAAAAAGTGCCGTTCCATCAGGCGACTGAACAGCTTTCCCTGAAATATCTGCACGTCAAACACGGCAAGACCGGCATGCTGGATGCCTTCTTCCAGGCCTATGCTGACTTCAATGCCGGCCTGCCGGAGGAAGAGTGGAAACCCTTCCTCGACTGGGTCGCCGAGGACTATGACCGGATGAAGGTCAAAGAGGACTTCCTACGCGAATTCGGCAAGGGCGTTCAGGTCGACAAGATCCTGCAGCGCGAATAGGCCGCCCACCCGGGACCGCTTCCCCAAATGCCGGATTCATGCTTCGCTCCGCAATCAGTACGGTGAGGGAGACGCCGATGCGTGCAATGACTCTTGCAGGTTGGGCCCTGGCAATGGCCGGGACGAGTCTGCTGGCAGGATGCGACGGCATGAAAGACGGGCACGAACAGCTCGTGCGGACCTGCATTGCGGAAGGCGAAGTTCCGGAGACCTGCAGCTGCATCGTCAATGCAATGGAAGCGAAACTCAGCGCTGACCTGTTCAAACGGTCTGCCGTTGCGATCGCCCGTGAGAAACGGCCGGTGGGTGAATACATTCTCAGCCTGACGGATGAGGAGAAGATGCAGTTTTTCGAGGCCGAGCAGGAAATGGAAAAGTGCGAATTGTCAGCCGCGGAGGCCGACTGAGCGCGCACGGTAGTGCAATTCTGCACCAGCTGACGGGGGACAGGTTCGTTTCTGACGAGTATTTACGTGACGAACAGGGTTAATCCCCTTAGATTCCGAATTGCTCCAGAAAGGGGAAGACCATGAAGTTCTTTATTATCAACAGCTTCCGAACGATGATTTATGTGGCCTATATCGCCATCATCGTGTCCGGAATCGCACTCGGCATCTACAACAAGGGCGAATTCACGGGCGAACTCATTGGCCTGACGGGCACTATGGCCCAGGTGGCCGATTTTGCGGTGTTCACCGTGGGTGGCTGGATCGCGGCCAGCCTGATCTGCGGCCTGATCGTGACGCTGCTCGACATCCGGGACGATATCAACGACCGGCTGCCGGATGCGCGCCGGGACGACTGATCCGTCTTTGCGGGGGTAATTAGGGCCGCCGGCGGCAACGCTGGCGGTCTTTTATTTGGCCTTTTATCTTGAAAGGGACCGGGATGAATTCGACACAAGTGGCCGCGCTTTATGTTGGCCTGAACCTCGCGCTTCTGGTGCTGTTGGCGGTGCGGGTCGTCGGGCGGCGGCGCTCGGCGCAGGTGTCGCTTGGCGATGGCGGCGATGATGACCTGTCCCGGCGGATCCGCACCCATGGCAATGCCAGCGAATATGTGCCGGCCTTCATGGTGGGACTGTTCATGACAGCCGCCATGGGTACGTCGGCCATTCTGGTCCATGCGCTGGGCGCCAGTTTCACGCTGGGCCGCCTGCTGCACGCCTTTGGCCTGTCTGCCGCGAAGATGGCGCCGCGGGCGCTGGGCATGCTGCTGACCTGGGTGCCCATGCTGGTGATCGCAGGCTTGCTGGTCTGGCAGGGCAGTTTCTGACCAGGCCGTTTCTGACAGAAGGGATTGCGCCTGCAGGGCCCGCGGGCCATCTAGCGCGCATGGCTGATTTCAGAATTCCACCGGCAGACCTCCTCGCCGGACTTATCGAACAGTGCCGCAAAGCCGGTGCAGACGCAGCAGATGCCCGGATCGGCGAAGCTGACGGCGTTGGCGTCGCGGTGCGGGACGGCAAGCTGGAAAGCATCGAGCGTGAGGAAAGCGTGTCCGTCGCGCTGCGCTGTTTCTACGGCAAGCGGCAGGCGCACGTCTCCAGCGCGGATCTCTCACTGGACGGCCTGAAGATGCTGGCCGAACGCTGTGTCGCGATGGCGAAGGCGGTGCCGGAAGACAAGTATTGCGGCCTGCCGGACGCCGCCATGCTTGCGGCAGGCGATCTGGACATGGACCTTTCGGGGGAACTGGAAATGCCGGCTGAAGCGCTGGAAGAGCGTGCGCTGGCCGCTGAAGCCGCTGCACTGGCCGTTCCGGGCATCAAGACTGTGGCCGGGTGCGGCGCCTCCTGGAACCGCTCAAAACGCTGGGTCGCTGCGTCGAATGGCTTCTCCGCCTGCAAGACCGGCTCGTCCACCAGCCTCGGCCTGTCGGCCGTAGCGGAGAAGGACGGAAAGATGGAGCGGGACTATGATTCCTGGTCTGTCCGGTTCTCGAAGAACATGCCGCTGCCGGAAGACATCGGCAAAACGGCAGGCGAGCGCACCATCGCCCGCCTTGGCGCCCGCAAGCTCGGCACACGCAAGGCGGCGGTGATCTATGACCGGCGCGTCTCCGCCAGCCTGGTCGGCGCGCTGCTGGGCGCGATTTCCGGACCGTCCATTGCGCGCGGCGTGTCCTATCTGAAAGACCGGATGGGCGAGCAGGTTTTCGCCAAGGGCGTCTACATCACCGACGACCCGTTCCGCGAGCTGGGCATGGGATCGCGCAGCCATGACGGCGAAGGCCTGCCGGTGCGCGAGACGCACCTGATCGAGGATGGCTGCCTGACGACCTGGCTGCTGAACACGCCGTCGGCGAAACAGCTGGGTCTGGAACCGAATGGTTTTTCCTCGCTGGGCTTCGGCGATCCGCCCGGCGTGACCACGTCCAACATTTATCTGCGCGCCGGCGAGAAGACGCCGGAAGAGCTGATGGCCGGGGTCGGCGAAGGCCTGCTGGTGACCGACATGTTCGGCCCGTCGATCAATCCCAACACGGGTGACTATTCGGTCGGCGTGGCTGGCTTCTGGTTCGAAGGCGGTGAGATCGCCTATCCGGTGTCAGAGGTGACCATTGCCGGTGATTTGCCTTCGATGTTCTCTCGCCTTGTGCCGGCGTCGAACCTCGAATTCCGCGGCACGCGCGATGCGCCAAGTCTTCTGGTGGAAGGAATGAGTCTTGCGGGCAGCTGAGCGGACGCTCCTCGAAGACATGGACACGATGAGGGCGCTCGCCCGTGAAGCCGGCGAGCTGGCGGTCTCCTATCAGCGCAGGGGGCACAAGACGCGCGTCTGGCACAAGCAGGGCGGCAGCCCTGTCACTGAAGCCGACATCGAAGTGAACCGGCTCTGCGCCGCGCATCTTCAACGCGCCCGGCCGGAATATGGCTGGCTGTCGGAAGAGACGACCGACAGCCTCGATGCGCGGCAGAAACAGCGTTGCTGGGTGGTCGACCCGATCGACGGCACGCGCGCCTATATGCGCGACGATCCGAACTGGTGCGTTGCCCTCGCCGTGATCGAGGAAGGCCGGGCGGTCGCGGGCGTGCTTTATGCGCCGCGGCAGGACCGTTTCTATGAAGCCTGGCACGAAGGCGGGGCTTTCCTGAACGGGCAGGCGATCCGCGTGTCGGCTTGCGTGGCGGAGTCAGGCTGCCGGCTGATCACCAATGAAGGCATGATCGATCACCCGGCCTGGCCGGAACCGTGGCCGGATGTGGTCATCGCCCGCCCCAAACCGAACTCGACCCTGTTGCGCATGGCACTGGTCGCGACCGGGGAATGGGACGCAACGGTGACGCTGGCGGGCAAGTCCGACTGGGACCTTGCCGCCGGGACAGTGCTCGTCGAACAGGCAGGCGGCGTGGTGACCACCCATAAGGGGGAACCCCTTGTGTTCAATCAGGAAGTTCCTGCGCAGCGCAGTGTCATCGCGGCTGGCGTCCGGCTTCACCCTCTGTTAGTGCGCAGGACAGAATTTGTGGGTATACCTGACCCACAGGAAAGGGCGGCCAGCGCCGCCACAACCACGGAGCAAAAGACTATGGGCGACGCCCCGAAAAGCCAGCAGCAACTGCTGCACATCGTTTTTGGCGGTGAGCTGAAGGACGTAACCGGAATCGAATTCGAAGACCTGTCCAAAATGGACTTTGTCGGCGCCTTCCCGAACTACAAGGACGCGTACGACGCCTGGAAATCAGCGGCACAGCGCACGGTGGACCATGCCGAAATGCGCTATTTCATCCTGCATGCTCACAAGCTGCTGGACCCGCTGACGGGGGATCACCATCACGTCTGATCCGGAACAACCGAAGGCGCAGCGGGGGAGCCTGCGGAGATTGTTCGCGGCCTATTTCCGGCCGCACCTCGGCTGGTTCGTCGGCGGCACGCTGATGGCGCTGGGCACATCCTTGTGTGCCATGGCCTATACTTATGTGCTGAAGCTGATGGGCGACCGGCTGGAGGCCAGTTTCGGCGAAACCGGTGATGCCAATTCCGGCTGGATCCTGCATATCGGTGCCGCCATCGTCGCCCTTGCCGCGGCGCGCTCGCTGACGATGTACCTGATGACGCTGCTGAACAATACCGGCGTCCAGCGCGGCCTCGTCACCATGCAGGCGCATGAGTTCGAATCGCTGATCGACGGTGATTTTGCACGGTTCTCGGAGGACGCATCCGGCGGCTTTGTCTCACGCTTTATCAATGACGTGAACGCGATCCGCGACGCGGCCCTGCGCTTTGCCAACAATTTCACCAAGAGCACGGCCACGACCATTGGCTGTCTCAGCGTGATGGCCTGGATCGACTGGCAGCTGACCCTGCTGATCCTCGTCGCCTATCCGATTGCCTTTGCGCCGGTCATCAGCCTCGGCAACCGGGTGCGCAAACGCTCCCGCAGGGCGCAGAAACAGGTTGGCGAGATGACCTCGCTCCTGTCCGAAGGGTTCCAGTCGGCGCGGGTGATCAAGGCCTATGGCCTCGAATCCTATCAGAAGGGCCGTGCCCGTGGCGGCTTTGCCGAACGCTCGCGCCTGTTCCTGAAAGTGCTGGCTGACCGGGCCGCCGTCGACCCGATCCTTGAGATTGCGGGTGGCGTCGCGCTGGCGGGTATTCTCGGCTTTGCGGCGTGGCGTATTTCCGAGGGCCAGATGTCGCTTGGCGACCTGCTGGCCTTTATTGCGGCCCTCGGCGTGGCCTCGCCGGAGATCCGGGCGCTCGGCACGCTGAACTCGGTGGCGCAGGAAGGTGGCGCGGCAGCTGACCGTGTGTTCGAGATCATCGAGGCAAAACCGGTCATGGCTGATAAGCCGGGAGCAGGCCGCTTCGGCAAGGTGTCTGGCGATGTCTCTTTCGAAGACGTGGCCTTCTCCTATCCGGATGGGACGCCGGCCCTGAAGGGATTGAGCTTCAAGGCTGCGCCGGGAGAGACGGTGGCCATTGTCGGCCCCTCCGGTGCCGGCAAATCCACCATCTTCAACCTGCTCCTGCGTCTCTACGATCCGTCGAGCGGCACAATCCGCGTGGACAATCAGGACATCCGCGACATGACGGGCGAAAGCCTGCGGGCGAATATGGGCCTCGTGGCGCAGGATTCGGCCCTGTTCGACGACACCGTGCAGGCGAACATCGCGCTTGGCCGGCTCGGCGCCACCAAGGCCGAGATTGAAGTGGCCGCCCGCGCAGCATTCGCGCACGAGTTCATCATGGCCCTGCCGCAGGGCTATCAGTCGCCTGCGGGCGAGATGGGCCGGAACCTGTCCGGCGGCCAGCGCCAGCGTATTGCGCTGGCCCGGGCCATCCTCCGTAGCGCACCGATCCTGCTGCTGGACGAAGCGACCTCCGCCCTCGATGCTGAAAGCGAGTCCCGCGTTCAGCAGGCGCTCAGCCATTTCAGCCGCGGGCGGACCGTCCTGATCATCGCCCACCGCCTGTCCACCGTCCGGGCTGCTGACCGGATTCTCGTGGTTGAGGATGGCCGCGTAGTGGAGCAGGGCACGCATGACAGCCTGCTGGCCTGGGACGGCGCCTATGCCCGCCTCGTGAAGCTGCAGCTGAGCTGATCACCGTCCTCTCGTCCGCCCCCCTGCTTTCACAGGGGAGAATGAAAAGACGGCTCGAAACGCATGACAAACAAAAGCCCCGCGAAGCAGGCTTCGCGGGGCTTTCTGTGTCGTTTGCCGGAAGGGACCTTAGTTGGTCAGGGCCTTCTCGATTTCACGAGCGGCTTTCTCGAACTGGTCGACAGCCGTGTCACCGGCGAGCAGGCGGCGGGCCGCCTCAGTCGCGGCATCCGCAGCGGCGCGGCGGACTTCTTCAGTCGCTTCTGCTTCGGCGCGTGCAATGCGGGCTTCTGCAAGTGCCTCACGGCGGGCGAGACGCTCGGCGATGTCCTTGCGGGTCTCTTCCATGATGCGCTTGGCGTCGGCCTTGGCCTGTTCGATCATGGCCTCGGCTTCCTTGTCGGCGTCCTGAGCCTTGCGCTCAGCAGCAGCGAGCGCGTCAGCGGCCTGTTCGCGGAGGCTGGCGGCTTCTTCCAGTTCCTTGCGGATGGCGTCTGCGCGGGCATCAAGGCCACCCAGAACCGTTTTGAAGGCACCCATGCGCCACGCGATGGCGACGAAGCCACACAGGGCCAGGAACGCGGTGAAGGTGACAGGGTCGGTCGCGGCATAAGCCAGGCCGCCCAGGAAGCCGCCACCGCCATGGCCGCCAGCGGCGCCATGTTCGGTTTCAGCGGCAAAGGCCGGCAGAGCCGATGCAGCAATGGCTGAGAAGAGGACAATGCGTTTCATGGTCTTACTTCTTCTCCATTGCGGCAGAGACGGCAGACTTCAGGTCGCCGGCAGACGCCTTCAGACCGAACCGGGCGGTCATGGCTTCGGCGGTATCGACAGCGATCTGCTCGACATTTGCCATGGCGTTCGAACGAAGCGTCGCGATGCGGGCATCGGCCGTTTCGAGTTTCTTGGCGATCTCGGCATCGACGCGAGCGGTTTCGGCGGCCATCTCGGCCTCCATCTTCTCGCTCGCCTTTTCCGAGGTTTCGCGGGCCTTGTTACGGGCCTGCGCGACGCGCAGTTCGAGGGCCTGCTGGGCTTCGGTGGCCTGATCGTTCAGGCGGGCTGCCTGATCGAGATCTGAAGCGATCCGGTCAGAACGCTTTTCCAGCGTGTCGGACAGTTTCGGCAGGATCCAGCGCGACATTGCCAGATACAGCGTCGTGAACAGGATGACGAGCCAGAACAGCTGGCCCGGCATGTGCCAGGTCTCGAACGGCGGGAACGCCGGCGGCGTATCTTCCGGAAGATGCTCGCTGGCGGAGCTTTCGGCTAGCAATGCAAACAGCATCGGAGGGACCTCTGTGTCGGAATCGACAGGATCGGGCCGGCCGGCACTGGTGCCGCCGGCCCGTTCAGTCTGGACGTCGGTCTGTTAGACGACGAACAGGATCAGGATGGCGACGAGGAACGACAGGATGCCGAGAGCCTCGGAGAGGGCCATACCGATGAAGAGGTTGCCGGTCTGCTGCGGTGCAGCGGACGGGTTGCGCATGGCGGCGTCGAGGAACGAGCCGAAGATGTTGCCCACACCGATTGCAGCGCCGATCATGCCGAGCGTTGCGAGGCCAGCGCCGACATATTTGAGGCCGAGGGTGATATCGCCTTCCATTGGGTGTCTCCTTGTTGGAATGCTTAAGGTTTCTAAAGTTTGCCGCCCGTGAAGCGTGTTCGGTGGGAGGCGTCAAGCGGTTTTGGTGCGGCTGAGGCGCCGCACCGGCGAACAGGGTCCTAGTGTGACGGGTGCAGCGCGTCGTTGAGATAGACGCAGGTCAGGATCGCGAAGACGTATGCCTGAAGGCCAGCAACCAGGAATTCGAGCGCGTTGAGCGCCACGCCCATGGAGAAGGCGAGGATCGCCACCGGAACATAGGCAATGCCGGCGCCGATCAGCGTGACAGCGAAGCCGGCGAACAGCTTCAGCATGATGTGGCCGGCCAGCATGTTGGCGAACAGACGCAGCGCCAGGGTCAGCGGACGGGCGAAGAACGAGATGACCTCGATCGGCACCAGAAGGAAGTAGATCAGGAACGGTGCGCCGGACGGGGCAAACAGTTTGAAGAATTTCAGACCGTTCTTGTAGAAGCCGTAGCCGATCACGATGGAGATCACGAGCAGGGCGAGCGCGGCCGTCACGATGATGTGGCTCGTCGTGGTGAAGGCGTACGGCACCATGCCGATCATGTTCGCGAAGAAGATGAAGAAGAAGAGCGTGAAGACGAACGGGAAGAATTTCAGGCCTTCCTCGCCGGCTGCACCGCGCACCATGTCAGCGACGAAGCCATAGCCGATCTCGGCCATCGACTGCAGGCGGGACGGCACGAGCAGGCCTTTCGAAGCGGCCACGCCGAAGAAGGCGATGGTCAGCACGACGCCAAGCAGCATGAAGCCGGAGGCGTTGGTAAAGGACAGGTCGACTCCACCGATATTCAGGTCCAGCCATTTGCTGACCTGGAACTGGTGGATCGGATCGATCGCGGCGCTCGGCAACAGGAAGTTCATTCGTCCTCAGTCCCGTCTTCTTTTTTCGGGGCATCTTGCCCCTGTGTCATTTCCAGCGCCCGAGCATTCAGCTCTTTATAGGCGCGCATTATGGCCCGGATGCCTGCGACGAAACCGAGGGTCCCGCCAATCAGCAATCCCCAGGGTTCCGAGCCTGCGAACTTGTCGATCCAGAAGCCGAAAAAGCCTCCGACAAAGACATTGGCGACGAATTCGGCGCCGTATCGCAGGGCATAGCCCCCTGCCGAGAGACTGGTCCCGTCTGCCTGTTCATCGCGCCGCTTTCTTGCCTCACGCTCATCGCGGGCCGCCTTTGCCTTGGCGATGCGCTCGCCGAGGTCGTTCGGTCCCTCGTTGGACATGATTTCAGATGCTCCGCAGCCGCGAATCCTTGACGACGGGGCTTCCCCCCGGATTTCGGCGCAAACTATGTAGGCAGGCTGTGCAAGTCAACCGGATATGCAGAACGCTACATCACTGATTTTATTAAGTTTGTGTTGCGGATGTGTGCGCTACTCCGCCGCAACAAGCTCTTCAGCGGCCTGCAGGTCCACAGAAACCAGCTTTGAAACGCCCTGTTCGCGCATCGTAACCCCGAAAAGACGGTCCATTCGGCTCATCGTGACCGGGTTGTGCGTGATGACCACGAAGCGGGTATCCGTGCGCTGGCGCATTTCGTTCAGCATGTTGCAGAAACGGTCGACGTTTGCGTCGTCCAGCGGGGCGTCCACCTCGTCCAGCACACAGATCGGGGCCGGGCGTGACAGGAAGACAGCGAAGATAAGTGCGGCGGCGGTCAGCGCCTGCTCACCGCCGGACATCAGGTTCAGCGTGCCCAGCTTCTTGCCGGGCGGCTGGGCGAAGATTTCGAGGCCGGCCTGCAGCGGGTCGTCCGCGTCGACGAGACGGAGTTCGGCCTGGCCGCCGCGGAACAGCGCCGTGAACAGGGCCTTGAAGTGCTCGTTGACCTGCTCGAACGCCTTCACGAGCCGGTCGCGGCCTTCCTCGTTCAGGGCTTCGACGCCCTGGCGCAGCTTGGCGATGGCCTTGGCCAGATCTTCCCGCTCGATGACCTGCGCGCCGAGGCGCTCTTCCATCTCGGCGGCTTCTTCCTCGGCTTCGGGGTTCACACCGCCCAGCTGGTCGCGGGTGCGGCGCAGGTCTTCGACGCGGCGTTCGATGTCGCGAGGTGTGAACTCGCCGATATCTTCTTCGTCGAGCCCAGCTTCGGCAATGGCCAGCAGGCCTTCCGGCGTGCGCTGGAAATTGTTGCGGGCGTTCTCGACCGATTCTTCGAGGCGGCTTTCCGCCGTTTCGAGTTTCACTTTCCAGCCGGCGAGGGATTCGCGCGCCTCAGAGGCAGCAGCGGAGGCGCGGCGGGCAGCAAACTCTGCATCCCGAATCGCGGCTTCCTTCTCGGCGAGACGGTCGGCGGACTTCTGACGCTCGGTTTCCAGACCGGCGACTTCAGCGGACATCGTCTCGATCTCTGCTGCAAGTTGCTGCGGACGAGTCTTCGCCGCCAGCGCTTCAGCCGCAGCGGCAGAGCGGCGCTCCAGCAGACGGCCGACCCGTTCGGAGGCCGCGGTGATGCGGCTGGTCCAGGTCTGCACATCCCGTTCCAGCCCCTGACGTCGGGCGGCGGCCTGTTCGCGGCCGCGCGTGATGTCTGTCAGGCGGCCCCGGGCTTCGATCTCGGCAGAGCGGTTTGCGGCCACGGCCGCGCGCGCTTCGGCAAGGCGGGCTTCCAACTGGCTTTCCTGCTCGCGGCTGTCGGACGGGGCGATCAGGGCGAGGTTTTCATTGACGATGGAGAGTTCCGACTCGGCGCGGGACAGGGCTTCACCGGCAGTGTCGCGTTTCATGGCCGCGCGTTCGGAGGCCTGGGCCGCTTCGGCGACCGTGCTGCGTGCCATGTTCAGGGCGCGCTGGGCCGGGCCGACCTCATAGCGGCAGTTGCGCAGCGTCTCTTCGGCAGCGATCCGGGCCTCGCGAGCCGAGATGAACTCCGCTTCGCGTGCTTCCAGCGTTTCCTGCAGCGGGCCCAGTTCGGCAAGCGCAGCTTCGAGCCGGGCCTGTTGTTCAAGACGTGCGGCCGCGCTGACCGGGGCATCCGGCGTGCGGGCAAATCCGTCCCAGCGCCAGAGATGGCCTTCGGCAGAAACCAGACGCTGGCCCGGTTTCAGCAGGAGTGCGAGGCGCGGGCCGTCCGCCGCATCGACCAGGCCGCATTGCGACAGGCGCGCGGCCAGTTCGCCCGGAGCGTCCGTGTACTGAGACAGCGGTGTCGCACCATCCGGCAGCATCTGGGCTACCGCATCGGCGCCGCCCCAATACATTGCGGCGGCCTTGTCGGTCGGGGCTTCGATGTCATCGCCGAGGGCAGCGGCAACGGCTTTCTCAAACCCGTCGCGCGTCCGGATGCGTTCGACAACTGGCGGGGCGCTCGGGCCTTCGGCCTTGCGCAGCAGTTTCCGCAGACCGCCGATTTCCGCTTCCAGCTCGCGGACGGCGCCGGCGGCTTCGTCGCGCGGTGGCTGGGCGGCGGTTTCTGCATCACGTGCGGCGGCCAGACGCTGCTCAGCCTCTTCCACACCACGTTCCGCCGCCTGTAGCGCAGCTTCGGCTTCTTCCTCTGCGGCCTTTGCTGCCTTCAGTTTGCTGACGAGCGTAACGGCGTCTTCCAGCGCGGCCATGTCGGCGCGGAGGCGATCGACTTCCGAGGTCAGCTGCGCCTTGCGGCGGGTCTGGGCGGCCGCCTGATCCTCCGATGCCTGACGGCGGGCGCGGGCTTCGGACAGGCGCGCCTGAGCGTCGTCAGCAGCCTGTTCGGCTTTGACCAGTTCGGCGCGGGCAGCTTCCAGCGCGGCGCGGGTCTGCGCTTCGGTCTCGGCATTTGCGGCTTCATCCTCGACCGGCAGGGCCGAGAGTTCGAACTTTGCGTGCGCCAGCGCGTCTTCGGCTTCGGTCTTTGCCGTCTGTTCGCGCTCGATGTCTTCCATCAGGCGCGTGGCTTCCGCTTCGAGGCGGGCATGCGCGTCAGAGGCGGACTTGCATTCGGTTTCCAGTTTCGCCAGCGCGATGCGCGCCTGGCCGAGCTTCGCCGCGACGATGCTTTCGGCTTCGCGCAGCGGGGCAAGGCCTTCGGCCGCTTCGATACGGGCCGCTTCGCAGGTCGCGTCCCGACGGGAGGCTTCCTCGACCTGGCGTTTGGTCTCTTCCAGTTTCGCGCGTGCCGTCTCGCAGGCAAGCTTTGCCTCGTGCCAGCGCAGATGGGCAACCAGGGCGTCGAGCGCGAAAATCTCTTCGGACAGTTTCTTGTAGCGGCGGGCCTTGGCGGCCTGCCGTTTCAGGCTTGCCAGCTGGCGCTCCACTTCGGCGGACACTTCGGACAGGCGTTCGAGATTTGCCTCCGCCGCATTCAGCTTCAGCTCGGCTTCGTGGCGGCGGGTGTTGAGACCCGCAATGCCGGCGGCTTCTTCAAGGATGCGGCGGCGGTTCTGAGGCTTCGATCCGATCAGTTCGGAGATCTGTCCCTGACGCACCAGCGCCGGAGAGTTCGCACCTGTCGAAGCATCTGCGAACAGGAGCGTGATGTCCTTCCCGCGAACAGTGCGTCCGTTCAGCTTGTAGGATGTACCTGCGCCCCGGCGGATGCGGCGCACGATTTCCAGCGTGTCTGAGCCATTGAACTCCGGCGGCGCGGTGCGCTTCGAATTGTCGAGGATCAGCGAGACCTCTGCGGTCTCCCGCGCCGGGCGCCCGGCTGAGCCGGAGAAGATCAGGTCGTCCATCTCCCCGCCGCGCATGGCGCGGGCGGAACTGGCGCCCATTGCCCAGCGCAGCGCTTCAAGGAGATTGGACTTGCCGCAGCCATTCGGCCCGACGATCCCGGTCAGGCCGGGTTCGACGGGTAAATCCTGCGGGTCGACGAACGACTTGAAGCCGGCAATGCGAAGTTCAGTAATCTGCATTCCGGCTCCCTGGTCTTATTGTTGGTCGGTTGTTTCCGGCGCTGCGGCGTCGTCAGCCGGAGCGTCAGCTTCGGTTGCGGCCGGAGCGTCTTCGCCAAGCAGGCTGTCGATATATTTGGAGAAAGCGTCTACCGAGCTGGTCTCGCCCTGGAACAAATGCTTCTCGCCGTTCACGATGAAGGTCGGCGTCGAGTCGACGCCCCACTTTTCAACGGCGACCTGGTATTTGTCAGCGAGCGCCGTGCGATAGTCACGGTTTTCCATACAGGCGTCGAACTGTGCCGTGGTCTCGATGCCGTGACGCTTGCCGATCGTCTGGAGCGCGCCTTTAAGCGTGCCGTTCTGGGCGGCCGTGACGACGCCGACCTGATTGGCGAACAGATCGTCAAGAACGTCGAAGAATTTGCCTTCCCCGGCACACATCGCCAGCACATAGGCGGGCACGTCCGGTTCGTGGATCGGGTATTCGCGGAAGACGAACTTCACCTTGCCGGTGACGACATATTTCTCGGTCAGTTCCGGAAGGATGTCGTCATGAAAGTAACGGCAGGCCGGGCAGGTCGGCGAGGCATATTCGATGATCGTGACCGGTGCGTTCTCCGATCCCTTCACATGATCGCCCTTGGAGATGGCGGCAACGCCGGTCGTCGTGCCGTTATCGCTGCCACCACAGGCGGCAAGCATCAGCGCCGAAACGGCGGCCAGGGCGGAGCGTCTCGAGAGAAGGGTCATGGTCATGGCTTTCGCGTTAAGAATTGAGTCGATTGGGTTGCCAACTGGTTAACGGAAGCAGGGGCTGCTGTTAACTTTTGGCGCGCATTCAGTTGGTTGGCTGGGTGGCTTTGGCCAGTTCCTCATCGAGGAAGGCCGAGAAGCCTTCCGGCGTCATCATCGTCAGTGTGGCCGCATGGCTGACGCCGTCGACGATAAAGGTCGGCGAGGCGTGGATGTCATAGTGCTCGGCCGACTTTTCGATTTCGATCATGTCGAAGCGCGTATCCATATTCTTGTAGCAGGCATCGAAAGCCTCGCGGTCCGCAACGCCGTAGGGCGTGCTCGCGCTGATCAGCGTGCCGGGCAGCGTGCCGATCTGGGCGGCGACGAAGATCTCGTCCTGGCGCGCAAAGATGTCTTTCAGATAGGAGAGCCCGTCTTCATCCGGCAGGCAGCGGGCCTGGGTCAGGATCGTCATGTCGACCGAATTGCGGATCCATTCACGCACCACGAACCGCACCTTGCCGGTTGAAATGTAGGTCTCCTCGATCACCGGAAGGACTTCCTCGGCGAATTCCTTGCAGTGGCTGCAGGTGGGCGAGAAATATTCAATCACGGTGACTGGCGCGTCGGCAGAGCCTTCGACCCAGCCGAGTTCATTTTCCGGCGTCCACTCGCTCCAGCTGTCCTCTGCGAAGGCGGGGGTGGCCATGGCGGCGCAGGCAAGCGCGGCGATGGCGATGCGTCGGATCAGTCCAGTCATGATTTCCCCGGTGCTTTGTCGTCGTCTTCTGCGGTTAGCATGGCCGCGCCGAGCGCAACAATTGCCTCTCGCAGCCGCTTGTCCTGAATGCCTGCGGTGCTTGCCTCGAGCTCTGAGCGCTCCTTCGGCGTGAGCGGCCGGATCACGCGGCGCGGCTTTTGCGGGCCTTCGCTTGTGGTCAGCGGGCCCTGAACCAGCTTGATGGAGACCACATCCCCGCCTGCAGCGACCGAGACGCGCTGGCGGATGGTTTCGGACTGGTGCTGAACCATCGGGGCCGCCTGAGGCAGCACGCGCAGGGTCAGCACCCGGCCGTCCTTGCCGCCGCTGAGCCGTTCGGGCCGGCAGAATTTGTAGAGCTGTTCCCCGGCGATCTCCCGCCAGCGGGCCTTCAGGACCTGGATCGGCGGCAGCTTCTTGGCGCCGGACTTGCGGGTCAGGCGTTCCGCCGCCACACCAATCTTCGGCATGCCGGGACTGGCCGCCCGGCCGCGCATGTAGCGCAGACGGACCCGCGCGCGGGCCTCCTCGATGGGATCGATGCTTGATCTCGTGACCATTGATCTGAGATTGCACGGGAATGAAGACAACGAAAAGGCAGGCTGTGACGAAACACGGGGATTTGAACGAACTGCCTGCAGACTTGCTGGCCTGGTTCGACCGGCATGGGCGGGACCTCCCCTGGCGCACGGCGCTGGGCGAGCGGCGCGATCCGTACCGCGTCTGGCTGGCCGAAATCATGCTGCAGCAGACGACCATTCCCCACGGCACGCCGTATTTCCTGACGTTCACCCAGCGCTGGCCGACGGTGGAAGCGCTGGCGGCGGCGAAGGATGAGGAGGTCATGACGGCATGGGCCGGCCTCGGCTACTACGCCCGGGCGCGGAACCTGCTGAAATGCGCGCGGGAGATCGCGGAACGCGGCAGTTGGCCGGAGACGGCGGCGGAGCTGAAAAAGCTGCCGGGCATCGGCCCCTATACCGCGGGGGCCATTGCCGCGATTGCCTTCAATCAGCCGGCCGCCGCAGTAGATGGGAATGTCGACCGGGTCTTCGCCCGCCTCCTGGCCCTGAAGGGGGACTGGGCAGAGGAGAAAAAGCGCCTCCATAAGGAAGTGGAACGGCTCGTTCCGGAAGACCGTCCGGGGGACTTTGCCGAAGCGCTGATGGACCTCGGCGCGACCGTGTGCACGCCGACAAGGCCGAACTGCCTGATCTGCCCGGTTTCGAACTATTGCCTCGCCAAAGCCGAAGGCGAACCGGAACGCTACCCCATCAAGCCGCCGAAGAAGGCCAAGCCCATCCGGCGCGGCGCGGCCTATGTGGCGGTTCACAAGGGCGACGTGCTGCTGCAGCGGAGGCCGGACAAAGGCCTGCTCGGAGGCATGCTGGGCCTGCCGACCAGCGATTGGGTGGAGGGCGAACGGTCAGATCCGTCCCCGCCCTTCAAGGCTGGCTGGGAAGAGATCGGAGACGTCCGCCACGTCTTCACGCATTTCGATCTTCGCCTCACCGTGCAGCGGGCGGACCTGCCACGCCGCCCGAAGGCGGACGGGGTCTGGGTGCCATTGGACGAGGTGGAGGGCCTGCCCAGCGTCTTTGCCAAGGCCTTCCGGCTGGCGACTTCAGGCTGACCGCAAGAATCGGGTCGCGGATGGCGGCGCGGATCGGGAAAACCCGGGAACATTCCCGGAGGTTCCTTCATGACCGCATCGATCCTTGCATTGCTCGTTTTCCTGTTTCCGCTCGCCTACAGCCCCGGCCCGGGCAACATGTTCTTTGCTGCAAATGGGGCGCGCTTCGGTGTTCGGGCCACCATCCCGGCCAGTATCGGCTATCACCTCGCGACATGGATCGTGACGGCAGCCATCGGGTTCGGGTTCATGGCAACGCTGGAACGCTTGCCGGGCCTGTTCCTGGCGATCAAATGGGCAGGGTCGGCCTATGTGCTCTATCTCGCCTGGAAGCTGTTCCGGGCCGGCGCGGTCGAGACCGCCGAAGACGCGCGGCCGGCGGGCCTCGTGGACGGGGTGGTTCTGCTGGTTCTCAACCCGAAAGCCTATGTCATCATTGCCCTGATGTTCAGCCAGTTCCTGAACGGGTCAGACGGTTCCCACACTGGAGCCGTGCTGTGGATCACAACAGTGTTCACGCTCAACAATCTCGTCGCCTTCACGGTGTGGACGCTGATCGGAGACAGGATTGCGGCGCAGTTCAGTGAGGAACGCCATGCGCACCTGCTGAACAGGCTGTTCGGCCTTGTCCTGGCAGGTGTCGCCATCTGGATGATGATGGGCTGACGCCGCTTGCGCGTGCGTTCTGACGCGGCCTAGTTCAGGCCCATTTCTTCCCGGTACCGGCGGCGCAGCAGGTCGATCGGCGCAAGGTCGCGCTTTTCGGTCTCATAGTGCCAGTAGGTCCAGCCATTGCAGGCCGGGGCCTGCTGGACATGCGCGCCGAGGCGGTGGATCGAGCCGGAATGGTTGCCCGTCGTCAGCGACCCGTCGACCCGGATACGTGCCTGATAACGGCGCTGCGGGCTGAACAGGCGGTCGCCCGGCTTCAGCCAGCCGCTTTCCAGCAGGGCGCCGAACGGCACGCGCGGCAGCGACTTCTTGCTTTTCTCGGTTTCGAGGTCTTCGCCATTGATTGGTTCGATGGCCTTCAGGCGGGCGCGGGAGAGGCGCGCATAGGTCTCGTCGCGCTCGATGCCGATATAGTTGCGGCCGAGGCGTTTGGCGGCCGCCGCGGTCGTGCCGGTGCCGGAGAACGGGTCCAGCACGATATCGCCGGGATTGGTCGTTGCCAGCAGCACACGATGCAGCAGGCCTTCCGGTTTCTGTGTCGGGTGGGCCTTCTTGCCGGCTTCGTCCTTCAGGCGCTCGCCGCCGGTGCAGAGCGGGATCATCCAGTCAGACCGCATCTGCTTGTCTTCGTTGAAGACTTTCAGGGCGTCATAATTGAACGTGCATTTGGACTGTTCGGACTTGCCGGCCCAGATCAGCGTCTCGTGCGCGTTCTGGAAGCGGGTGCCCTTGAAATTCGGCATTGGGTTCGACTTCAGCCAGATCACGTCATTCTGGATCCAGAAGCCCTGATCCTGCAGGATCGCGCCGACGCGGAAGATGTTGTGATACGAGCCGATTACCCAGATCGCGCCATCATCCTTCAGGACGCGGCGGCACTCTTCCAGCCACTGGTGGCAGAACAGATCATAGGCGTCGAAGCTGTCGAACTTGTCCCATTCATCGTCCACGCCATCCACGGTCGACTGGTCCGGACGGGTCAGCCCGCCGCCGAGCTGGAGGTTATAGGGCGGATCGGCGAAGACGAGATCCACCGACCGGTCAGGCAGGCGGGAGAGGATGTCGATGCAGTCGCCCTGCATGATGACGTTCTTTTGCAGTTCCATAGTACAGCCCCGAATACGCAACGCGTGAAAGACAGAAGTCCGAATCAGTGCGTCGCTCCGGTTAGCGATTCCCTAACCGCGCCGCTTCGTTCCGGCTTCGAATCGTTCCGGATGCGAAACTAAAGACTGATTCGTGCTGTGGATAGGGTTGTGGGACAATCTGTGGAAAATCCTGTGAATCTCTGTGCAATTCGTAGAGGTGTCCGGCGGGATTGGAAGCTGGCCTAAAATCGGATTAGGAAGCGCCGCATGATAATCGACCTCGATCTCATCCTCTCCTTCGCGAACCCCATTGGCGCGTTTGTGTTCGCCCTGTCCGGCGGTATTGTCGCCGTGCGCAACAAGATGGACATCTTTGGCGCTGTCGTGCTGGCGATCATCACGGCAGTCGGTGGCGGCACGATCCGCGACATCATCCTGAACCAGCCGGTCTTCTGGCTGAGTGACCCGCTGACCATCTGGTGCGCGATCGCGGGTGGGGTGATCGCGTTCTTCCTGCACAGCTTCGTCAATGCGCTCAAACCGATCCGCTGGGCAGACGCCGTGGGCCTCGCCATTTTCGCCATCGCCGGCGCGGCCAAGACCGCCAGTTTCGGGCACGACCCGTTGTTCGTGGTGATCATGGGCGTGCTGACCGGAACGGGCGGCGGTGTGCTGCGCGATGTCGTCGCCAACCGCGATCCGCTGCTGCTGAAAGAAGACATCTACGCGACTGCCGCACTGGTCGGCGCGGGTCTGTATGCGGTGCTGCATTTTTCGGGTGTTCCGGAAAGCTGGGCGTTCGCCTCCGGCATGCTGGTCGCGTTCGTTCTGCGCGGGGCCGCGCTGATCTTCGGCTGGCACCTGCCGAAGAGCCAGCCGTAACGATTGCTGCAGGACCGGCATACAACCTTTCGGTAAGGTGCGTTTGCCGGGGCGCCGTGATATTCTTCGCAGCATGAAAAGGGATGATCCGCCGGTCGGGCACGCCGAAAAGGTGCGCTCAGTGGCCCTGTCGCGTAGTGCGGCGGCGCAGTCGAGCCTTGCCGCCTCCTGGGCGCGCTCGTTGAAAACCTACGGGCTGGAACCGGATGCACCTGGCAATTCCGACGCGCGGCTTGAACAGACCGAACTCCACCAGCGGCGCGACGGGCTCGGCCGGATCCTCGCCACCTCCGCGCCGGTGATGGACCGTCTCTATGCGAGTCTCGGCCTGGCCGGGTGCAGCGTGTTCCTGTCCGATACCGAAGGCGTGGTGATCGACCACCGCATGGCCGACAGCGATGGGGCTTTGTTCCGGTCGGCGGGTCTCTGCGAAGGCGGCGTTTGGTCCGAAGCGGTGCAGGGCACGAACGGCATTGGCACCTGTATTGCCGAGCAGCGCGCTGTCACAATTTACCGCGACCAGCATTTCCATGACCGCAACACGGTGATGAGCTGTATGGGCGCGCCGGTGTTCGACGAGCATGGCGCCATTGCCGCCGTGCTGGATGTGTCGTCCTGCCGGGACGACCTGACCCAGCCTTTCGCCACGCTGATTGCGCAGACGGTGACGGATGCAGCGCGCCAGATCGAAGCCGATCATTTCCAGAGTGCCTTTTCCAGCCGCCGCATCCTGCGCGGGTCCGGAGACGGGCAGAAAGGCGCCGTGCTGCTGGCCGTGGACGGCGACGATCTCGTGGTCGGCGCAACCCGTGCGGCCCGCGCGATCTATGGTCTCGGCCACAATAACCGGATCGATCCGCGACCGGCCGGAGACCTGTTCGGGGATTCCGAATCCCGCGGTGTCGGCCTTGAGAGTGCCGAGCGCCGCGAACTGCGCCGGGCCATCGCCCGGGCGAATGGCAACATGGCGGCGGCCGCCCGCGCCCTCGGCATCAGCCGGGCGACGCTTTACCGCCGGATGGACCAGCTGGGCCTTTCGCGCGGCTGATTTCCGTCAAATGTGTCTCATTCCTGAGACACATCGCGCATTTCACCGGATTGACGCGGGCTGACAGAGGCCCGCAGCAGGCAGAACATTCCTCCCAGTCTTCGCACCCGACGAAGAGCGCCAATGATCTGGAGGAAATGACATGGCCGACACACAGATTCTCGATACGTCCGAAATGAAGGCACCGTTCCGTGAACGGTATGACAATTTCATCGGCGGCAAGTTCGTCGCCCCGAATGGCGGGCGGTATTTCGACAATACGTCTCCGGTAAACGGCAAGGTGATCTGCCAGATCGCCCGGTCCGATGCCAGCGACATCGACATGGCGTTGGACGCTGCGCACGCCGCGAAGGACGCCTGGGGCCAGGCCTCGGTGGCAGAGCGCGCCAATATGCTGAACCGGATCGCGGACGTGCTGGAGGAGAACCTCGAACTCATCGCGACCTGCGAGACGTGGGACAATGGCAAGCCGATCCGCGAGACGATGGCGGCGGACGTCCCGCTCGCCATCGATCACTTTCGCTATTTCGCAGGCTGTATCCGTGCACAGGAAGGCAGCATTTCAGAGATCGACCATGACACGGTCGCCTATCATTTCCATGAACCGCTCGGCGTGGTCGGACAGATCATCCCGTGGAACTTCCCGCTCCTCATGGCGGCATGGAAACTCGCCCCGGCGCTGGCCGCCGGGAACTGCGTGGTGCTGAAGCCGGCCGAACAAACCCCGGCCACAATCATGGTGTTCGCAGAGCTGATCGCCGACATCCTCCCACCTGGCGTGCTCAACATCGTGAACGGCTTTGGCCTGGAGGCGGGCAAGCCGCTCGCCTCCAGTAACCGCATCGCCAAGATCGCCTTCACGGGTGAGACGACGACGGGCCGGCTGATCATGCAGTATGCGTCCGAAAACCTTATCCCGGTGACACTGGAACTGGGCGGCAAGTCTCCGAACATCTTCTTCGAGGATGTGATGCGTGCGGATGATGACTATCTCGACAAGGCGATCGAAGGTTTCGTCATGTTCGCCCTGAACCAGGGCGAGGTTTGCACCTGTCCGTCGCGCGCCCTGATCCATGAAAACATCTATGACCGCTTCATGGAACGCGCCCTCAAGCGCGTGGCCGAGATCAAGCAGGGCAATCCGCTGGATCCCACCACGATGATCGGCGCACAGGCGAGCTCCGAGCAGAAAGAGAAGATCCTCTCCTACTTCGACATCGGCCGTCAGGAAGGCGCCGAAGTGCTGATCGGCGGCGAGGCGGCCAATCTCGGCGGGGACCTTTCCGGAGGGTATTACGTCCAGCCCACTGTCCTCAAGGGCCACAACAAGATGCGTGTGTTCCAGGAGGAAATCTTCGGCCCGGTCGTCTCCGTCACGACGTTCAAGGACGAAGCCGACGCCCTCGCCATCGCCAATGACACGCTCTACGGCCTCGGCGCAGGTGTGTGGAGCCGCGAGGCGAACACCTGCTACCGCTTCGGCCGCGGCATCCAGGCCGGGCGCGTCTGGACCAATTGCTACCACGCCTATCCGGCCCATGCGGCATTCGGCGGGTACAAGCAATCGGGCATCGGCCGGGAGAACCATTCGAAGATGCTGGACCACTACCAGCAGACCAAGAACATGCTGGTCTCCTACTCCCCGAAGAAGCTTGGCTTCTTCTGATCCTGCCGCGGTGTGACGGCAGGGGACGGTCCCGGTGGCAGCGTAGGCCGGGGCCGTCCATTCCTTTTCGGAGGTGATCCGATGACAGATGAAAGAAGTGCGCCGCCGCGCGTCACCGCGACCGATGCGGCGCGGCGCCTGATTGCCGAGATCCGGCAGGACTATCCGGACATCCTGTTCCACCAGTCCGGCGGATGCTGCGACGGGTCGAGCCCGATGTGCTACCCAGCGGACGACTTCAAGGTTGGCGAGCGGGATGTGAAGCTCGGCGAGATCGACGGCGTGCCCGTCTATATCTCGGCCAGTCAGTTCGAGGCGTGGAAACATACCCAGCTGATCCTGGATGTTGTGCCGGGGCGCGGCGGCATGTTTTCGCTGGATAATGGGCGTGAGCAACGTTTCCTGACGCGTAGCCGGGTCTTCGATGCCGGCGAACTTGCCGCGCTCGGTGATACGCCGGGCTGAGGCCTAGAGATCGAGCGCCATCTGACCGCCCGGCTGAACCGGCGGCGCGAACAGATCTGTCCGCAGCGGCGGGCGGGCTTTGCCAAGGTTCAGCCGTTTCGTCGCCCGGGCAAAGCGTTTCGCGATCAGGTCCGCCACCGGGCCACGCCCGCGCATGCGTTCGCCCCATTGGGCGTCGTAATCCTTGCCGCCGCGCATCTCACGCATCGTGTTGATCACTTTTGCGGCCCGGTCCGGTACATGCTGGACCAGCCATTCATGGAACAGATCCTTGATCTCATAAGGCAGGCGCAGCAGCACATAGCCCGCCCCGCTTGCACCATGTGCGGCAGCGGCTTCCAGCAGGGCCTCAATCTCATGGTCGTTCAGCGCGGGGATGACCGGCGCCGTCATCACGGTCACCGGAATGCCTGCCTCGCTGAGGGCGCGGACGGTTTCCAGCCGCCGCTGCGGCGTGGCGGCGCGCGGCTCCATCTTCCGGCTGAGCGTACGGTCCAGCGTCGTGATCGACACGCCAGTCCGCACCAGGCCTTTCCCGGCCATCGGGGCGAGCAGGTCGATGTCCCGCTGGATCAGGGCCGATTTTGTCAGCAGGGTGACGGGGTGGTTGTGCGCCGCCAGCACTTCCAGCACCTGCCGGGTCATTTTGTAGGTTCGCTCGATCGGCTGGTAGGCATCGGTATTCATGCCGAGCGCAATCGGCCGGCAGACATAGCTGGGGCGGGAGAGTTCCCATTCCAGCTGGCGGATCGCATTGGTTTTGTAGAAAAGCCGGCTTTCGAAATCGAGACCGGCGGACAGCCCGTGGAAGGCATGGCTCGGCCGGGCGAAGCAATAGATGCAGCCATGCTCGCAGCCGCGATAGGGGTTGATCGTGCGGTCGAACGAAATGTCGGGCGAGCGGTTGAAGGTGATCACCTTCCGCGCCGTTTCCGGCATCACCAGCGTCTCGATCCGGGTGGCATCCTGTTCGATCGTGTCCCAGCCATCATCGAAGGCGAAACGGGTTTCTTTCTCGAAACGCCCGGTCTGGTTCGAGACGGCCCCGCGTCCGCGCTGTGTGGCGCGTTCGGTGGCGGCCTGTGTGTCGATCAGGCTGACACGGCCTCTGGGGGAGAGTTTCTGTCCGGTGCGCATGACCGGATAAGGACATGCGATACAGAACAAATCAAGAACAAACTTAGTGCCCCTGAAGCGGTTTCCTGTGGATGGCCGGCGGCCGCCAGGTGTGGGGACGGCGGTTCCAGGCGCGCCAGTCGCTCAGCTCGTCGATGTCCATCAGCATGGGCAACAGGCCGATATTTGCGTGGCCGGGCAGGTTCGACCACACATCCTGCATCGCGTGCGGGCCGGACCAGCGCACGTTCCGGAAAGGCGATTGGGTCCGGGCACTCTTATTGATGCCGAACAGCCAGAAGCCGCCATCCTCCGCCGGGCCGAATACGGCATCGTGCCGGGCCAGAAGGCGCACGGCCTGGCGCATCAAGGCGGCGGAGACGTCCGGCGCGTCCGTTCCGATGAACAGGACCGGGCCGGACGGGGCCTCGTTCAGCCCTTTTTCCAGCCGTTCCGTCAGCGTGCCCTGGCCCTGGCTGCGGCGTGGCAGGTGGGCCGGCCATCCTGTTGTGGTGACAGCGCGCAGCGCACTGTCCGGCGCGGCGTAGATGATCGTGTCACAGCCGGACTGCATGGCCGCGCGAAAGGTGCGGGCCTGTGTGAAGCCGGCGATGCGCCGGGCGGCCGCGGGCCCTGTGTCCTTGGCCAGCCTTGTCTTGGACAGGCCGATGCGCGGGGGCTTGGCGAATACGAGAAGAGTTGGATGTCGCATGCCAATGCCTTACTTTCGTCTGCAGTCCGGTGAAAGATGTCGGGATCAAATCCGGGCCAAAAAGGAGGCTTTCCGATGCAATGCCTGAATTCCGGCCTGAGATCCGGACTGAAAAGCGTGCTGAAAAGTGTTCTGGCGGTCAGCGCCCTCGCCCTGCTGCCAGCCTGCTTCATGAGCGAGGCGCCCTTCATTTCACCTGACGATGCCGTCCGGCTGGACGAGGCCTCGGTCATCCTTGTCTGCAGCTCGGAAGACGATTGCGCCCGTACCGTACCGAACCGGGGCAACAAGGGCTATTTCATGATGCCGCCGGAAGATGAAGGCGAGGATGAGGAGCCTGTGGCCGTCCGGTTCGCGCCCCTGATGGAGACCGCGGTCGGACCGGTCTGGCTGACCGAGATCCGGATGGTGGAGGATGACGAGACAGCCTATGTCGTCGGCGTTACCCGCCGCGCACCGGAATTTGATGCCGATGGCCTGAAAGGGTTCGATGTCGAACTCCCCTGGTGCGGCGATGTCACGGAGGAAGAGCGGGAAAGCTGGGGCATCGAGAAGATCGATTCCTATACCTGCAGCCTGCCGTCAGAAGCCTCGATTGCGGACTATCTGCGCGAAGCGCACAAAGCCTGGTTCGACGATCCGGACTGGTGGGACGGCGACTAGGCCCAGCTGCCCCGTTCATGCGGAATGCCATGGGCGATACAAATATCGTGCAGGCGATCCGTCGCCTGCGGGTCGTTGGCGAAGAACTCGATGGAGAGCGCCATCAGCAACTGCCCCCAGGCTTCCTTCGGCACGATGGTCCAGAACTCATAGTCTGAATCGCCCCACATCTCCTCGACCAGCTTGCCCATATCCTGCGTGTCGAAGGTGAATTTGTCCTCTGCCAGCGTTGCCCGGACGGAGCGGAAATTCTCGCCCTCCTGCCGGTAGAGTTCCACGGAATTCTGGTCGTCGCTCATGAGGGGCTCCTCGTCAGGTGTATTGTTTCGCCAGCTCTTCCGGTTTGGCGCCCAGAAGGAAACGGGTCAGCAGGAACGCATTGTGCCATGACCGTTTGCGCCAGCCGTCGCGCTCATATTTGGCGGCGGAGGTGCGCGCCTCGGCGTTCAGCTGGACAAGGCGCCGCTTGCCAATGGCGCGGACGATCATCACGTCCTCCATCAGTGGCACGTCCTTGTAGCCGCCGACGCCGTCATAGAGCTTCCGGCTGATCAGCAGGCCCTGGTCGCCATAGGGCAGGCCGAGTATCCGGGCGCGGCGGTTTGCACGTCTCTCCAAGGTCCGGGCGGCGCGCGCATCGGACCGGAAACGCAGCTCGAAGAACGCGGCATAGTCCGGTTTAGTCATGACATGATCGCCAGTGCGCTCGGCCCAGTCACGGGAAAGCGCGGTATCGGCATGCAGAAACATGAGCCAGTCCCCCCGCGCGGCCGCTGCGCCTGCGGCAAGCTGCGCCCCGCGTCCGTGGGCGCCGGTCACCAGATTGGCCCCCATCGCCCCGGCGATTTTCGCGGTCGCATCCTCAGACCCGCCATCGGCCACAATGACCTCCCGGATCAGCCCGGCCTCCAGCCCCGGCATCAGGCTCTCCAGGCAAAGCGGCAGCTCCGCCTCGGCGTTCAGCGTTGGAATGACGATGGAAAGCGGAGCGGGCATGATGAAGGGGCAGTCAGATAATGAAAAGGCTGGTCGATTCGGGCGCTAGCTGAAGAGCCCGATCACGTACAGCACTTCGAGAATGACCCAGCCAGCGGTGCGGCCGAACTTCGTGAAAGCGCCGATGGTTCCTGCGACAAGGCCCAGAGCAATTGCTGCAGCAATGATACCGGGGCCGTCCAGTTGATAAGCGAACTTGCAGACCAGGAAGACTGCCAGCCCTGATCCGCCACCTAAGATCATAAATGCCAGGATACCGGCAGCCATTTCGTCGGTACCTTGGGGCTCCCTGCTTTCGCTCATTCCAGCTCCCCCAGCCGCTTTTCTACCAGCAGCAGGTCACGCCAGGCGCGGGACTTTTCCTGCGGCCGGCGCAGCAGATAGGCCGGGTGCAGCAGCGGGATCAGCGGGACGGAATAGCCGCCCGCCGTTGTGAATACATGTTCGGAGCCGCGCAGGCGCATGATGCCGTCCTGCGTATCCAGCAGCGCCTTTGCCGGTACGCCGCCGGCCGCGACGATCAGCTTCGGCTGGTTCAGTTCGATCATCCGGTCGACGAAGGGACGGCAGACATCCAGCTCTTCCTGATCCGGGTTCCGGTTGCCGGGCGGGCGCCAGTAATTGACGTTGGTGATGAAGGCGTTGGTCTCGCGGGTCCGCTCGATGGCGGCCAGCATCCGGTCCAAAAGCTGCCCGGCCTTGCCGACAAAAGGCAGGCCTTTCCGGTCCTCCTCCGCGCCGGGCCCTTCGCCGATCACCATCAGGCTGGCATTTTCGGTACCGTCATAAACTACAGTGGAGTGTGCCGCGGCCTTCAGCGGGCTGCCTTCAAACGATTCGATGGCAGCCTTCAGGGCGTCCAGAGTGTCGCACCCTGCGGCCTGAGAGCGGGCTTCCTCGACCCAGTTTGTCGGTTTCCGGCGGCGCGGGCGGACGGGCGCATTTTGCTGCGGTGCAGCAGAACCCGTTGATTCTGCAGCCTTCAGGAAGGCATCGACGCGGGCGTGATCAACGTCCACGCCCATCTCCTCCCACCAGTCAGTGAGGGCATCGATGGCAGTGATTGACGCAGGGGCGGGCATTCAGAAGCTCTGGACCTTCGCGGCAGACATTGTAAGTGCTTAAGTAATTGCAGATATGGGCGGCAACTCTAAGGCCGAAGCGAGGAGAAACCAATGGCGGATGACGCTATGGAACGGGAATCGATGGAGTTCGACCTGGTGATCGTGGGCGGGGGCCCGTCCGGTCTGTCAGCCGCCATCAGGTTTAAACAACTGGCGAACGAGGCAGGCGAAGACCTGTCTGTGGTCGTTCTGGAAAAAGGCGGCGAGATCGGCGCACACATCCTGTCGGGTGTCGTGATGGATCCGGTCGGCCTCGACAAGCTGCTCCCCGATTGGCGCACGCGTGATGACCGTCCGTTGAAAACGGAAGTCACCGCCGACAAATTTATGTTCCTCGGGCCTCAGGGCGTCGCAGACATTTCCTGGCTACCGATGCCGGGCTTCATGAAGAACCACGGCAACTATACCGGTTCGCTCGCGAACGTGACCCGCTGGCTTGGCCAGGAAGCCGAAAACCTCGGCGTGGAAGTCTTTCCGGGCTTTGCCGCCTCTGAAGTCGTTTACGGCGAAGATGGCCGCGTGACGGGCGTCGTTTCCGGCGTCATGGGCATCGCGGCTGATGGCAGCCACAAGGGCGACTACCAGCCGGGCATGGAACTGCTGGGGAAGTACGTCCTCTTCGCAGAAGGCGCTCGCGGCTCGCTGACCAAAGAGCTGATCGCTAAGTTCAATCTCGATGAAGGCCGCGACCCGCAGAAATTCGGCATCGGTCTGAAAGAGCTGTGGTCCGTGCCGGAAGAACAGTTCCGGGAAGGCTATGTCCAGCACACGATGGGCTGGCCGCTCGACAACAAGACCGGCGGCGGCAGCTTCCTCTACCACTTCCGCGACAATGGCGAGCCGTTCATCTCGGTCGGCTTCGTGGTTCACCTGAACTACGCCAATCCGTACATTTCGCCGTATCAGGAATTCCAGCGCTTCAAGCACCATCCGGCTGTGCTGCCGCACCTCGAAGGCGGCAAGCGCGTGGCCTATGGCGCCCGTGCGATCACCGAGGGCGGCTTCCAGTCCGTTCCGAAACTGGCCTTCCCGGGCGGCGCGCTGATCGGCTGCGGTGCTGGCTTCGTCAACGTGCCGCGCATCAAGGGCAGCCACAACGCCATCCTGACCGGCATGATGGGCGCAGAAGCCGCCTTTGCCGCCATCAAGGACGGCCGTCAGGGCGACACGCTGGAAAGCTATGAAGACGCTTACGCCCAGTCTTCGGTCTACAAGGAGCTGAAGACCGTCCGGAACGTGAAACCGCTCTGGTCGAAACTCGGCACCGCCATCGGCATCCCGATGGGCGGCATCGAAATGTGGATCTCCAGCCTGCTCGGCGGGTTCTCCTTCTTCGGTACGATGAAGCACGGCAAGACCGATGCAGCGTCGCTGAAGCCGGCGAAGAACTTCAAGCCGATCGACTATCCGAAACCGGATGGCGTGATCAGCTTCGACAAGCTCACCAATGTCTCCTTCACCAACACATTCCACGAGGAAGACCAGCCGGTGCACCTGAAGGTCGCTGACCTCGCCCTGCAGAAATCTTCGGAGCACGATGTCTTCGACGGCCCGTCAGCACGTTACTGCCCGGCAGGCGTGTATGAGTGGATCGAGGAAGGTGGCGAGCTGAAGTTCCAGATCAACTCGCAGAACTGCATCCACTGCAAGACCTGCGACATCAAGGATCCGAACCAGAACATCAACTGGACCGTGCCGGAAGGCGGCGGCGGCCCGGCCTATCCGAACATGTGATCTGGCCGTATCTGGCGATCATGGCGCAGCCCGTTCCTTGTCAGGAGCGGGCTGTTCCGTATCGGTGCACGGGGAAGTGATGAGGCAAACAGGCCAGATCAGGCCAGATTAAGCCCATGTTTATGAACAAGGCAGCAAACCTGTCCTGTACAACACGTGGTCGCCTTGCTCTTGCCGTACGGGGCTGCTTCACTCGGCGCCACCTGCGAAGCTGGAGACCGGAGAGTCCATGCGCCTGAAGAATTCTGTCGCGGCAAGTGCGCTTGCCTTGTCCCTTTCCCTGTCTGTCTCGCTGGGCGCGTGCGCTGCCGCACCTGCCGTTCCGGATGCGGCTCTGCTCGAAACCCAGGCCGAAGACGCGGTGATCGCCGAAACCTATGCCAGCCTGTCGGATGCGGCGCGGGCGACCTCTGTCCTGGATGCGCGCGGCAAGCCGGTCGGTCCTGACGTGTACGACATGCCATCCGCGGCCGTGAAGGCCGGCGATATGGCGGCCTTTCTCGCCAAGACGCGTGACCTGGATATGGAAGACCGCGACGCCAGTCCGCTGTTCGACGCCTTCATCGCGCTCGACGAAGCTGCCGCCGGCCGGATGGAAGAGGCGCGCCAGACCCTCGCCGATGCCAGCGCCCGCTCGGGCGAAGACGGTGAGACCAGCTTTTACATCTATCTCGATGCCTGGCTGCTCGCCATGGAAGGCAAGACCGATGAGGCCATCAACCGGCATCGCGGCGCCGCCAGCGGCATGCCCGGCCTGACCGGGGATCTGTCCCTGGCTGCCATGCTCGACGCGCTCGGCCGGCCGGAACAGGCCCTGGCCGTTTATGAGGCGATGACGCCGTCGAAGATTGAAGCGCCCGAACACCAGTTCGATCCCAAGGGCCTGATCTACAATCACATCCGGACGGTGATCTCCCGCCACGCGCTGCTGCTGCAGCGGCTGGGCCGGATCGATGAGGCGAAGGCGGTCTATCAGCAGCTGGCGGACGCCGAGCCGGAAGAGGCCATCAGCTACGCCGCCGCCATGGACAGCCTGGAGACCGGGAAGAATTTGAAGAACGAGCCCCAGTCCGTGGCCGAAGCGTTCAGCCAGTCGCTGGCCGATGTGTCCCGCACCATGCAGGAACAGCGGGTTATCCGCCGCATCATGATGGGCGGCCGGGTCGAAGGATTTGACGACCAGCGCTCGGCATTCGATCAGGTGGCGCTGCTGATCTCGCCGGAAAATGAAGACCTGCGCTCTGCCATCATCGACGAGATGTATGCCAGCGCCCTCTATGACGGGGTCGCCCATGTCGCCACTTCGGCGCCGGAAGCGACCGCATCCCTGCAGATTGCTGCGGCGCAGGCGAAACTCATGTCCGGGCAGGAAGATGCCGCCCGCGCAGCGATCGACAAGGCGCTCAGCCTGACTGATGACGACAACCGTCTGTCCACACTTTACGGCGCGCTTCAGCTGCACTCGCGGATGAACGACGAGAAGGCCTCGAAGGAGCTGATCGAGAAAGTCATCGCCCTGTCCGAAAACCCTGCGGAGGAGGCGGCTGCACACGGCCTTGCCACCAGCATCTACAATCAGTTCGGGGACTACAAACAGGCCGTCAGCCACGCCGAACAGGCCCGCGTGCTGGACGATACGCATGACCGCCGGGTCGTTCTGGCCGATGCGCTCGGCCGCAACGGACAGATCAATGAAGCGCTGGCGATCCTGCGAACCGAGCGCCTCACGCGTCCGAATGACCCCTACATGCTGAACACGCTCGGTTATTTCCTGATCGAGCGGACGGACAAGCTGGACGAGGGGTTCAAGCTGCTCAGCCGCGCCCGCACCATGGCAGAACGCGATCCCTACATCGCCGACTCGCTTGGCTGGGCCTATTTCAAGCTCGGCCATATCAATGAGGCCAAACGCCTGATCGAACTGTCCCGCCAGGAACTTGCCCCGCACCAGCACTGGGAGATCGAGTTCCATCTTGGCGACATCTACTGGTATCTGGGTGACAAGGAGGCTGCTGAAGCTGCCTGGCAGACAGCGCTCGACAACGGACCGCCCGCTGCGGAAAAGGCTGACCTGACCGACCGGCTGGAAAATGGCCTCAGCGAACCGAAGCCTGAACGCCAGCCTTTGCCGGATGTGTCGCTGACCGATGGCGAAGTCGACCGTCAGGACATCTGACACCCGCCTCTTTAACGTGCCAGCGGTGCGCCTTACTATCGCCTGAAAAGGCTGCGATTCCGTCAGCAGACGGCAGGGAAAGTGTTCATGACTGACGGAAGATACGAAAGCGTCGAAAACCGCTTCGGAATCAACGGGTTTTACCTGCCAGGGCCACGCTGGGTGTGGATCTGGCTGCGCCGATTGATTGTGCTCGGCTTTGTTCTGGGTGTGATCGGGATCATCGCCCTCTGGCTGTACTTTGCTGCATTGGGCCGGACCGTGCCCTCGATTGCCAAACTGAAACAGTATGAACCGCCGATCACCTCCCGCGTTCACGCGGGTGACGGGACCCTGATTGCAGAGTTCGCCGATCAACACCGGGTCTTCGTGCCGTATGAATCGATCCCGACCCATGTGGTCGATGCCTTCGTTGCGGCCGAGGACAAGAACTATTTCAGGCACCACGGGCTCGATTATGTCGGCATCCTGCGGGGCGGCATCAATTCGGTGAAGAACAAGATCACCGGCAAAGGCGGCTTGCAGGGCGGTTCGACCATCACCCAGCAGGTGGCGAAGAATATGTTGCTGACGCGTGACCAGAACCTGACCCGCAAGGCGAAGGAAGCCATCGTCGCCCAGCGCATGGAAAAGGAATTCACCAAGGGGCAGATTCTCGAACTGTACCTCAACGAGATCTATCTCGGCGGGCGGTCCTATGGCGTCGGCTCTGCCGCGCTCAACTATTTCAATAAATCCCTGCCGGAACTGGACCTCTCGGAAGCGGCTGTGCTCGCCTCGCTGGCAAAGGCCCCATCGGCGGTCAATCCGTACACAAACCCGAAGCGCCTCCTGGCCCGCCGGAACTATGTGCTCGGCCGCATGGTCGAGGATGGATACATCACCCAGGAAGAGGCCGACGAGGCCATGAGCAAGCCGCTGACCACGACGCGGCGGCTGAAAGGTCCGGAATATGTGGCCGCGACCTATTTCGTTCAGGAACTGCGGCGCGACCTGATCAAGTCCTATGGCGAGGAAACGCTGGAGCAGGGCGGGCTTTCGATCCGTTCAACCATCGACACGCGTTTGCAGCTCGCCGCCCAGCAGGCGCTGCGCAACGGTCTGATTGCCTATGATCGCCGTCATGGCTGGCGCGGTCCTGTCACCACGATCGAAACGGGTGACGGCGCGCTGGAAGCTTTGAAAGAGGTCAAGCTGCCTGGTGGCTACGGCACCTGGGAAGCGGCCATGGTGCAGAAAGTGTCCAGCTCCGGCGCGACGCTGCTTCTGACGGATGGCGCGACGATCAGGCTGCCGGACGAGGAAGTCGAATGGGCCAAAACCTACAAATCCGAAGACGGGAAAACCGGTCTTCAGGTCGGGCAGGTCATTCTGGCGGAGCTGAAGCGGCAGGTTCTGAACGCCGACGAAACGCTCGCGCCGCGCTCCGAAGAGGCCGAGCTTGACCCGGAAGGCAACGAGATCGACGAGGGCGAGATCGAGCCGATGCTGGTGCCGGTGGGCAATGCCACGCTGCGCCAGGTGCCGGAAGTCGACGGGGCGCTGATCGCTCTCGATCCGCACACGGGCCGGATCCTCGCGATGCAGGGTGGCTACTCCTTCTTCAAGTCGAGCTACAACCGCGTCACCCAATCGAAACGCCAGCCTGGCTCCAGCTTCAAGCCGTTTGTCTATGCGGCTGCGCTTGAGAAAGGTTACACGCCGGCGACCCGGATGCTGGATGCGCCGTTCGTGTCGTTCGATGTGTCGACAGGTGATTACTGGCGCCCGTCCAACTACACCGAAGGCCGGTCCTACGGCATGGTCACCCTGCGGATCGCTTTGGAGAAATCACTGAACCAGGTGACCGCGCGCGTGGCGCAGGACATCGGTATGGAAGCCGTGAGCGAACTCGCCGAGCGCATGGGCGTTTATGACACGCTGCCGCCTTACGCCGCCATGTCTCTCGGCGCAGGCGATGCCTACCTGATTGATATGGCGCGCGGTTATGCCGGCTTCGTCAATGGCGGGAAGAAGATCACGCCGACGCTGCTGGACCGCGTTCAGGACCGCCATGGCCGGACGCTGTTCCGTCACGATGAGCGGGCGTGCGAAGGCTGTCAGGCCGAAGAGTGGGACGGTCAGGAGCCGCCGCAGCTGGCCGAAGTCGGTGAGCAGGTGCTGGACCCGATCGTCGCCTATCAGGTCACGCATATGCTGGAAGGCGTGGTGGAGCGCGGCACCGGTCGCCGGGCGCTGCGCGTCGGCAAGCCGCTGGCTGGCAAGACCGGGACAACCGACGATTATCGCGACGCCATCTTCATGGGCTTCTCGCCTGATCTCGTGGTCGGTGTCCGGGTCGGGTTCGACGACAATCGCAGCCTCGGCGAAGGCGAAGCCGGCGGTTCGGTTGCCGCACCGATCTTCACCGAGTTCATGGAAAAGGCACTGGCCGACCAGCCGGCCATCCCGTTCCGTATTCCGCCCGGTGTGCGCCTGGTGAAGATCGATGCCCGCACTGGCGAACTGCCGGGGCCGGAGACCAGTGTCATCATTGACGAAGCCTTCCGTCCGGGCACGGAGCCGGGGCTTTCGGCCTTCAACAGCAGCGATGACTGCCTGTCGATCTCCGGCAGCTGCGGCGCGGGCACAGGTTCGGGCAGCGTCTCCGGTTTCGATCCGGAGCGCGATGCCGGTGTTGTGCCGGAAGATCCGATGCAGCCGCAGGAGCAGGCCGTCACCGGGGATCTCGACGGTACTTACTGACCCCAATCCGTTTTGACCCTGCGGGGCGGCTGCGCTATAGGCCCGCCTCGCAGTTTTTATTCTTTTGAAAGGCCGAACCCATGTCCGCAGAAATCAAGTCTCTGATTGACCAGATCCGCTCCTCGGCCGCTTTGCTACGGAGGCGTCTTTGACTGGGATACAGCCACAAAACGCCTCGATGAACTGACGGCCCTCTCTGAGAAGCCGGACTTCTGGGACGATCCGCAGGCCGCCCAGGCCATGATGCGTGAGCGCCAGAAACTGGCCGACGGCATCGAAACCGTCGAGGCCCTCGAAAAGGAAGCCGAAGACGCTGGCGAGCTGCTGGAGCTGGCCGAAGGCGACGATGACATGGTCGCCGACCTCGAAGCCTCGCTGACGCGGGCTGCCGCCCGGGCCGAGAAGGCGGAGCTGGCCGCGCTGCTGTCCGGCGAGGCCGATGGCAATGATGCCTATGTCCAGATCAATGCCGGCGAGGGCGGCACCGAGAGCCAGGACTGGGCCTCGATCCTTCGGCGCATGTATGTGCGCTGGGCCGAAAAGCACGGCATGAAGGTCGAGGAGATGGACGAGCGTGAGGGCGAAGAGGCGGGCATCAAGTCCGCGACGCTCCAGATCAAGGGCGATAGCGCCTATGGCTGGCTGAAGTCGGAGCAGGGCGTGCACCGCCTCGTCAGGATTTCGCCGTTCGACTCTTCCGCGCGCCGCCATACCTCGTTTGCCTCTGTCACGGTCACCCCGGTGATCGACGACAATATCGACATCGAGATCGACCCGTCCGATGTGCGCACCGACACCTACCGGGCCTCCGGCGCGGGCGGCCAGCACGTCAACCGGACCGATTCTGCCGTGCGCCTGACGCACGAGCCGACCGGTATTGTCGTCCAGTGCCAGAACGACCGGTCGCAGCACCGCAACCGCGACCAGGCCTGGCAGATGCTGCGCTCACGCCTCTATGAGCTGGAGCTACAGAAACGCCGCGAAGTTGCCGACGCCAGCTATGCCGGCAAGACCGATATCGGCTTCGGCCACCAGATTCGTTCCTATGTCCTGCAGCCATACCAGATGGTGAAAGACCTGCGGACCGAGGTGGAAACCTCCGATACGCAGGGCGTTCTGGATGGTGACATCGACCGTTTCCTGTCGGCCTCACTGGCCGCTTCGGTGGCGAAGGGCGACGACGAGGCAGAGGCCTGATACGTCGCTGGTATTTCCACAGGCCCCTAGTTGAGTATAGTTGCGGGCAGTAAGAAGAAGTTGATCGCATGAAACCTGAATTCAAGAAGTTTCTCACGGGTATTGTCCTGGCCGGTTGCCTCGGTGCACCGGTATTTGCGGACGTGAACAGCGCCGCTCAGGACGTCGTTGACTGTCGCAGCCTTGCTGACGATAGCGCCAAGCTGGCGTGTTTTGAGGCGGCCGCGGCGTCACTTGAAGCGTCTCTCGGGGCGGCGCCGGAACAGACTATGGAGCAGGTTGAGCCGGTTGAGCAGGTTGAGCAGGTTGCCCCGAACGTGGCGGCCGATGCGAAGCTGCCGATCTGGGCGCGCCTGTCCCGGTCGTCGCAGGAAAAGCAGGCGAAAAAGGCGAAGAAGAAAGACCGGCCGTCTGAGAGCAAAGAGCTGGAAGTCACGGTGGTGAAGATCGTCCGCAACAATATCGGACGGCACTACCTGACTTTCGACAATGGACAGGTCTGGCGTCAGTCCCAGCCAGGTGAAATCGAGCCGCCATCCGCTCTTCCCGCGCCCGGACGGATCCGCCGCGCATTGGTCGGGAACCCCTGGTTCGAGTTCGATGAGCATCCGACGACAGACTTCAAAATTATCCGCGTAAAGTAGTATGTGCCAGCACGCCTGCCCGGAAACGCCCTCGGCGCTCCGGCAAAAACCCTGATTGTGGCGAGGCTCAGCTCGTGTCGAAGCTGGGCCAGTCGTGCAAGGCCGCGGTCAGCTGCACGGTGAGGGCGCCCGAGACGAGGGCGAGCGCGGCGGGCATGGCGTAGGTTTTCGGAATGGGCGTGATGTAAGGCCGGGCTTCACCTTCGGCCTTCCAGCGCTGGATCGTGCGGGCGAGGCATTTCGCGCGGCGTCTGGCGTGTTTCAACGTGTCGAGCATGGCCTCCCAGCGGGCGATCAACGGCGCAGCGGGCACGGGGCCGCGTGTCGGCACAATGATCGGACCGTGCAGGAAGTCCGGCGCTTCACCCGCGGGCACAGGCAGGACGGAAAAGAACGCCTTGCGCGCCACCGGTTCGCCCTCACTCTTTTCGAAATAATTGCTCGCCGGGCGCGGCACCAGAGGCGCCAGTTCCACCTGTAGCGCCATAAGAAAGATCAGACGGCGGAGCAGCACGGCGAGGCGCTTCAGTTCAACCGAGACACGGTGCTTCAGCGTTTTCGGGATCAGTTCCGGATGTTTGAACAGATCCGCATTCACGCCCGCTTCCGCCACGGCGCGGGCGATCGTCCTAAAAGCGTGCGTGATGAAATCGGTGGGATGTGTCATGAGGCGGAGTGTGGCACGGGCGCTTATCAGACGAATACGGAGTTGTTCGTCTCGGTAAAAAACCAGCCAGGACAAGGGCCTCTCCGGAGAGCAGGCGGGGCACTGGCCTGGATTTATCCACCTTTCAGCTTGCCGATAACGTTTTTGTTATCGGCCCGTCCGGTTCCGCCGCTGAAACGTATAAAGCGCACCGGTCAGGAGGATCGGCCAACAAAAAAAGGGATCACGAAATGCGACTTGGAGTTTTAGCCACGGCATCAATCATTGGTGCGCTGATGGCTGCCCCGGGCCATGCACAAGGATTTTATGTGTCGGGTACGGTTGGTGCAGCCATGCAATCAGACAGTGACAATACCGGCGCAACCAGCGCCGATTTCCTGACCGGCAATGGCGGTGCGCTGCCGGCAGGCACACCCATCGCCTCAGGCACATCGGTTGGCTGGAAGACGGAATTTGATAATGGCATGTCCTACTCGGCTGCCGTCGGTTACCGCTATTCCCCGTCATTCCGTGGTGAGGTCCAGCTCGCCATGTCGAAGGGCGATGTGGATACGCACAAGAGCGTGACGCTGGGCGGCGGTTCCATCGATGCCCTCGATGCGGGCGCGCTGACCGGGTCTGCTGACACCCTCGGCGTGACGGTTGCCGACGTTGTTGCCGACGGCCGCGGAGACACCAAGACCACGGCCCTGTTCGTCAATGGTTATTACGATTTCGCCAATGACTCCGGCTTCACGCCTTATGTCGGCGCAGGTATCGGCTATGCGAAGACCGACGTGACGTTCAAGCCTTCCGGCGTGGGCATTATCGACGATGACGACAACGGCTTCGCCTATCAGGTCATGGCTGGTGCGACCTACAGCTTCAATGAGCGCTGGGATGTCTTTGGTCAGTATACCTACCGTTCTGTCGAGGACGGGGAGTACAAGGTTGATCTGTTCCCGGCGAACCTCGAAGTCGAGAACAAAGCGAACCTGATCGAAGTGGGTGTGCGCTACAAGTTCTAGCGGCTGTCCCACAGAGATGATGATACGAACCCTGTAACAGAAAAAGCCCGCCGGAGGGCATTCCGGCGGGCTGAACAGGGATGAGGCAGGTCTGGCTCAGAGGACGCCGAGCATGTCGGCGACGAGCGGGTGGCGGACGACGTCCTGGCCTTCGAGCGTCACGACCGCGGCGCCTTCCAGTTTCTCCAGACGCTCGCCCGCTTTGGCGAGGCCAGAGAATTCCGGCAGCAGGTCCGACTGGGCCGGGTCGCCGGTGATCACCATGGTCGAGTGCCAGCCAAGCCGCGTCAGCAGCATTTTCAGCTGGGTGTAGGTACAGTTCTGCGCCTCGTCGATGACTATGAAGGCGTTGTTCAGCGTGCGCCCGCGCATAAAGCCGATCGGCGCGATCTCGATCACGCCTTCGGCCAGCATGTGCTTCAGCTGTCCGGGCGAGAGCCGGTCTGACAGGGCATCATAGAGCGGGCGCAGATAGGGCGCGAGCTTGTCTTCCATGGCGCCAGGCAGGAAGCCGATCTGCTCGCCGGCTTCCACGGCAGGACGCGACAGGATGATGCGCGAGACCTTGCCCTTCTGGAGCGCCTCGACCGCCTTGCAGATGGCGAGATAGGTCTTGCCGGTGCCTGCCGGGCCGAGCGCGGCGACGAGGGCGTATTCGTCCATCGCTGCCATCAGGCGGGCCTGATTCTCGGAGCGGGGCTTTACATTCTTCTGGTAGCGCTGGGCCCGGTCGCCTTCAGGGGCGGTGGCGGCGCGCTTGTAGTGTTTCTGATCGGCATCGTCGGGATGCCAGGACCGACCTCCATCAATGGCCTGCAGCCGCGGACCCCTCACACGGCCGGTTTCTTCAAACCAGGCAGAGGTGTTCACTTCCGAAGCGGTTTTCATGCGCTTGGCTGCGTTGCGTTTTCCCATGGGAGGTCTCCTTGCTGCAGGGACTAAAAAAGCCGCTGGCAGGAATGCGCAGCGGCTGGCTGGAAACTTGGGGGGAAGGGGAGGCAACACGCCCGATGGGCGGCAGGACCTCAACCCGGTAACTTCCGGGCGGCGGGGTATGAAACAGTCTCAGGATGACCGTACTCCACGTCCGAATCTGTTGATGAATAGACATTACCAGAGTTATCAGATGGTAAACATTAAATCCGCAAGCGAAATAAAGGACACCGGCATGGCAATTTTCGAAATGGATGGAAAACGACCAGACCTGCCTGAAAGTGGGAATTACTGGGTTGCCGAAACGGCCCAGGTGATGGGCAATGTCATCCTGAAGGAAAATGCCTCGATCTGGTATGGAACGGTCCTGCGCGGGGACAATGATCCGATCACCATTGGCGAGAATTCAAACATCCAGGACAATTGCGTTCTGCATACGGATGTTGGCATGCCGCTGACCATCGGCCGCGATGTGACCGTCGGTCATATGGTCATGCTGCACGGCTGCACGATTGGCGATGAGACGCTGATCGGCATCGGCTCGATCATTCTCAATGGCGCCAAGATCGGCAAGAACTGCATCATCGGGGCAAACTCCCTTATCCCGGAGGGCAAGGAAATTCCCGATAATTCACTGGTGATGGGGGCCCCTGGCAAGGTGGTGAAACAGGTTTCGGACCACCAGATCCAGGTCATCAAGATGTCGGCTGTGCACTATGTCGAGAACTGGAAGCGCCACAAAAGCGGACTGAAGCGGATCGACTGATCCGCCCTGACACGGGTCAGGCCTCCTCGCCGCGTTCGTCCTTCTGGAGGTAGCGCACAGCAAAGCCGCCGATGCCGGTGCGGACAACTTCCGCCGGGATGGAGCCTGCGCTGACGATCTCTCCGATTTTCGGGGCAGCGACGCCCTTGCACTCGAAATTCGCACCCGTGAGCGAGATGTCGAGCACGCGGCAATAGAGCTTGTGCCCGTTGGCGCGGACCACCTGGGCCGGCACATCGGCAGCGTAGCGCGGGGCTTCGCGTTCCTCGCTGAGGTTGAGCATGTCCTTGTTGAGCAGCCAGGTCAGGCGGTCGGCGATCTTCTCGCGCTTGTGCGAAGCGACGTTGAAGGACAGGGCAAAGCCTTCGCCTGTGTGGCGGACCACGGTGGCGACCACACGGCCCAGATCGTCGAAATAGCAGACGAGTTCCGCGCCGGGATCGGGCAGGGTGCTGGACTGAACCAGGGCGCCCGAACAGGACAGATTGATCGTGGAGAGCGACTCGTCATTGCCAACCTGGGTAAGGAATCGCCCGGGCAGGCGCAGGTCGACACGTTTGTGACGGCGGCGGTCGAAATATTCTTCTGGCGTTTCTGATGTCATCAGAGCCTGAGAAGTGGAGAAGGTCATGAATCACTCCTTGAGCTGACCCGTCCTTTCGGACTACTTCTCCCCACGCTCTTTACTTAGCACGCTTTCGTTCACAAAGTGTTGCACGAACCGTCAAAATTCTACCGTCAGACGAAGAAACCGAGACCTCATGGAACGCTATGATTATGTAATCGTTGGTGCAGGAAGCGCCGGATGTACCCTTGCCAACCGGCTGTCAGCTGACCCGGCAGTAAAGGTATGTCTTATTGAGGCAGGCAAGAAAGACAAATCGCTGATGGTGCGCATGCCGGCGGGGGTCGGGAGCCTCATTAAAGAGGAGAACGATTTCAACTGGGGGTTTTGGACTGAGCCGCAGAAGCACATGAATGGCCGCAAGCTCTGGTGGCCGCGTGGCCGGGGCTGGGGCGGATCGTCCTCCATCAACGGCATGATCTACATCCGCGGCCATGCCGGCGACTATGATCAGTGGGGCCAGATGGGCCTGAAGGGCTGGGACTATGCGAGCGTCCTGCCTTACTTCAGGAAGTCCGAAACCCTGGACAAGGGCGAGAACACTTATCATGGCGGCAATGGTCCGTTGAACGTCTCGTCCGCGCCGATGTCCAGCCCGATGTACCGGGCCTTCATCCAGGCCGGGGCGCAGGCGGGTTACAAGACAACCGAAGACTTCAACGGCGCCCAACAAGAAGGGTTTGGCCCTTACCAGCTGACCATTCACAATGGCGAGCGCTGGAGCGCTTCCTATGCCTATCTGCGCCCGGTCGCGGATGTGCGGGAAAATCTGACCGTCATCTCCACCGGCCGTGTCACGAAGGTCCTGTTCGAAGGCACGCGTGCGACAGGGGTGGAAGTGGTCGAAGGCAAGGGCGGCCTGCCGCAATCGATCTTCGCCGACGCAGAAGTGATCGTCTGCGCCGGGGCTGTTCAGTCGCCGCAGATCCTCATGCTGTCGGGTATCGGTAACTCCGAGCACCTCAACCGGTTCGGCATCAAGACCGTGGTGGAGTCCAAAGGTGTCGGCCAGAACCTGCAGGATCACCTGGACGTCACCGTCATTCACGAGATGACCCAGCCGATCTCTGCCTATTCCATGCAGAAGGGCATCAAGAAACTGGGGATCGGCCTGCGCTACCTGTATAACCAGACAGGGCCGGGCTCAGATAACTTCCTGCAGGCCGGAGCCTTCCTGAATTCCCGTCCGGGCCTGAAGATGCCGGATATCCAGCTGCACTTCCTGAACGCCATCATGATGGATCACGCCAAGCACGATCCGAAAAAGGATGGCTACACGGTTCATGCCTGCCAGCTGCGTCCGGAAAGCCGGGGTACGATCTGCCTTGCTTCGGATGACCCGTTTGCGCATCCGTCCATCGACCCGAACCATCTGGCGACGGAAGAAGACCGCCGCGCGATGCGCGAAGCGGTCAAGATGGTGCGCGAAGTCTGCAAGCAGGACGCGCTTAAGCCGTACACCGGTGCCGAGATGATGCCGGGGCCGGGCGTCACGTCCGACGAAGACATCGACTCCTTCATCCGCCGCATGGGCGAGACGATCTATCACCCGGTCGGGACGGTTGCGATGGGCATGTCGGACAGCCAGCCGCTGGATGGAGAGCTGCGCGTGAAAGGCGTCGAAGGCCTGCGCGTGGTGGATGCCTCTGTCATGCCGACCCTGATCGGCGGCAACACCAATGCGCCGACCATCATGATCGCCGAGAAGGCCGCCGACATGATCCTGAAAAAGCCGCTGCTGGCGCCGGCGGAATTGCCGGAACTGGCGGGGGTTTCGTGACGGGGGAGAGAAAGGACGGCCTCAGCCTTCGGGCTGCAGGCCCGTGTTCTCAGCGATCGCGGCAGCCGACACCAAGACGGCCAGAGCCTTGATCACTCTGCCTTGACCTGCTCTTCTTGGTCGGCCGACTTCGGCACCTCCTTGATCAGGACGTTCTGGTAAGCGTAGGGGATCTCGATCCCGGCTGAGTCGAAACGCTTCTTCACGGCTTCGAACACGGTGTTCTTGACGCCGGCAGCAACACCGGAATCGGCGCACCATACGCGAAGACTGAAATCGACGCTTGAGGTGCCCAGATTGGTGACCGGGCAGCTTACGACCTCTTCGATTTCGGGAAGTCCCGCGGCAATTTCTAGGATCAGCGCGCGCGCCGTGTCGATATCGGAGCCATAGCCGATCGAGATCGGAATCATCGCCATGGTCCGCTGTTCCTTGGCGGACAGGTTGATCATGGTCGAGCTTGAGATAGATGAGTTCGAGATAATGACCCGGCGATTGTCGTAGGTTTTCAGCATGGTGTAGCCCAGCGACACATCCTCCACGATCCCGGTTTCGACGCCGCCAGGCGCGTTGATCTGCAATTTATCGCCCAGCCGGAACGGGCGATAGAAAATCAGGCTGAAGCCCGCCACGAAATTCGACAGGGTCGATTGCGCGGCCAGGCCGAAAACAACGGACGCAACTGAAACGCTTGCCAGCAAGGCAGTGGCGAGCTTGTCGAGCGCCGGGATCATGTGCGCGTAGAGCATCAGGACCATGATCCAGACGAAGGCGCTCGCGACTTTCGAAAGAAACGCGATGGACATACGATCGAGGCGATTGTCGCGGTCTCGCTCGACGACCAGCAGGATCATCCGTTTGAGCAAACGCGACAGCAACAGTCCGGCGACCAGGAAGATCGCGAGAATGATCAGCGCACCAGACCATTTGTCGGGATGAAGATGCGTCTCCCAGCTTTCCACGGTTTTCCATGTCATCGGTACTCTGCCCCATTGATTTGGTCCGCCGGTTTTTACGGGTTCGGCGATTTCCTCATAGAGGCGTTCAAGCCGCTGGCAAGATGGTGGTGAAATCTGATGTATTGTCCAAGGCGCCGAGCCTGAGGCGGCCGTTCCTGATGCTTCAATCTTCCATCATGACGGAATCGCCCTTCCGATGCCGGATGTTGTTTTATGTAATTTCATAAAAACTTCGAATAAAATTGAGGAATATTCATTCGGTTGTCATGCAGCCGGGTTAGGTCCGCTCACAGGCATTCAATGGCTGGCCGCATAAATCTGGTGGCCGGCACGCAATCACCTGGGAGCAATACCATGACGACCGACCGCCGCGAGTTTCTGCGCATCATGGGGGTCAGCGCCGCTGCGGGCGCCGCCGCAAACACGTTTCCCAGTGCCATCGCCGAAGCGCTGCAAACGCCCGCCGCCAATGAGACGGGGACGATCAGGGACGTGAAGCACGTCGTGATCCTGATGCAGGAGAACCGCTCCTTCGATCATTATTTCGGAACGCTTCGCGGTGTACGCGGGTTTGGCGACCGGCATACAATTCCCATGGAAAGCGGCAAACCGATCTGGTTCCAGTCGGACGGGCAGAAAGACGTGCCGCCCTTCCACCTCGATACGAAAACAACCGACGCCATCGCTCATCCGGGTACACCGCATTCCTTCGCGGATTCCCAGGCGGCCTGGAACCAGGGCAAGTTCGGATACTGGCCGAAATACAAGAACCCTTACTCGATGGGCTATTTCAAACGGGACGACCTGCCGTTCCAGTTCGCACTGGCCGAGGCCTTCACCATCTGCGACGCGTATCACTGTTCCATCACCACCGGCACCGACCCTAACCGGATCGTGTTCTGGTCCGGCTCCAATCATGATCCGGAGCTGCGGGCGCGCGGCATCAACGGCACCGAGGCGGACAGCGAGCCGAACAATCTGCGCTGCTGGATCAAGGGCGCCCTGCCGGAACCGGGCTACACTTATCAGGGTTCTGCCCTGCCATGGAAAACCATTCCGGATGTGCTGGAAGAGGGTGGAGTGTCCTGGCGGATTTATCAGGATACGAATGACAACTGGACCGGCGCGATGCATGGCGGGCTGGCGTTCAAAAGCTTCCGCGAAGCCAAACCCGGCTCGCCGCTCTACGAAAAGGGCATGACGGATTATTCGCTGGAACGTTTTGCGGCCGATGTGCAGGCGGGCACGCTGCCGGAGGTTTCCTGGATCCTGCCGCCGAAGGACTGGTCGGAGCATCCGAGCGCATCGACGCCGCTGCAGGGCGCCGAGTTCACAGCGCGCATCCTGAAGGCGCTGACGGCCAATCCCGATGTGTGGAGCCGGACGGTATTCTTCCAGACATTCGACGAGAATGACGGCCTCTTCGATCACCTGCCGCCGGCGGCGCCGCCCTCCTACACGGCGGACGGCGAACTGGCGGGCAAGTCTACGGTGGACGTGAAGGGCTTCTACTTCTCCGATCCGGAGAGGAAGCTGCTCGAAGAAGACGACACGATCAGTGGCCCTGTGCGCCCCTGGGGGCTTGGCCCGCGCGTGCCGCTTTATGTCGTGTCTCCGTGGAGCCGTGGCGGCTGGGTGAACAGCCAGGTGGCCGATCACACATCGGTCGGCATGTTCCTGGAACAGCGCTTCGGCGTCACTGTGCCGGCGATCAGCCCCTGGCACCGCGCCGTATGCAGCGACCTGACGTCCTGCTTCGATTTCGAGACGCCGAACGCCCCGGTCTTTCCGGATCTTCCGTCAGCGGAAGGATCCCGGAAGGCCGTGCTGGCGCAGATCCACCGCAAACGCATCGAGCCGCCGGCCGAGCCGCAGCTTCTGTCGCAGGAGCCGGGCGCGCGGCCATCGCGGGCGCTGCCTTATGCGCTGGATGTCACCGCAAGCACCGAAGACGGCGTGGTCTCGCTGAAGTTTTCCAACACCGGCAAGGCGGGCGCAGTTTTCCACGTCTATGACAAGCGGCATCCGGATCGTATTCCGCGCCGCTATACGGTCGAGGCAGGCAAAGCGATTTCGGACACTTGGCAGCCTGAGACGGATTCGGGGCAGTATGATCTGTGGGTGCTGGGACCGAACGGTTTCGTGCGCACTTTCCGCGGTGACGCATCGCGCGCGATCGAAACCTCGGCGAAAATGAATCTGCGCACCGGGCTGGTCACCCTCTCCATCAAGAATACGGGCCGGACGAAGCAGGAAGTGTCCGTCTATGCGGGCGTCTATGATGGCTCGGAACCGGTCAAGGCAAGCGTCGGCGCCGGCCGAACGCTGAAGCGGGAATTCGAGACCCGCGACAGTGGCGCCTGGTATGACATCACCGTTTCCGCCGAAGGCTTTGAGCGGCGTCTGGCAGGCCGGATCGAAACCGGCCGCCACAGTATCAGCGACCCGGCAATGGGGGCCTAGCCGTTCGAGGCCACCAGTTTTACGCGGGGTTCGTCGACGCGGGTGTCCGGCGGTACAAGCATCGAGACGCGGTGACGCCAGACCGGGCGGCCCTTGAGCAGCGGTTCACCGCCCAGCGTCTGGTAGAGTCCGAGCAGACGGTTGCTGTCGGGGCGTTCGGTCTGCTTTGCCAGCGGCATGATGGTGAGTTCCAGTTGCACGCGTTGGCCGGTCATGGTTTCGCCGCGGCCGCGGATCACGCCCGGTGCGCCATCGAGCTGAACGGCGTCGAGGAAGGCAGACATCATCGATTTGTCCGGCCCGCTCCAGAGGTTCAGAAAGTCATGGTCCACCAGTGGCCGGCCGAGCAGGTCGGTCAGCGATCCGCCTGCCGTACGGAACAGCCAGGCGCCGTCGCGTTTGTTCTCGAGAACGAAGAGGCGATCGATGAGACCGGGATGGTCTTCCACGCGCGGCGATTCGATGGCGCCGGGCGCGCTGTTTGCGTTCATGCGGCGCCAGGCGTCCAGCAGGACTTTGGTGTTGGGATGAATGGACCGATCATTCATGACTGGGTGGAACTCCGAATTTGTTTTCTGGCCCCCGCGGGCCGGTTCGGAGCTCTCTTGCGCAATAACTGTTCCAGAAGCGGCTTTTCCCCCGCTTGGAGAATTCCGGGGCTGAACCAGCACGGCTTTTCCCCTGTGAGGGAATAAATCTGCCAATTCACGCGAACCGGTGCTGCCGGCTCCCGCCCAGCGTGTGTGTATGGTTTCCAGAACGTGTCTCTTCACGGGACGCGCCAGTGATTCGCCTGTTCGCTTCATCCGGGCGGCGAATTCCTGGTGGATAAAGGTTCCGGTTTAGGAGGCTTAATGGGGCAAAACGGGCCGCATACAGCGTAAAAGCGCGGCGCTTCTTCTGCCTTTCGTGTCTTTCCGGCAACGGATTTCCGATTTGGGCACAATTTATGGGCGAATGCCTTGCCGTTGCTAACCTTAAAGATACGAAAGATGTGCGAGAAAACTCGCAAAGACTGGCGTTTCCTCCACTCACTTCAGCAGTCTTTCAAAAATTAATTATCCAAGGGAGAGCGACCTCGTGTCTACATCAAATTCCTATTCCCGTGCGGGCTTCAAAGCCGTTCTCAGCCTCAGCGTCGGTTTGTCGGCGCTCGCAGCCAGCCAGGTTCCGGCCTATGCTCAGGAAACCGGCGACGAAAGCTCGTCCCGGACCCTGCAGACCGTGACGATCACCGCCACCAAGCGTGAACAGACGCTGCAGGATGTGCCGGTGGCTGTGTCTGTCGTCGACAGTTCGGTGATCGAACAGGCTGAGATCGTCGACCTGAACGACCTTCAGTCGATCGTTCCGTCGCTGCGTATTGGCCAGTACCAGACTTCGGCCAATACCAACTTCATCATCCGCGGCTTCGGCAATGGCGACAACAATGCCGGCATCGAACCGTCGGTCGGTGTCTTTATTGACGGTGTGTACCGTTCGCGTTCCGCTGCGCAGATTGCCGACCTGCCGAACATCGAGCGCGTGGAAGTTCTGCGCGGTCCGCAGTCGACCCTGTTCGGCAAGAACGCTTCGGCCGGTGTGATCTCGATCGTGACCGAGAAGCCCCAATATGAATGGGGTGGCTCGGCCGAAGGAACAGTCGGCAATTACAACCTGTTCCGCGTGGCAGGGGACATTACCGGGCCGATCTCCGACAAAGTCGCCTTCAGCCTGGGCGCCAATTACAATACGCGCGATGGCTATGCCGACGATCTGAACACCGGGTCTGACATCAATGACCGTAATCGCTGGGGCGTCCGCGGCCAGCTGCTGATCGAACCGACCGAGGACCTGAGCTTCCGCATCATTGGCGACTTCGACAAGATCGACGAAACCTGCTGCGTGGTGGCGAATGTCGTGAACGGCCCGACCGGTGCGGCGATCATGGCTCTCGGCGGCATGCTCAATCCGGAAGCGCCGTTCTCTTATGAGGTCTACAACAATCTGGATTCGACGAACGACGTGGAGAACTCCGGCTTGTCGGTGCAGGCCGACTATGCGCTCGGCTTCGCAGACCTGACGTCGATCACGGCCTACCGGTCCTCCAAGCTGAAGACCGATCAGGATTCCGACTTCACCAGCGCGGACCTGCTGGCGCGCAACTCGAACGACACCGACATCGACACGTTCACCCAGGAAATCCGCCTGACCTCGAATGGTGACGGCCCGGTGGACTGGATGGTCGGCGGTTTTTACTTCGATGAGTCCGTCGATATCGAGAACCAGATCCTCTATGGCGACGACATCCGCGGGTATATCGACGTCCTGTCGCAAGGCCTGCTCACGGGTCTGGAGCCGCTCGTCTTCGGTGTCCCGGAGGGCTTCTTCTTCCAGCCGGGCGAAGGCATGACCGAGGCTTACGGGCAGGACAACACGGCCTTCTCGCTGTTCGGCACGGTCGACTACCACATGACGGACCGCCTCACAGCGACGGTCGGCCTGAACTATACGCAGGACAACAAGGACGCCTACGGTCGCGTCGTGTCGACCGACACATTCTCGGCCATCGATCTTGATCCGCTGTCGCCATTCATCTCGCAGGTCGCCACCGGCGCCCTCCTGCTGCAGGCAGGCGTGGACCCGACGAACCCGGCGGCCGTTGGTGCCTTCGCCGCGGCCTATCCTGAGGCGTTCGCGACAATCCAGGCAACGGCGGCTGGTTCAACGTCCCAGCTGCAGCTGCTGCAGTTCTTCCCGCAATTCGTGAATTTCCCGAATGCGGTGGAAAGCGGCTCGACCAATGATGATGACACCACCTACACGCTGCGCCTGGCTTATGACGCAACGGACAATGTGAATGTCTATGCGTCCTACGCCACGGGCTTCAAGGCATCGTCCTGGAACCTGTCGCGCGACAGCCGCCCGACCGCGGCTGGCTATGCCAACCTCGTTGCCGCAGGGCTCAATCCGCCGAACCTGACCACGGGGACCCGCTTTGCAGGTCCGGAAGAATCGGAAGTGTTCGAGATCGGCATGAAGGGGGCTTGGGATACGTTCGCGGTGAACCTCGCCGTCTTCGATCAGAAGATCAAAGGCTTCCAGTCGAACATCTTCACGGGCACCGGCTTTGCGCTGGCGAATGCAGGGGAGCAGTCGACCCAGGGGCTTGAAGTCGATGCGACCTGGAACCCGACCGAGAATTTGACGCTCGGCTTTGCCGGTACGTTCCTTGATCCGGTCTATGACAGCTTCAAGAACTCGTCGGCGGGGGACATCTCCGGTGCCAAGCCCGCGGGCATCTCGGAAGTCTCGACCTCTGCGTCTGCGCTTTACACCTTCAACTTCGAAGGCCTGGACGCATTCGTTCGCGGTGACTGGCAGTATGAAGGCCCGTCGACCTATCGCGACGACCCGGCCGAGCAGGCTATTATCGGCGAAGAGCGCGAGTATAACCTGTTCAACGCGTCGCTTGGCTTCAAGTCGGAAAGCGGTATCAGCTTTACGTTCTGGGGACGGAATATTTTCGACGAGGAGTATGTCATGGCGGCCTTCCCGTCGGTGGCGCAGCTGGGCTCCTTCTCCGGCTATCCGAGCCAGCCGGCGACTTACGGTGTCACCGTTCGCAAGACCTTCTGAGCCTGGCCGGAAATACAATAAGGAAAGCCCCGCCAGACCGGCGGGGCTTTTTTTGTATCAGGCGGCGCAGCTGCGCTGGCCATTCTAAGGCGGTACGTCTAGCCTGACGGGGTGAGTGTTCCGCAGACAAGGCCCGAATCGACCCCGTGACGCGTGCAGCCAGAACGCCTCCCATCATAGAGGCTCCGCCGGCAGTGACCGGCCTCGCCGCTTTTATCGTGATCGCGCATGCCGTGCGTGTGTTCTCTCCGATCGGCTGGCAGGGTCATATGCTGTCTCTCCTCAGCCTGCAGCCGGACAGGTTCTGGGCGTGGGTCGGGCAGGGCGTGCCGGGCGCAGTGCCCTACAGCTCGCCCATGGACGCGCTGGCGCCGTTCCTGACAGAGGCTTTCCTTCATGATGGGTGGGGCGCCGCGATCCTGAATGCGGCGTTGATCGTGATTTTCGGCCGGCTGGTGCACGCCTCCCTCTCTATAGGAAGGCGTAGCGGCGCGATTCCCTTCCTTGTCGTGTTCTCGGTGGCCGTGGTGGGCGGGTCTCTCCTGCATCTGTTGACGCAGTATCCGGCCGGTAGCGGGCTGATCGGCGCGTCCGGCGGCGCCAGCGGCCTGTTTGCGGCCTGGGTGCTGGTCCAGGAAGGGCGGGGCGGACAGATCCTGTCGAAGCGATTCCTCGTCGTTTTTCTTTTCTTTGCGGCGGTGAACTTCGCGCTGTGGCTGATGGGACCGTCTCTTATAGGTGTGCGAATGAGCTGGCAGGCGCACCTGGGCGGCTTCCTCGCAGGGGCGTTGATGTTCCAGTTTTACCGGGCCCGGCGGCGCGTTTTGTGATTCTCATCGCGCCTGAGCCGCCTTTATGGTAGCTTTCCCTTACGGCGAGGCCGGCTAACGGCCCGCAAAAAAGGAGGACGCGCATGACAATAGACCAGATCCTGAATGACAAGGGGCGCGAAATTATCTCGATCAAGGCCGATTCGAGCCTTTCGGACGCTGCCCGCATGCTGGACGAAAAAAGAATCGGCGCTGTGGTGGCTTTGAGTGATGATGGAGACATCGTCGGCGTGCTTTCCGAGCGGGATATTGTCCGCCATGTCGCCCGGAATGGAGAAGCGGCACTCAAAATCACCGTCGGAGATGCGATGACTCGCGACGTGATCACCATCGAGTCGACCACAAATGTGGAAGAAGCGATGCAATTAATGACTGATCGGCGGGTCAGACACCTGCCCGTTTTGCGTAATGACCGACTGATCGGAGTCGTTTCCATCGGCGATCTGGTGAAATGGAAGATCGCCGAGACAGAAGCCGAAGCCGAAGCGATGAAATCGTACCTTTCGGCACAATACTGATTTTACAAGGCACTAGCCTTTTTGAACCCCAAATCCGGCAAGAATGCATGGCCGGTCTGCAGTGAAATCGCATTATTTCTTCCGATTTGCTGCAGAAGGGGGTTGCGGCCAACCCGTGCCTTGAGTATCTCCCGGCCTCCGCTGAAGACGCCTTCGGGCTTCGGACGCGGCGCCCGCAAATGGCGCCCCTGAGATGAGAAAAAGGCTTGCGCCTTTCACCGAACAGGGGTTATGTATGCGGTTCCTCGAAACGCTCGGACATGCCGGGCCGGATCCCGGCCCACAGTGTCTTTTGCGCTGAAAATTCAGTAGTTTCCCGGCTCAAACCGGTAACTGCAGAAGGCGCAAAAAAGAGTGTTGACGGGCAAAACGGTGGCCCATATAAGCCGCCGCTTCCTGATGAGGTTTCGGCCTTCTGACGGACCCGGAACTTCGGTTCCACCTGATCGCTCGGGCACCCCGGGCCGCGTGTCGGTCTAAAGTGTCTCTTGTGCTGGAAAATCGGCGGTTACACGGTTCGCACCGGAAACTGCAGAAGGCGCAAAAAAGAGTGTTGACGGGCAATTCGGCGGCCCATATAAGCCGCCACTTCCGGACGGAGCCGCAGGCTTCTGAAGGGCTTCGGAACTCCGGTTCCAGCTGTTTGACATCGTAAGAGATTAAGGAAGAGAAACGCAGGCGGCGTGATAGCTTGCGAACCTCGCCAGAGAGCAATCGACGGCAGGTTCATACGATCACGACGGATGCGTTTCTTGAGAGAAAATTCTTTTATCCATCGGATGGGTTTCGGCCCGTCCTTTGTGACAAAGGGTTTCTCGTCAAAAGAACGCAATACTTATGCTTAACAGCTTGAGTAACCGTCCATATTCCAATGGATGGTTTCGTCAGATCAACACTCAACTTGAGAGTTTGATTCTGGCTCAGAACGAACGCTGGCGGCAGGCCTAACACATGCAAGTCGAACGACATAGTGGCAGACGGGTGAGTAACGCGTGGGAACGTACCTTTCGCTACGGAATAGCTCTTGGAAACGAGTGGTAATACCGTATACGCCCTCCGGGGGAAAGATTTATCGGCGAAAGATCGGCCCGCGTTAGATTAGTTTGTTGGTGGGGTAATGGCCTACCAAGACTACGATCTATAGCTGGTCTGAGAGGATGATCAGCCACACTGGGACTGAGACACGGCCCAGACTCCTACGGGAGGCAGCAGTGGGGAATCTTGCACAATGGGCGAAAGCCTGATGCAGCCATGCCGCGTGAATGATGAAGGCCTTAGGGTTGTAAAATTCTTTCGCTAGGGATGATAATGACAGTACCTAGTAAAGAAGCCCCGGCTAACTTCGTGCCAGCAGCCGCGGTAATACGAAGGGGGCTAGCGTTGTTCGGAATTACTGGGCGTAAAGCGCACGTAGGCGGACTTTTAAGTCAGATGTGAAATCCCGGGGCTCAACCTCGGAACTGCATTTGAAACTGGAAGTCTGGAGTTCAGGAGAGGTTAGCGGAATACCGAGTGTAGAGGTGAAATTCGTAGATATTCGGTGGAACACCAGTGGCGAAGGCGGCTAACTGGACTGATACTGACGCTGAGGTGCGAAAGTGTGGGGAGCAAACAGGATTAGATACCCTGGTAGTCCACACCGTAAACGATGACAGCTAGTTGTTGGCAGGCATGCCTGTCGGTGACGCAGCTAACGCATTAAGCTGTCCGCCTGGGGAGTACGGCCGCAAGGTTAAAACTCAAAGAAATTGACGGGGGCCCGCACAAGCGGTGGAGCATGTGGTTTAATTCGAAGCAACGCGCAGAACCTTACCTACCCTTGACATCCCGATCGCGGTTTCCAGAGATGGATTCCTTCAGTTAGGCTGGATCGGTGACAGGTGCTGCATGGCTGTCGTCAGCTCGTGTCGTGAGATGTTGGGTTAAGTCCCGCAACGAGCGCAACCCTCATCCTTAGTTGCCATCACGTTTGGGTGGGCACTCTAAGGAAACTGCCGGTGGCAAGCCGGAGGAAGGTGGGGATGACGTCAAGTCCTCATGGCCCTTACGGGTAGGGCTACACACGTGCTACAATGGCAGTGACAATGGGTTAATCCCAAAAAGCTGTCTCAGTTCAGATTGTCCTCTGCAACTCGAGGGCATGAAGGTGGAATCGCTAGTAATCGTGGATCAGCATGCCACGGTGAATACGTTCCCGGGCCTTGTACACACCGCCCGTCACATCATGGGAATTGGCTCTACCCGAAGACGCTGTGCTAACTTCGGAGGCAGGCGGCCACGGTAGGGTCAGTGACTGGGATGAAGTCGTAACAAGGTAGCCGTAGGGGAACCTGCGGCTGGATCACCTCCTTTCTAAGGATGCATTGGATTGTTTTGCTCACGCGGAACTCCAAGGCTTCTTAAAATTAGCTCCCATTGGGAGCAAAACATATGCGGCTGTCGCGCCGTCTCCGTTTCTCTTCCTTCGTTCGTTGTTTGGATCTGCACATTGCGGGTCCGGGCACTAAGCGAGCCCCGCGGGCGCTTTATCGCCTGTCTTCGACTTTGACCGCGATGGGCCTGGCCCTGACCAGTCACGGGCCGGTAGCTCAGGTGGTTAGAGCGCACGCCTGATAAGCGTGAGGTCGGAAGTTCAACTCTTCCTCGGCCCACCATCGAAGCCTGCGGCAACGCAGGGCAGGGCATGCGACCTGGCGGGAAGCCGGGGTTTACGGGGCCATAGCTCAGTTGGGAGAGCGCCTGATTTGCATTCAGGAGGTCGTCGGTTCGACTCCGTCTGGCTCCACCATCGCCTCTTGAGGCGCACAACGATCGAAAGAAGAACGTCCGTTTCCGGAGCAAGCTCCGGGATATTTGTCATCGTAAGGGAAAGATTGATCCGGCAGCCATGCCGCTCGACCCATTGGGTCTGGCCTGGTTGCTTCAGCCGATAAAATGATTGCCGTAAGGCGATCATCCAAAGGGTCAGTCTGCAAGAAACCAACATGTCTGATCGAGATCCATGTGGTGGTTCGCGTATGCGTTTTCCACTGCACATGGGTTTCAAAAACGATCAAGCGTCAAAAGGGCATCCGGGGGATGTCTTGGCGGTAAGAGGCGATGAAAGACGTGGCACTCTGCGATAAGCACCGGGGAGGCGAGAGCATCCTTTGATCCGGTGATTTCTGAATGGGGAAACCCACCTCCGAGATGTTGGATAAATCTTCCGTTCGCGGAAGATGTATCTGACATTTCAATAGCGAGGTATTTTAACCTGAATACATAGGGTTAAAAAGCAAACCCGGGGAATTGAAACATCTAAGTACCCGGAGGAAAGGACATCAATTGAGACTCCGTTAGTAGTGGCGAGCGAACGCGGACCAGGCCTGGTCTGAAATAAGGAGAAGTATCTGGAAAGGTACGCCATAGTGGGTGATAGCCCCGTATCCGTGCAATGAAGACCTTTTAGAGTAGGGCGGGACACGTGAAATCCTGTCTGAACATGGGGGGACCATCCTCCAAGCCTAAGTACTCCTTACCGACCGATAGTGAACAAGTACCGTGAGGGAATGATGAAAAGAACCCCGATGAGGGGAGTGAAACAGATCCTGAAACCGGATGCCTACAAGCTGATGGAGCTCTTCGGAGTGACATCGTACCTTTTGTATAATGGGTCAGCGACTTAGTGTTGCGTGCAAGCTTAAGCCGTTAGGTGTAGGCACAGCGAAAGCGAGTCTGAATAGGGCGACCGAGTACGTAGCATTAGACCCGAAGGCAGATGATCTAGGTATGGGCAGGCTGAAGGTGCGGTAACACGCACTGGAGGGCCGAACCGTTGAGCGTTGAAAAGCTCTCGGATGACCTGTGCCTAGGGGTGAAAGGCCAATCAAATCTGCTGATAGCTGGTTCTCCGCGAAATCTATTTAGGTAGAGCGTCACGATTAGACTCTGGGGGGTAGAGCACTGAATGGGCTAGGGGTCCTCACCGGATTACCAAACCTTCTCAAACTCCGAATACCCAGAAGTTATGCGTGGCAGACACACGGCGGGTGCTAACGTCCGTCGTGAAAAGGGAAACAACCCAGACCGCCAATTAAGGCCCCTAAGTAATAGCTAAGTGCGAAACGATGTGGAGGTGCTGAGACAATCAGGAGGTTGGCTTAGAAGCAGCCATCCTTTAAAGAAAGCGTAACAGCTCACTGATCAAGCGCCTCTGCGCGGAAAATGTAACGGGACTAAAGTTATTCGCCGAAATTGCGGACTCGAAAGAGTGGTAGCGGAGCGTTCCGTAAGCCTGCGAAGGTGAACCGTGAGGTTCGCTGGAGGTATCGGAAGTGAGAATGCTGACATGAGTAGCGACAAAGCGGGTGAGAGACCCGCTCGCCGAAAGACCAAGGGTTCCTGCGTAAAGCTAATCTGCGCAGGGTTAGCCGGCCCCTAAGGTAAGGCCGAAAGGCGTAGCCGATGGGAACCACGTTAATATTCGTGGGCCAAGGGATGAGTGACGGATTTCGAAAGTTGTAGACCCTTATTGGATTGGGTCTGCAGCCTGGAAGTTCCTGGAAATAGCCTCCCATTAAGACCGTACCCGAAACCGACACAGGTGGTCAGGTAGAGCATACCAAGGCGCTTGAGAGAACTATGTTGAAGGAACTCGGCAAATTACCTCCGTAACTTCGGGAGAAGGAGGCCTCACATTGGGCAACCAGTGCTGAGGGGCACAAAACTGGGGGTTGCGACTGTTTATCAAAAACACAGGGCTCTGCGAAGCCGCAAGGCGACGTATAGGGTCTGACGCCTGCCCGGTGCCGGAAGGTTAAAAGGAGAGGTGAGAGCCTTGAATTGAAGCCCCGGTGAACGGCGGCCGTAACTATAACGGTCCTAAGGTAGCGAAATTCCTTGTCGGGTAAGTTCCGACCTGCACGAATGGCGTAACGACTTCCCCACTGTCTCCAACATAGACTCAGCGAAATTGAATTCCCCGTGAAGATGCGGGGTACCCGCGGTCAGACGGAAAGACCCCGTGAACCTTTACTACAGCTTCACAGTGGCATTAAAGAACTTATGTGTAGGATAGGTGGGAGGCTTTGAAGCTTTGGCGCCAGCTGGAGTGGAGCCAACCTTGAAATACCACCCTTAATTTCTTTGATGTCTAACCGCGCCCCTGGATGGGGCCGGGACCCTGTGTGGCGGGTAGTTTGACTGGGGCGGTCGCCTCCTAAAGAGTAACGGAGGCGCGCGATGGTAGGCTCAGAGCGGTCGGACATCGCTCGATGAGTGCAATGGCATAAGCCTGCCTGACTGCGAGCTCGACGGAGCGAGCAGAGACGAAAGTCGGTCATAGTGATCCGGTGGTCCCGAATGGAAGGGCCATCGCTCAACGGATAAAAGGTACTCCGGGGATAACAGGCTGATGATGCCCAAGAGTCCATATCGACGGCATCGTTTGGCACCTCGATGTCGGCTCATCACATCCTGGGGCTGGAGCAGGTCCCAAGGGTTCGGCTGTTCGCCGATTAAAGTGGTACGTGAGCTGGGTTCAGAACGTCGCGAGACAGTTTGGTCCCTATCTGCCGTGGGTGTTGGATACTTGAGAGGATTTGTCCCTAGTACGAGAGGACCGGGATGAACACACCTCTGGTGGACCTGTTGTGGCGCCAGCCGCATTGCAGGGTAGCTATGTGTGGACGGGATAACCGCTGAAAGCATCTAAGCGGGAAACCCACCTCAAAACCAGGTATCCCTGAGAGCCGTGCAAGACCAGCACGTCGATAGGCCGGGTGTGGAAGCGCTGCGAGGCGTGAAGCTAACCGGTACTAATTGCTCGATAGGCTTGATCGAGAAACTCGTGTGTAGTTGAAAGCGCATTCGCTTTAACTGCCACTGATCTCAAGAAGACATATTGGTTTCAAAACTTGCAACAGTCTGGTTTCCGCCGACCCGGTGGTTATGGCAGGGGATCCCCACCTGATCCCATCCCGAACTCAGTCGTTAAGTCCCCTTGCGCCAATGGTACTACGTCTTAAGGCGTGGGAGAGTAGGTCGCTGCCGGGTCCGCAGAGCCCAGACAAAGCAAGCATCTTGCAGACATTTCTTTCCTTTACGACGACATCTGCCGCAAGCCGGCAGTGCTCCGGCCTCAGCCTATGGCGGGCCGGATTTGCATTTTAGGGGACACCGCCTAGAGTGCAGCGAACATGTTTGACGCGGGATGGAGCAGCCCGGTAGCTCGTCAGGCTCATAACCTGAAGGTCGTAGGTTCAAATCCTACTCCCGCACCCAATAAGCCCCTGATTTCCTTGCGGATTTCAGGGGCTTTTCTTATGCGCGCTACTCTCAAATTTCCCGTGTCAGACCTGTGTCAGAAAATAAATTGCAGTCACGGCGGCCCCGCGCGCGCGTGTTCGGGCACAGGGCAACGAAATGCGACGGGAAAAGGGAATAGGGAAATCGGGTCGAGATCATCGCGTGCCAGTCGGTGAGATCGGCAGGGTTCGCGCTTGCCGCTCCTGCGTAGCGTGACGCGCTCCTAGGCGGGCTGCGGGAAAAGGGAATGAGGCTTTTGGGGCATGCGTGGCCCCTGTTGCTTACCACCCGGTGTGGAACGGAGGCTGTCAATGTTTTGGCCGGTCCCCGTTCTCGATGAGGGCGGGACGAGAGGGGCAAGTCCGGCAGCATATATCCTGCCTCTGCTTTGGCTTCCCACCCAGTTGCGTCCGCCGTCTGGTACGTAGACGTTTTCGCCAACCGGGGTGGCGGGGCGGGACGTGGGGAAGTGAGCGGGAGGGTCGATTTTTGGCAATAGCCGAGACGCGCGCGCGGGCCGCCGTGTCAGTTGTTGTCCTGGCATCACTGATAATGATGTCCCGGGAACGACACCTGAAGTCTCCGCCTCAATACCCATAGCGATGCTATGCCTTCGGTAAAGGTATTGACCCGGAGCCATCAGGTGTCTGTGAGCTGCTCATGGGTTTTGGTGCAAGCACCAAACCCTTGGTTCTAGGGTTAGATGATTCCTCCATTGAAGAGTGCTGGTGTCTATGCCCACCCCCATGTTGGTCCCGGCTGTCGAACCATCTCTACTGGTACACCACCCTCAAGTTTCAACATCGTGCGAACTAGGACGCGACGAAGCTGGGGTGGAGTTAAATCGTCCTGTGTTACAACAAAGCGACTGCCGCCATTCTGTTCGTGTAGAAACAGGAATTGATCGCGGCGCATGTCGAGGATCCGGTCAGCCTCTCTCAAGGCGGTCCACGCAAATGCTGGGACGGGCAGCTTTCCATGGCACACCATCTTTGCGCGTTGAGCGTTGTAATACTCGTCGGAAATGTCCGACAAAATTTCTGCCAACTCTGCGTAAGAGATACGAAGATACTCGACGCATGCGCCGAAGGGGGTGAGGTTACTCATACGAGTTTTCCTTTTGCTAGGGATAGTTTGCGTTCCGTTTTCGCCGGGTCTTCACGGAACATGGATTCAATTTCCTCTGCCGCTTTCCTTGTAAAAGCGGAGAGGCCGACGAATTCGATGTTGCGATTTGCTGCGAGGGCGATCAGGCATCCGGCGATCTGAGCCTTCAGCATGTCATCCCGTTCAGCCTGCAGGAGTTCTTTGATTGCGCTTTCGGTGGCGAAGCTTTTCATCTCGGAAAGTTTGCCCTGAAGTTCAGCGCGGACGCGGGTCCACAGCAAATGATCCGGCCATCTGGACCGGTTCATATCCAGAGAAGGGGCTGTGTATCGAATGTCCGAGAGCAGATTATTGAAGATCGCGGGGAGTTTTTCCTGAAGTTGCCACCATGACGCGACACCCCAGTCTTCCTTCAGGTGGTTCTTGTAAGCCCGCAACTCGACGCGCCATATCTGGCTGGCCTCTCGGTCGTGCAGGTCTATCGGTAGAAAGCCTTGTTGCTCTCGGGCCCTATTCCAGACGACCGGCCAGTGAGAGTTGCCCTTTGCAAGTACCTCGGCCCGCTTGTCATAGATGATGATTTGCCGGCCGGGATTTTTGCCGACCGTCACAGATTGTGTGCGGCTGGTTTTGCCAGCCTCTTTGTATTCTGTGATTTCAGCATGTCGCATCCGCGTGAAGCGCGGGTGCATGACGAAGTTGTCCGCTACGAGCTTGAAATTCGGAATGATGAAGTCCAGGGCGAAATCTACGCGGGCGATGCTCTCCTGACCTTGGCGCAGAGCCACTCCGAGTTTCTCGAACTTTTCCTCAATTCTCCGTTTGACCCCGGCGAGGCCCATAATCGCGCACTGCACCGCCGAGACCGATATACGAACGCCCCATGGGTCGTTCGTGCTGGGTTTCTTCAGAAACCAGATTTCCCCGAGCGAGCCGGTGTCACATCGAAATGTGTAGCCACCCCGGGCGCCTGTAGACGCGATATTGAAGGCGACATCGCCCAGCCACACTGGGACAGACTGTCCGATTTCCATTGCCCGCTGCTTCGCCGCTTGAAGCTTTGGCATGTGATGAGCGGGGAAATGGACAGCATAAGCGAGGTCGAGCGCGTCGAACCCCTTATGCAGTAATTCCACGACGCACCACCAACAATGTATTCGTAGGGGGGGGTGTTACAGGGAACCCCCCATGCAATTGCACTATGCCCGGCATGGTTTGCTCTCCTTGGAAAGCAGCCATTCAACGAGACTGGCTTTGCTGTAGAGCACCTGCCGTTCGAGCTTAATGCGTGGTGGTCCAATACCCTCAGCATACCAGCGGGCGAGGGTACGTTTGTTGACGCGCAGAAAGTCCGCAGCTTCCTCCCACGTCAAGAATTCGGTTGAGATGTTTGGCAAACCAAACCTCCAAAATCAGAGTGGTCTCCATTCTGAAGAATGAAGACCCCAAGTTGATGGGGTTAGGCCGTACTGGTTTGCGCTTCTCAATCTCTATGCGGTTGCGCTTGACCTTTACCTGGGAGCTCAGTGCGGTGTGGTATCGTGTTTGGTCGTTTGTCCCTAGGCGGTCCCGCTCTCTCTTTCTTCGGGCCTGTATGACACGAAACCCAATGTCCTTTTCAAGTCAACATTGAAAATGGTATTGTCTTCCTATGTCTTCATCTGGCTTTGCGTTTCCTGCATACACAGTAAGGTAATGAACAAGTGATGATGTGTCTGGCATGCCGCGATGTCTCGCAGCATGCCAGACACATTATCAACAGAGGCTTCATGTGCGAACTCTGTGAGGTGATCAGCCCGACAATGACTGTATCTTTACCCGAGCACTCATCCAAGCAATACGCCTCTGCAGACGTATGCATCTACTGCGGTTCACGGGACAATCTTACCAAAGAGCATATTGTTGCTAAGTCGCTTGGAGGACGGTGGACCTACCCGAATTCAAGTTGTGCCGAGTGTGCTGCTATTACCGCAAAGTTTGAGGGAGTGTATGCTCGAACGGTTCTGGGACCACTTCGGATGCTCTACAATTTTCCGACGAGGCGTCCCAAAGAGCGACCAACACATCTTCCATTGAAGTTTCAATTTTCTCCGAACGGGCCGTTGGAAGAGGTAATGGTGCCACGTAGCGAGTATCCATTTCTTGTGACGCTCCCCCTATACCCGATGCCGTTGCTTCTTGATCCGGATGCTGAAGGGCATGGCGAAGGCGCAGCAACCAGTAAGCTTTGGATACGGGGAACAAAGTTCGCCAATGGCCTCGATGCTCAACTTCAAAAGCTTTGTTCCATTGTGAAAGCACGCGCGGTTATGCCGACTGGTAAAGTCTCTGCCGATGATGTCTGTCGCACCTTGGCGAAAACGGCTCACGCCTATTGCTGCGCTGAACTCGGGGTCAATTCCTTCACACCATTTCTTCTAGACATAATAAATGGTGATCTGACTGACCGGTCGAAGCTAATCGGTGGAGGCATAGGCGATGAACCTCCAGGAGACCAGCTACACGAAATCGATATCGTTCGTTCCCATGAGTGGTCGGAAGATCTGCTTGTGGTTCGTATACGACTGCTTTCGTCCCTTGGGGCGCCAACGCACCACGTCGTTGTTGGCCAGCTTAAATAAAGGGGCAAAACTACCGCTCTATTATTCTGGCTGCTACCACTTGCGCAGCTGAAAACAGTGCTTCATCGAACAAGTGTGCGTATCTGGCCGTGGTCTGTGGTTGGGTATGCCCAAGCATTGCGCCGACTACGGGAAGCGATTGTCCGTTTGACACTGCAATACTGGCGAACGTGTGTCGCAGGTCGTGAATACGTGCATTCTGTATTCCGGCAATTTTCGTCACCGCCGCCCAAGTGCGTTTGATGTCTGTGAGTGCGGCGCCATCTCCTCCTTCAAAAACGTATTTTGATGTTTGAACGCTTCGGCGCTTATTTAGTAGCGCGCTGACCGCTGAAGACACGGGCACTCGATGCAATCGGCGCTGCTTCGTCGTTGCTGCCGGTTTCGTCCATATTCTTAGGTTTGTGTCGAACTGGTCCCAAGTAGCGCTAAGCGCCTCTCCTCGACGACAACCGGTAAGCAGAATGAACTTGATGGCGTCGCATGAGGTCTTTTCTTTGTGCTTATCGAGGGCACACAACAGCGCCTCTATCTCGGAGGATGACAGATACCTTTCGCGCTTCGGCTCGGGATTGCGTTCTATTCCGCTGGCTGGGTTGCGCTCCAACCATCCCCACTTGATCGCCAGATTGAAATTCCGTCGAAGCACCTCAATCACGCGATTAGCTCGGGTAGGTCGATCCTTGGTGATCTTACGATGCAGCGCTTCGCAATCGTTGAAAGTGACATCCTCGACTTTCTTCCTGCCGATTGCAGGTAGGATCGATTTTGTGAACATCGCCCTTTGGTCTGATTGGCTGCGGTCGGCCAGCTTCGGCAGGTACTGGGCCTCATACCGCTTCCACATGTCCTCCACGGTCGGAGCCTTGTTGTCTGCCTGCCTGCGTTCCAAAGGATCGATGCCGCGCGCTATTTGCCCTTTAAGCTGTTCCGCCTCTTTGCGAGCAGCAAGGACGGTAAAGGTGGGATATTGGCCGATGGTCATTCGGCGCTCTCGACCCTTGAGCGAATAGTTCAGAATAAACGCGATACTGCTGTTGGCCGTGATGCGAACACCGAAGCCTGTCAGGCGATCATCGAAGACGATGCGGTTGCCCTTCGGTGGCGGTTGAAGAGCTTTCACGAACTGATCGTTTATGCGCACGGTTTTTCGCCGTGTCAGACCAGTGTCAGAAGTTGGGGCTGTATCCCCTGTCTTTTTCTGGCTTTCCATGTCTCTCGATGTCCAGAACTAATGCTTTAAATACAGGGCATTATCTGGAATTTCCGAGAACAATCAACCCGTTAGAGATGAGGGAGTCTACTTCTCATAACCTGAAGGTCGTAGGTTCAAATCCTACTCCCGCACCCAATTAGCCCCTGATTTCCTCACGGATTTCAGGGGCTTTTTTGCGTTTTGGGAATGGAGTTCAAGGGATGAGAGTGGCTGCCACCGCATTCATTCAGGAAAGTCCGCCTGCTGAATTCTCCCTAAAGCCTGGGCCCATTCAGAATGTGCCTTCGATTTCGACAGCGCGGCCGGTTACAGTTGCACGCACGCCGTAAATGTCGGAAAGCCGCTCTGGCGTAAGCGTTTCTTCCGGTGAACCGTCCGCGACGATGCGGGAGTCTTTCATCCACACGATCCGCGTTGCATAGCGGGCAGCGAGTGAGATGTCGTGCAGCACAACAAGGGCGCCGCACCCGCCATCTACATAGTCCCTGATAATATCCATGATGCGGAACTGATGCCGGGGGTCGAGCGCAGCTACAGGCTCGTCCGCCACCAGCAGTGGAGCATCCGCCGCAAAGGCGCGGGCACAATGTACGCGGGCAAGTTCGCCGCCTGACAATGTGTCCGTCTGCCTGTCGCTCAGGTCTGTCAGATCGCATCGCGCTATCGCCTGGTCGACAGCGCCAGCGTCTTCCGCGCTCAGCCGGCCCGGCGCAGCGCCATAGGCGTAGCGTCCGAGGGCGACGACATCGCGGACTGTATTGGGCCAGGCCAGCGGGCGTTGCTGGGGCAGGTAGGCCACGCGGCGGGCGCGCTCGATGGGGGAGAGTTTCCCGCTGTCGGAGCCATCAAGTGTCGCATCCCCCGCAGAGCGTTTCTCCAGGCCAAGTGCCGCCTTCAGCAGGCTGGTCTTGCCGGCACCATTGGGGCCGAGCAGGGCGACGAGCTCCCCCGGAACAAGCCGCAGATTGGCATCCTCCACCAGCGTGGTGGCGCCTGCCTTTACAGACAGATTTCTGGTCAGGAGTTCAGCCATTGAGCGCGCGCCTCCGCATGGCAATCCAGATGAAGGCCGGGGCGCCGATCAGGGCGGCGACGACGCCAAGCTTCAGCTCGTTCGTCGTCGGCAAGATCCGCACGCCAATGTCAGCGATAACGAGAAACAGCCCGGCCAGCAGGGCCGATGGGACGAGGGAGCGAGCCGGATCATGCTGCACGAATGGCCGGATAATGTGAGGTGCAACAATGCCGACAAAGCCGATCGCGCCCGCGAGGGCAACAGAGCCGCCGGTCGCCAGGCCTGCGCCGAGAACGGTCAGGATGCGTTGTTTACGGAGATCCAGGCCGATGCCGCTGGCGGCTTCCTCGCCCAGTGTCAGGGCAGACAGGCCGCGCCGCGAAACCATCAGGATTGCGCCACCGGCAAAGATGAACGGAGCAGCCAGTGCAAGGTCTTCAAAACTGCGATTGGCAACGGAGCCCAGCATCCAATTGATCATATCAGACAGAGAAAACGGATTGGGCGCGAGGTTCATAAGAAGGCTCATCGCTGCGCCGGCAAAGCTGGACAGGCCGACGCCGATCAGAATCAGCGTGACAACAGAGCGGGTGCGGATTGCTGCGAGCGCGATGAGTGCCGTTGCCGCCAGCGCTCCGAGGATCGCCGCGACAGGCAGGGCCCAGGGAGAGAGTGCTGTCAGCCCATAATAAAGAGAGAAGGTTGCGAAGAGCGAGGCTGAGGCTGAAACGCCCAGCACGCCCGGTTCTGCGAGTGGATTCCTCAAAAGGCCCTGTAGCGCTGCGCCGCTGATGCCGAGCGCTGCGCCGGTCAGATAGGCTGCCAGCGCGCGGGGCAGGCGGATCTGCCAGATAACAAGACGGTCGCCAGCGTCTGCGCCGCCAAAAAAGGCCGCAAGCACCCGGTCTGCCGGCATCGGGGTTGACCCAAGCAGGCAAGCGGCAAAGACCGCGCACACCGATGCGGCGATCAGCCCTGGGATCAGCAGGCGTCCCGTCATTCTCCACCGCCTTTCGCCAGCGCCTCGATGGCGTCCATGATGAACCAGCCGCTGCATGCGGTCCATGCGCCTTCCAGCTGGACCACATTCTGGCGCTCCAGCTGTTGCCTCGCCATCGGGTGGTTCATCGGGCTCCACGATCCCGGCTGGTTTTCGAAACGGTGGAAAACGGCCGCTGCAATGACGTCCGGTTGTTCATAAGCCAGTTTTTCTAGGGGAATATCCCGCCAGCCGGGTTGTTCCTCGAAATTATCGAGCCCGGCGGCCTTCATCATTTCGTGGACCATGGAGCCCGGCCCGGAGGTGACCCCGCCGGGGGTGACATAAAGAGCAGACTTTCGATCCGTCCGCTTGCTGATGGCTGCAAGACGTGCACGGAATTCTGCGATCAGCTGGCGGCCGCGCTCGCTCTGGCCGAGGCCATCCGCCATATGCTGGATAAGCGCAGGAATTGAGCCGACTTCGCCATCATCGACATTTGATGTCCAACCGACAGTCAGAACGGGAATGCCGGCGCGTTCAAAAAAAGCCTCGGCATTCGGACCACCGCCATAGGCCCGGACAACCAGGTCAGGCTTCAGGACAAGCACATCCTCTGCGATGGGGCGTACCGTCGGCACGCCCTCTGCAGCTTCGTGCATGTAGGAGAATTCTTTGTCCCCATCGGGAGAGATGGCGAGAATTTGCTCGCGGTCGGCGAGTTTCAGGACGTACTGGTCTGCGCAGTAATCGAGACTGACGATCCGCATGGGCCGGGCAGTGCCTGGCACCTGCGTCTGGGTGGGGACACCGCAGGCAGCCAGGCCGGTCAACACAAGGAGGATCATCAGTCTCGACATTGCGCTACCTAGTAACGCAACCGGATGCCGACAGACCCGGACAGGCCGGGTGTGCCGTAACCAAGGATCTGCTGGTAGTCTTCGTCAAACAGGTTCTCGACCCGGCCATACAGCTCGATTCTGTCGGTCAGATCGTAGCTTCCGGTCAGGTCGACGCGTGTCCAGCCATCCAGCGTGGTGCCGTCCGTATTGGTTTCGTCGCCATTGTAGCGAACCAGGACGGCGCCGGAAAAGGGGCCATCAGGATCGAGCGATACAGTGACGTCGCCGGAGTTTTCGGGCATGCGGTAAAGCGGGTTTCCGTCGCCATCCTCGGCATCGATATAGGCGTAGTTCGCCGCAACGCCGAGCCAGTTGGTGAGTTCGTAGGACCCGAAGAGTTCGACCCCTTTCGATTTCACCAGAGCGATGTTGTCGTATCCGGCCGTGTAGGAGAAGTCGATCATGTTCTCCGTATCCTGGTCGAAATAGGTGATGCCGGCACTGGCGCGGCCGTCTTCAGATGTCCAGTCGATGCCGATGTCGAAAGCTTCGGACGTTTCCGGCTTCAGGTTGGCATTCGGTTCCGTCAGTCCACAGAATGTGCAGATGTAGGTTGACTGGAAAATGCTCGGTGCCTTGAAGCCCTGGCCCCAGCTGGCGCGCATCACGATCTGTTCGGTTGGCTGGTATGCCGCCGCGATCCGGCCGGTGGTTTCCGATCCGAACTTGTCGTGATCGTCGAGCCGGAGGCCGCCCGTCAGCGTCAGCGTCTCTACGGGTTTGACTTCATAGAGCGCAAAATAACCGTCGATGGACGAGTCCGCGCCGTCTGCTGACGTGTCCTCATGCTCGACCCCGAAGGACAGCTTGTTCCGGTCATCGACGGTAAATGTGCCTTGATAGCGGTAGATCTGGCGATCACCATCGGCTGAGAAGCTGGAGGCGCCATTGGTGAAGTTTTCACGGCTGATGTCGGAATAGCCGATCATCAGCAGGTTTTCGAGCCGCTTGTCGAAGAGAGGGGCTTTGAGCGTGATGTTGCCGGACAGCGTCTCGTTCTTTGTGCTTTCGTTGCCATCGCCGACGCTGCCCTGAGCGCCGAAGACGTAGCTGTCATAGTCCGCCTCGGCATCGTTCCACAGAACGCTTGCTTCCAGGCGGGCATCGGAAGGCAGGTTCAGCCCGCCCTTGGCGGAGAGTGTGGTGGCTTCGTAGCCATCGTCCTCATTGTTGCCATTGGCTTCATCGGCCTTGGAGATACCGTCTGTCGAAATACCGCTGGCGGAGAGGCGGAAGTCGCCGGTCTCGTTTGCATTGCCGATAGAAGCGCCGCCGCGCAGCGTGTTGAAGGAGCCGTACTCCGCGAACGCGCTGCCGCCCAGTCCTTCCTCGGCATCCTTCGTCGTGACTGAGACCACGCCGCCGATCGCATCGCTGCCCCAGAGGACAGATTGCGGGCCTTTGAGGACTTCGATGCGTTCGATGTCCGAGGTGTCGAGAAAGGCGAAGTTGAAGCTGCCATCTGTCACGGACGGGTCGCCGACCGGCACGCCGTCGACCAGAACGAGGGTCTGGCCGGTTGAGGCACCGCGGATGCGGACACTGGCTGCGCCGCCATAGCTGCCATTCTGGTTGATCGTGACACCGGGGGCAGACGCGACCGCGTCCAGAACAAAATCGAAATCCAGTTTCTTCAGATCTTCCGCGGTGATGATGCTGACGCTGGAGCCGATCTCTGCTTCTGTCTGGTTGAGACGTGAGCCTTCGACAGTGATTGCTTCGAGCCTGTTTTCCCCGGAATCGGAGTCTTGCGCGGCGCCCGGCAGGACAAGGCAGACAGCTGCTGCGCTGAGCAAAGCCGTTTTATACGACATGGGTATTCCCCTTATGGCACCCCGCCGCCCGAAAGACAGGTGCGCGTTATAACGACGATTACTGGCCACATGGGTTTGCCATGCGGGCGGCCAGGCCGGATTTTTCGGATGTCGTTACAAAAGGAGAGGCATATGCCTTCCCGCCCGCTGAGAACTGGTCCCGGTCTCCGGACGAACGACGCGATGGCAGGTCTCCTGGCTCACCGATCAATGCTTCTGGCCGCCTTCCCAGAGTCAGAGACTCCAGTGACTTAATTGGCCATCAGCTCCTGGCTGACAGTTGCGGGTACAGCACCGGATTTACACCGGCTTCCCTCTTAGCCCCCTGTTACAGAGGCACCATCTGTTGTGTCTGATGTTGCAAGCGCGAAGAGCTGTCAATAGGCGCCGGGTTGGGCAGGTGTCCGGAGACGCACCGGAAATCCGGTCCGCGTGTCAAGGCAGGCCATGCCCGTGATGTACAAAAACGCGTCAGGTGGGGGAGGCGGCCGCAGTCGCGGCGGTTTGTCTCCGGGGTTATTTGTCCTCTGGTTTAACCCGTGCTGGGCGCGCAAGAAAAAACACCGACGGAAATTTCCTTCCGAACCGTTGAAATGGTCAATCGGACGAAAAAGGGGCTCTAGGCATGCGGCGAATATTCTTCTGGGCACACTTTGCGATGGGGCTCGCGGCCGGTGTGTTCGTGTTGCTGATGTCCGTAACGGGCGTGCTGCTCACTTATGAACGTCAGATGGTATCGGCTGCTCAGAATGCGGCGGTTGAGGTGCCGGCAGAGGGCGAACCGCTTTCCGTAGAAGCGCTGTCTGAAGCGGCGCTGGCCGCCGGTGGAGCGCCTGGGAATACGCTGACAATTCAGCGCAATCCGGCCCATGTCGCGACACTTTCGAAAGGCCGCCGGGATAATGCCTTGCTTGATCCGTATACGGGTGAGGTTATGGAGCATGCTGGCGAAGGTATGGAAACCTTCTTCGGGCGGGTGATGCGGATCCACCGCTGGCTCGCCTTCACAGGCGGCCGGAATGATCTGGGCGCAGCGATCAATGGGGCGGCCAATCTGATCTTTGGCGCCTTGCTGATTTCCGGTGTTGTTCTCTGGTGGCCGCGCAGATGGAAGTGGCCATTGGTGAAGACCCAGCTCTTCTTTCGCCGGGGCCTGCCGAATGCAAAGGCGCGGCACTATAACTGGCACCATGTGCTGGCGGCGTGGAGCTTCGTGCCGTTGTTCCTGATCATCGTTTCGGGCGCGGTTTTCTCCTATAGCTGGGCCAACAAGCTAGTTTATGCCGCGTTCGGGGAAACGCCGGGCGGACAAGGCAGAGGGCAGGCAGCTGCTGCCGCATCGCCGCCCCCAGAACTGGCAGGGGGCGTACTGCCGCTGGATCCGCTGGTAGAGCAGGCGACTGAAAGTTTCGGGAACTGGCGCCGGCTGACCATCACACTCCCGGAACCGGATGCCTCGACGCTGGACGTAACGGTCGATTGGGGGAACGGCACCCAGTCATCGAAGAAGCGCAACCTGACCCTGGCGCGGGATGGCTCCGGCCTGATCGGAGAGCCGGTCGGTGACGTCTCCAGCCCGGCCCTGAAAATGCGTCGGTATCTGCGCTTTGTGCATACCGGTGAGATCTACGGCTTCATCGGGCAGACCCTTGCGGGGCTGGCTTCGATTGCCGCCATCATTCTGGTCTACACCGGTATTTCACTGGCGATCCGCCGCCTTGTCCGGATGAAACGCGCTGCCCGTCCCTGAACAGGCTAGGCCGGTTCGCCGCCGATGCGGACTACGTCCTGCTGCAAGCCGTCGGATGCCATGTCGAGAGGTTTGTGGGCCAGAACGACCAGGGCGCGAGGCGCCTCTGTTGCCCAGCGCGTGAGGTTGCCTGCGAGCCGGGTGGCGAGCTCGGCTTCCAAGCCGGCAAAGGGTTCATCCAGGATGAGGATTTCCGGCTTTGCAAGTAAAGCACGGGCAAGGCCGATGCGGCGCAATTCACCGCCGGAAAACGGCAGGTCGTTTTCCCCGAACAGGATTTCCAGTCTTTCCGGCTTTGCCGAAACGAATTCCTCCGCGCAGGCCGTCTGCAGTGCGCCCCAGATCTGGTCATCCGTCGCTTCCGGTGCGGCGAGGCGCATCTGGTCGGCCAGTGTCCCTGGCAGGAAAGCCGGGAATTGCGGGCTGATCGCTATGTGCGTCAGGACGCTGGCAATGCGCACAGCTTCTGCTGGCGACTGTCCATAGCGGAGCATGCCGGGAGACACCGGATGCAGGCGCATCAGCGCTTCAGCGACAGTCGTCTTGCCGCTGCCGGAGGGACCGATCAGTTGCAGCAAGGTGCCTGGCTCTATTGAGAAGCGCAGAGGTCCAACCACGGGCGCAGTTGGCGCCGCCTGAGCCATCAGACCTTCTGCCGTGACGGGAAAGAGACTGCTCAGAGCTTCCGCCGATTCCAGCGGCGGGTCCCAGCTGGCTTCCTCCGGATACAGGCGCGCGGCGAGCCGCTCAGCCGCAACACCGGACCGCGCACGCGCATCGAAAACTTTCAGCATGGCGCCGGTCGATTCAAATGCTGCCATCAGGGCCAGCGCCGCGCCGGTCGCCATCGCGATGCCGGACTGTGCCTCTCCCGCCCGCCACAGGACGAGCAGGGCGAGGGCCAGCCCAATCGTTGCTGTCAGCGTGCCGAGATTGCGGTAAGGGGCCTCAATCGCATCGCGTGAGGCGACTTGTTGTTCCAGCTGTTCCTGAGCCGTTGCCGCTTCGCGGCCGATGGCCCCAAGAATGTCCAGCTCCATTGCGTTTTCGATGAGGCGGGACGTCTGCTCCCGTGCGAGTTCCGCCTGCCGGGCATGAGATTCAGCCGCCTGGTGCGAGCGCCTCACGGCGGCGGCTGGGAAGGCCCAGCCAGTGCAGAGAAATGCCCCAAGGGCGAGCAGGCCGCTGATCCAGTCACTCGCGAACACAAAGCAGAGCGCGACGAGTACGCCCGCGACAACGGCGGCGGCTGGGCTGTAGACCCGCAGGAATCCGGCTTCTGCTGCATCGACATCATCGATTAGCGTGCTGAGTTCATTGGCCGGCATGGATGTAAAGCCGCGCTGTGTAGCGGCGCTGGCGGCGAAGAGGCGGGGGCGGAGCCGGGCAGACAGGCTGAGCGTCGCGTCGTGACCGATCAGCTGTTCCCCGTATTTCGTCAGCACACGTGAGAAGGCTGCGGCGCGGACGCCGGCGCTTGGATAAAGGTGATTGAAGACATAGCCCGCGCCTGCCGATCCGGCGATGGCGGCGGCGGTGAGAAACCAGCCGGAGAGCCCCAGCAGGATGATGCTGGAGGCGCCGGCTAGGGCCGAGAGCAGCAGGGCAAGGGCGAAACGGCGCTTCGCCGGACGGCCAAGAAGATGCCAGAGCTTCAGCATTCGCTCACCTCCGGTACGCTTTGAGGCGCCAATCGGACAACTGTATCGCACGCCCCGATCAGCGCATCTGAGTGGGTGGCAACAAGAACGGTGCGGGATGTCGCCAGCGTCTTCAGTTTCTGCAGGAAGTCAGCTTCCGCATCGGGATCGAGGTGTGCCGTGGGTTCGTCCATCAGCAGGATCGGTGCGTTGCGGAGCAAGGCCCTGGCGAGCGCAATACGTTGTCGTTGCCCGCCGGACAGGCCAGCGCCGAAACGTGCGAGCTTCTGATCAAGACCGCCCCGGCTGGCATCCGCAAAGTCGAGAATGCCTGCCTTATGCGCGGCATCGGCGATGTCGTCATCGGTCGCCCCTGGCCGCGCGATGGCGATGTTCTCGCGGATCGTTCCTTCCATCAGCCAGGGGGTCTGGCCGATATAGGCGATGGACTCTGCGAGGCTGTCTCCGGGGTTAAGAGTGTCTGACCCGGCCCGGACCGAGCCGCTGACCAATCGCGCGCGCCCGATCAGCGCCTGCAGGACGGTTGATTTGCCTGAGCCGGATGGCCCGCTGAGGGCGGTTACCTTGCCCGGGCAGGCTTCAAAGGTGAGAGCGGAGACTACGGGGGATCCGTTGCTCCAGCCAAGCGACACATCTTCAAACACAATCGCAGGCGCTGACGGCAGCGGCGGAAGCTTTTTCACCGGAGTGGCGTCGTCGCGATCCAGCCAGGTAGAGAGCATGCCGGCTGCGGCGGCCGCATCGGCGCGGTCGTGGTGCAGGCTTGAGAGCTTGCGGATCGGGCTGAAGAATTCCGGTGCAAGGATCAGAGCGGTCAGCCCTTCTGCCAGAGTCAGCGTCTCGCCGGTGCCGAAGGGAAACACGCCAAGCAGCTTGAAGCCGATATAGACGGCAACGAGGGCAATCGACACCGAAGCAAAAAACTCAAGCACAGCCGTGGAGAGAAATGCCACCCGAAGGATGGCCATGGTCCGGTCCCGCAGCTGAATGGAGGCGGCCTCCAGCGCGGTGGTCTCCCGGCGGATACCCCGAAAGGCCCGGATCAGTCCGGATTGAGCGGCGCGGGACTGGAATGCGCCGGACAGGCTGTCGAGCGCGGCCTGTTGCGCCTTGGCACGGGCGGCGGTCTCGCTGGCTGTCAGCCAGATGAACAGCGGCAGCACCATGACCGACACCAAAAGCAGGACGGCGGACAGCCATGTCTGTGTGGCAACGGCGATCAGGATCAGCACTGGCCCGGCCACGGCCAGCCGCATGCCCGGCAGCCACCTTGCGGTATAGCCTTCGAGCTTTGCAGTCCGGTCGATGATCTGCGCCGTGCGGGTGCCTGTATCGGCGCCGCCCAGCCATCCGGCGCCGGCGCCAGACAGGGTTTCAAACAGGTCGGCCCGCGCCGTGTTAACCATGGTTTGCCCGGCGCGCGCGAGCAGGATGTCCCCAGCCCACGCGGCGAGGCCTCTGACCAGAACCCCGATTGCGGCGACCGGCAGGCCTATGCCCGGCGGGCGGCCTTCGGCCATGGCGCTGACACCGTGTCCGATTCCCCAGGCGATCGCGATCCAGCCGGCCATGGCTGCCAGCTGGCATAACAAGCCCAGATTGACGGCGCGATGTGAAGGCGCTGTCCACCGCTTAAGGGCGGTTCGGGAACGAATTTTGTCAGAAATATCAGTGGTTTCCGGCATATCGCACAGTTAGGTCTTATAAGTGTTATATTGCATGCGACTTTTTGCGCTATCGTTTGTTAAGAGTGCTCAGCATAAATGTGCCGACATGAATACGAGAGACCGCAAAATCATGTGGTCAGGAGATTACCATGCCTGAACTATTAGTCGCTGACCTGTCGCGCTGGCAATTTGCGCTGACAGCCATGTACCATTTTCTTTTCGTGCCACTGACGCTTGGGCTTTCCATGCTGCTGGTGGTCATGGAAGGCGCTTATGTGATGACCGGCAAGGAGGTGTGGCGACGCACCACCAAGTTCTGGGGCAACCTGTTCGGAATCAACTTCGTTCTGGGTGTTGCCACCGGTATCACGATGGAATTCCAGTTCGGGATGAACTGGTCCTATTATTCTCACTATGTGGGCGACATTTTCGGTGCGCCGCTAGCGATTGAAGGCCTGATGGCGTTCTTCCTTGAAGCGACGCTCGTCGGCCTGATGTTCTTCGGCTGGGACAAGCTGTCCCGTCCAGCGCACTGGATGGTGACCTTCCTTGTGGCGCTGGGCTCGAACATCTCCGCCCTGTGGATCCTCATCGCCAATGGTTGGATGCAGAACCCGGTCGGGTCTGAGTTCAATCCGGACACGATGCGGATGGAAGTCACCAACTTCATGCAAGTGCTGTTCAACCCGGTTGCACAGGCCAAATTCGTCCACACGGTCAGTGCCGGTTATGTGACAGCATCGGTTTTCGTGCTTGGCATTTCTGCCTGGTACGTTCTGAAGAACCGGCACCTTGGTCTCGCCAAACGGTCGATGGCCGTTGCGGCCAGCTTCGGTCTCCTCGCGTCGCTGTCGGTTGTCGTCCTCGGTGACGAAAGCGGCTATGCGCTGACGGATAACCAGAAAATGAAACTCGCAGCGCTGGAAGCCATGTGGGAAACAGAGCCCGCGCCAGCAGGCCTGACCGTTATCGGCATCCCGAACCAGGCTGAACACAAGACCGAATATGCCATCCATGTCCCGTACGTACTGGGCCTGATCGCCACGCGGTCTCTGGATGGTGAAGTCGAAGGTATATTGCCGCTGGTCGCAGTGGCGGAAGACAGGATCGAAAACGGGATCCGCGCCTACACAGCCGTGGATGCGCTGAACAAGAACCCGAACGATGTCGAGGCGCGTGAGCAATTCGAACAGACCAAACAGGATCTTGGCTATGCCATGCTCCTGAAACGGTATGTCGATGATCCGGCAACCGCCGATCGCGCGACGATCGAGAAAGCTGCCATGGACACCGTTCCGAATGTGATGATGACATTCTTCTCGTTCCGCATCATGGCCGGGCTCGGCTTCCTGTTCATCGCGATGTTCGCTGTCGCCTTCTACTTTGTGAGCCTGAAGCGGAATGTGCCGCGCTGGTTCCTGTATGTGTCATTGTTCGCCATCCCGCTGCCCTGGATTGCGGCAGAGCTTGGCTGGGTCCTTGCCGAAGTCGGACGCCAGCCCTGGGTTATCGACGGTGTGCTGCCAACCTTCATGGGCGTCTCCAGCCTTTCGGCGACACAGGTGATCATGACGATGGTGGGCTTCACGCTGCTCTATGGCACGCTCGCTGTAATTGAGATCACCCTGATGATCCGTGCTGTGAAGCTCGGCCCCGGTGCCCGCATCCTGCCGAAAGGCATTGGAGGCGGCGTGGCCGATACTCCCGATCAAACCGTGCCGGCCCGTCCGCGCACCATCCAGTTCGACAAATAGGAGGACATGACAATGGAACTTCCTCTCGACTATGCAACGCTGAAAGTCCTCTGGTGGGGCCTCGTCGGCGTGCTGCTTATCGGTTACGCCCTGACGGACGGATATGACCTTGGTGTCGCGTCGCTGCTGCCCTTCGTGGCAAAGAACGACAAGGAGCGGCGTCTCGTCATCAACTCAATTGGCCCGATGTGGGAAGGCCACCAGGTGTGGCTGATCACGGCTGGCGGCGCCTTGTTCGCGGCCTGGCCCGCTGTGTATGCGGTCAGTTTCTCCGGCTTCTATCTCGCCATGTTCGTGGTGCTGGCCGCGCTGATCCTGAGACCCGTGGGTTTCAAGTACCGGTCAAAACGGGAAAGCGCTGCCTGGCGCAGCTCCTGGGACTGGGCGCTGTTCGTGGGTGGCTTCGTTCCCGCCCTGATCTTCGGCGTGGCACTCGGAAATGTACTGCAGGGGGTCCCGTTCGATATCGACCGCACGCTGCGGCCGGCTTATACGGGCGGCCTGCTGGGACTGCTGAATCCGTTTGCCCTGCTATGCGGCCTCGCTTCGGTGGCAATGCTGGTTGTGCACGGGGCTTCCTGGCTCGTCGTCAAGATCGAGCATGGCCCTGTGCTGAACCGGGCGGCGAAGTTCGGCCAGATTGCGGCCCTGCTGGTGATCGTGTTCTACGCGGCGACTGGCGTCTGGCTGGCCATGACCGGAATGGGCTATCGTATCGTGACGGATATGGACCCGAACACCGTTGCCAATCCGCTTCGCAAGGAGGTGGTGGTCGAGGCAGGCGCCTGGCTCACCAATTACGGCAAGTATCCGTGGATGATCCTCGCGCCGGCGCTTGGTTTCATCGGTTCGGCCCTCGCCTTTGTTGGCCTGAAAAACAAGTCGTCCCTGTCACTGATCGGGTCGGGCCTCGCGGCAACCGGTATTGTTGCATCGGTGGGGACTTCGATGTTCCCCTTCATCCTGCCCAGCTCGCTCAATCCCGATGCCAGCCTGACAGTATGGGACAGCTCGTCGAGCCACCTCACCCTGTTTATCATGCTGATCGTGACGGTGATCTTCGTCCCAATCATTCTGGCCTATACAGCCTGGGTGTATAAAGTCCTCTGGGGTCGTCTGACCACGGAAGAAGCAACCGCCCCCGGCACCTACTAAGTAGAAGGATAAGCATATGTGGTATTTTGCCTGGATTCTCGGCCTCGGCCTCGCGCTGACCTTCGGCATCCTCAATGCCATGTGGAACGAAGTGTCCATGGGTGAAGCGGGTGAGAACGATCTGGAGATCGACTGATGGGCAGGTCGCTGGTTGCCGGGGCAGCGTTGATGCTGCAGGCGTGCGCGGCGGTTGCCGACACGCCGCCGGCTGCGGCAGCTGAGGACGTTGACCGTCCGATGCTGACCGTCCTGACCAGCGGCGATGCAGAGACGCAACTCATGGCGCTGGTTTTGACCAAGGCGGCGATGGCGAAAGGCGTGATACCGCAGATCCTGCTTTGCAGTGCTGCGGGCGATCTCGCCCTGAAGTCGCCGCCGCCGGAAGCCATGGCACCGCTTCAGCCGAAGGGCGCCAGCCCGGCTGGCCTGTTGCGGTCCCTGAAGGCTGAAGGCGTGAAGGTCGACGTGTGTGCCATCTACCTCCCCAATCGCCCCTTCGGCGCAGAGGCCCTGGAAGACGGGATAGGCGTGGCCACGCCGCCGGATATTGCGTCTGTCTTCACGGCTAAAGGCGCGACAGTTCTGAGCTTCTGAAGGGAGCGAAAGAGACATGAACAAGACGCTGGGTATCTTTGGCTGGATCTTTTTCGGACTGATCATGGGCGTCGGTCTGATGCGATTTATGTCCACGCATGAAGAGCTCGATGAACTGGCGGCCGAAACGGCCCGTCCGGAACGGACGGCCGATGGCCGGATTGCGATCTATTATACGGCGGAAGACCGGATGCATCTCAGTGCTGAAATGCTTGGTTTCCTGCAGGGGCTGCAGACGATCAATGGAGCCATCGCAGACGAAGACCGGGAAACCATCCGCGATGCGGCGGGTGCCTTGCGGCGTGGGAATGGTCAGGGGCAGGCTGTGCAACTGAAGAGCCCGGAAGGCTTCCGCGTGCTCGGCCGGTCACTGCGCCAGGACTTCAGCGACATTTCGGATATGGCCATGACGGCGGAGATGGATGAGATCCAGCTGGGCGTCAGCAACGCCATGGGGAAATGCGTTGCCTGCCATGGCAGCTTCAAGGCGGTGGAAGTGAAAGCCGAAACCGCCGACTAGCAGCCGGATTCGAGCGCTTCGCGGTTTGTCTCCAGCCGTTCCATCAGGACGGGTCCGTTTGTGATCATGTCGGCAAGGGTCACCTTGTCCAGTTCTGCGAAGAAGGCCCGCAACCCGGTTCGGAACAGTGTGCCGAACTTGCAGACACCGATCAGCGGACATGTGTTCGTGGTCGGATTGAAGCATTCGACGAGTTCCAAGTCGCCTTCGGTATGGCGCACGACTTCACCGATGATGATCCGCTCCGGCGGGCGGCCGAGGCGCACACCGCCGGTGCGGCCGCGGACATTCTCAAGATAGCCAAGCTGGCCGAGCTGGCGTGCGCCTTTCAGCAGGTGCGCCTTGGAAATGCCGTGCGCTTCGGCAACATCCTGAATGCGCACAAGCTGGTTCGGGTGAAGCGCGCAATACATCAGCGTTCTGAGCGCGTAATTTGTATAGGCCGTCAGTCGCACGTTCCCAGTTTCCTCCCGGCAGTTCCGCTGCTTCGGTCGTCTATGCCATATAAAAGTGTCAAAACTATTGCCACTATTACGGCCGAGCGGACACGCCATGTCAATCCGTAACTCTACGGGGCGAAGAGAAAAGGTGGGCAATCGGTCCGGTGATTACTTGAAATATACATATTTATCAGGGGTTTTGGCTGCGTTCGGGGAGCCGTCCCAAGGTCGCCGCTCCCATAAATCCATTCTATGGCAAACATCGGTAGAATGAGTTGGAAAAGTAGTATATAAAATAGCACATAAAGCTCAGGATGCGGCCCGAAATTCAGAAGGGCCAAACCCGTACACAGGACCAACAATTCAATTCAAGGATACATTTCCATGTCATTGCGTATCGGAGACACCGCCCCTGACTTTACCGTTGCCACCCAGAAGGGAGAGATTTCTTTCCATGACTGGGCGGGTGACAGCTGGGTCTTTTTCTTCTCCCACCCGGCCGACTTCACGCCGGTCTGCACCACAGAGATGGGGCGAACCGCTCAGCTGGCGGATCAGTTCGCAGCGCGGAACGTGAAGCCGCTCGGCCTGTCCACGGACACGGTGGAAGAGCACGTCAAGTGGATCGACGACGTCAACGACACCCAGAACACGGACCTGCAATTCCCGATCGTCGCCGACAAGGACCTGAAGATCGCGCAGACCTATGACATGATCCATCCGGAGCAGAGCGATACGCAGGCCGTGCGCTCCGTCTTCATCATCGACCCGAACAAGAAGATCCGCCTGACGATGACTTACCCGATGTCAGTCGGTCGGAACTTCGACGAGATCCTGCGGGTCATCGATGCCCTCCAGACCAGCGACGCAAACAAGATTGCGACACCGGCTGACTGGGTGCCCGGCAAGAAGGTGATTATTCCGCCGTCGATCAAGGATGAGGAAGCCAAGGCCCTGTTCCCGCAAGGCTGGGAAACGCTGCGCCCCTATCTGCGCCTCACAGATGTGAAGGCCTGACCAGACTGCTGCCCTACCGACCCCCTTCCTGCGGGGCAGCAAGGATCGCGCAGGCGCCCGTCGCCTGCGCGATTTCCTTTTCAGGCGTCGCCGAACAGGTCGCCGGTCGCTTCGTCCCGGACATTGGCGATGTCTTCGCCGATATAGAAACAGGGGTGCTTCAGTCGGGACAGGCCAATGCCGCGTTCGAAATGAACCCAGCCGCCATTCGGCATGCGCAGGCTGAGGATCGGCGCATCGCAGACCGGGCAGGCGGAATGGAACGAAGCGCCCTTCGCATCTCCGCCCTTGTCTTCGACGGGCACCCAGCTGGGGGCGACCTGCACGCTGTCGCCCGATGAAAGCCGCCGGACATGTGCACGGCGCCGAACCCATTTGATGGACATACCAGCCTCCTTCCGGTGGGGATGGTCCGACTGTGCCGCCGATTCGGTTAAGGGCGGTTAAGCATGCGCCGAGGACCCTGGTACAATTACGTATCCTGTTGAAGGTACAGGAGATCCCACCTTCCCGGATGGTACACTCAACTGGCAAGAAAGTTGCGACTGACCTCACCGGAAAGTGACCGGAAATTGATTCCGGAGCGATTTGGCACAGGTAGGCACAGCGGCTTCATGGGTACTCAGGGCGACATTCTTATCGTGGTTCATGGTCCGGGGCGCGGCCGCGGCGTGCCAACCGGAAATGTGTTCATGGAGCGGCTTCAGGCGACGGACCCTGCCTTTGCGGCGCGGTTCCGTGTGCATGAAACAGGTTCCGGCGCTGCCGATCTCAGCAATGTCGCGCTCGTTCTGTTCTGGCTGGGCGACCCGCTGCGGGAGAAGTATCCGGCCTGCTTCATGGAAGCGATGGAGATCGCGGCGGCGGCACGGTCTGCCAATATCCGTATCCTCAACAGCCCCGAAGCGCTGAGCAATACGACCAAGACCCGCCAGTCGGCGATCTGGCACAAGGAACGTGTCCCGTCCGCCCGTGCGCGGATTGTGAACGAGCCGGAAAACCTCGCTCAGGTCTGCAAAGACCTCGGCGGTATCTGTATCGTCCGGTCGGATGTCGAGCATGCGCAGCGCGATGTGCTGATCGTCCGCAATGAAGAGGATGTGCGCCGGGCCATGGAGACGTGTGAGTTTCCTGTTGCGGTAATCCAGAAGTTCGACATCCGGGGCGAATACCGCACCGCGGGGGTGGAGCCATCCAGCCTGTTCCGGCGCTACCATCACAAGGCCCGGGCCTTCGTATTCGGCGATGCCGTGATGCGGAGTCACCTGTTCTTTGCTTCTGGTCCGGTGGTCGGCTTGTCCAATTGCCTCCTGAAACGCGAAGCCCGTCCGCGCCGGCGCCTGGGGCACCGGTTCGGCTACAATCGCAAGCTGTTCGATGACATGATCTGCGAGGACAAGGTCTATTTCGAGGCCGATCCGCTCTATGCCAGAACCCTGGCGCACGGCGTCCGGGCACTCGGGCTGGATTTTGCCGCGGTCGATTACAGCATCCGCCCCGATGGCAGTGTCGTCCTCTGGGAAGCCAACCCCTATTTCTGGCTGCCGCGCGGCGAGGAAAGCGTGCTCAGCGAGGAACGCAATGCGGTGGAGCGGGTGAACAAGTCCCTCGACTGGATGGCCAGCCAGTTGCGCATGGCAGTAGCCGATGAGCAGGACCTGGCAGACCTTATGCGGGCCTCCTGACTGTCACATAAGATTAATCGCTCGGACAAAAAACCGTTCACGAACAGACATATTCAGGGGCCCAAGGTACGGGGCGTTCCGATATGTCTGGCGATCCTCAGCTTGTGTATTCCCTTGAGATCAAGGTCCTGGACCTTGAGGCGAAAGTGGCGTCCCTGGAGAAAACCCTGGACCGTCTGGCCCGGGAAGTCAGCGCCAGCGATCCGGCCAATGTGCCCGCAGATGTCCTTGACCAGATCGAGCAGGGCGAACACCCGGTCCGCGCGGTGCGGCAATACCGGCTCCTGACCCAGAAGGAACTTGGCGAGCGGAGCGGCATCCGCGCCAATCACATCTCCGCAATCGAGCGCGGCATGCCCTATGGGCTGAAGACCGCCAAACGCCTGTCCGACGCGCTGGACGTCCCGGTCGGACTGCTCACCTGAGCTGTTTCCCCTAGGAAATCCCCACGCGGCAGGCCTTGCCAAGGCTGTCGGGGCTGGCCCATTGAATACCGAAAAACAGGGAGATGCCCATGCCGGGAACCAATGTGCTGTCCGACATTCGTATTGCTGACATGACCACGGTGATCTTCGGGCCATACTGCACACAGACCCTGGCTGACATGGGCGCCGATGTCGTGAAGGTGGAGCCGGCGAGCGGCGACGACTTCCGCAATGTGGGCAAGTACGCGAAGAACCGGCACATGGGCCCCTGCCACATGACGATCAATCGCGGAAAGCGGTCGGTCGTCTGGGACATGAAATCCGATGAGGGCCAGGAAGCCATCCGGCGCCTGATCCAGCGCAGCGATGTGTTTATCCACAATATCCGCCCGGATGCCGTGGCCCGTCTGGGGCTGACCTTCGAGGAAGTGAAGGCGATCAAGCCGGACATCGTTTATGTCCACTGTCTCGGCTTTGGATCCGAGGGGCCTTATGCAGGCCGGCCGGCTTATGATGATCTGATCCAGGGCCTGTCGGCGGCGACCAGCCTGTTGCCGAAAGTGGATGGTAATCCGCGCCCGCGTTTCATTCCCACCGCCTTTGCCGACAAGGTTTCCGGCCTGCACGCGGTCTATGCGACCCTCGCCGCGCTGCGCCAGCGCGACCGGACGGGCGAGGCGGTTCATGTGGAAGTGCCGATGTTCGAATGCATCACGCACTTCCTGCTGGAAGAGCATTTCTACGAAGCGGCCTTCGATCCGCCGGTTGGCCCCTTCTGCTACCAGCGTCAGGTCGACCCCTGCCGCCAGCCCCTGCAGACAGCGAACGGCTATATCGTCATCGCGCCTTATGTGGACCAGCGCTGGGTGAAGCTGTTCGAGGTGATGGGCGCGCCGGAAGAGCTGAAAGACGAACGGATCGCCGACCGGCGCGGACGCTTCTTCAACATGGATTACATGATGGAGCGCGTGCAGCACTATTTCGTCAATCACACCACCGAGCACTGGCTGAAACTCCTGGCCGAAGCCGACATTCCGGCCGCCCGGGCGAACGACTTTCCGGACCTTCAGGACGATCCGCACCTCAAGGCGGTCAACTTCTTCCAGCACCGTGAGCACCCGACCGAGGGCGGCTATTGGGAAACGCAACCGCCGGTCCAGTTCGTTGGTCAGCCGAAGCGCGAGATCACGCCGGCGCCGACGATCGGAGAGCACACCGATGATGTGCTTTCGGAGCTTGGGCTGAAGAAGGACTGACGTCACGTTAGTTGCGAACGATTCACAGTTTTCCTTTCAGTTGAAATTGACAGCGTCCTTTGCGGGCATCAGGACTGTTCCCGAGCTTTCCGGGAAAGGGGCAACAGATCGCCCATGAGTCAGGTTGAAAACTTTGGCCCTCTTGTGCTGAGGGAGCCAACCATGGACGACGCCGGGCGCCACTTCGATATCTATGGCGACCCGAACGTGTCCGCCTATGCGCCGTCCGGGCCGCTGGCCGACATAGATGCCAGCCGGCGGATGCTGCGGGCGATGAAGGACCATTGGTGGAAGCATGGCTTCGGGAACTGGGCGATTTCCACGGCCGAGACCCCGGGCCATGTGATCGGCTTTGGCGGGCTGGCTTACCGGCAGATCAATGGCAAGGAGCGCCTGACCTTCCGGTTCCGCTTCGCCATGGATACCTGGGGCATGGGCTATGGTCACGAACTTGGCCTTGCCTGTTTCGGGGTGGCGTTCAAGGAGTTGCGGGCAGATGCGGTGCACGCCCTGGTCCGGCCGGACAATGTGCCCGCCGTCCGGATCCTTGAGCAGTTGCACATGCGCCAGACCGAGACTTTGGACGACGTGCCGGGGGCGCCGCCGAGCCTTGTCTATGCAATCACTGCGGACGAAGCCCGCGCGGCCGGGCTCTAGTCTGCGCCGATTCCCCGCGCCAGCGCGTCCCGGGCATCGCGCATGAATTGCCGGGTGACCCGCGCGGTCGGCACCCACATGAAGCCATGCGGCGCGCCCGGATAGACATGCAGTTCCACCGGTACGCCGGCAGCCATGAGGCGGCGGGCATAGTCGAGATCCTCTTCGGTGAAGAGATCCAACGCGCCGGTCGAGATGAAGGCCGGCGGCAGGCCAGACAGGTCATCGGCGCGCGCTGCGGCGGCATAGGGCGAAACGTCATGACCGCCGGGCGCTTCGCCCAGCAGAGCCGACCAGCCGAAATAGTTCTTCGCCCGGTCCCAGACAAATTCGCCATACATGGGCGAGAGGTCGGCGCGGATCGTGGTCCGGTCATCCAGCATCGGGAAGATCAGATACTGGAAGCAGAAGCTGTACTCCTTCCGGTCACGGACAAGCAGCGCCAGCGCAGCGGCAAGGCCGCCGCCGGCGCTCTCCCCTGCCACGGCGATCTTCGATGTATCGACCCCCAACTGATCGGCATTTTTGTAAAGCCAGGCGAGCGCGGCATAGGCATCCTCGACATTGCCGGGATAGGCGGTTTCCGGCGCGAGGCGATAGGCGGGCGCGACGACGACCGCGTCCATCCCCTTTGCCCAGGCGCAATGCTGCGGCGCGTTCGCTTCCGGACTGCCCAGCACATAGCCGCCGCCATGCAGGTGCAGAATGGCGGGTCGGTCTTTCCGGTCAGACGGCGTGCGGTAGATCTTCATCCGCACATCCGGCGCACCGTCCCGTCCCGGTGCCATTTCCTGCACGATGGAGACTTCCGGCGGCAGCGGCGGCATCTGCTCCATCGCGATCTTCTCGCGCGCCTCGCGGATGGCGGGCATTGCCTCCCGGGTCAGGGGCAGCGGCGGCATGGACAGGAAGAAATCCTTCAGCTCCGGGTCCAGCAAATGTTCGGAGGACATCACGCGCCTCCGTCGACGCGGATGATCGACCCGGTCGTGAAGCTGGAATGATCCGAGGCGAGATAGAGCGCTGCGGTCACGATCTCTTCCGGCTTGCCGGGGCGGCCGAGGGCGTTGTCGGATTTTTCCCGCGCCTCTTCCGTCCAGGCCTTGGAGATGTCGGTCAGGAAGGGCCCGGCGGCGATGGCGTTCACGCGCACTTCCGGGCCGTATTCCCGGGCGAATGATGTCGTCATCGCGTTCAGCGCGGCCTTCGCCCCGGCATAGGACACAACGCGCGGCATCGGCACCAGCGAGGCGATGGAGGAGATGTTGATGATAGAACCGCCGCCATCCTTCTTCATGCGGTCGCCAATGATGGCGGCGAGGCGGTACGGGCCTTTGAAGTTCAGGTTCACGACGCTGTCGAACAGGTTTTCCGGCACTTCGTGGCTGGGCACCATCGGGCCCATGCCGGCATTGTTGACGAGGATGTCGACGCGGCCGAATTCCTCATAGGCAATGTCGATCAGTCGGTCGATGTCGTCCCACTTGCCGCAATGCGCGCCGACGGCGATCGCCTTGCGGCCCATGGCGCGGACTTCTTCGGCGACTTCTTCACACGCCTCGACCTTGCGGCTGGCGATGATCACGTCGGCGCCGCGCTCGGCGAAAGCTTTCACCATTTGATAGCCGAGACCGCGGCTGCCGCCGGTGACGAGGGCGACTTTGCCTTCCAGACTGAAGAGCGGATCTGCCATGGGTGTCCTCCTGTTATGTTTTACGCCAGTCTGGCCCGGGCGGGGCGCGTGCACCAGTCGTGACCCATGGTCAGGGCCTAGAGGAACGCTTTCAGGTCGGCGACGAACTCGTCCAGCTTGTCATGGTGCAGCCAGTGGCCGGCATCCTTGTAGAGCTTCACGGTCGCGTTCTGGAAATGCTTCACGCGCCCGTCTTCCGCCGGGTTCGAGGCCCAGCTTTTTTCGCCATAGGCCAGCAGGGTCGGGCAGGTGATGTTCGCCCAGAGTTTCTCCAGCTCCTCCTGCGGCATGTCATACGGCGTCATGACGCGGAAATAATTATCGAACTTCCAGGAATAGGTGCCGTCCTCATTCTGGCTGATGCCGTGGATGGTGAGGTGGCGGGCCTGTTCGCTGCTGAGATAGGAATTCTCGTCCTTCATGCGTTTGTAGGCGTCTTCCAGCGAGGCGTATTTGCGGGGCACCCGGCCGGCGGCGGCGCGCTTGCCCTCGATCCAGTCCCGCATCCGCTTGTCCGGCGCCTCGGCGAACCGCTCGGCCAGCAGTTTCGGCGACGGCCCCAGCCCTTCTATGGCGACCAGCTTGTTCACCATCTCCGGATAGATCCCGGCATAGCGCAGCGAGATGTTGCCGCCATAGGAATGGGCGACGATGTGGACCGGGCCGACATTCAGCTGGTGGATCAGCTGGGCCAGATCATAGACGTTTGCGCGCGGGCTGTACTCCCCGTCCGACGACCAGGCGCTGTCGCCATGGCCGCGCAAATCGGGCGCGATGATGTGCCAGTCGTCCCGCAATTCCTGGGCAACCCAGTCCCAGTTGCGGCAATGATCGCGCCCGCCATGCAGCAGGATCAGCGTCGGGGCGCCTTCATTGCCCCAGTCGACATAATGAAGCCGCAGGCGCTGCGACATGAACGAGTGAGAAGTCGGTCCTGTAATCATGACGCGAATGTCGGGCGCTGCGGCGGACTTGTCCAGCCATGCCGTTGCGCCCAGCACGTGCGGCGCCCGTGAAGGCGCTTGGTGTGGGGTTTGGTGTTGTGGTCAGGGGCGGGTTCAGGTGTCTGGCAGGGGAAGGTTTTCCATTCCCCGCTCATCCCGGCGCAGGCCGGGATCCAGAACGGCAAGCACCGCACGTCGTGGCACTGGACCCCGGCCTGCGCCGGGGTGAGCGGAGAGTGTGGGATTGGTGCCGTAGGCGGGCATAGCCGCCCGCCCGTCGCAGGCGGCCGCGAGCCGGTCATTGAAATGTTCGGAAGGCTTCAGCCACGCACGTTCAGTCTTCTGCCCCGGCATCCATTCGATGCTGACGAGATAGACGCGGAGATTGTCCGTCACGCTCCAGCGATAGACCACGCCGCGTCCATAAGCAGCCCGGATCTGCGCGCGCAGCATCAGCACCTGGACCCAGATAAGGGGCCAGAGGAAGGCAAGCTGCGGGGGGAACCAGTGGGGTGGATGAAAGAGTGACATGACGTGCAATATACATCCGGACACGGAGGTGTTGGGTAAGTTTGTTTTTCCGGCAATGATTGCGGCAGGATGGGCTGTGTCAGCTGGTGGATAAGCCCCCGCCACGTGTCATCCCGGAAAGCGCACAGCGCTTATCCGGGACCTTGTTCCAGCCCGCGCCCGTGCTTCGACTTCGCTCAGCATGAGCGCTAAGAGGGTGCAGCAAGAGAGAGACTCATCCTGAGCGAAGTCGAAGGATGAAAAGCAAAGGAGCTGGGTCCCGGATATTTGCTGCGCAAATTCCGGGATGACACGGCCATGTGTTGGGATGACCGGCGGAGGATTACATCCGTCTACGTTATGACCATGCATGACCAGCCATGATCATACCGGACCATAAATGACTATACCGGACTTGCCTCAGGCATCGCCCCAGAGACGAAGGAGGTTCGAGATTGTCTTGGCCAGGGTCAGCATTTCCGGTGATTGCGCGTCGTGGGTCTGGCCGAGCGTGGCACGGAGGTTTTCGAGATCGAACAGGATCTCGCGGGCGGCGGCGTCACGTATGGCGCTTTCGATCCAGCCAACGCAGACGACCCGCTCGCCGGAGGTAACCGGGCGCACTTCATGCAGTGTGGTGGAGGGGTAGAGGACGAGGTCGCCCGCGTCGGGTTTTACGAGGTGCTCGCCTGCCGCGGTTTCGACGGCCAGTTCGCCGCCTTCATAGGTGGAGGGATCGCTGAGGAAGAGGGTGAAGGAGAGGTCGGTGCGCAGGCGCCGGTCGCCCTTCCCCATGAAGGCATTGTCGACATGGCGGCCATAGCCGCCGCCCTTGCTGGCGCGGCTGATCATCAGGGGCGAGAAACGGCGCGGCTGGGCGGCCGCCTGCAGCACGGGATGACCCTCGACCGCTTCCTGCAGCAGTTTCTTCACCGCCGTGCCGGTGGCGCCGGTCAGGTCTGCCTGCTCATTGCGCTTCACCTGGCGGGCGACGGCCCCGGCGGTGGTGGCGCCGTCGCGCCAGCTGAGGCCGGAGGCGAGGCTGGTGACTTTGTGCAGCTGGTCGGGCGTGAGAATGGCGGAAACGGTGATCATCATGGGATTGGGCACGGCTTTGGCTGGATGTGGCGTGGTCAGGACAGGCCATGACGATGGCGTGACCATAACGGACTTCGCCTAGCCCAGATACGGCACTGCTGAAACCCAGGGGTTTTCCTTAGTCCCCGGGTTGACGCCGCGTGCCGATAAGGTAATGCGATAATATTACATTTAGCAAGTGGATCCCCCTCCCATCATGAAACAGCTCCTCCTCCTCGCTGCCTCCTCGGCGGTCCTCGCCGGGTTTGCACATGCCGACGCCCCTGAAGAAAAAGACCTGCGCCAGCAGTCGGTCATCGTGACCGCGCCGGGGCCGGACAGGCTGGAAGGCGAACTGATCGGCAATGCGACCGCGATTGGCCGCGAAGGCATTATCGAGACGCTGGGGCCGACGCTGGGCGACACGCTGGACCGCCAGCCGGGCGTCTCCACCACTTTCTTTGGGCAGGGCGCCAGCCGGCCAGTGCTTCGGGGGCTTGGCGCTGAGCGGGTGCAGGTGCTGACCAATGGTATCGGCGTGATCGACGTCTCTGCCGCCTCGCCCGACCACCAGGCAGCCGCTGACGGCATCGATGCGGAGAAGATCGAGATCCTGCGCGGCCCGGCGGCGCTGGCCTATGGCGGTCAGGCGATCGGCGGCGTGGTGAACGTGATTGACGGCCTGCTGCCAGAGACGCTGCCAGAGAAGCCGGTCTCGGTCGACCTGCTGGGCGCTTATAACAGTGTCAGCGAAGGCACGGAACTGTCCGGCCGCTTCCAAGGCGTACAGGGGCCATTCGTCCTGACGCTGACGGCATCGCAGCGCGACTTCAATGATTACGACATTCCGGGCATGGCCGAATCCGCCCGCCAGCATGCGGCCGAAGAGGCCGAGGAAGGCGAGGCGCACGAAGAGGAAGAACATGCCGACGGGACGGTGGAGAACTCCTTCGTCAATACGAATACCTATGCCGGTGGCCTCAGCTGGGTGGGCGACAATGCCTTCCTGGGTGTTGCGGTGCGGCGCCAGGAAGCACAGTACGGCCTGCCGGGCGCTGCGCATGAACATGGCGACGAGGATGGCGATGAAGGCGAAGGCGAGGCGCACGGAGAAGAAAACCCGTTCATCGACCTGGAACAGACGCGCTACGATCTGCGCGGCGGCATCAAGCTCGACAATGGCTTCCTGAAGGAAATCACAGGCACGGTGTCTCAGGCCGACTATGAGCACACCGAGTTTGAAGCGCCGGGCGAGCCGGGCACGGTCTACAAGACCGATGGCACTGAGGCCCGCGTCGAAGCGAGCCATGAGCTGGGCCGTGTGAAAGGCGCCTTCGGTCTTCAGTATTCGGACAAGACGCTGGATGCGTTCGGCGACGAGGCCTTCATCACGAAGACCGATTCCGAAAACATCGGGGCCTTCCTGTATGAGACCATGGAATGGGACAATGGCTTCGGCCTGGAAGGCGGGGCCCGGATCGAGCAGGTGACGCGGGACAACATCTCCGGCGATACGGATTTCGACCTGTTCAGCGCCTCCCTGGGCGCGCACCACCACTGGGACAATGGCTGGTTCGTGGGCCTGCAGGCCTCGCACACGGAACGTGCGCCGAACGAGAGCGAGCTCTATGCCAACGGCCTGCACCTGGCCACCGAGCAATATGAAGTCGGCGACATCAATCTCGACAAAGAGAAAGGCCTGAACCTGGAGGCGACCGCGCGCTGGGAAAGCGAGCAGGCGAGCTTCGGCATCAATTTGTACCGCACCGAGTTCGACGGTTTCGTCTATCTGGCGCCGGGCGCGCTGGACGGCGAGACGGTGGTCGAGGATCTGCCGGTCTACCAGTTCCTGCAGCAGGACGCGACCTTCACCGGCGCAGAGATCTATGGCGAAGCCTATATGCCGGCAGGCCTGCTGAATGCTGACTGGACGCTGGATGGCGGCATCGATGTCGTCTCCGGTGAGCTGGATGATGGCGGCAATGTGCCTTACATGCCGCCGCTGACGGTGAATGTCGGTACCAAGGCGGACTGGAACCTCTGGTCAGCCGGCGCGCATGTCACGTGGGCGGACGATCAGAACGACACGGGCGGCGCCGAACTGCCGACCGACGGTTACACCCAACTCGACCTGCGGGCAGACCTGAAACTCTCCGAACTCGGCTATGGCCGCGAGGGCACGACGCTGTTCGTGGACGCGCGCAATGTGACGGATGAGGAAATCCGCTACTCGACCAGCGTGCTGAAGGACAAGTTGCCGGCACCGGGGCGCAATATCCGCGTCGGCGTTCGGGCCGTATTCTAGCTTCCTCCCGGAAGACCTTCTGGCCCTCACCTCCTGCCGCTTGTCGCCCGTAGCGGTGCCTCCTCCTAGTGGAGGTGAGGGCTCAGACGGTTCCGGTCAGCTGGCCGGACGCGCTGGCGAACAATTCGTCCAGGAACTCCCCCACGGCCCGCACGCGGCTGGTGGCGTGAACGTCTTCATGCACGGCGAGCCAGAAACTGCGCTGCAGGGAGACGGCCTCCGACAGCACGGACACGAGCTGCGGATCGTTCCCGGCGATAAAGTGCGGCAGGACGGCGATGCCGGCGCCTTCCCGCGCCATCTGCCACTGGGCGACGATGGACGGGCTGCAGAAACGCGGCGTCAGGCCGGGCGCGATGTCTTCATGATAGCGTAGCTGCGAGGAATAGATCAGGTCGTCGACATAGCCGATCAGGTCATGTTCGGCGAGGTCTGAGACGGCGGTCACCGGGCGCGTGCGGGCGAGATAGTCCGGATGGGCATAGAGGTGCAGCACATAGTCCGACAGTTTCCGAACTTTCAGCCGCCCGGCCTTAGGCCGTGTCAGCATGATGGACATGTCTGCCTCACGCTTCGGCACGGAGACAAAGCCTGACAGGGCGATGATATCGAGCCCGATATGCGGGGAGGTGACGGCAAATCGGGCGATGGCCGGCGCAATCAGGAGACTTCCGAGACCTTCCGGCACGCCGAGGCGCACACGGCCTGCGGCGAGCGGGCCTTCGGATTCCGAGAGGCTGGCGATCTCGGACGCCGAGTGCTCCAGTCCTTCGGCCTTGTCGGCGACGGCCTGCCCGGCGGGGGTGAGGATGTGCCCTTTCGGCGTGCGTTCGAACAGTTCGAGCCCGAGATCGGATTCGAGGCGGCGCAGGCGCCGGCTGATCGTCGTTGCGTCGAGGCCCGTGCGCGCGGCCACATCGGCGAGGCGCGGATGCCGGCTGACATCGAGGAGGAGGCGGAGATCGTCCCAGTTCATGTTGGCTCGTTCATGAAAATTTGCCTGCATAAACGCAGCTGGTGGCTGCGATATTGTCCATTTACCTGAATTTACGCGCGCTTTAGGGTCCCGTCAAAGTTCAAGGAGTTCACTATGCGCGACGTGCATCATTTTATTGGCGGCAAGGGCGTGACCGGCACGTCCGGCCGGTTCGGCGACATCTACAATCCGAACACCGGCGAGGTGCAGGCCCGTGTCGCGCTGGCGACTGAGGCTGAGCTGGACGCGGCGGTGGCGAACGCCTCCGAAGCCTTCCCGGCCTGGTCGATGACCAACCCGCAGCGCCGTGCCCGTGTCATGTTCGAATTCAAGCGCCTGCTGGAGGCGAACATCAACGAGCTGGCCGAGCTGCTCTCCTCCGAGCATGGCAAAGTGGTCGCGGACTCGAAGGGCGACGTGCAGCGCGGCATCGACGTGGTCGAGTTCGCCTGCGGCATCCCGCACCTGCAGAAGGGTGAATATACCGAGGGCGCAGGCCCCGGCATCGACGTCTATTCCATGCGCCAGCCGCTGGGCGTGGTGGCCGGCATCACGCCGTTCAACTTCCCTGCCATGATCCCGTGCTGGATGGCCGCTGTGGCGATCGCCTGCGGCAACACCTTCATCCTGAAGCCGTCCGAGAAAGACCCATCCGTGCCGATGCGCCTGGCGGAGCTGCTGCTGGAAGCGGGTGCTCCAGCTGGCGTGCTGAACGTGGTGAACGGTGACAAGGTGGCCGTCGATGCCATCCTGAAGCATCCGGACATCAAGGCCGTCAGCTTTGTCGGATCGTCCGACATCGCACAATATGTCTACGCGACCGGCACGGCGCACGGCAAGCGCGTGCAGGCCATGGGCGGCGCGAAGAACCACGGCATCATCATGCCGGACTGCAACATGGAACAGGCGGTGAAGGACATCGTCGGCGCGGCCTATGGCTCGGCGGGCGAACGCTGCATGGCGCTGCCGGTGGCCGTGACCGTGGGCAAGAAGACGGGCGACGAGTTCGTCGAGCGCATGCTGGACGCCGCCAAGGCGCTGAAGGTCGGCGTGTCGACCGACGCGGACGCGCATTATGGCCCGGTCGTTTCCGCCGCGCACAAGGCGAAAGTGGAAAGCTACATCCAGATGGGTGTGGACGAGGGCGCGGACCTCAAGCTCGACGGCCGCGGCCTGACCCTGCAGGGCAGCGAAGGCGGCTATTTCATCGGGCCGAGCCTGTTCGACAATGTGAAGCCGGGCATGCAGTCCTACAAGGAAGAGATCTTTGGCCCGGTGCTGCAGGTGGTGCGCGCGGAGTCTCTGGAAGAGGCCGCGGCGCTGCCGAGCAAGCACCAGTATGGCAATGGCTGCGCGATCTTCACCTCGAACGGCCGCGCGGCGCGTGAGTTCGCGGCGCAGGTGAATGTCGGCATGGTGGGCGTGAACGTGCCGATCCCGGTGCCGGTCTCCTATCACACGTTCGGGGGCTGGAAGCGCTCGGCCTTCGGCGATACGAACCAGCATGGCCCGGAAGGCGTGCGGTTCTGGACGAAGATCAAGACCGTCACCCAGCGCTGGCCGGAAGGCGACATCGGCGATCAGGCGTTCATCATTCCGACGATGGGGTAATCATGGCTCGCGAAGCAGGTATAGTTATCGTTGCGATACCACTTCTGATTCTTCAACTTGAACATGAGTTAAGGAAGAAAGGCGAGCTACTGACCGAAGAAGAGGTGTTGGCTATTCGGGATCGGGCGCCATGTATCGAGATGGAGGCTAAAGACGCGGAACTGTTTGCTGAGACCCGGGGCCGGGATTTAGACTTCTCTGACCCGTGGCCTGTTTGGTCGGCTTATCAGAAAGAATTACTAGGAAAGTAGCATAATGGCATTCGACACCATCACTTTCGAACACAACGACCGCATCGCGCTGGTCACGATCAACCGGCCGGACAGCCTGAATGCGCTGAACCAGGAAGTCATGAGCGAAGTGGCGCATGTCTTCGGCGAGATCGACCGCAACAAGGATATTGCCGTCAGTGTCCTGACGGGTGAAGGCCGGGCCTTTGCGGCGGGCGCTGACATCAAGGAGATGCAGCCGCAGAGCTTCTCCGACATGTATGTCGACGATTTCTTCGGCCTGTGGGACCGGTTCGCGGCCTGCCGCAAGCCGGTGATCGCGGCGGTGAACGGCTTTGCCCTCGGCGGCGGCTGTGAGCTCGCCATGATGTGCGACATGATCATCGCGTCCGAGAAGGCGAAGTTCGGCCAGCCGGAAATCAAGCTCGGCGTGACGCCGGGCATGGGCGGCTCCATCCGCCTGACGAAAGCCGTGGGCAAGGCCAAGGCCATGGACATGGTGCTGACCGGCCGCATGATCGACGCCGCCGAAGCTGACCGGATCGGGCTCGTCTCCCGCGTTGTGGAACACGACAAGCTGATGGAAACGGCCATGGGCGCGGCGAAGGAAATCGCCGGCTACTCCATCCCGTCGCTGATGGCGGCAAAGGAAATGGTGGGCCGGGCGCTGGAGCTGCCGACCACGGAAGGCGTGAAGTTCGAACGCCGCCTGTTCCAGGGCCTGTTCGGCACCGCCGACCAGAAGGAAGGCATGAGCGCGTTCGTCGACAAGCGCGCGCCGGACTTCAAAGACAAATAAATACAAAGTCAAAGGGAGGCCGTCATGGCCAAGATCGCATTCATCGGGCTCGGGAACATGGGCTCGGGCATGTGTGCCAATCTCTGCAATGCCGGGCATGAGGTGCATGCCTTCGACCTGAACGAAGCGGCGGTACAGGCCGCGGCGGCGCATGGCGCACTGCCCGCGCTGTCACTGGACGCGGCGGTGAAAGCGGCGGAGGTGGTCGTCACCATGCTGCCCGCGGGCAAGCATGTTCTGTCGGTCTATTTCGGGGAGGATGGCGTCGCGGCGAATGCGAAGCCGGGCATGCTGTTCATCGACTGCTCCACCATCGCGGTGGAAGATGCGCGGGAGGCAGCGAAACAGGCCGCGGCAGGCGGGTTCCTGATGGTCGACGCGCCGGTGTCCGGCGGGACGGCGGCGGCGGACGCAGGCACGCTGACCTTCATGGCGGGCGGGCCGGACGAAGCCTTCGCAAAGGCAAAGCCGATCCTCGATGCCATGGGCAAGAACATCTTCCACGCGGGCGGCAGCGGGAACGGGCAGGCGGCGAAGATCGCCAACAACATGCTGCTCGGCATCTCCATGATCGGCACGTGCGAGGCGTTCAACCTGGCTGAAAAGCTGGGCCTCGACGCGCAGACCTTCTTCGATATCTCGTCGGTCTCTTCCGGCCAGTGCTGGAGCATGACCTCCTATTGCCCGGCGCCGGGCCCTGTGCCGACCTCGCCTGCGAACCGCGACTACCAGCCGGGCTTTGCCGTGGCCATGATGCTGAAAGACCTGAAGCTCGCGCATGAGGCCGCCGTGGCGGCGGGCGCGAAGATTACGCTCGGCGAGATGGCGGAGAAAGTCTATGGCGACCTCGACGCGCGCGGCCATGCCGGGCTCGACTTCTCTGGCGTCATGAAAGACCTGAAGGGCGCGCTCTGATCTACAGGGTGCGCACGTGGCGGGGGCCGCTGGCACGTGACTCCGCCATGTGGAGGGCGCCTGTGATGCCGGACCGGTCGCCGAGGGCGGGCGGCACCAGATAGCCGGAAAGTTCGCCGCCGGCCGGGTTGCAGACGAGATAGTCGGCCAGCAGCGCGCGCGTCGCCGTGCGGACCCGTTCCAGCAGGCCGGGCGCTTTCATCACGCTACCGCCGAAGATGATGCGATCCGGCATATGGGTCAGGACAATGGTCGCGGCGAGGTGGGCGAGATAGCCTGCTTGCAGTTCGAATGCGGGATGGCCGCCCGGCAGTTCCGACAGGGTCAGGCCCCAGCGGTCGAAGATGGCCGGTCCGCTGGCGAGGCCTTCGAGGCAGTCGTTATGAAACGGGCAGCGGCCGGGGAACGGGTCGGACTCATAGTCATGCGGCGGGTAGATGTGGCCCATCTCGAAATGCGCCATGCCGGACAGCGACCGGCCATTCTTCAGGATGCCCACGCCGATGCCCGTGCCGACGGTGACATAGGCCAGCGTGCGGAGGCCTTTCCCTGCGCCGAGATGCCATTCGCCGAGCGCTGCGCCGTTGACGTCCGTGTCGATAGCCACCGGACAGGGCAGGCGATTCAGCCCGTCGATCCAGTTTGCGCCTGACCAGCCCGGCTTCGGGGTACGCTTCAGGGTGCCATAAGCCGGCGAGCCGGGGTCTGTGTCGACCGGGCCGAAGGCGGCGATCCCGATGGCGGCAATCTGCCCGTGATGAGCCTGCGCGTGGTCGAAAAAGCTGCATACTCGCTGGAAGGTCGCGGCCGGGTCTGCTGTCGGGATGGTCTCGCTGGCCAAAATTTGATCATGGCTGCTTCCGACTGCACAAATGATTTTAGTGCCGCCTGCTTCGATGCCACCCAGCATGTTTCCTCCTAAAGTAACGCGTCCAATGCGTTCATAAGCACGTAATAGGTATGAGTTCGTCTCGCTTGCAACCTTCAAGAGAAATTTGAATCCGTATATGTCGCAAAGTCACGAAAAATTGTGCAAGCGCAATAAACCTCTTCTGGACTTTGGTCGGTTTGGACTATCTTTGCAGATACGGGCGATTTGGAGGCTGGTTGTGCAAGGCATGGCCGGCCCGAACCAATATGGACAGGCGGTCTGACCGCCGGACAGGATAGAGTAGACATGAATTTCCGAATTTTCGGACACTGGCACGTGGCGGCGGCTGCGCTGGCTGTGATCACCACGGCAGGCGCGCAGGTGGCTGAAGCCCAGCGGGGGCCCGGTGCGGCGAGCGTGTTCGTGTCGCCCGTGCAGGAAACCGAATTCTCCATGCAGATCGAAGCCCTCGGCACGCTGGAAGCACGCGAAAGCGTGGACCTGACGCTGAACGTCGCCGACCGGGTGACAGCCATCTATTTCGACGATGGCGACCGGGTGACCAAAGGCAAGACGCTGCTCTCCCTCGCCCAGGGCGAACAGGCCGCACTGGTCGATGCCGCCGAGGCGACCGCCAATGAAGCCCGCCAGCGCTTTGAACGCACCCAGCAGCTGGCCAAGGAGCGCACCGTGTCCCAGTCCGCCTTGGATGAGGCCGCGCGCGACCTGAGTGCGGCCAACGCGCAGCTGCGCGCCGTGCAGTCGCGTCAGAAGGACCGCGTTCTCGTCGCTCCGTTTGACGGCGTGCTGGGCTTCCGCCTGGTCAGCGTCGGTTCCTATGTCCGCGCCGGCGATGTGGTGGCCGAACTGATCGACGACAGCGAGATGAAGCTCGACTTCTCCGTGCCGTCCATTTTCCTCCGCTCTGTCCGCAAAGGCACCGAAGTACAGGTTGAGACAGACGACCTGCCGGGCATGGCGTTCGACGGCACGGTGGACACGGTTGGCGCCAGCATCGACCCGGTGACCCGGTCGATCCGCGTGCGCGCCATCCTGCCCAATCCGGACCGTCTGCTGAAGCCGGGCATGTTCATGAAAGTGACGCTGCTGGCCGATCCGCGCCGTGCCCTGTCCGTGCCGGAAGAAGCGATTGAGCCGATCGGGCCGAACAGTTTCGTCTACATCGCTGCAGACAAGAACGGCCAGCTTGTGGCCGAGCGCCGCGAGATCCAGGTCGGCTTGCGCCAGGATGGCCAGGTCGAAGTGATCTCAGGCCTGGAGCCGGATGAGCAGATTATCACCGACGGCCTGATCCGCGTGCGCGATGGCGCGCCGATCGTGGTGCGTGACCGGGCTGTGCTGCAGACAGGCGGCGGTGTTGCCTCTGCCGGCGCAGCGAACGGCGGTTAATCGCCATGCTGCTGTCTGACGTTTCCATCAAGCGGCCGGTTTTTGCATCGGTCCTTTCGCTGGTCCTTGTGATCTTCGGCATCGTGTCGTTCATGCGCCTGCCGCTGCGCGAGTATCCGGACATCGATGCGCCGGTGGTCAACATCCAGACCAATTATCCGGGCGCCTCGGCCGATGTGGTCGAAACGCGGATCACGCGGATCATTGAGGACCAGATCGCCGGCGTGTCCGGTATCCGCTTCATCGATTCCAACTCCACCGATGGCCGCTCCAGCATCAGTGTCGAGTTCTCCGTGAATGTGGACATCGATGCTGCGGCGAACGACATCCGCGACCGCGTGTCGACGGTGCTGAACAATCTGCCGACAGAGGCAGACCCGCCGGAAATCCAGAAAGCGGACAATAACGAAGACGTCATCATGTGGTTGAACCTGGCCAGCGACAACATGACGACGCCGGAATTGTCGGACTATGCCGACCGCTATCTGGTTGACCGCTTCTCCGCGCTGGATGGCGTGGCGCGGGTGCGCGTCGGCGGCGACCGGTCCTATGCCCTGCGGGTCTGGATCGACCGGCGGTCCCTGGCTGCGCGGAACCTGACCGTTGCCGACATTGAGAACGCCCTCAGGCGGGAAAATGTCGAAGCGCCGGCGGGTAGTGTCGAGTCCGGCGCCCGGAACTACACCGTCCGGATCGACCGGGCTTTCCGGACCCCGGACGAGTTTGCAAACCTCGTCATCGGACGGGGAACCGACGGCTATCTGATCCGGCTGGGCGATGTAGCCCGGGTGGAGCGCGGCACGCAGGAAGACCGGAACCTGTTCCGCGGGAATGGTGTCCCACAGGTCGGCCTCGGCGTCGTCAAACAGTCAACCGCGAACACGGTGTCCGTTGCTGAAGAAGCACGGGCGCTGGCGGAACAGCTGAACACGACCCTGCCGGACGGCATGACGATTGTCGTCAACTATGACAGCTCCGTCTTCATCAGTGCTTCGATCCGGGAAGTCTGGGTGACGCTCGGCATCGCGGTGGCGCTCGTGACGCTGGTCATCTTCCTGTTCCTTGGCAGTTTGCGTTCGACGATCATTCCGGCGATCACGGTGCCGGTCTCAATCACAGCGACCTTCATTGTCCTGTTTGCGCTTGGCTTCTCGGTGAATTTGCTGACCCTGCTGGCGCTGGTCCTGGCCATCGGTCTGGTTGTGGACGATGCCATCGTGGTGCTGGAGAACATTCACCGCCGCATGGAAGAGTATGGCGAGACACCGCTCGTCGCAGCCTTCCGCGGGACGCGTCAGGTGGGATTTGCTGTTGTTGCGACGACGCTGGTGCTGATCGCCGTGTTCGTGCCGATCACCTTCCTTGAGGGCGACCTTGGCCGCCTGTTTACGGAGTTTGCACTTGCGATTGCGGCGGCCGTGGCCTTCTCGGCCATTCTGGCGCTGACGCTGACGCCGATGCTGGCGTCGAAGCTGCTGACCCCAACACCGCAGAGCGGCGTGTTCTCCATCCTGCCGAAAATCATCGATGGCGGGTTCAAGAAACTTCGCGACGGTTATTCGGTGTTGCTGAACCAGTTGATCAAGCGCCCGATTGCGGTCGGGCTTGTCCTGGTGGCCCTGTTCGCCGGCGCGTTCAGCCTGCTGCGCACCGTGCCGCAGGAATATGTGCCGCGTGAAGACCGGGGCAGTTTCTTCGTCATGGTCCGCGGCCCGGAAGGGGCTTCGTTCGACTATATGAAGCAGTATGTCGACGAGATCGAACGCCGGCTGCTGCCGTATACGGAAGGTGACGATGCCGAACTGAGACGCGTTCTTGTGCGGGCGCCCGGATTTGGCAGCAATGCGTTCAATCAGGCTTTCGTGGTCGTCTCCCTCGCCGAATGGGGCGAACGCCGCCCCGCAGATGAAATCATTGGCGAGATAAACCGGAAGCTCAGCGACCTGCCGGGGATCCGTGCCTTTGCCATCATGCGCCAGGGCCTCGGCGGAGGAAGCGGCAAGCCGGTCCAGTTCGTGCTCGGAGGGCCAGACTATCAGCAGCTGACCGAGTGGCGGGACATATTCCTTGATGCGCTGAGGGAGAACAATCCCGGCCTTATCGACATTGACTGGAACTACAAGGAAACCCAGCCGCAATACCGTGTGCAGATCGATTACAACCGCGCGGCAGACCTTGGCGTCACGGTCGCCGATATCGGCAACACGCTGCAGACCATGCTCGGCTCACGGCGGGTGACGACCTATGTCGACAATGGCGAGGAGTATGACGTCATCCTGGAAGGCCTGCGGTCTGAGCAGAACTCGCCCAATGATGTGCAGAACATCTATGTGCGCTCCTCGACGTCCGGCAGCCTGATTCCACTGTCCAGCCTGGTCCAGATTGTCGGTATTGCCGACAGCCCGCAGCTGAACCGCTACAACCGCGTCCGCTCGATCACGATCGAGGCAGGCCTGGCAGACGGGGCCTCGCTCGGCAATGTGCTGCTGGAGATGGAGCGCATCGCCCGCGATGTGCTGCCGGCCGAGGCGCAGATCGACTTCAAGGGACAGTCGCTGGATTTCAAGAGCTCCGGCAGCTCCATCCTGTTCGTCTTTGCCATCGGCATGATCATCGTGTTCCTGGTTCTGGCGGCGCAGTTCGAGAGTTATCGCCACCCGATCATCATCATGCTGACCGTTCCGGCGACCCTGGCGGGCGGCCTGTTGGGCATTTATCTGACCGGCAACTCGCTGAACATCTACACGCAGATCGGCCTGATCATGCTGATCGGCCTGTCGGCGAAGAATGGCATCCTGATTGTCGAATTTGCCAATCAGCTGCGGGATGAGGGCATGGAGTTCCTTGATGCGATCAAGGAAGCGTCGCTGACGCGCCTCCGGCCCATTGTGATGACCAGCCTGACTACGGCGGCGGGCGCTGTCCCGCTGATCCTGACGAGTGGGGCAGGGGCAGAGACACGCCAGGCTATCGGCGTGGTGATCCTGTCCGGCGTGCTCACGGGCATGCTGGTGACCGTCCTGATCGTGCCGACGGCCTATGCGCTGATCGCGCGCGGCTCCGGTTCGCCCAGCGACACGGCACGCCGTCTGGAAGCCGAAGAGCAGGCTGCCGACGAAGCGGCGGCATCGCCGGCGGAATAAGGGATATCTTGTGAGGGGAGCTGGTTTGCCTTGGCGAAAGTCAGGCGGCTGGCGACCCCGGCAGGATTCGAACCTGCGACCGTCCGCTTAGAAGGCGGATGCTCTATCCAGCTGAGCTACGGGGCCGAATCCGGACCCGGATGCGCGACTAGTGCGTCCAGGGCTGTTTCCGGTTGGCGTCGAAATTAGCACTATACGACTTTACAAGGCGTTTGCGCTCTTGGGTCGGCTCGACGCGGAAAGTGATGCCCTCGCGCTTGGCGAACTCGACGGCCTGCTCCTGAGTATCGAATTCGATGCGGACCTGGCCGGACGTGTCGTCGATGCTGGTCCAGCCCATCAGGGGGTCTGCGGTGCGGTGGACGTTTTCCTTAACGAATTCAAGCACCCAGGCTTTGGTCTTGCCACGGCCCGACGTCATCGCGCTCTTGGAGGGCTTGTAAATTCTCGCCTGCATCTGCCTGTCCCTGTAGGCCGCCTGAAAAAATGGTCGGAGCGATAGGATTCGAACCTACGACCCTCTGGTCCCAAACCAGATGCGCTACCAGACTGCGCTACGCTCCGGACTCCCGGTGTAATGATCGCGCCCGCTGGTGCAAGCCCTTTTCGCGGTTGCGAACAGTGATCAGCGCTTTTTTCGGGCCGGACGCATCAGGCCTTCCTGGGCCACGCTGGCCACGAGGCGGCCGTCACGGGAGTAGATCGAGCCCCGGTTGAAGCTCCGCGCCCCGCCGGCATAGGGGCTGTCCATGGAATAGAGGTGCCAGTCGTCGAACTTGATCGGCGCGTGGAACCACATCGCGTGGTCGAGGCTCGCAGACATCAGCTCACCGGTCATCCAGGAAACGCCATGCGGGCGATTCCCGGTGCCGAGCAGGGCCATGTCGCTGGCATAGGCCATCAGGCAGTGGTGCAGCCACGGCGCTTCGTCGATCTCGCGGGCGACGCGGAACCAGAGATTCTGCTGGTCGCTGGCCTTTTCCGGCTTCAGCGGGTCCAGCGGGTCGATTTCGCGCATCTCGATCGGGCGTGGGCGCAGGAAATGGCCGCGATGACGTTCCGGCACTTTCTCGGCAAACTTGCGGCGCCACTCGACGCGGTCGCCCAGCGAATCCGGACCTTCCACGTCTGGCATGTCGTGCTGATGGTGCCAGCCCTCCTCGACGACCTGGAAACTTGCAGCGAGGTTGAAGATCTGCTTGCCGTGCTGGATCGCCACGACCCGGCGGGTGGTGAAGCTGCCGCCGTCGCGGGAATGATCAACCTGGTAGATGATCGGCACATTTGGATCGCCGGGGCGGATGAAATAGCAGTGCAGCGAGTGGCAGGGCCGGTCTTCCGGCACGGTGCGATAGGCTGCCACGAGGCTCTGCGCGATGACCTGACCGCCAAAAACGCGCTGGCTTTCCTCTTCATCCGGGCTCTGGCCGCGGAAAAGGTCAGTTTCAAGCCGCTCAATGTCGAGCAGCGCCAGCAGATCGCTTACCGGATCAGTCATTCTTGTTTGCCTCCCATTGTGCACTGCAGCAGATACAGGACCCGGCCGCAGATGCAATCCCTGCCTGTTTATGGGGCCTGTGTGCGGGCAAATCGATGAAATTTCAACGATTCCCGAACCGGCCCGTTCACCCTGTTTCGCTACAGTGACCGCAGACGACATTCTGGTGGCGTATGAGGCGGTTGTCGATGAAGGCCCTGTCAAATCTGCAGCGTGATGCGAAATTCCTGACGGGGGCGCTGAGTCTCCTGAAGTGGACGAAGGGGATTTCGCCCGACAGCGATTTCCTCGTGCCGGACGATTTCGAACGCGCCGTAGACGAACACGAGATCCGCATCGCTTTCCGGTTTGAAGGCCGCCTGACCACCTATGCCGAGTTCGATGCGCGCGCGAACCGCTATGCCCATTGGGCACTGCAGCGCGGCCTGAAGAAAGGCGACGTGGTCGCGCTTCTGATGGAGAACCGGCCGGATTATGTCGCCGCCTGGGTCGGCTTTTCAAAGGTCGGCGTGGTGACGGCCCTGATCAATACGAATCTGGATAGCGAGGCACTGGCCTACAGCCTGAACATCGTCGGCGCGCAGAAACTGATTACGGGCACCGGGTTTGAAGCGGCGGTGCACAGCGCCCAGCCTTTCCTGGAACAGCCGCTCGATGTCTGGTCCTTCAACAGCCCGGTCTTCCGCGATATCCGGACAGACCTGAAAGACATGCCCACCCACCGGCCAACGCGCCTGCGCCGGGCGGGCCTGAAGGGCAAGGACACCTGCCTCTTCGTTTATACGTCCGGCACGACCGGCATGCCCAAGGCTGCGAAGCTGACCCATGCGCGGGTGCGCACGCTGATGCGCAACTTTATCGGCCCGTGCGAGATCACGCCGAAAGACCGGATCCTGGAGGCATTGCCGCTCTACCACGCGACCGGCGGTGTCTGCGCGGTCGGGGCGGCCCTGATGTGCGGTGCCAGCCTGATCCTGGAGCGTAAATTCTCCGCGAGCCGGTTCTGGGACGATGCGGCGCTGAACGGCGCGACCCTGTTCGTCTATATCGGTGAAATCTGCCGCTACCTGCTGAACCAGCCGGAGCGTCCTGCGGACAAGGCCCACCGGATCCGCGGCGGTTTCGGCAATGGCCTGCGCGGCGATGTCTGGGCGCGCTTTGCGGACCGGTTCGGCGTGTCGGACTTCAAGGAATTCTACGGATCGACTGAAGGCAATGTCAGCCTCCTGAACATCGACGGGAAGATTGGCGCCTGTGGCCGCATCCCGCCATGGATGCAGAAACCGTTCGCGCATGTGGCGTTCGTGAAGCCGGACATGGAAACCGAAAAGCCGGTGCGCGGCGAAGACGGGTTTTGCGTGCGGGCAGGCGTGGACGAAGTCGGTGAAGTGCTGGGCCGGATCGGCGACGACAATCGTACGCGCTTCGAGGGCTATACCGACAAGCGCGATACCGAAGGCAAAGTGCTGCACGATGTCTTCGAGAAAGGCGACATGTGGTTCCGCACGGGCGACCTGATGCGGAAAGACAAGGACGGATACGTCTATTTCGTCGACCGGATCGGCGACACGTTCCGCTGGAAGGGCGAGAACGTGGCCACGAATGAAGTCGGTGAAGCCTTCTCACGCATTCAGGGCGTGGAGACGGCCAATGTTTATGGAATTGCCGTGCCCGGCGCCGATGGCAAAGCGGGCATGGCGGCAATCACGGCGTCGGATGAACTCGACATAGCTGGTCTCCACCGGCTACTGGCAGAACGCCTGCCGGGATATGCCATCCCGGTCTTCCTGCGCGTGCAGAAGGAACCGGAGACCACCGGCACCTTCAAGTATCGCAAGTTCGAACTGGTGAAAGACGGGTTCGATCCGCACCAGGTGCATGACCCGCTCTATGTCTACAATGCCGAAGAAGACCGTTACGAGCCGATGACCGAAGAGGTCTACAAGAAGGTTGTGAACGGTGGCGGCCGGTTCTAGGCGATCCGGCCCATGCGCTGCTCAAGACGCGTGGAGAACCAGGAAATCAGACGGCGCCACAGCTCGTCCTTCAGGACAGCGCCTTCGACGTCATGGTCGATCGACGGGTTGTCGTTGATCTCGATGATCATGACACCACGATCCGTTTCCTTGAGGTCCACGCCGTAAAGGCCATCGCCGATCAGGCGGGCAGAGCGCACGGCAGCATCCACGATTTCAGGCGGGGCATCCTCGACGGCGACCGTCATGAAGCCGCCTTCGGTGGTCTTGCCGCCTGGCCCGTGCTTGACGATCTGCCAGTGCCCGCGCGCCATCCTGTACTGGCAGGCATAGAGCGGTTCGCCGTTAAGGACGCCGATGCGCCAGTCGAATTTCGTCGGAACGAATTCCTGCGCAATGACGAGCGCGGTGCTGTCGAACATCACCTTCACGCCCTCCTGCAACTCCTCCAGCGTTTTGGCCTTCACCATGTTGGACCCGAACGAGCCATCGGGCGTCTTCAGGACAACGGGGGAGCCCAGCCGTTCAAAGACGGCTTTCAGGTCGCTCTTCTCGTCCAGGATTTCTGTTTGAGGAATGGGCAGGCCGGCCTTCTCAAGGATCTCCTTGAGATAGACCTTGTTCGTGCAGCGGATCATCGAGTGCGTGTCGTCGATGACCGGCATGCCTTCCTGTTCGGCCCGGCGGGCGAACTTGTAGGTATAATTGTTGATCGCCGTGGTGGCGCGGATGAACAGGGCGTCGAACTCGGCGAGGCTGGTCAGGTCTGACGGCTCGATGATCTCGACCTCCACGCCCATCTTCGCGGCCACGTCTGCCAGGCGTTTGATCGAGGCCGGTTTGGATGGCGCGGTATGCGTCTCGGTCGGGTCGACCAGAACGGCCAGCGCCCATTTGGCGGGGGCCTTCGTCTTCGGCTCGCTGATCCGCCCGCTCGTATAGGTCTCCATCGCGCGCAGGAAGAACTCGCGGCGCTCGCCCTTCAGCTTCTGGGGCGGCACCATCCGCACACGGGCGATGCCGTGCGGGGCAGAGGCGTCGAACTCGACTTCGAGGGCAGGCACCCGGAACCAGTCCGACACTTCGCGGGCGAGGCGCTCATATCCGGGCGTGGCCGGTTTGGAGAAGGCGACGAACAGGCTCTCGATCTCGGGCGCGCCCTTTGCGCGGGCTTCGCGCAGGCGTTCGCCAAGGTCGGGCAGGGCGTGATTGTAGAGGCCCTTGGCCGACAGCTCGACCATGGTCTGCACGCTGGGGCTGACCCGGTGCCCGCGCGCCTCGGCCAGCAGGGAGGCGTAATAGCCTTCCGACTGGTAGCCGTAGGACCGGCAGAGATTCAGGATATAGGGGCGCCGTCCGGCAAACAGGGCCGGGCGGGTGATATAGTCCGCCACACGGAGCACTTTGTGCGGTGTTTCGGCTTGTGAAATGTCGTTCGCGTTTTCGACGAGAATGACCCAGTCGGTCATGAAAGTGCTGTGCCTCAGAGAAGGATGGGTTTTTCCATCCGGGCTGCTGTTTCCCCGTCCGGATAATAGGACGGTATTTTCGCCATTACGCGGAAATCGTGGCGTTCGTAAAGCTGGATTGCAGTGGCATTGGACAAGCGTACTTCAAGGCGCACCCGGTCACAGCCGCGCGCGCCCGCATCGGCTTCTCCGGCGGCCATCAGCGCAGAAGCGATGCCCTGCCCACGATGGCTGGGCGCGACGGTGAGGGAGTAGAGCCGGGCGACTTTCGTCCCTGTGCGGTAGAGGTAGACGGCGGCGCCGCAGATTTCGTCATCACAAACAGCGGCATAGGCCATGGACTGCCCGCGCAGCAGCCGCCGCCAGGTCCGGATCGGGAAACGGTCTTCTTCGGGAAAGCTGTGCTCCAGCGCCACAAGGGCGGGAATATCGGTTTCGGTGGCGGGCCGTATCCGGGCGGCGGTCACGCGCGGACCATATCGTCACGGTGAACGATGGCGGGGCGGCCGCGATAGCCGAGAATCGTCTCGGTCTCCTCGCTCTGGCGCCCGGCGATGCGCTGGATGTCGGCGGCGGAGTAGGCGGTTACCCCGCGAGCGACGATCTTCCCGTCCGCCCCCTTGATGGCGACGGCCGCGCCCTTGTCGAAGCTGCCTTCCACGCCGGTGACGCCGACGGCCAGCAGGCTGGCGCCATCTGTCAGGGCGCGGGCTGCGCCTTTGTCCACGGTGATGAAGCCTTCTGGCTGCAGGTGTCCGGCGAGCCAGGCTTCGCGGGCGCGGGCCGGGGTCGTGTTGGCGCGGATCAGCGTCGCCCGGGCACCTTCGGAGAGGGCCAGCAGTGGGTGGGCGCGGTTGCCGATCGTGATGACGGTGGAGCAGCCGGCCGCATGCGCAATGCGTGCAGCCGCCAGCTTGGTGACCATCCCACCAGAACCGACACCGGCCGACGCGTTCGCCCCGGTCGCCATGGCGTCATGTTCGGGCGTCAGCGCGTCCAGCACATCAATATGCGTGGCATCCGGATGGCTGCGTGGGTCGGCGGTGTAGAGGCCGTCAATGTCGGACAGGAGGACCAGCAGGTCCGCCCCCATCATCTGGGCGACCCGGGCGGCGAGCCGGTCATTGTCGCCATAGCGGATCTCTTCGGTGGCCACCGTGTCGTTCTCGTTGATCACGGGGACGACGCCTGCCTCCAGCAGCGTTTCCAGCGTGGCGCGGGCGTTCAGCCAGCGCCGGCGGATTTCCGTGTCGGTGGGCGTCAGCAGCGCCTGGCCTACGGTCAGCCCATGCGGCACGAAGGCAGCGGCGAGCGCGGCCATCAGGCGCGGCTGGCCGATGGAGGCCGCGGCCTGTTTCTGATCAAGCCGCGCCGTGCCAGCCGAGCCGATTTCCGCCCGGCCAAGCGCCACTGCGCCGGAAGAAACAAGAATCACATCCTGTCCGCGTGCCCGGCAGGCGGCGATGTCGGCCGCCAGCTTCTCCAGCCAGGCAAGCCGGGGGTGTCCGTCCTCGGCGATCAGGGCCGATCCGGTTTTCACGACGATGCGTTTGGCGTGGGCGAGGGCGTCAGCGGTCATGGCGCGCAGCGATACATGAGAGTGGCCTTCGCCGGAAGGAAAAAGTCGAGCGTTGACAAGGCCTGCCGTTGCGCCTCAGTGGAACGAAAAGAGAGGTATCCATGCCGCAGTTCAACATGATCCTGATTACGCCCGAACAGGCCGCCGGCCACGACGTGCTGGAGCATACAGCGGGCACACCGCTGCGCGAAGGCGGCGGCGACGAGACCTATCGTTGCGGACGGTGCAAGACGACGCTGCTGGTGGATGTGGCTCATCATGATGCGCATGGCGTGATCGTTAAGTGCGGCAAGTGCGGCGCGATCAATACGGAACCGCACCACCACTAGGCCTTAAAGCGGCGTCCAGCTGTCGTCCGCATCCGGATTTTCTTCGGCTTCCAGCTCCGCCTGAATGCCGAGGTGCCGGGCGATCTCGTAAAGCGCGGGTTTGACGCCCTGTCCGGTCACGCCGGAAATGAGCAGCGGCGTGCCATCGTATACGGTGGCGAGCTGCTTTGCCTGTTCCTCGACGAGTTCGGGTGTCAGCGCGTCGATCTTGTTGAGGCAAACGATCTCCGGCCGCTCTGCCAGTTCCTCGTCATAGGCTTCCAGCTCGCCCCGGATCGTGCGGTATGCGCCCGCGACATCGTCCTGCGTGCAGTCGATCAGGTGCAGCAACACTTTGCAGCGTTCCACATGGCCGAGGAAGCGATGTCCAAGGCCCGCGCCGTCGGCGGCGCCTTCGATCAGGCCCGGAATATCCGCCAGCACAAAGCGCGTGCCGGGGCCGAGGTCGACCACGCCGAGGCCAGGGTGAAGCGTCGTGAACGGATAGTCCGCGATCTTGGGATGAGCTGCGGTCACGGCTGACAGGAAGGTCGACTTGCCGGCATTCGGCAAGCCGATCAGGCCGGCATCAGCGATCAGCTTCAGGCGCAGCCAGATCCATGCCTCTTCGCCTTCTTCGCCCGGATTGGCGCGGCGAGGCGCCTGATTGGTCGACGATTTGAAGCGCATATTGCCCCAGCCGCCATTACCACCCTGTGCCAGCAGCACGCGCTGGCCGATCTCTGTCAGGTCCGCGATCAGGGTTTCCTGATCTTCCTCGAAGATCTGTGTGCCCACGGGCAGCTTCAGGACGACATCGTCGCCCTTGGCGCCGGTGCGCTGCTTGCCCATGCCATGGCCGCCGCGTTTGGCTTTGTGGTGCTGCCGGTAACGATAGTCGATCAGCGTGTTGAGTCCCTCAACTGCTTCGGCCCAGACGTCACCGCCCCGGCCGCCATCGCCGCCATCGGGGCCGCCATATTCGATATACTTCTCCCGCCGGAAGGAGACGCAGCCCGCGCCGCCCGTTCCGGACTGAATGTAAACCTTGGCCTGATCGAGGAACTTCATGGTGGTCTCTTACGTGTTTCAGCCGACGCGCGCCATGTCGAAATGATCGACGCGCTCGCCGCGGCCCATGCAGAAAACCGGGCGCCGGTCAGCCTTCATGAATTTCAGCTTCTCAAGCACGCGGCCGGAGGCCGGATTGTCGACGAGGTAGCCGGAGACAAATCCCTGTTCCCCCCGTTCCCGCAGCCAGTTGATCAGCGCGCCGGCGGCTTCGGTCATCAGGCCTTTGCCCCACTCGGCAGGAGCCAGCCAGTAGCCTATTTCGAACGGCAGTTGCAGTTCATCGCGTTCCGCGCCGACAATGCCGATCAGCTCGCTGTCCTGTTCGATGGCGAAGATGTGTGCCGCATTGCGCTCCCGGCGGGCCGGATGCTTGGAGATCCATTCGGCTGACTGGGCCACCGTCTGGTGCGGCGGGATGCGGGCGACCATACGGTAGATCTTCGGATCGTTCACCAGGTCGGTGATGGTTGGTGCATCGTCCACGCGGAGCCGCCTCAGGGCGAATCTGTCGGTCGTTATGGCTGCACACATGCTGTGACTCCTTCCTGAGTCGTAAGCGGGCAGGGGAGACATGGAAAAGGGGGAGACAGTGGCCTGCCTCCCCCCGGAAACTGATCGTCTGAAGCGATCCGGCCACGTTCCCGCGGCCGCGCTGTCAGCCGCTATTCTGCTGCTTCCGCTGCCGGTACAATGTTCACGTAGACGCGGCCCTTGGCCTTCTTCGCAAACTCGACCTTGCCCTCGGTGAGCGCAAACAGGGTGTGATCGCGGCCCATGCCGACGCCTTTGCCCGGCCATTTCTGCGTGCCGCGCTGACGAACGAGAATGTTGCCCGGGATGACGTGCTCGCCACCGAACTTCTTCACGCCGAGGTACTTCGGATTCGAATCGCGGCCGTTACGGGACGAACCACCTGATTTCTTATGAGCCATGATTTGCTCCTGATCCTTTAGCGGAGGGCCTTATACAGGCCTTATGCGTCTTTTGCGAGTTCTTTTGCCTGCTCGACCCAGCCATCCTTGGCGAAGCGGCCGGAGAGGCTGAGCTGCTCTTCCAGCTCAGCGATCTGAGCGTCGGTGAGGGCAGCAATCTGAGCGAACGTGGTGATGCCTGCGCCGTTCAGCTTTTTCTCAAGCGCCGGGCCGATGCCGGTCAGCTTCTTGAGGTTGTCAGCAGCACCCGCTTCAGCGGCCGGGGCAGCAGCAGCCTCTGCTTTCGGAGCAGCGGCTTCAGCCTTCGGGGCCTCTTCCGTCTTGGCAGCGGCTTTTTTCGCCGGTTTTTTGGCACCGTCAGCGCTGATCCCGGTGATTTTCACCACGGTCAGGTGCTGTTTGTGGCCGATCGTGCGGCGGTAGGTCTGGCGCTGTCGCTTCTTGCGCGTGATGACCTTGTCACCACGGGTCTGCTCAGCGACTTCACCGGTCACCGCGGCGCCGGCCACGACGGGCGCGCCAACAGTAACATTTGCGCCTTCGCCCAGCATCAGGACGGTATCGAACACCACATCCTTGCCAACTTCGGCATTAAGCTTCTCGACAACAATCGTGTCGCCTTCAGCGACCTTGTATTGTTTGCCACCTGTCTTGATGACCGCGAACATGTGGTCTCATCCTTCCGGCGTGGAAATAAACGGGATATGCACGGGAGCCGTCACCGGCCCCGCGCCTGAAGCGGGGGGTAAACACTAAAGCGGCAGCGCTGTCAAATATCATCTTCAGGCGTTTTCAGGTGGTTGAAATCTGCGCGCAGTCATTATAGGTGACGGCGCTTCAACACCGGCGCGGAGAGGTGCTAGAGTGGTTGAATAGGCTAGTCTCGAAAACTAGTGAACTCGCAAGGGTTCCGAGGGTTCGAATCCCTCTCTCTCCGCCAGCCACACCCCAGAACAGAGAAAAGTACCGTCGCTTCCGCGTAAAGCCCCACACATCGCGGGCTTTGGCGACAGAGCTGCGTCTCCGTTTCCCGAACAGGGTAGATTTTGTGCCCGAAATCCGCCGCCGTCTCCATTCGCCAAATGCAACAGTACCCTCAGACCCGATTTCCCTGATAACCCGCGATTTACAGGGATAATCGGCAAAATAACAGGGAAACACCCCGCAGCGCGCCTGGAAACACACGCAAAATCAGTGGGTTTCGGGTAAATTCCCTACTTCAGGAACAGGGAATTCCCCGAAGACGAACAGGGAAATGTTTTCGGAAAGCAGGGAACGGGATCGCCGGTATCAGGGAGCCGCTACAAACCCCAGCGCCACCCATTGCTCATCCCAATCCAGAGGAATGTCAGACGTCACGAGCTGCGTCAGTGTCAGTTCATGAGGCTGCTTGCCTTCTAGGATCGCGCTGACAATTGCGGGTGAAAGGAACGCCAGCTGGATGCGCTGCCGTATCATCAGCGTCTGCCATCCATAACGCGCGGCAATGTCTTTCATGAGGATGCCCGACTTGATCTCCTCCAGCCAGGAATGCGCGAGGGCAATCATCCGGATCAGCTTCGGGTCCGGAGCCGTATGGATCGCCCCAAACACCAGCCTCGATTCCTTCCCGCGTCGCCTGACCCCGAACGGCGCTTCAAGCCGGAGACGGTCGCTGGCAAATTGGTCTTCCGGCACTCCGAACCACTCGGCGATCGCATTCGCAGACAGTGTGATATCCAGTTTCCCCGCCGAGACCTGAACTCGCTCGACCAGGTCTGTGGCCATGGTCCGGGAGAACTTCACGAGGTTACGCTTTATGCTTTCAAGTATTGATGGTGTTGGGTTGCGAAGGAGCCGGGACACGTCACCGCCGATATGCCGGAAGACAGTCTCGCTCACGGCGTCTTCCAACTGCTTTGCGGGTAGCCTCCAGCCGGAAGTATCGTTGGGTGTGCCTGCCAGCAACCGACCCGAGACATAGTAGCGATACCGGCGACTACCTTTCTGGGAATGGGTTGGGGTCAGGAAGTCACCCGTCTCGTCAAAGATCCGTCCAGTCAGCAAGGCACCAGATCGGGACGGGCGTCGGGACTTCTTCGGAGAGTTTAAGTCCAGCTGTTCCTGCACACGATCCCACAGGTCCTGATCCACAATCGCATCATGTATTCCTTCGTGGGATTCCTGCTTATGGCGGATGCGGCCGATATAGACCGGGTTTCGGAGTATGAAGTTGATCTGCCCGCGACTGAGGGGGTTGGAACCCGTCACCTTGCCATCGCTGAAGGTCCGGCGCTTTGACCGGTAGCCACGAGCGACGACCTGCTGCTCGACCTGACGCAGGCAGCCATGCTGGTCATAGAGGCGGAATATCTCCCGGACTGTTTCAGCTTCCGCCTCGTTGATCACCAGCGTCTGCATTTTCGGATCGGGATGCCGGTCATATCCGAGTGGGAGCAAGCCGCCCATCCAGTAGCCTTTCTTCTTGGAGGCGGTGATCTTGTCCCGGATGCGTTCCGCCGTGACCTCCCGTTCGAACTGGGCAAAGGAGAGCAGCACGTTGAGCGTCAGCCGTCCCATGCTGGTCGACGTGTTGAAGGACTGGGTGACAGAAACGAAAGAGCAGTCCGCCGCATCGAAGCGGTCAACCAGCCTGGCAAAGTCCGCCAGCGACCGGGTGAGCCGGTCGATCTTGTAGACCACCACCAGATCCACCTTGCCGTCCGCGATGTCCCCCAGAAGCCGCTGAAGCGCAGGGCGCTCCAGATTGCCGCCCGACAATCCGCCGTCATCATAGTGTGCCGGAATCAGCTTCCAGCCCTCATGCCGCTGGCTGGAAATGTAGCTCTCACAAGCTTCCCGCTGGGCATCGAGTGAGTTGAAGGCCTGGTCCAGACCTTCATCGCTCGATTTGCGGGTATAGATAGCACAACGGATTGTGCGGCGGTCGGGCTTTGTCATGTTGATCCCTTCAGGCCGAAGAAGCGCGGGCCGGACCATTTGGCGCCGGTGATCTCCTTTGCGATCGCAGAGAGAGACCGGTAGGTCTTGCCGCGATACGAGAAGCCCTTTCCGATACGATCAACAACATGCGTGACGCCGTTCCATTCGCGGACGAGGCGGGCATCAGATCTGAGATGGACGGTTCGACTGATGGCGCCGCCCTCATCGGCGATCGACCGAAGCTGCTTTCTGAGACGAAGGCCCAGGCCGCCGTGTTCAGCGGCCTGGGTTTCAAAGGCGACGATCCGGCAGAGCAGAGGCGTGCTCAGGCCCTTCGGTGGCGGCGTGTCGAGTAGGTGTTCGTAACGATCAACCAGGTCGGCGCGGGGGAGATCCTTAAGCTCGGCTGCGGGGCTCATTTCTTCGCTCCGGCAATCCGGTAGCGAGATTGGCGCGAGCCATCTGCTGGCTCCAGCTTCTCCACCTCGATCCCGGATTGCTTCAGGCGGGTGAGGGCGGCTCGCGTTGTGTGGGTCTGCCAACCGAGTTTCGTCGAGAGGGCTTCAGCGGTCATGCCGTCAGATTTGGCGAGAAGGCTTTTGAGCTGATCTGTTTTCGAGGCTTTAGTTTTGGGTTTTGGTGTGGCGCGGTTGGATTTGCGTTTGGTCATCGGGTTTCCTTTCAGGTCTGAGGAAGCAATTAGTGCTTCCACGACCCGAAGGCCCAATGATTTTCCGGGCGTTCGCGATGTCGTCCGCGACAGGAATAGCAATGCTCGGAATAAGGCGGCAGTCCAGTCTATTCGCTCTGTGAGCGGATATATTTCAGCATGGCAGCCTCGGCTTTGTCGCAGTGAGATTTCGCCTTATTGAGACTGACGCTGAGGGACTGGATTTGCTCTAGGCGTTGGTCGTCCGGAAGATCAGGCAGTTGGGCCTCTACGGCCTGCCCGCAGGCGTCTTCAGCAGCCTCTAGTACCTTTATGACCCTGCGGCGGATTTGGTCGATTGTGTCCATGATGGACACGTGCGCTCAGGTTGACTGAGAAGTCCACGTTGCTGTCTTTCGTTTCGACGGGAAAATCCCGTCTGCAATAATAAGTCGAACGTCCACTTCCGGCGAATTTTTGTCCCTTGGTTCTTGGCTCGCTAATGTCTGCAATCGGGATCAAGCTGTCGTTCGGGTCGGCGTCGTTGACCGGCAGGTTAGGGCCAATGCCAGACCTTCGAACCTGAGTTTTGTTATGTCCGTTTTTTTGTGCCCATTGCAGAAGTCCGAATAATCCAAAGAAACAGACCACAATTAGCAAGCCAATTTAAACCTCCGCGACGCCGGGTCCGTTGATGTTAGGTGGATACAACTTGGAACAGCAAAAGACAGCCGCGCAATTTTCTGCGAGTGTTGCCATAAAGGTTCACGGATATGGGAGGATGAAGTGTATCTGAAAGAGCTGACGATAAGTAACTTCCGATCCTTTAGTTCGGCCACACTGTGTCTCCAGAAAGACCTTACTATTCTTGTCGGCGAGAATAATAGCGGCAAGAGCAACGCGATTGACGCCATGCGTTTGCTGACACCGCCGCTCAGCGGACGGCGGGAGATTTATTGCCAGCAAACCGATATCCGCATTGGCAGCGGAACGTCATTTGAACTGAAGGCTGAATATGACGAATTGAATGACGCGCAGCAGGCTTTGTTTCTTACAGCATCAAAAGACAGAACCATGAAGGGAGCCGTGTTTGGACTGGACTACGATGAGTCCAGAGGCGGATTTCCCCCGCGCCCGAAACTATGGGCTGGAGGTGCTGGCACCGCTCCTGAAAAGGGTAGCCATGATCTGATCCGTCATGTTTATTTGCCCGCCTTGCGCGATGCCAAGTACTCTTTGGCATCAGGCAACCCGACGCGGGTGCTCGCATTGTTGAGACAATTTCTAACAGATGACGATAGAGAGGTATTGGTACGCGACGCAGCAAGAGAGGCGAGCCATAAATCGCTTCAGAGCATCAACACATCAGTTGACGCGGGATTGGATGAGCTTACCGGCGGTGTGCGCCAGCAAACCGCCACACTTGGTTTTTCGCGCAGCGAAACCCTGATAGATATAGCAAGAGACTTGCGATTTAGCCTCGCCGATAAGGGAATTAGCCCGGAAGATTTAAGCCTGTCGGGTCATGGCTATGCCAATTTGCTATACATGGCGACCATTGCGGTGGAGCTTGAAAAGGTCAACAGCGCAGACTTGACCTTGTTCCTCGTTGAAGAGCCTGAAGCCCATTTGCATCCACAATTACAGTCCGCGGTTTTGGCCTTTTTGAAAGAACGCGCACGCAAATCTCGTGAGGGAGCTAACTCGGACGGGCCTCACGCTGGGGAGCTGCAAGTCATTGTTGCAACCCATTCCCCGAATCTGACGGCGAGCGTGCCCAGCCAGAATATTGTTTTTTTGCGCGCGATTGCCCCGCAGTTGGCCAATGCGGAGAAGCCTGCGGAAGCGACGATGCCAGCAGAGCTGCCTCTGGAGGCTGCTGCCGACGTTGCGCCGCGTGCGGTTCCAACTACCTCTAAAGTCAACGAGCCAGCCGCAATCTCGGATGTCAGACGCGAGAGCCGCGCGATTTCACTATCCGACCTTCTTTTGAAAGTGGATGGCTCGCCGGATGTGATGGCCCGGCGAAAAATTGACCGCTATATAGACGTCACGAAAGCCGCCTTTTTGTTCGGGGGACGTGTCTTCCTCGTGGAAGGCATAGCTGAAGCCTTACTAATCCCGGTATTGGCAGAAAAACTTGTGCTCAAAGACGACGCGCAGGCTTTGCGCCGCTTTCGCTCATCTACATTCGTTCCCATCGAGGGGGTGGACTTCAAACCTTATGTCCGCTTACTGACGACGCGCAAAAATGGCATCTGTATCGCAGATAAGCTGGTCATCGTTACAGATGGCGACGGGCCAAAAAGAGAGGGTGAGGAGATGACCGACGGCGCGAGACGGAAACAAACCTATGACGCGATAGCTAAAAAAAATGGCGCGAGCGAATTGTGCCAGACATTCATCAATGATTATTCGCTGGAAACCGAGTTGCTGATCGCAGGGAATGGCGTGCTGATGCGTAAGGCTTACTTGGAGCTTCACCCCAGCTCTGCCGAAAAATGGGATGGAGTAGTTGAAAAGGAAGGTCTGGAGCTTGCGGTAGCGATGCACGCATTGTTTAAAGACGTTCGCAAAGGTGATTACGCTCAGGCACTGGCGGCGCGAATTGACGACGCAGACACTTTCAAAATCCCAGATTACCTGAGCAATGCGATCAAAGCAGTTGCCGATTAGGGCAGCGAGATGGGAACATTCGATCCAACGCCTGAGCAGAAGCTCATCATCGCAAGCGCAACATCTGCTTTTGTTTCGGCCTGCCCAGGCGCGGGCAAGACTCGTTGTATCGTTGAACGGGCCCGCGTCGTCTTTGCTGATAAGGCAATTCCCAAAGCGCTTGCGTTCCTTTCGTTCACACATGCCGCTGTTGATGAATTGGAAGCCCGCTTGTCACGCGACCAAATTTTGCCTCATCCTGTATTTCCGCATTTCATAGGCACATTTGACAGTTTCATCTGGCACTTCCTGGTCGCGCCCTTTGGCCTTAAGGGCACTGGCGCGCCGCTCAGTCTAATAGCAGATAAGAATGATCTGATGATCAGACCCTTTCCAAATGCCCGGGCTTTACCTTTATCGTGTTTTCACAGAGAGACGTGTAAAATTATTCCTCAGATGGCGACGAAACATGGCTTTAGCCGCAATGCCAAGGCTCATGAAACGGCAGCGGCCAGTTTGCGGATCGCGTTACTAGAGAATGGTCAAGTGGATTTTGAAGACGTTCGCGCCATCGCGCGAGAAAATATCTCCGATAAAACGTTTTCCGATCGTCTGTCCACTGTCCTTTCCGCTCGATTCGGCGAAGTCATTGTGGATGAAGCACAAGATTGTAACCCGGAAGATCTGGAAATAGTAGACTGGCTGCGCACTGTAGCGAAGATTCACACAAAAGTTGTCTGTGATCCGCACCAATCAATTTATGGCTTTCGCGGCGGGGTCAGCGATGATCTGTTTGAATACGAAAAGAGGTTTCCTAAGGGAGAACAATTATCGCTAACCGGAAATTTTCGTTCCACGGATCATATTTGCCAGGCTGTCCATTTGCTGCGCGCACCCAAGTATCGTGGATTGCAGGACGATGCACTGGGTGAAAACAAAGAGCTCGACATCAAAGTTCACGTTCTGGGCTACAAGGGTGCCGTAAATGATGACATAGGTCGGGCCTTTGCGAGTCTAGCTAAAAAACACAGAATTGGTCTTGCCGACTGCCGTGTCATCGCCAAAACCCGTGCCACGGGCAAGCGAGCAGTAGGTGTGGTCGCCTATGAGATCGGCGATGCGCTTGGCCCCCGTCTGGCAGACGCAGCTAAATCATTTCAGTACGCCTCGACGCCAAAAGAAAAGCGCGATGCGTTGATAGACGCGCATAAAGTTGCGCTCTCCCTATCTGGGAAACTGGACAAGCGCACCTATCATCAAACGCTCGTTGAAGAAGAGATAACGGATTTGAGTTGGCGTGGCGAGATGGTCAATGTTTTGCGCGCGCTGGAGTTTGATCCAAGCAAAGGTCACACTCGCGAAGAATGGGTAGGACGTGCGCAAGCACGCATGCCACCGTTTTTAGGGGATCCATCGGGAAGGATAGCGCGAAAGATCCAAAATGCAAAAAAGCTCGATGACGTCTTGGGCGTTCAACCTGTTCAGGGCTTAAGCCCGCGTACCATTCACGAGGTCAAGGGTAAGGAATATCCGGCGATGTGCGTGGTGATGACCAGCAAAACAGCGAAGGGGATATTGGACCATCTCGAATGTAAGGACGATAGGATGGCTGAGGAAGCCCGCGAGATTTACGTCGCAGCTTCGCGCGCTGAAAAATTACTTGTGATCGCCTGCGTAAAAAGTCAGGCAGAGAGGCTGGTAAAGCATCTAGAATCGACAGGGGCGAGTGTAGAATTTACTCAACTGTAGAAATATGGTGCTGGGCACAGCGTGACCAGCTCGCCATACACAGCAAATCCGCGAGTATTCCTAATGTCTGCTTATGCGCCCGAAGCGGATGTTGGTTCGCGAGGTAGTAACGGGGTTAACGCCGACTGATGCTCCCGCGTCGCGACAACTGCCGCCTTCCGGTTCTCGGATCCCGCGCATTGAGGTTTTGTCCACGTGGGCTGCCCATAAACTTCAATGCCTGTGTCAGGGCATCGACGACGTCATCATTCCTGGCGTTCGGAAACCCAAGAAGCTCCTGGCGGAAGGAGGCCAGCCAGTGTGCTTCGGCCGGTACCTTGATAAGTCCTTCCGACAATCGCTGTGTCTGCGCGCGCAACCGTTCTTCCTTGGTGTCTTTCGGTGTCGACAATGCAAATATTTCCATTCTTTTCGACTGGCTGCGGAGTTCCTGAAAGAGAGGCTTCCCTGAGGCGGCGTTTTCGATCAGCACGCGGTCAGGTACCCATCTGGAGATCAGGTGCCGCGCATCGCTGACGAGATCCGGAAAGTCCCTCTGCCGACGGTACATGTCGAGCAGATACCAGTTGTTGTCGAAGTAGCCGAATGTCAGGCAGACGCTGAAATCGCTGTTCGGAGCTGCAGAGAATCCCGTATCCCAGCTCTGAACTATGTACTGGAACCGGGTTCGCTCCGGAGCCACATCGTACTGCCCGAACCATTCCCACCTGACGGCGTTTGCGCCTGGAAGGACCGGATCCTGCAGGTATTGGGCGTTGAAGGCGGCCGGGCCCATTTCGGACCTGATGTTTTCCAGTGTCTCCCTGGGCTCCCGTTGCGGCATGAGCAGATCGCCAACAGAACGGTGATGCACCTCTCCGAACCCGAGGTCGAAGGTGCCAGCTTCCCGCGCGATTGCTGGCAGATCTATATGCCGGTATCCACCCTGATTAATCAGAATGCCGGGAATGTCGTCTTCATGCACGCGTTGCTGCAGAACAATGATGGCACCTGTCTCCTTGTCATTCAGACGTGAGACGAGCGTTTCCCGGAAGAATGTGCTGGCGGTTTCACGGTCGGTTGCTGATACTGCATCACTTGCCCGATTGAGATCATCGACAATGAGGATGTCGGCCCCTCGGCCTGTGGCCGAACTTCCGCGGGAGACTGCGACCCGGGTTCCACCTTTTGTGGTTGCGACTTCATCACTGCGGTCTACGCGGGGATTGATACGCATCTGTGAATACAGTCTGCGGTACCAATGGGCTTCGATAACCTGACGAAAGTGCCTCGAATGTTCATTGGTCAGGGCCTGACTGTGGCTGGCAACCATGATCCTGGTCTCCGGTGCACGACCGAAAACCCAGGCCGGGAATGCGATCGTTCCGCAGATGGATTTCAAGTGGCGGGGAGGAACTGTAATCAGCAATCTCTTTGTGCGGCCAGAATATACATCCTCAAGTGCAATGCAGATTGCCCGGACATGCCAGTTTGGTATGAACTCGCCTCCGGGGTTAAGTTCCAGAAAGACCCTGTGTACGAAATGGAAAAGCGACTGGCGCTGCAACGCGCAGATCAGGTGTACGTCAGTCATGCGGGTTCTCCGGAGGGGAGGATTCCAAGTGTTCTGGCTGTCTCAAGGACCGCGCGATCATATGCATCGATTTCATCAACCGTCGGCAATTGTGCACCGGAGCTTTCTTTTTCAGCCGAAACGTCCGCTTCCAGCTGAAGCAACTTGTTGACGGCATTCGGCTTGCCAATCATGGCATCGTTTATAAGGCGTTCACTAAACACTTCCCGACGGGTGGCTGTTTTGCGCTGCCCATTCTGCGTATAGGTCACGCGCTCATTGAGCTTGTCCGTGATGATGGTCTGCATGCTGCGTGATCCTTTTGGGCGTCCCTTTGGGTTGCCGCTCTGACCTTTCTTGAACTGATGCTCTTTGGGAGGCTTGCCATATCCGACCTCAAAGGTTTTTCTGCGCCGGGGTGATCGTTCGCGTTGCCTAGCACTCATCTGCGCCTCCATCACTCATGGGGCGTTCTGCGCGCGGACGGAAGCGGGCAGGAGGCCTGTGTTCCGTCTCGTTCCGCTCAGTCCGGACCTGTTCGAATGTCTGACCGGTGGCGACGAGACGAGGCTCGAGTCCGGTATTTTCACGAACCCGGTCAAGAGTGGCATCCACATAAAGCGGATCGAGTTCGATCAGGCGGGCGATGCGGCCGGTGCGCTCGGCGGCGAGGAGAGTCGATCCGACCCCGCCAAACATGTCGAGTACAATGTCGTTGCGATTAGTCACATCGAGTATGGCATCCGCGATCAGGGCGATCGGCTTGATCGTCGGATGTAGCGCGAGATCGCGATGGCTGTCGCTACCCGGCGTATTGGCACCGGCATAGTCCCAGACATTTGTCCGGTTGCGCCCATGTTTTCCGAGCTGGACATTATTGGTGTGCCCTGCACCCGGAATCCGGAATACCCAAACGAGTTCATGTTTAGAGCGATAGAGCGACCCCATCGCCCCATTGGTCTTATTCCAGACGCAGAGATTGAGGGTTTCAAGTCCGGCGGCGTCTGCTGCACGCTTGAGGACATCGATTGATCGCCAGTCCATGCAGACAAACAGAACCGCTCCTTTGGCGGCATGTGTGGCTGCATTTTCCAGCCCGCTTCGCAACAGGGCGCTGAAGGCTTCAGGAGGCATTTCTCCTGAAGCCATCAAGAATTCACGATGCTTGTGGCGGCCAAGGCCACCCATGTGGCCGGCAACGGGGACATTGTAAGGAGGATCCGTGAAGACCGCTTTGACCTGATCCTCGCCGAGAAGGGCGGTATAGGCCAGGGTATCCCGCGCATCTCCGCAGTGGAGACGGTGCGGCCCGATCGCCCAGGTGTCTCCGGTGCGGGTGACCGGCTCCCGGTCCGGGTTCAGAGCCTGTATGTCATCGGCCGGATCGGCATCTGTGCCGGGAGGTACAAGGACCATATCGATTTGGGGTGTCTCAAAGCCCGTGATCGTAATGTCCAGCTCAAGGGTAATCAGATCCCCGAACTCCTGTTGTAGGTCCGGGAGGTTCCATTCTGCCTCTTCGGCAAGCCGGTTGTCCGCAATGCGGTAGAGGCGGATTTCCTCATCGCTAAGGTGCTCGACGCGGAGTGCCAGAGCGGTCGTCAGACCAAGTTCTTTCGCCGCCTGTATCCGGGCCACGCCCGCAATGACGTTGTTGTGCCGGTCGATCAGGACCGGGCTGACAAATCCGAATGTGTCGAGGCTTCTGGCAATCTTCCGGATCTGCGACTTTGCGTGCCTTCGGAGCTGGCGCCTCGGAATCTTCAGGTCATCAATTGGTATATGTGTCAGAGACGACGTGTTCGGTCTCAATTGTTCTGCGGAATGGAATTCCGACATGGGACTCTCCTGCGTGGAGGTTCCCGGAGTTCGGATGGGTACAGACAGGCGTTCGCCCACAGCCATCGTCCACTCTCATGGAGCCTCTGGAGCTGTGGGTGCCGCGACTTGTAGCGAATCCCATGTGTGAATTTGCGTCCGGCTTCTAATCAGCCACGCAGAACTCACATAGCCATTCTGCACGGTTTGTCCAGATCAGGAGTGAAATCCCTGTGACACGTATCCATGGATTGCGGTTGGCAGGCCTGTGCTTCGCTATTTTTTGCAAAGTTCAAGCCCCATCTGGATGAAGAGCGCGCTGTTGCCTGCATAGGCGCCGAACTGGTCCCGTCCCATCAGCTCTCTGCTATCCCGATAGCCAGCAGCACCTATCGCTGTACCATTTAGTCCATACGTCTTGCCGCCGAGTTTAATCAGAACGATCGGGCGCCGCACATTTTTGAAAGTGCGATTGTAGCAGCGCAGTCGCCCGCTTTCGTACGCTGGCCATGGCCATGCGTCCGGATAGTCCTTTGCGAAAACGGTCCCTTTTGGAACTTTCTTGGTCGAGGCCGTGCGGGCATCTGTATCGGTTGACTGCGAATTTTCGTTCTGAGGTGCGGCTTCGGCTGCAGGCGCCATAGTCGGGTCGATCAGGCTAAATGCCACGAGCAGAGCAGCGGCGAGGGATCTATGAATTCGCATGGAAACTCCTTTTGCATTCGATGAGTCTCATTACTGCTCAGGTTGCCGCAGAGTTCAAGTCAAAAAGAGACTCATAGTCTGTAGATCAATCGGCAGCATCGGCGTCGCTTGGGCGCCATGAATGTCGGCAAGCGATTTGGTAAAAGGCTGAAGGCTCTCAGGGCAGAGCGAGGCTGGTCTCAGGAAGAGTTTGCAGACCGCGCAGGGCTACACAGAACCTATGTGTCGGCTGTGGAACGTGCTGTCCGGAATCCGACGCTGCCCATTCTTGCAAAAATGGCAAAGGGGTTCGGGATGTCTTTAGCGGAGTTAATGGAGTCCGTCTGAGTCAGGTAGCTGGTGCCGAGCAGAATGAGCAAGGCTCAGGTTTTGACCAGATCCAGAAAATCGCCCACACCCAGAAGCCATTCCTGTTGTGATGCCTGGAACGTGCCATGCAATGGCGTTGGCAGAACCAGTTGCAAGTTCTGCCCCCGCATCTCATTCGTCTGCGCAGCCGAGATCGCCGGCTGAAGCGTCAGCAGGTGCTTCGGACTGATCCGGTCTGCTTCGGCCAGCACCTGACGCCAGCGATCCTTGAGCGTTGTCTTGACCGCCAGCATGTGAAGCTGTTCTGATGGAAAATCCGCCTTCTGATACTCTGCCTCTCCCGGGAACAGAAAATCCGCCGCATTCCGCTTCTCAGTCGTCGCTTCCCGCGTATAGCGGATCTTATGAGCTTTCAGAATGGCTTCGACATGATGCGCGAACGCAAACCCGGCCCGTGATTTCCGCCGGTTCTGCACGCTGAGCGAAAACGACAAAAACCCGTCCACGTCGGCGTTGCCATCACTCATGAAGCCAGTCTTCAGACGCTCCGCCACGATCTCCCGTTCCAGTCGTCTGAACAGCGCTTCCTCGTGCTCCATCCAGGCGATCAGGGTGTCATCGGGTGCGCCAACAGGATCGCAGTCGGGCAGCGAGGCGCGCGCGAAGTCTGAGAAGATTGCGGTCGTCGGGAACTTAAGCCCGAACGCTTCAACCAGGCGGGCAAACGCATCGGGTTCCTGTTCCTCCGGTTCTATCCCGAGTTCATCGAGAATATACCGCGCCGCCCAGGACAGAGATGTCGCTGTGCCGGCGTTGAGGAGTTTCGTGTCTGAAGGCCGGGCCATCAGATCGAGTCCGAACAGCCAGAGGAGCTGCTGCCCTATGGTCGAGCCGGCCGGGGAGAGCAGGATGAGCAGGGAGCCGTCCTTCTTCTGTGCGATGACAAGCAGATCTCCGGCCCTTGCCCGGTGCACAATGGGCTCGCTCTCGGCGGCATAGTAGAGATGATACTCTGCGCTGCGGTCCGGATTGTCCCGCCGCACATCGCTCCAGGTGCAGAAGGCTTCAATGCGGGGTGTTTCCGTATCTTCGGTGTCGTCGAGCCAGAGGAAGGTCGCCGGGAACGTCTTCTTGTCAGCAGGCGTGCCCAGGAAAGACCGGAAGCTGCCCACACCCTGAAACTCGTGCTGGTTTGAGATGAGCTTATTGACCTCAACCTCGGTGAGGTGTTTGGCGCCGGCACCATGGAAGAGGTCGGCAAGGGATCCGAACTTCACGTCTGAGTATCCTGTCAGCTGCCACGAAGGGTCAGCATCTTTTCACCTGATACGATCCAGTCCGCAACCCTCGTGAGAAGTTCGCCCGGCTCCATTCGGCCCGGCCCCTTCAGGGCGCACTCCCAGATGACGACACGTCGCCAGCCAGCTTCATCTATGGCCGCGTAGTTGCGTCTGTCCCGCGCGATATTGGCGCCGATCTTCTCTTTCCAGAATTCCTGTCTTGTGCCTGGCCACTTGAAGAGGTTGCAGTCATGGCCGTGCCAGAAGCAACCATTGACGAAAATCACGGCGTGGTATTTCGGCAGGACCAGATCAGGCCGCCCGGGGAGCTTGCGATCGTGCAGGCGGTAGCGGAACCCGCGCGCATGCAGACCTTTGCGAATGATCAGCTCAGGCTTTGTGTCTTTGCCCTTAATCGCCGCCATATTTCGGCTGCGGGTCGCCCGATCATGGACATCAGGCATAGCGCAGGAGCGGGATGTCTTCTGTCGGGGCGAGATGCTGCAGGATGTGCGGACGCATGATGCGGGCAACTTCCTGGAACACCGGCACGGCAACAGAGTTGCCGAACTGCTTATAGGCCTGGGTGTCGGAGACCGGGATGCGGAACGTGTCCGGATAGCCCATCAGGCGGGCGCATTCTCTGGGTGTCAGGCGTCGCGGGTTCTTGCGTGCGCCGCGGCTGATAAGGATTTCCGAACCATCCTTGTAATAACGGGCTGACAGGGTCCGGCAGGTGTCGTCCGGACCAACAAGCCCGTAGCCGAACCCGTTTCCGGCGGCTTTGTGTTTAGCGGCATAGTCGCGGAGATATTTCCAGAGGTGAGAGGTCAGCGTGTATTTGTCGCTGACCGTCGCCATTGGTCCGTCTGTATAGTGTGGTTCTGCCGCTTCAGAGCCATCCTCGGGGTGCAGGATGCTGTTCATCTTCACTTCGCCCAATGGCGGCAGGTTGAGATCATCCCAGCTGAAGCCGGTCTCTTTCCGGAAACCCACCATCACAATCCGCTCCCGGTGCTGGGGCAGGAAGTGTTTGGCATTGATGATGCGGGTGTGGAGCTGGTAGCCGAGTTCGTCTTCCAGTGTCCGGCGGATCACCTCGAAGGTGCGGCCCTTGTCGTGGCTCTTCAGATTCTTGACGTTCTCGAGCAGGAAAGCGGCTGGCTGATGAGCCTTAATGATCCGGGCGACATCGAAGAAGAGCGTGCCCTGGGTTTCATCGAGGAAGCCGTGAGAGCGGCCAAGAGCATTCTTCTTGGAAACACCGGCAATTGAGAAAGGCTGGCACGGAAAGCCGGCCAGCAGGACATCATGCTTAGGTATGTCTTCTGCGTCGATCTTTGTGATGTCACCTTCAATCGGCCGGTTGTCGCGGTAGTTGGCCTGGTAGGTGAGCTGAGCGTACTTGTCCCATTCGCTGGTGAACACGCAGCGGCCACCGATTTCGTCGAAGGCGGTACGCAGGCCGCCTATGCCGGCGAAGAGGTCAATGAAGGTGAAGGTCTCCGGGGCAGGGGAAGCCTGCACCTCCCTGGCCCGGGCTTCCATCCATTTCAGAACAAAAGCCTTTGGTTTCACTTCGCCGGTTTCCCAGCGGAATACTGTCCTCTGCGAATAACCAAGCTCCCTTGCCAGCTGTTCGACCGTCAGACCGGCCTGACATCGGAGAATGGTGAATTCGCTGGCCATGGGAATCTCGCTTTATGAGGGAATCTGCATGACGGCATGTCAGCATTTGTCCCGCCGGTCAACGATGTGTTCTGGTTTTGTTTGCGTAAAGCTGGGGAATTCCCAAAGCGTGAGCTCTTTCCCAATAAGGTAGAGGGCAAACCGAGCTGCTCACTCCCGATGGTAGATCTTCGAAATTCCGGGATCTTCATCTATTGCCTCTTGTGCTGAAGCATCGGGTGCAGCAAATCCATCGGATGGGATTGAATGTACTCGCTGAAGTTCAGAGCATTTTCCGCAAGCACGGTGTCAGCACGATCTATGTGAAGGCGCTTGCCGAGAAACAGGACAATGAAAAGAACCAGGTCTTTCTGGGCAGGGAGGTCACCGAACTTCTCAGTGTGTTCCCCGGGCGGCTTGAAATTCGCCAGCCGAGTGAAAGTGAACTCAAGCGCCAGTCAGAACCTGGGCGCCCCATTACCGAAGCCACTCTGAACTTTTATTGGTTGAACCGAGCGGGCGAAAGCTTCCTTGCCCCCGGGACCCGCCTGATCGATTACTTTCAGTATCCCGAGGCGAGGCTTTCTGGATTTCTGCAGGGATGTAAGTGGGCGCCGGATGCGATCCGGCGCGGGAAACAGGCAGAATACGGTGCGCGCGTTCTGTTTCTGGGGGCGAACAGAGAAGGTAATGTTTTTGGTCTCCTGCTGACAGAGCGTGAAGACCCGCTGGTTCAGCACCTTCCTGAGTTTTCCGAATCTGGTGCCTCGAGTGTTCTGAAGACCTTTTCAGCCGATAGCGATACGCTGGAGACATCAGCGCACCTGTTGGAACTTAGGCTCCGCGAAATCATCGGGGCTGGCTGGCATGCGTCGGTCATCAACCGGGGAGGCCAGGTCGAGCCATTTAAAGGTAATCAGGGGGCAGGATACACTCTGGAGGCTTTACTTGGCGTGCAGGCGAATGCGGAAAAGGAGCCTGATATTCTCGGTCATGAGCTGAAGACATTCCGGTCCGGAAAGCTCAGCCTGATGACGCCGACCGCGGACGGTGGTCCGGAAGGTGATCTGTCGTTTCGTGAGTTTATGGAGCGGTATGGCACGCCCGGGAAGTCAGGAGACGGATCAACGCGGTTCACGGGTGTGGCACGTGTCTCGAAACCTAATGCTTCTACAGGCAGGCAGCTGAGGGTGACGGGGTACGACCATGCAACGGGACGTTTCTCCCCGAATCCGGATGATGTCCGCATCGAGCAGTTCGATGCCGGATCAGAAGATCTGTTATCAGTCTGGACCCTCAGGCGCCTGGCAGATGGCTGGAATAAGAAGCATGCTCAGGCCGCCTATGTTGAGGCGGCGGCGAGTGATGGGTCCAATGAGTACCGGTATCTCATGCCGTTCTTTCTTTGCAGCGGAACGGATATCTGGCGGTTCCTGAAAGCAGTGGCGGAGGATGTTGTATACTACGATCCAGCGCATTCGGTTTATGCCAGTGGGGAAGCGAAAGTACGTCCGCAGTGGCGGATCAGTACAGCAGACTTCGCGAACAAGCTCTCACGGTTGTACACGACCGTCCGGACGGTTTCAGAAGTGCCGTCTGAGCGACATTTGTGATGCCCCATAATCCATCAGTTATGTTGATTTGCGTATGATGATGGATACTGCCAGAAGGGCCAGGGTGCCGAGGGCGGGAGCTCCGGACATGATCCATACGAGCTTATCCGCCTGAAGTCCTTCAGTGTAGTCAAAAGTCGAGAGAGCGCCGCCGAGCCCGAGGATGCTGGCTGCCTGGGCGTTCTTCGAGAAGAATGTGAATAGGCCAAAGCGGCGGGTGGTGTGGTCTGGCCTGGCCGATGCGGCCTTCGCGAGCAGGCTCCACAAAGTCATGAATATCCCGCCAGAGCATGCTCCGTACGCCACGCCAACGAGCAGCGTGCCATAGGGCTCCCATCCCGCAAGTAAAAGAAAGCTGATTGCCGCCAGAAAAGTCGAGAGGATGGAAACCTGAAAGGCGGAGGGCAATCCAAACTTCTCAACTAGTCGAGACCAGAGCGGCTGCGATACCGTCTTTCCCAGCGCGACGCACGCCATGAAGGCTAGTGCGGTCAGTTCGATTTTGACGAAATAAGCTGTGAAGTAAGCCTCGAGTTTTGTGAAAGCTGACGCGGTAAGCGACAAGCAGAAAATACTCCCCAGAAGCAGCGGAAAAATATCTGGGCGTTTTGGCGTTCTGATCAAAGCAGCTTCTGCGTGTTTTGACGATTCTGCCTTATCTGCGGGCGGTGCGGGGCGGGGCTTGCGCGTGTTCAGAAACAAGAGCAACGCGCTGAGGATTACGATGAATGTCAGGAATACTCCAATCCCCAGAAACTGGATCGCGCCGTCGTCGGCATTTGCGTTGCGTACGAGGGGCGCGAAAATCAGTGTAATGAACAATATGGAAGTGCCCGCTGCCATGTAGCGAATGGAGGCGAGTTTGGCGCGTTCTGCATCTGTGGAACTGGCCAGCGACATGAAAGCGTTTTGCGGGACGTCGTAAAAGGAGTAGCCGAGCCGAAAGAGCAGCAAGGAAAAGATGGCATAGCCGACTTTCCAGCTATCCGGCACCATGCCGGTGGCAGTGAATGTTATGAAGGCGAACCCGGCAAACAAACTGGCCAACAGCTGTGCCCGCGCTGCTGAATGTGTCGTTCTGACATAGGCCGACAGTACGCGCCCGGCAGTCAGGTCGACAAAAGCGTTAAAGACGAGAGAACTCGCCAGAACATAGCCCATCACGGAGGGTGAAAACCCAGCTAGCTCCGTCAGGAAGAAAGCAAAAATCAGCGAACTCGTGTTCCAGAACAGGCTTTTTCCGAAATGGGCCACTCCGTAAATGCGCTGAAGAGAGGGGGTCAGAGGAGGTTTTGGGGCCACCATGCCTGCGCTTCCGGTTTGCAAACCTTAAGCGATAACAGCCATGTTTGTCAGCGAGATGAAGGAACATGCTGCCAATGGAAGAATTTCTGCGCCAATGGTCGCGATAATTCGGCCCGACCTGCGCCGCTGCGCCGCCACGATGGCCGGGGTGAGATGGGCCATGCCGCACTTGACGCGTCGCCCTCGCTCTTCAGGATTGATCGCGCAGGCGTCGGCAAGTCTGCGCGTTAGCGTGGTCCTAAGCCTGCCGCCTACGATTAAGGCCTCAACGTCACAAGAATATTGAAGAAGGTGGGCAAGGAGTGTGAAGGTGGAGGCGCGCGTTGCAATCCGCACTTCCACGCCGGGCCAGTCCGGATCGGGATCGACCGCCAGCGCCTTGACCGATGGGGTGTCAACGCCGTCGACCGAGAGCGTCTCACGCAGAGTTTCCAAGTTCGGAGGCTCTGTGCCGGCATGTTTCAAAAGGGCGGCAAACTCGCCCGAAATGACGATCAGCTTCACCTTTCCACAGATGGGCTTTTGGAGCTCCGGCTACGAATTGCTGACGCTTGGCTGCAAGAACAATGAGCGAGCCCGGTAGCGCGGCGGGGAATCCGGACCGTCATTCCGTGCTGCGGCGTGTTCTGAGGGACGTCGAAGCCCATGAATGCGGCGAATATTGCGTAGGTCGGCTCGGCCCGTCAGCTGAAGAACTGTGACTTCAATGGTGTGGCGGCTGCACCGATCGCCGCAGCGTCACCTTCGACCTCGCTGACAATGATTGCCGGAAAAGGTTTGGCGACGCCCCGGCGTGGCATGCTGTAGTATTTCAGTTCTTGTGCAAGGCGTGCAGCAAGCGGCTTCGGAAGCCGCCCACCGAGCACAATCGCGTCCGGGTCGAGTACGGCAGCCACGGCCGAGACAATGGCATTCAGTTTTGGAACCGCATGGGTGACCCAGTCCTCAACGCCGGGTGTATCCATCTGGAAGTCCCGGATCATGTCGTAAATGTCGGCCGGAGCGGTTCCCCGGCTGGCGATCATGCGTCGTAGGAGTTCAAGCGTCGGGCGCGCATCATAGTCTTCGGGTGGCAGGACGCCCCCAAACTCGCCCGCGTTGCCAAACGCGCCGGGAAACACCTGGCCGTTAATCACCACGGCCCCACCAATTCCCATCGCGAAAAAGATGTAGCCAAAGTTTGCGTATTTCTGGCCAGCGCCGGTCAAGGCTTCGCCCATCGCAGCGACATTGCCGTCATTATCAACCCACACGGGTCGTTGCAGTCTTTCTGCAAGGAGGTGGTCAATCTCCACCATTGCCAGAGCATCGAGCGGCTCTGGCGGGTTCACCTGGCGGCCCAGACCGGTAAAATAGCCCGTGACCCCTGCGCCGACGCCGGCGACCCGTTTGTGATCGACCCCGGATAGAACGAGCAGCCTGTGATAAAGCAGGCTGCAGGAATCGAGAATGGAATCGATATCTACAGCGGTCAGCGTCAGCCAGTCCTGGGCGACGATCCGGCCCGCGAGATCCATCACGGTGCCGGAAATGGCATCGGTCATGATGGAGAGCCCCACGCCGAAGGCGGCGTCGGCCCGGATTGAGAGCATGCAGCTTGGCTGTCCTCGCCCGTTCGGGATTTTGTCGCCTAGGATCAGGAAGCCCTGATCCGTCAATGAGTCAACGATTCGCGAGATAGACTGGGCGGTCAGTTCAGTTTCGTGCGTGACGTCTGCCCGGGTCGAATTCGGTTCACGGCGAACGATTTCCAATACCCTGCGCTCGTTCGGCGACAGCGCGACGGTTGAAATGTCCACCGATGGCCATGACGGGGCATTCGGCGAGAATCCAGCGGGGCGGGAGTGTGACTTCATAGTGGGACAAGTGACCCGATTTGAGTGAGGGCGCAATCGTAACACAAATAATTCACTCACAGTGAAAAATTAATGTCACGGATCGCCGGTAGGGCCCCAGCGTGCGTTGACCCGACAGCGTGACGCTCACGGGGATCAGCGCAGCCAAGCCAATTGCAGGGGTAAATCATGTCGGCTTTTTACAAGGGAATATCACTGGTCGCGTTGGCGTCGGCGCTGGCTGCTGGAGCTGCAGTCGCGCAGGATGCAGTTGAGGATGCTGCGGACAGCGCTGTGCGCCTCGAGACGGTGACAGTGCGGGGGTTCGCATTGCAAAACCAGCTCGCCATCGCCGAAAAGCGCAACAACGATACCACGGCAGACTTCCTGGCCGCGGACGAGATCAACCGCCAGCCGGACTACAACATCGCTGATGCGTTCCGCCGGGCACCCGGTGTGTTCACCATCTTCGACGAAGATGAAGGCCGTTATGTCGGCATCCGGGGCCTGAACGCCGACTACACGATCGCTTCGCTGGACGGCTCGCTTATCGCAACGGCCGAACGCGGAAACCGCCGTGTCAACCTCGAAGCCATCCCGTCGAGCGCCGTGAAGCGCCTCGAAGTCTTCAAATCGCGCACGGCAAACCTGGAAGGCAACGCCATCGGCGGCACCATCAACATGGTGACGCGTTCCGCCTTCGATGCAGATGGCCTCTACGCAGTCGGCTCGGCCGGTATCGGTTACACCACCGACCAGGATGTGCCCGGCGAAGGATATGGCCGCGACAGCGATAACGGCCCGTCTTACCGAGGTGAGTTCACGATCTCGAACACCTTCGCGAACGACACGTTCGGCGTCGTCGCATCGGGGTCTTACCTTCAGCGCCGCCGCGACCAGCAACGCTTCGGCGGCAGCTATAGCGGGTCCACCCCGGCAAATGATTTTCCGAACACGAACAGCGTGATCTATCAGGGCTACCCGAACACGATCGAGCGGTTCGGCGGCTTCCTGAAGTTCGAGTATCAGCCGAACGAGGACTTCTTCGTCGATACACTGTTCTCGCGCTACACGCAGGAAGACACCGAACTCCGCCTCGGGCAGCAGATCAATCTTCGCGGCGCGCAGACCGCCGTGGACGGCGACACGAACGCCTACGCGCGCGGCCAGGCCTTCATCCGGTTCAACGACTTCTTCATCGACAAGCCGATCTTCACGGCCCAGAGCCACATGCGCTGGACCCCCGGAGAAGACCATGTGATCAAGGCCTCGGCCAGCTATTCGGAAGCCACCTTCCACGAACCGTCGAACCAGATCCTGTTCACGACCCCGAACAATCTGGACGAACTCGGCGGTGAGTATGATTGGCGCGATGGCGCGCCGGTCGTCTCTGTCAATGATCCGGCATTCCTGCTGAATGGTGCGAACTATCCTTTCACCAGCTACATCTTCTACGATCAGGATAATGACGACTACGTGAGCGAGTACTCCGCCGACTACGGGTACAATACCGACCGCGGCGATATGGGGCTGGGCTTCGATACCGGCTTCCAGTTCCGCAACAATACGCGTGACTTCGATGAGCAGCGTTCGACCTACACGCTGGCGGACGGCAATACCCTGGACGCGTCGGATTTCATCCTGAACGACACATTCAGCGGTCCGTACAACAATTACGACATGCTGATCCTCGATGGCGGCGCCTTCCTCGACTATTTCCGCGCCAATGGCAGCCTTTTCGACGAGGCGGTTTCGAATACCAGATCGGATTACAACTTCTCTGAAGACGTGACCGCGGCCTACGGGCAGGCCGTTTACAAGGCCGACCGGTTCAAGATCCTGGCCGGCCTACGCTGGGAGCAGACGGAAACGACCGTGAAGCGCCCCCGGACCGAAAACGGGGTGGCAACCGTGGTGTCCCGCACCAGCAAGTACGACAACCTGCTGCCGTCAATCACCGGCTATTACGACCTGACGGAAAACCTCAAGCTGCGCGGTTCCTACTTCCAGGCTGTCGGACGGCCCAACCCGAGCGATCTCGCCGGGTCGGAGAACGTCACCATTGGCGGCGACGGCATGCCCCAGCTCTCGCGCGGCAACCCCGATCTCGAAGCCCGGACGTCGGACAATTTCGATATGTCCCTGGAGTATTTTTTCCCGGAGAACCAGGGCCTGCTGGCGGTCGCTCTTTTCAGTAAGGATATCGACAATGAAATCTTCCGTTTCCAGACGGAGGAAACCATTGACGGCGTTGTGACCCGCGTCACCCAGCCGCGCAACGTGGCCTCCGCAAGCCTGAAAGGCTTCGAGGTCAGCTATGTCCAGAACAATCTTGGCGACCTGGTCGACATGCTGGACGGCTTCGGTGTGCAGGCCAACTATACCTGGTTCGATGGCAAGTCGGACGTCGTGGGCGCAGATGCGGAAGTGTTGCGTGAAATCGACCAGCTGCGCCAGCAACCCAAATACGTGTTCAACGCGTCCGTCTTCTATGACCGGGGCCCGTTCGAGACGCGTGTGACCTATGCCCTTGCGAGCAGCTATCCGACCAGCGTGTCCAGCTCGGCAACCTCCTACGGCGACCGGGAAGACGAAGAGTACTTCCAGCTGGACTGGACGGCGCGTTACGACCTGACCAGCCGGCTGCAGCTGACGGGTGAAGTGCGTAACATCACCAATGAAACGAAGAGCAACTACCAGACGTCCGAGTGGGGCAATGCCCTGCGCGACTACAGCACGTATGGCCGGACCGTGTTCTTCGGCGTCGCGTTTAAATACTAATCGCCAGCGTCCGGCCGGACGGGAAGGGTTTTACGATCCTGCCCGTCCGGCCTTCGCTGATTGTGGCGTCGAACTGACGCCTGGCTGACATTTTTTGATGATACCGAGCACTTCATGACCTTCCTCCTCCGAAACCTGTTCCTTCTGGGCCTTGCCGCGATGTCTGCAGTCTGCGTGGCACCCGTGCGCGGCGCCATTGCTGAGCCAGCGGCGCCTGTTGTGACCTTGCGGACCGGGTTAGTCCGAATGCTCAGCTACAACGTACGGGTCGAGACAGACGAGACCGCCTGGGAGCGCCGGCGCGAGACGGTGATGCAGGTTCTGACGGCAACCGACTATGACGTGATTGCGATCCAGGAAGCCAGCGAGTTGATGATCGCGGACTATCAGGCCGCCCTGCCAGACCACTACTATGTCGTAGGTGAGCGCAGCGACGGTCACCGGGGCGATCAGTCCTGGTATGAGTTCAATCCGATCTTTTTCAATCCGGCCCGTTTTGAGAAATTGGATGCGGGGTCGATATGGGTCGGGGAAGATCCCGCCCGTCCAGGCGATACGTTGGTGGGCAGCAAGCCTCACGGGCGGGTGTTCACCTGGATCGTTCTACGGGAATGCGCAACCGGCCGTCGCCTCGCCGTAGGTAATGTTCACGTGCATGGGGCAGAATCCAGCAGAGCGATAGATTTGCTCGTGGAGACGCTTCGCGCGCACGCCGGCGACGCAGAGATGGTTCTGTTGGGAGACTTCAATTCCGAACCGGGCAGCGAGGCCTACACACACCTCACCGGCCGGGACGGATATGGTTTTGTTGACGCGATGTTGACGGCGGCGGACGTTAGCGGGGATGGCGTCACGACGATCGGGCAGGGACAAGCTGTCCCTGAAGGGGATGCCGGGTTCAAGACCGGGTCTGATGCCCGGCGGATTGACTTCATCTTCGCTGAGCAGGGGCTTGGCGTGGAAGCCTATAACGTCCCCGACAGTGCAATCCGCGACGGCGTGTTCGCATCCGATCACATGCCGCTGGCGGTGATTCTTGAGCTGCCCGACCGTTCACCACCTCCGCCGCAGCCGGAAGGTGAAATAGCGGAGGGGGTGACCTATTCCCGGATCCTGCGCGAGGGCGAGCGTCCGCTGGTTGCTCATATCGTGACAGTTGATCTGACAAACCCGAACTACCGCTTCACGGTGACGCCACAAGATACCTCAGCCGGGGCCGAGTATACGGCTCGTCTGACGTCGAACTATCTTGAAACGACAGGCGCGGCGCTCGCCTTCAATGGAAGTTATTTTCTGCCTTTCTCCGGAGGTAGCCCGGGGGGCGATGACTACTATCCCCATGTCGGAGACCCTGTCAGCGTTTCCGGGGCAGCGATATCAGGGGGCGAGACGGTGTCACCTGTAGAGACAGACATCGATATTCGGGTGAACGCAATGATCTGTTTCGATGCGCTTCGCATTGCCATCAAGGACGGCCAGGCCTGCCCGGCGGGATATTCCGACGGTCTTGCAGCAGGGCCGCATCTTCTGGCAGACGGCAAAACGCGGGATTTCGCGGCTTTCGACAACCGCTACGCATCGACGCCTGCACCGCGAACCGCGGTTGGCATTTCCGCAGACCGAAAAACGGCGTGGATCGTTGCCGTGGACGGTCGTCAGCAGGGATACAGCCTCGGTGCGGACCTGAACGACCTCGTCGCGATCTTCACAAGTCTGGGCGCCAGCGATGCCATCAACCTTGATGGTGGTGGTTCCACAACGCTGGTCGCCCGGTCCGCCGACGGCCTGCCACTTGTCCTGAACCGTCCAATCCATACCGGTGTTCCCGGCCGGGAACGTCCGGTTGCCAACCAGATTGTTTTGCTTCCTGCTACCCAAGCCCGACAAGGAGACTGAGCCGATGTTTAGACTGCGTGATGCTGTGCCCCTGTTTCTGGGGGCCCTTGTTCTGGCGGGCGGGGCCGGGGCAGAGCGTTCATGGCCAGCGGACTGGCCTGTTTACGTGCCGCCAGAAATTCAGAAACTCCAGGCAACTGAAACGGCACGTTTCCCGGCGCCGGAAGCCGGTCAGGGCGTGGCGGTCGATGCGGACTATGTTTATGCGGTCGGCAACTTCGTCATCGCGAAGTATGACCGCGATACTGGCGAGCGCGTTGCGCAATGGCGCGGAGAGCGTGGCGGATACATCGGGCACCTTAACTCCTGCTACACGGAAGAGAGCGAGCTTTGGTGTGCCAATTCCAACCATCCGAAGCTGCCCTTCGCCAACTCCGTCGAAGTCTTCAATAAGTCTGATCTGTCGCCCCGCAAATCCATCCCGCTCGGTGTGATGGATGAAGGCTCGCTTGTCTGGTTCGATCACTACGGCGACGACTGGATCGTCGGGATGGCGCATTACAATGATGAAACCGGGCTTCCGTTCAAGGACAATACTTTTGCAAGCGTATACATCCATGATTTCCGCTGGCGTCAGGTCGGTGGATGGGCGCTTCCGCTGACGCTCGTCGAGCGAATGGCACCTCAGGCGGCTTCCGGCGGCGCGATCGGTCCGGACGGACTTCTCTATATGATGGGGCATGACCGGCCGGAAATGTACGTCATGGCGCGGCCTCCTATGGGGCCTTACCTTGTGCACATAGCAACGATTTCCATCGATGCCGAAGGACAGGCGTTCGATTTCGACGAGAGCCGCCCCGGGGAAGTCTGCGCGATCAGCCGCCCGAATCGGGAGATCCGCTGCTTCAAGCTTCCTGCTGTGAGTTTGCCGCAGGGGTTGCTTTCGTTCGAGGGCGAGAAAGATTCCGAGCGCCAGTGAAGGGTTTGTCAGAGGAATTGGCCTTCAGACGACGCATTCTGGAGCTTAGGCTCCGGAATTAATCCAGAGCCCATTTCGCTACTTCAAGACATCGCCCGATATCATCCAGCTTGCGGTGATAATGTATGTCCATTCTCCGCTGTCATTAGGCAATGCCGAGGACCTGCTCCACGAGCGCGGGATCGACATCTGCCATGAGACGGTACGACATTGGGTAGACCGCTTCGGCACTCTCTTCGCGACATCGCTCTTCTCGAATGGCGCGAGTTGGTTGCGGCCTGAGGCCTGCTCGTCCGCGAAAACGGAGACTGGTTCGAGTTAGTCTGACACCACCAGCGCGTACATTCAAAGGCGAGGGCCGGTCGGAACCAAGACCGGCCCTCATTTTTTCCAAGCTTAACATAGGACAATAACGCGGCGCGACCTTGTTCTCGGTACATCCCTCATGCCTCCCGCGGCAGACGCGATGTCGCGCTCGATCAACGAGCCGGCGCTGGCAACTTTCTGATCAGTCTCCTTCCATCCTGCTTCTGAACGCAACGAGCAACGAAAGTGCAAAATGTATTCAGGCCTTCTTCAACTTCAGTATTGGATTTATCATCGCATCCTAAGACGGTAATAGCGCTTGGGCGATATGGGGCTGGAGCAGGTATGGAACGACCAGCCACGCCTTTCTCGCGGACCCTCTTTTTTTACTTTGCGCACGTCTTTTTATACGACTTCATCTTCGGCTATGCGATTTTTCCCGCTTATTTTCAGCTGAAGGGCGCGTCCCCTGAACTGATTGGCGCGCTCCTGGCGTTCTGGGCCGCCTGTATCATCCTGCTTGAAATTCCCGCCGGCCTACTGGCCGACATTGCCGACCGGCGCCGCCTCCTGTGCCTCGCTCCGCTGGTAAAGGCGACCTGTTTCCTGATCTGGGTGACGGCCCATGGAAATGTTGCCTTCTATTTCGTCGGCATCGCCTTCTGGTCGCTCGCTTCGGCGCTTCGGTCCGGCACGAAGGAAGCCTTGCTTTACGAGCATATCATCGCCAGTGACCAGATCCATCGATACACCGCGATCCTCGGACGCGAGCGCGCGTTCCAGGAAGGCGCAACCCTTTTGGGAGCGGCGCTGGGAAGCCTGGTAGCCAGCCGGAACCTTGAATTGGCGTTCTGGATGTCGATCCCGCCGCTGGTCCTGTGTGCCGTGGCTGCAGGCTTCGTTGCTGATATTCGCCGCGACAGGGCCCGTGTGACGGATACACCCTCAAGCCGGTCTGCGGGGCTGCTGAGAAACACACTGAAGGATTACCTCTCCAAGCCGGACGTGCGTTACCTCACCCTTTATGTGGCGCTATGCGTGACGTTTCTCGGCACGCTGGAGGACTTCAACCAGTTGTTCCTGCTGGCAATTCGCATGCCGGTCTGGTCCATTGGTCTGATTATTTCCGGCATTGGAGTCGCGCGGCTGGCACTGGCCTACCATGCCAGCCTGTTCGAGCGCTTTCCGGCGACCAGCTGGCTGTCGCCCCTGGTCTGCGGCGGGGCGCTGGTCGCCGCCGGGTTCCTGCCGCCGGTGTTCGCTCTCGCCGCCATGGCTGCCGCGTTCATCTTGGTCTCGCCCCTGGTCGTCGTGACGATGAGCCGTTTTCAGAAGACGCTGGACAATGCAAGCCGCGCGACAACCACGTCTGTCATGAGTGCGTTCATGGAAGGGCTGTCAGTCGTTTTCAATCTTGGAATTGCCGTCCTATTCAGCCAACTGAACGTTGTGAAAGCCTATCAGGCGGGGGGCATTTATCTGCTGATATTCGCGCTCTGGGAACTCAGCCGGCACCTCAGGATTTCCCGTGCGCTGCCCGTAGCTGAACCAACAAAAAAACTTCACAGAACTGTCGTTGTCCCAAGCGACCACGTTTCGTAAGGACGGGGCGCTCGGCTTACCGGCAACTTCCTTATCGCGAACATTCATTCGAATGTTTTCCAATGCCGTTCGCGTGTGGGACCAGGGCTTAGAAGTTCGAGGCAAATCCAGGTCTGGATGATGCCCGACGGTCTTCTGAACGAATGCCCGATGCCCTTGGCTGTCTCCAGACATATTGCGAAATGCCTGCGGGAGATGACGATGGCACAAGGTTTGACGGGGTCCAAATTCGGACACGCACTGCGCGCAAGCGCGTGCGCTCTTTCTACAATTTCACTGGTTGCAGTCGGGGCCCTTGCTCTGCCCGCAGCTGCTCAGGAACAGCAGGCCGGCCAGATCAGCGGCCGTGTGACAAATGAGGGCACCAACGCCCCGCTCACCGGTGCGCAGCTGGTGCTGGTCGAGACAGGCGCGGAGACGGCCACGCGCGATGGCGGCGCGTTCGATCTACGCAATGTACCGGCCGGCGACTATACGCTGAAGGTCTCTTATATCGGCCTCGCTGACTTCATGGTTCCGGTGCGGGTCGATGGCGGGCAGACCGTCAACCTGAACATAGCGGTACCGGATCATATGACACTGGACCGCATCACCGTAGTCGGCCAGCGCGCGGCTCAGGCGTCTGCCCTGAACCAGCAGCGTGTGGCTGCGAATCTCTCCAATGTCGTCTCGTCCGATCAGGCTGGCCGGTTCCCGGACGCCAATGCGGCAGAAGCACTGCAGCGTGTGCCGGGTATCGCCATCAACCGTGAGGAAAAGGGCGGTGAAGGCCGCTATATCTCTATCCGCGGACTCGATTCGGGCCTCAACAATTTCAAGCTGAACGGCATCAACGTCGCCCAGACAGACAAGGAATCGCGCCGCGTGCCGCTGGACGTGGTGCAGGCTGATGCGTTGTCGAAGATCGTCGTCAACAAGACGCTGCTGCCGGACATGGACGGCGAGGGGATCGGTGGTTCGGTGGAGCTTGAGACGGGCTCCGCCTTCGATCTCAGCGAGCGCCTGATCCGCGTCAAGCTCGAAGGCAACTATAACGACTTCGCCAGAAAGCTGGGCGGTAAAGTAGCGGCGACTTATGGCGATACGTTCGGTGCGGAAGACCAGTTTGGTGTGCTGCTCTCCGGGACATACAACAAGCGCCACACGCTTGGTTACAACAACCTGCAGGATGAGGAATACATCCCCTTCTTCGAGCAGGATGAAGGCGAGCCAATTGACTTCAGCGGCGGTAATACGCTGATCCCGTGGTGGTTCGGCCTCGGCAATTTCGACAATGAGCGCGAGAATATCGGCGGGTCCATCGCGCTCGACTATCGTGTGAACAACGCCACCAGCCTCTACCTGAAAGGTAGCTACAACAAGCTCGAAGATATCGAGCTTTCCAGCGGCTTCTTCATCATCGCGGATGACGATGAGCTTTACCAGGACGGCGAGTACAACCCGGAAGGCGGCACGGTCTATCAGGTGCGCAGCGAGTATGAAGAGTCTGTCTTCACCAATAGCACACTGACTGTTGGCGGCACGACGGCGATGGGCCAGTTCGTGTTCGACTATTCGCTCGGCTATGCCAGCGGCATCTTCGAAGAGCCGAACGATTACGAAGTCGCGTTCGAGTATGAGCTGTCCGGCCCCGTGCTTTACGACTATTCGCAGGAGCATTTCCCGCAACCGGTCCTGACCGCGGAAGACGAGGCGGCAATCCGCGATCCGGCGAACTTCTATCTCGGCGGCAACGATATCGACCTCGATGATTCCAAGGACGAGAAATACATCGCCCAGTTCGACACGACCTACGAGCCGGCGTCCGACTGGCTGACCTTCGTGAAGGCTGGCGGCAAGTTCCAGCGCTCGGAACACTCGCTGTTTGAGGCGAACGTGCTGGAAGCCGATGGCGACCTGGCATTGCAAGGCTCCGTGTTTGAAGGCGGCTTGCTGGACACATCGGACATTGGTTCGCCCTATGGCCAGATCCTGCGGCTGAATCCGGCTTCGGTGCGCAACTGGCGCCGTATCGGCGAGCAACTGGTGGCCGACGGTATTCTTGAAAATGAGTATGACGGCGACCCTCCGGACGAGGACAGCTACGAAGCCACCGAAGATCTCTACGCAGGTTACGTCATGGCCCGCGCGGATGTCGGCAAGTTCGAGTTCATCGGCGGGGTCCGCGTCGAATATCTCGACTTCACCACTGACGGCTTTGAAGTGATCGAGACTGAAGACGAGGAGATCGTCGCCCCGCGCAGCCGCAGCGCCGACAACACGCAAGTGCTGCCGCGCTTTCAGGTGAACTACCGCCCGTCTGACAAGCTGGTCGTGCGCGGCGCAGCGTTCACGTCGCTCGCCCGTCCGGAATTCGCATTCCTGAACGCTGCGACGGAAATCGAGATCGAGGACGACAACAGCCTTGAAGCCTTTATCGGCAACCCGGAGCTGAAGCCGGCTTATGCCTGGAACTTCGACCTTGGGGTCGAGTACTATCTCAACAGTATCGGCATGATCTCAGCCGGTGTCTTCTACAAGTCGATTGATGACTTCATCTTCACGGATGCAGCACCGGAAGGCGAGACCACGGTTCCGGAACTGGTGGAGCGCTTCCCCGGCTACAACATCGATGTGGAAACCGTGTTCAACGGCAACAAGGCTGAGGTCTACGGGATCGAACTGGCTTACATGAATCAATTCACGAACCTCGGCGGCTTCCTCGGCGGCTTCGGCGTGTACGCCAACATGACCCTGCAGGAAACCAGCGCGGATACCGGCCTCGACGGACGGGACGATGTGCCTTTCTTCAACGCACCTGACTATGTCGGCACTGTTGCGCTGACCTATCAGAAATACGGAATCGAAGGAAACCTTGCCTACACGTTCCGCGGCGACTCGCTGGAGGAACTCGGCCCTTATCTGATCGACAAATATCAGCAGTCGTACAATACGCTGGACGGCCAGCTCCGCTACGCCGTCAACGAGAAGGCCAGCGTCTATGTAAACGCCATCGATATTCTTGATGACGGGCTGGATCCGGTGGTGAACAAGACGCTTGGCAAGGGCGGACGTTATCCGGAAGATGTGACCTTCAACGGCCGGACGGTCACTTTCGGCGTCACGCTGGAATTCTGATCCTACAGCAAGGAGCACCCTCTATGCGCATCTCGAATGATCGCGGCCTTTCGAGACCTTATGTAAAACGGACTGAGGCTGCCCCGCTGGGCAGCCTCATTTCCCGCCGGGCCATGCTTCTGGGTATGGGCGCTGGTGTGGCTGGGCTCGCCGCCTGTCGCTCTGTGCCCGGCCCACCCGGCGACACAGCAAGCCCCTCCAGCCTTGGCTTCGAAGAAATCAAGCTGTTGCGTACGCCCGGCGAAGTGATGCCGCCAGGCTACCAGTCTGATTTCATCATCCGTTGGGGCGACGCCTTGTTTGAAGGCGTCCCGGATTTTGATCCGCAGACCCTGACCGCCGCCGATGCGGAACAGCGCTTCGGCATCAACAATGATTTCCTCGCCTTCCTGCCAATCGAAGGCGAACCGAACCGTGGCTTGCTGTGGGCCAATCACGAATACCCGAACCCGCACCTGATGTGGCCCGGACTGACCGAAGCCAATATGGCCAGGACAATGACCGCCACCCAGGTGGAGGTGACCATGGCCAGCGTCGGCGGGTCGGTCGTCGAACTCGCCCGCGAGCGCGGCGTATGGACCCCCGTACTCAGCCGCCGTTACAATCGGCGTATAACGGCCAGCACACCCATGCGCATTTCCGGCCCGGCTGCGGGACATGAGAAGATGCGCACAGGGTATGATCCAACCGGCACGAAAGCGCTCGGCACCCTCTCCAACTGCAATGGAGGCGTGACCCCATGGGGCACGATCCTCACCTGCGAAGAAGGCGCAGCGTGGATATTCAGCGGCAGCCCGGCTGGCTTGCCAGATGAAGCCCTGCTGAAGCGCTATTATTACGATGAACCGGAAAATGACCGTTGGAGTTGGTCACGCGTCGCACCGCGTTTCTCTCTCGCGAATGAACCCAATGAACCGAACCGGTTTGAGTGGGTGGTGGAGATCGATCCGTCTGACCCGGACTCCACGCCGGTTAAACGCACCGCGCTGGGCCGGTTCGCGCATGAAGGCGCCAGCACGACCCTGGCGCCGGATGGACGCGTCGTCGTCTATCTTGGGGACGATTGGGAATTCGAATACTGCTACCGTTTCGTCAGCACACATCCTGTCCGGCCGGGCGGAGCAAAAGCCAACCGGGATATCCTGGACGAGGGCGTGCTGTCTGTCGCCAGGTTCAGTGAAGATGGCCGCCTCGAATGGGTGCCCCTGATCTTCGGCGAAGGGCCTTTGACGCCGGATAACGGGTTTCACTCCCAGGCCGATGTTCTGATCAACACACGGGGCGCGGCAGACCTTCTGGGTGCAACACCGATGGACTCCCCGGAAGGCTTTTCGCCGAACCCGGTGACCGGGACAGTCATCATTGCGCTCTCCAGCAACGCCTACCGGGAAGAGACGGACGCCGCAAATCCACGCGCACACAACCGGTATGGGCACTTGCTGGAACTGGCACCCCCCGTAACAGCAGATGGCCCCGACCATGCTGCCGACGTATTCTTATGGGAGGTGCTGGCACTTTGCGGCGACCCGGAGGACCCGGCGCTGCAGGCACGCTATCATCCGGACACAAGCGCCAGCGGATGGTTTACCGATCCGGACAATATCGGCTTCGACATGCGGGGCCGGCTTTGGGTCTGTACCGACGGCGTGCAGCCCACCGGGCATGACGGGCTTTACGCCATGGATTTGAAGGGTGACGGCCGGGCCCTGCCCAAGCTGTTCTACGCCCCTCCTGCCGGCGCCGAATGCTGCAGCCCGACCTTTGTTGATGCTGGCCGCACGCTCTTCCTGGGCGTCCAGCATCCCGGTGAGGGCGCAAAGTCGCTGTCAGACGTGCCGACACTCTGGCCCGACTTTGACCCTGCAATGCCCCCGAGGCCTTCCATTGTCGCGATTACGCGTCGGGATGGCGATATAGTGGGAAGCTGACAGTATCTGCGTGTTGCCGACGAAATTGACTCCCATTCGGCTACAGTTTCTGAATCGGGCAACGCTCAAAGAGACCCAGCTGAAAGTTTCATTAGGGCCAATCCCGGTCACCGACACGACCTCAGCCGAATGTCTTTTTTTGCGCCTATTCAGTCTGATCAAGCCAGGCCTGGCCTGCGTCGATCGATTGTGAGCTGATGGCGAGGATGAGTGATCGCAACCGGATCAAGCACGCTGTCCACAATGCGTATGCTGGCGTCAAGACGGTCTCGGGAGAGGTCGCAGAGTAGGTAACCGTTGTGCCGGTTCTCGAAATAGAAGGGGTGGCCGAGGCTCTGGTAGAAATCGCTCTCTGCGGCATGGCGTTGGTCACCGCCGCCGCCCGAGGAAATGGCACCAACTACCAGTTCGCTTGCGAACGGCTCTGCGCCCGGCACGTCTGACAGGCCGCTCGCATAGAAGGCGTGGATGTCGCCGCCGAGGAAAACCGTGCCGGGCAGGCCCTTCGATTTCACCAGGTCGAACAGGCGCGCGCGGGCCGCCGGATAGGCGGTCCAGCGATCCGAGCTGTAATGGGGCGCGCCCTCGATTGTACGCAGATAGGAGGTCATCTGTGTCGTCTGAGTGATGAAGTTCCAGGCCGCGCCTGAGACGCCGAAACCGCGGCCCAGCCAGGTTTCCTGCGGCTCGCCCAGCATTGTGCGGGCGGGATCTGAGGCATCGCAGGTGACCCAACCGGGTGTTTCGCCACCCGGGCCCCGGCAGGGGTGATCTGAACGATACTGGCGCGTGTCGAGCAGGTCGAACTGTGCGAGGTCACCGAAGACGGCGCGTTGGTAGAGTTGCATCGCTCCGTCGGGGCCTGGGCGAGCTCGCCGGCGGATGGGCATGTGCTCATAATAGGCCTGATAGGCGGCGCGGCGGCGGGCCGCCCAGCTTGTCGCGGTGTGGCCCTCCGGCGTATGCCCATCGCGGTAATCGTTCAGCACTTCATGATCGTCCCAGATGACGAGCCAGGGCGCGACAGCGTGGGCGGCCTGCAGGTGTGGGTCGGTTTTGACTGCTGCGTGATAGGCGCGATAGCTCTTCAGGTCATTGGCTTCCGGCGCTGGCATACGTCGGACCGGCATGGTCCAGGGAGTTTCATAAATATAGTCGCCGACATGAAGGATGAGGTCGGGCGCCTGCTCGGCCATGTCGCGGTATGCACCATAATAGCCGACCGAATAGCTCTGGCAGCTGGCCACGGCGAAGCGTAACCGGTCCAGAGGGGAGCCGATGAACGGCGAGGTGCGCGTACGGCCTGTGGGGCTGACAGCGTCGCCGGTGTGGAACCGATAGAAATAGTCTCTCCCGGCCCGGAGACCACCAACTTCCACATGAACGCTGTGCGCCATTGCGGGGCGCGCAAGCGCGCGACCGGACTGGGCGATGCGGCTGAAATCCTCGGTCTCGCTGACCTCCCAGCCCACAGCGATATCGCCCTGCAGCACGTCATCCTCGAACGGCGCAGGCGCAAGCCGGGTCCAGAGTACGAATCCATCGGCCAGCGGATCGCCGGAGGCAACGCCCAGTGTGAAAGGATAGGCATCGAAGCGCGTTCGTCCTGCCGGGAGGCTCTGGCAGCCTGCGAGAAAGAGCCCTGATGACAGGGCCGATCTGAGAAGCCAGCGGCGGTCGAAGTTCTGGGACATGGCGCGGTCCTTTTGATGTCGGTGAGAGGCGGGCCGGAGCCCGCCCCTCCGGAGGGGGGAATCTCCTGATTGAAGATCAGTAGGAGGCGGTCAGGCGCACGCCGTAAAGACGGGGCGGGCCAAGCACTTCCGCGTCGACGATAAAGTTCGACGGGATCTGGACATATTCCTCATCGAATAGGTTCGAGCCGAACAGCTCCACCTGCCAGCGATCGTCGGCGCTGCGCAGGCCGACAACGGCGTTGAACAGGCCATATTCCTCGACACTGAGGTCAGGCTCGTTTCCGGCACCGGAGAAGTACTGGCCAGTCCAGCCATAATTGGCGTTGGCAAATAATTCCGTCTTGCCATCTAGGACCGGGTACCATCCCTGGGCGGCGATGGAGTACTGGTTCTCGGGCGAATTGCCGAGGCGGTTTCCGGTATTGCCGGCCGATCCCGGGATTTCAAAGCTGTTAAACTCGGTGTTGAGATAGCCATAGGTGGCGTCGATGCTGAAATAGTCGCTGAGCTGCCAGCCGGCTTCGAACTCGATGCCCTGGATCGTGGCGTCGGCGGCGTTCTCCACCGTGCCGAAGAAGGTGAGGCGGTTGAACACGAATTCCTGCTTGCCCTCATAGCTCTGGTCGAAAGCGGTGACATTGAGATATCCGCGCCCATCAGCGAACACAGTGCGCGCGCCGATCTCAAAGGATTTGATCTTTTCTTCGTCGAAGGGCTGCTCGAATTCCGCCAGACTGTCATCGGTGGTGTTGAAGCCACCAGCGGTGAAGCCCTCGGAGTAAGAGCCGTAGAGGGTCAGGTTATCATTCGGGCGCCAGGTGAGCACCGCCCGCGGGGTGACGGCATCGAAATCCTTGCTCAGCCCCTGAGCGTTGAAGTTGGCGCTGGCATTGTTGAGGTTGCGATAATCGAGTGAGCCGGTCCGCTCCTCGAAAGTGTAGCGCAGGCCGCCGGAGAGTTCGAGCGTGGGCGTCAATTCGTAGGTCGCGTCGGCGTAGACCGCATAAGCATCGGTTTCCGCGCCCTGGAAGTAGATTTCGCTCAGGGTCACGGCACCCGTGCCGGCGGCGCGGCGCTGGCGGAATGTGGCGGCCTCGGAATCTTCGCCGAGATAGTAGACCCCGGCGATGAAATTGAGCGGGCCGTCATAATCGCTGGTGAAGCGGAATTCCTGGGACCAGGTCTGCGGCTTCTCGATTTCGGTGTTCACCTGCTGAAAGCCGAAGGGCAACAGCGCGAAGTTCAGGCCATTGAAGCTGAAATCCTCGCGGGCATCCGACCGGCGGTAGCCCGTGATCGACAGGAACTCGCCTGCATCGGTCTTGTAGGACGCGCGAAGCGACAGGCCGAAGATGTCGCGCTCGAAGGCTTGCGGCACGCCGACGGCCGAAGTGCGGCGGTCGCCATCATCAGAGATTTCAATCGCGGAAATCGTGCGACCGGAGTTCTCGTCATGCTGGTAATCGGCCGACAGAACCGCGTCGAGCTGGGCATTCGGTGCCCAGCGGAGCGCACCGCGCATGCCCGTGGCGTTGAAACCGTTCTGCTCCTGGCCTGTGAGAATGTCGTGGCCATAGCCGTCACGATCCTCATAAGACACCGAAAATTTGCCGGCCAGACTATCCGTAATAGGACCATTGATCGCGCCGCGCGCTTCGAATGCGCTGAGGTTTCCGAAGCCGATCTGCCCCTTGGCGGTGAATTCATCGAATGACGGTTCAGCCGTGCGCAGGATGATCGCGCCGGAAGCAACGTTGCGACCGAAGAACGTGCCCTGCGGGCCGCGAAGCACCTCAACGCTCTGAAGATCGAACAGGTCGATATCGCCTGCGCTTGGACGAGGAATGAAAACCTCGTCGATGAAAACAGCGACCGGCTCATTGGTGCCGAGCGCGCCCAGCGTGTTAGCGCCGCCACGGATTGCGAAGATCGGCTGGGTGTCAGAGAAATTGGTGGCGAGGAAGTTCGGGGTGACGCGGGAGATGTCGGTAATGGAGTCGATGTCGAAGTCTTCCAGCGCCTCGGCAGAAAAGGCGGTGATAGCGGCTGGCGTGTCCTGCAAAGTGGTCTCGCGCTTCAGTGCTGTGATCACGACCGGCTGGATGCGGAGAGTAGTCTCGTCTTTCGCGGCGACATCGACTGCTTCCGCCTCCTGTGCGGTGGCCAGCGGCGCGGAAAATAACAGGGCGATGAAGCTTGCGGCGCTGAGCGCGGCGAAGCGGTTGTTGGCAGGCATGGTGTTCCCCTCGAATGAAACCCGATTGATCTGGCGCGGGATGGCAAAGCGAGGGGGGCGCACCGTTTCCCGCCTCACGAATGGGGAGAGGCCTGCGACCGCGCAAATTGGTTACCGATTCATAAAAATTTCACATTGTAGCGGCCGGGCCGAACTTTTTCGTAGCCAGATTGGTTGCGCCGATGCCTCTTGATAATCATGGACAGGCAAGCGCGACCAGCAGGCAGTAAAGACACATGGTGGAACAAGACGACGAGACGCCCGGGCGTGCCGCTTCGCCCGAGGAGTTGTTCCGGGCCTATGGACCGGTCCTGCGCCGTTACCTTGTCTCGCGTACTGGCAATGAAGCCGACGCTAATGACCTCGCTCAGGAAGCCTTTATCCGCTTTTCGCAGGTGCCCGATGCCGAAGCGATCGAGAATCCTCAAGCCTACCTCTTCCGGATCGCGGCAAATCTCGCGGGAAAATTCCTCAAGTCCCGCGGCTCACAGCCGCGCGTGGTTGATCTCGATGATGTGGCCGAAACCGCAGAGGCAAGCGACGGCGATACCTTCGAGCGCGCCATTGAGGCCCGCTCAGCGATCGCGAAGCTGGACCAAATCCTCGGGCAGCTGCCACCGCTTTATCGCGCCGTCATTCTGCTCAGGAAGCGCGACGGTCACAGCCATGCCGAAATTGCGGAAAAACTCGGAATCTCAACGCACACCGTGCACCACTATTTGACGAAGGCGCTTGCGCGGTGCCGCGAAGACTGGACGGAATAAGACAATGACAGATCAGTCCAACACGATGGAACATCTTCGCGAGGAGGCCGCCGGCTGGGCGGTCAAGCTGGACGCAGGCCCCCCTTCCGCTGACGAGCGCCGCGAACTGGCCCGCTGGCTGAAAGGGTCGCCCGCCCATGTGGACGAGTTCCTGACCGCCTGCGCCCTGTTTGACTTACTTAGTGACACTGAGGATCGCGCCGCCATCGATCTGGCCGATCTCATGGCTCCGGCTGACGAAGCGGTGGTGTCGCTTCAGGCCGAACGCGCCCGTCGCGGGTTTGTGGCACGGCATGTGCGATCGATTGGTACTGTGGCGGCGGCTCTCGCTGTTGCCATCATCGGTATTGCGCTCTGGCGCGAGCCGGTAGCTCCTTCGACGCCGGAAACCACGCCGATTTTCGCGGCGACCGCCTTCGGAGAAACGGACACGCTCGCGCTTGAGGATGGCTCGACTCTGGCGATGAACACGGAAACTGAGCTGCGCGTTATGCTGAGCGACAATGCGCGCACAGTGTCGCTGAGTTACGGAGAGGTCTTCGCTGACGTGGCGCGCGCGCCAGAGCGCCCTTTCCGGGTGCTCGCGGGAGACAAGCGCATTGAAGCGCTGGGGACGGCCTTCAATGTGCGCTACCTTGACGGCAATCTGCGCGTGGATGTGCGCGAAGGTGTGGTCCTGGTCGGCGCAGGCGACCCGGTTGACCGGGCGGCTTATGCAGAGGTGCTGCAGACCGGCCCGGTGCGGCTTCAGGATGGCCGGGTCCTGCTGGGCGCCGGGCAGTGGATGGCGCTCGACACCGGTTCAACCGAGCCACGGCTGGGACGCATCGATCTCGCCAATGTCGCCGCCTGGCAGGAGGGGCGACTGGTCTTCGAAAATGCGCCACTGGCCGACATCGCCGCCGAGTTCAATCGCTACAATCGTACGCGCCTTGTGATTGCTGATGAGGATCTCGCAGGACAGCGCGTCTCCGCCGTCTTCGACGCCCGCGATCCCGAGGCCCTGGTGGCGTCGCTGGAACTCACGGGCCGGGCCCACGCGGAGCGCCGAGGCAGCGAGATCAGGCTGGCGCGCGATTAGTGCTTCAGCCTCAACCGTACGCCGTAGAGGCGCGGTGGGCCGAGATACTCGGCCTGAACAACAAAGTCTGATGGGATCAGGACATAGTCTTCATCAAGAAGGTTCGACCCGAACAGCTCCAGGGCGACACTGCTATCGGCAGAGCGCCAGCCGATCGTGCCACCTAGCAGGCCGTAGCTTTCAATGAATAGGTCCGGATCGTTAGTGGCACCGGTAAAGTACCCATCAGTGTAGCTGAAATCCGTCCGGCCATAGAGCTCTGCGCGACCACCCATCACCGGCCAGTCGCCTTCAAGCCCGAGGGCAAACTGGTGGCGCGGGGATGAGCCCAGGCGGTTGCCCGTATTGCCGGGCGTGTCGCCGATCCGGAAGTCATCATACCGCGCATCGAGATAGCCGTAGGAGAGGCTTGCTGAAACGGCATTATTCAGCCGCCAGCCAGCCTCCACCTCGACACCCTCAAGGGTCGCCTCGGCGGCGTTCACAATTGTGCCGAAGCCGGTATCAGGCACGATCACGAATTCCTGCTTGTCTTTGTATTCCTGGTGAAAGGCGGCGAGATTCAGGTAGCCGCGCCCGCCGGAGAGATTGAATTTCGCCCCGATCTCATAGGAGGTGATGGTTTCCGGCACGAAGGGCGTGGAGAATTCCTCGATCGTATCAGCTTCAGTGTTGAAGCCACCGGCGGTAAAACCGCGCGTTGTAGACACATAATAAGTCGCGTCTTCGCTCGGTCGCCAGACAAGCGCAAGGCGCGGGGTCAACGCATCGAAACTCTCTTCCAAGCCCGAAGCCGAGAAGGATGCGGCTGGATCCGTCCTGTCGGTAAAGTTGAGCGAGGCGCTTCGCGTCTCCACGCTGTAGCGGACCCCTGCGGTCAGATCGAGTGTATCGGAAAGCCGCCATGTGCCATCGGCATAGGCGGCGCAGGCTTCGGCCTCGACATTCTGATCGACACGCAGGTCTGCAATCAGAGTGCCAGCGCCCGCCGCAAACCGCTCAAGGTCCACAATGCGATTGGAGTCCTCGGCGAGGAGATAGAGCCCAGCGACAAAGTCAAATCTGCCGGTGTCGGTGCTGACGAAGCGAAACTCCTGCGTCACCGTGGAGGGACTTTCGGCAATCTGGTCGACCTGCTGAAATCCTGAGTTAAGTAACGCGAAATTCAGCCCGCTGAAGCCGAACACCTCATCGCTCTCAGACAGCCGCGCGCCCGTGATCGATATCCAGTCTCCCGCAGGCGTGTTGTAGGTCAGCCGCAATGACCCACCGAAAATATCCCGTTCGAAACGTTGGCCGACACCGAGCTCCGAGGTCCGCCGATTCCTGTCGCCTTGCCTGATCGCCGACAAGGTGCGCCCGCCATTGCGGTCCGAAGCATAATCTACTGACAGCAGAGCCTCGAAACGGGCGTTTGGCTGCCAGAGCAGCGCACCGCGGACAGATGTCCGGTCAAGATCATCCTGGTCGCGCCCTGAGAGCACGTCGCGGCCATATCCACCGCGCTCGACCCGCGAAAGGCTGAGTTTCCCGGCAAAATCATCGCTTATGGGACCGTTCAGGGATCCGCGCAGGCCATACGATTCCAGATTTCCGGTTTCCGCACTGATGCGCGCCTCGGAGGTGTCGAGCGATGGCGTCTCCGTTGTCAGGATGATCGCTCCAGCCGCCACATTGCGCCCGAAGAATGTGCCCTGCGGCCCGCGAAGCACTTCGACCCGCTCCATGTCGAAGAGGTCGAAATCCGCCGAGGAAAAACGCGGCAGGTAAACCTCGTCCACATAGATTGCGATCGGCTTGCTGGTCGCGATGGCCGAGAAGGTGTTCGAGCCTCCGCGAATGGCGAAGATGGGCTGGGTATTGTTGAAGGTCGAGCCGACAAAGTTCGGCGTCAGGCGCGTCACATCGCGCAGGTTCTGAACGCCTGAAAGTTCCAGTTCAGGCATCGAAAAACTGGTGATCGGGGCTGGCACATCCTGGAGGTCCTGATTACGTTTCAGGGCCGAAACAATGACTGGCGCCTGCCGCAGGGGGCGCTCGGGTTCGGGCGGTGGCAGCGGCGCAGGATCCAGGCGCGGCGCTTGACGGGCGGGCTCGGGGTTCACGGGCGGCAGCGGCGGAGAAAATCGCCAGGGCGCGGCCACGGCGATGGTTCGCTCATTGACGAAGCGATACTCAAGCCCGGTCCCGACGAGGAGCGCGTCCAGCGCGCTTTCCAGAGTATATTGCCCTTTCAGTGCGTTGCTCTGACGAGGACTGGCATCCTCACTGAAGACGATGATCTGGTAGCCACTTTGCTCAGCCAGCGCGTTCAGAGCGGACTCCAGACTGCCGGCTTCGGTCTGGATGTCGATCACGATCTCGTCAGCACTGTGGGTCTGGGCAGCGGCACTCATCCAGCAGCTGAAGCATATACCTACAGCTGCCAGGAGCACCCTGCCTATGCCCGTATCCGTGCCACGTCCCCGATGAATTACTTGCACTCAGACCGCCTCCATCTCCGCACTCTGGCAGGTGGATGTGACAACCGTCTAACGCGTTTCACGTCTATATCCAGTTGTGCGCGCGGTGAGCGGTTTGAGCCACGGCGTCACAGCTCAAAGCTCCATGCTCTTCAGCTAGCGCCAGCGCATCTTCCACCTCGACGCCAAGATACCGTACCGTGCTGCCGATATTGGTGTTGTCAGCGGCACCGGACTTGAGGTGAGCAATCCAGGCGTTTAGCCTCAGGAAATGGCCAAGAACCCGTTTCGCTACTTTAAAACCTCGCCTGAGATCATCCAGCTTGGCGTGATGATGTATGTCAGATTCCCGCTGTCTCTGCGCAATGTCGAAGACCTCCTGCATGAGCGTGGGATCGACATCTGCCACGCAAGCGTCCGGCTTTGGGTCGACCGCTTCGGTACTTACTTCGCCCATGAGATCCGCAAGCGCCGGTCGGAATCGATGCGGCGAAGCCCGCAATGGCGATGGCACCTGGACGAGGTATTCGTCAAAATCAGAGGCGAGCGACACTACCTCTGGCGCGCGGTGGATCACGAGGGCGAAGTCCTTGAATCGTATGTGACGAAGAAGCGTGACAAGGCTGCGGCGTTGAAATTCCTCAAGAAAGCAATGAAGCGATACGGTAAACCGCATATAGTCGTAACGGACAAATGTCCCTCCTATCGGGCGGCAATGAAGATGATTGGAAATGAGACGCGCCAGGAAACGGGCAGGCATTTGAACAACCGTGCCGAGAATTCGCACTTACCGTTCCGAAGGCGAGAACGGGCGATGTCCCGATTTCGGCGTATGCGAAGTCTGCAGAAGTTCGTCTCAGTTCATTCGTCAGTGTACAATCACTTCAACTTCGAAAGGCACATCAACACAAGAATCCGGTTCAAGCAGAAACGCGACGTCGCGCTTCGCGAGTGGCGCGACCTTCTCGTCGCTTAGGACCTGCTGGTCCGCGAATTACGGAGACTGGTTCGAGTTACTCTGACAGCACCAGGAAGAAAGCAAAAATGAGCGAACTCGTGGTCCAGAACAGGCTTTTACCGAAATGGGCCACTCCGTAAATGCGCTGAAGAGAGGGTGTCAGAGGAGGTTTTGAGTCCACCATGCCTACGCTTCCGGTTTGCAAACCTCAAGCGATAACAGCCATGTTTGTCAGTGGGATGAAGAAGCATGCTGCCAATGGAAGAATTGCTGCGCCAATGGTCGCGGAATCCGGCCCGACCTGCGCCGCCACGATGGCCGGCGCGGGATGGGCCATGCCGCGCCTCACGCGTCGCCCTCGCTCTTCAGGATCGATCGCGCAGGCGTCGGCAAGTTTGCGCGCTAGCGCGATCGGAAGCCTGCCGCCCAGGATCACGGCCTCAACGTCACAAGAATATTGAAGAAGGTGGGCAAGGAGTGTGAAAGCAGGCGCGCGCGCTGCAGTCCACTCTTCCACGCCGGGCCAGTCCGGATCGAAATCGGCCGCCAGCGCCTTAACCGATGGGGCGTCAACGCCTTGGGCCGAGAGCGTCTCACGCAGAGTTTCCAAGTTTGGAGGCTCTGTGCCGGCATGTTTCAAAAGGGCGGCAAACTCGCCCGCATTCCCGAAGGCGCCACGCCATAATTGCCCGTTCAGGACGAGTGCGCCGCCAAAACCTGCAGCGACACTGACATAGGCATAGCTTCCATAGTTCTGACCGCTTCCCAGAACGCCTTCACCGACCGCCGATGCGTTCGCGATATTCTCGATCAGGACCGGCGTTCCCAGAGTGCGTTCTGCTACTTCTCGCAGGTCAATCAGGGCCCAGTCATCGAGCTCGCTGGCTGGATTAACCTGTCCGGACGCACCGGTGAAGAAGCCGGCAATGGCAATACAGCCGCCGATCAGGCGGTGTTCATCGCGCCCGGCCTGTTTCAGCTGAGTGTCCAGAAATGCTTTTAGTTTCAGCAGTATGGCTTCACGCGGCATGCCGGGGAGACTGAGGTCGATGTCGGCCACAATCTGGCCTTTGAGGTCCATCAGAACTGCGCGCGCCGTGTCTGTCATAACGGACAGACCAAACGAAAATGCAGACGTGTCCTGCAACTCAATCAGATTGCTCGGTTGACCGCGCCCCTCTTTGACCGGGTCCCCGAGGACGGCGTAGCCCTTGGTGACCAGATCCTGTGTGGAGCGGAATACGGCCGTGCCGGAAAGGCCGGTTTCCTTGATGATGGCGGACCGCGTCATCGACCCAAAACGCCGGATGAGACTAAGAATGTATCGCTCTCGCTGAGTCAGCCGAAGCGCCGCGCGTTCGGCAAAAGCGAACTCGTCATCAGTATGGAAGGATGCTGGCACGGATATCTCCTGTGGGGGGGCAGCCAACTCAGGTTTCGCAGCCTTTTATGTCATATTAATTTCATGCACAATGTAATTTATTAATGTTACCCGCAATTTCGATGCTTGTTCCATTTCGGACGAGCTTGCGAACATGAGGGGAAATCATGAGCACTCAGAAATCACTGCGCCTTGCCTCCGCAAGCGTTGTTGCAATTCTCGGCGGAATGGCGCTTTACGCGCCGGCCCGGGCTCAGACCACAGAAACCGATGACGGCGACCTGGTTCAGGAAACAGTCCTTGTAACCGGGTATGCGGCCGCAAACCGCGACTCGATTGAAGCCAAGAGAGACTCCGATCTCGTGATTGATGCCATCAGTCAGGACGACATCGGCCTGTTGCCCGACCTGACCATTTCCGATGTCGCGCGCCGCATTCCGGGCGTGACCACAGTCTCTGTCGATGGCGTAGCGGGCACGCGGTCGGTCAATTCCGAGCAGAATGTCGTTATTCGTGGTCTGAGCCCGGACTTCAATCTTACCACGTTTGACGGCGTACCGATCGCATCGACGAGCGAAAACAGCCGGGCGGCGAACCTCTCCATCTTCCCGCCAACAGTCGTGCGCCGGATTGAGGCGACGAAAACGCTGACGTCCGATCTTAATCCGCACGGGCTGTCCGGGCAGTTGAACCTGGTCACGACCAGCGCTTTCGATCGCGATGAGGCGTTTTTCTCATCACGGTTCTCGATGGGCCGGGATTCGACCGCAGACAAAGGCCCGTCCGACGGTGGTAACGACCTTCGCGGCAGTGCCGTTTACTCTACAGCCTTCGGCGACAATGATCAGTTCGGCATTGTGGCTTCCGGCTCGTATGAGCAGTTCTATTATTCGTCCTATGACAATCGCGCCGGCGGTGCGACGGACACCTATCTATTTTATTCCGACGACACGACAAGCGACGACCGTGAAGACTTCTTTGAAGGTTCCGTTGGTTATCCGGCGGCGCGCCAAAACCAACTCTATGTCTTCGACGGCGAAAAAGAGCGCGCATCCGGTGTGTTGAAACTGGAATACGCACCCCACGGTACTACCTACGCCTCATTGTTCCTGGGCGTTTTCTATCAGAATGAAGAAGAAACGCGCTATGAGTATCAGGAGATCGGCGATCCGAAATCACGGCCTCTCGACCAGACCCCAGCGTCTGGAACCTGGGCCCGGGGACAGGTCGATCGCGGTTACGTTTACCAGCCGGAAGAAAGTCTGACTACTGTCGTTACGGGGAAATTCCAACACGATTTCGGCGGCCATCGCGAGCTTGATCTGGTTGGGTCTTTCTCGCACGCCGATGTCGACGTTATCCGCAACATGTCGAAATTTCAGGCCGGGTATTCCGCCGATACGGCCTTCTCCTACGAGTTCGTCCGCGGCCGCCCGCAGATTGATTTTGCCAATCCGGATGTCGTGAATGATCTGACGCGATACGAAAACAATTATATTCGCGAGCGTAGCCAGGACATCGAGCAAGATCTATTCTATCTGTCTGCCGCATATGCTGACAATTTCGAAGCTGGCAGCCAGGGGTTCGGTTATCGCGTCGGAGCAAGCTTTACCGACAGTAGCCAGGATTTCGATCGCGGGTACATAGAAGGCGACGTGTTCGACGCAAACGGCGACCTTGTCACCATGGACAATTATGTGCTCGATAATACCCGGACTGGAAATGATCGCGACGTCATATTTTACTTTATCGATGACCAAAAACTGCGCGCCGATTGGTTGGCGCAAGGGCAGACGATCACCAATGACCGTTCGGACAATGCGGTCCGAGACGACTATTCCCTGAGCGAACAGATCATGGCCGCTTATGGTCAGCTTTCCTGGCGTACAGAGCGCATGAGCATACTGGCCGGCTTTCGCTACGACCGTACGGAGGCGGATGTTTCACTGTACGCGCGGGATGACCGCTTGGACGACGACCCGGACGATGCTGCGCAATATGTGCCGCTATCGCGGTCCACTGACTACGATTTCCTGTTGCCCTCGATCATCGGGAGTTTCGACCTGACGGACAACGCCGTGCTGCGGGTGGGTTACAGTCGCACGATTGGCCGCCCCACCTACGGTCAGATCTCTCAGCAGGAGCGATATGGGGACCCGGATCTCAATATCGGCGTGATCAGCGTTTCCCGCGGAAATCCCGATCTGAAGCCGCTTGTGTCAGACAATTTCGATCTGTCAGGCGAGTATTATTTCGACAGCAATCAGAGCATGGTTTCGCTCGCCGCCTTCTATAAGGAAGTGTCGGACCTGATTTACAAGCAAAAGGTCATCGACCCGAATTTCGTTTATGAGGGCAATACACTGAAGGCAACGATTTCTCAACCGATCAACGCGACCGACGCGTCAATTTACGGTCTCGAGTTCAGCGTCAGAAAGGACTTTTCCGACACGCTGCCGGCACCGCTTGATGGGCTCGTGCTGGATGCAAATATCACCTGGATTGGAAGCGAATTCGCCTTCATCAATTCGGAAGGTGACGAACGCGATCCAGGTGGTTGGGAAGATCAGCCCGAACTTCTGGCGAATGTTCAGCTCTCGTACGAAAAAGGACCATTTGGCGCCAAGATTGGGTACAATTACGTCGGCTCGTTCCTCTCATCCATTCTCGCGGATGAAGGCGATATCTACGACATGTATCGCGATCCTCGTGACGTTTGGGATACGCAGGTCCGGTACAATCTGACCGACAGTCTGCGTCTGGTGGCAGAGATTCAGAACCTTACGGAAGAGGGCGTCGACTTTACCCGGGACATTCCGGGCTACGGCGAGCTCTACGGCGCCAGCGTGGAACGCGGCCGGACAGTCTGGCTGGGTTTCAGCTGGACCCCGGGTCTCTGATACAGAACTTGAATGTCGTCAGCTCTGTCTGATGAGGTTGTAAATCTCAAAGCGCACGGTCATGCCTGTTTCCTGTGGCCGTGCGCGTCCTTTTTTGAGTTTTGGATGGTCTCAATGCGGTTCCTGCTTTTTATGATTTGTTTTTTTGTTTCAACGGCGTGTGCGAGCACCGAGAATGCGCCACCCGACCCGGCTGCCGCGCTTATTCGTTCGCTTCGTCAATCAGATGGCCGCGTAATGGTTGCGGCACATCGCGGTTGCTGGTCCGGTTCGGATGCGCCGGAGAACTCACTTGCAGCGCTCGATGCCTGTATCGAAATCGGCGTTGATATCATGGAGATTGATCTCCGTCTGACCGTTGATGACCAATTGGTGCTCTCCCACGACGCTTCGCTGGGGCGCATGACAGGTGTCGACATATCGATCGAAGACCATACCCTTGCGGATCTGCAGGACCTGCCATTGAGAGCGCGCGACGGCGGCGACGAACAACGCGTCACGTCTGAGACCCCTCTCAGTTTCGCTGAGGCGTTGGAGCACGCGGACCGGCGGATACTGTTTATTCTCGACATTAAAGGTCCACACCCCGATCAGGTGGCCGCGCGGGCGGCAGAAATGCTTTTGGCGCGCGGCGATTGCGACATTGCCATGTTTGCCTATGTCGCGTCTCCTCAGGAAATGAAATCAGAGTTTGATCCGCTTCTCAACTGTGCGGGGTTCCTGCCAAATCTGCGCGTGCCCATGGGCGTTATGAGCGATGTTGCGGTGAGCTATAAAGACTTGAACCCGGTCGCTGTCGCCGTCAGGTTTGACGACTGGGCATATCTCTATGAGGGCGCGGACGAGGTGCATGATCTGCCGGCCCGGCTCTGGGTGAACACGCTCAGTGATTATCACGCTGGCGGGCTGACCGACGCCGATGCGCTTTCAGATCCGGACGCACTTTGGGGGCGCCTGATTGACGCTGGCGTGAACATGATTCAGACAGATGAGCCTGCCGCGCTGATTACCTATCTGAATTCACGCAAAGTGCTCGACCTGCCGGAAAGTAGTCCTAGATGACATGTCGATTTGTGCTGTGTTCCGTGGTGTTCGTCATGTCAGCGTGTGCCGGCGTTTCGTCAGATTTGCAGACCTTGCCGCCGGAACCACCAGAAGTGTTTCTTCTCATGGGGCAGTCGAACATGTCGGGCCGAGGACACTTGGAAGACCTGCCGGATGGCAGGCTGGCCCCAACCCCGAATATTCAGGCCTACGGCAATGACGGCATGCTGCGGATGGCAGCTGCGCCCGTGGATTCTGCTCTCAATCAGATAGATCAGGTGTCCGCAGACCGGAGCGCCGGAGTCGATCCGGGGCTTGCTTTTGCGCATGAAATACTCCGTGAGCATCCATTTCGGAACATCATCCTTGTCCCGTGCGCCAAAGGCGGGTCTGCCATTTCAGAATGGGCGCGCAGCTTGTCGCGCGACACGTTGTATGGATCGTGCCTGGCCCGCGCGATTGAAGCGTCTGAGTACGGCGCGGTCTCCGGCATTCTTTGGTATCAGGGCGAAAGCGATACAGACCGGTTTGAAGACGCCGCCGCTTGGTCGGACCGTTTCCGGACCATCGTTGCAGACCTGCGGACCGATCTTGCAGACAATGACCTGCCTTTCGTAATGATCTCGATCGGTGACCGGCCGGAAAAAGGACGGTTCGCGGAGCGCTTTCCGGCCTGGGGGGCTCTTCAGACGGCACAGGATGCGTTTCAGGCGGACACTGTGATCGTCGTGCCCGCAGCAGGCTTGGGCCGCAATGACGACCAGCTTCACCTTTCCACAGATGGGCTTTTAGAACTCGGGCAACGAATTGCTGATGCTTGGCTGCAAGAACAATGAGCCAGCCGGCATTGTCAGAGGGGCATTGTCAAAGGAACCGGGCTTGAGGTGAGCATATCTGGCGTTTAGCCTTGGAAAATGACCAAGAACCCGTTCCGCTACTTCAAAACCTCGCCAGAGATCATCCAGCTTGCGGTGATGCTGTATGTTCGTTTCCCGCTGTCGCTGCGCAATGTTGAAGATCTGCTCCATGAACGCGGTATCGATATCTGCCACGAAACGGTCCGTCACTGGGTAGATCGTTTCGGCACTTACTTCGCGCACAAAATCCGGAAGCGCCGCTCGGAAAGAATGAGGCAGTCACCGCAATGGCAGTGGCATTTGGACGAAGTCTTTGTGAAGATCCGTGGGAAGACTCACTACCTGTGGCGCGCAGTTGATCACGAAGGTGAGGTTTTGGAGTCCTTCGTGACGAAGACCCACGACAAGGCTTCCGCATTGAAATTCCTAAGGAAAGCCATGAAGCGGTATGGCAATCCACATGTCGTGGTGACTGACAAGTGCCCATCGTATCGAGCCGCGATGAAAGTGATTGGGAACGCGGGCCGCCAGGAAACAGGGCGTCATCTCAACAATCGGGCTGAGAACTCTCACTTGCCATTCAGAAGGCGAGAGCGGGCGATGTCTCGATTCCGGCGCATGCGAAGTTTGCAGAAATTCGCTTCAATCCATTCGTCTGTGTACAATCACTTCAATCATCAAAGGAATATCGAGAGCAGGGCCAGGTTCAAATCGCTACGTGACGCCGCTCTTCTCGAATGGCGCGAGTTAGCCGCTGCCTGAGACCTGCTCGTCCGCGAAAACGGAGACTGGTTCGAATTTGTCTCCCCCCCCGTGACAGCACCCATTGCGTGTAGGCGAGCGACGAGAAACAACCGGCATTACATCATCTTAAACCGATTTCCTCTGACAATGCCTGTCAAAGTCATGGCGTGCCAGATCTCATACTTGTCTCACGTGGCGTCGCAATTCTGTCACCGGAGATGACTACGCGTGCGCTCGTACTGACGGTTTGTTCTGTCATGTGAGTTGAGGGCAACACGGGCGATGAGTACCGATCAGGTTTTGCTGAAGAGTTCGGGGCTGTCTCTCGCGGCAGGGGCGCCAAAGCACAGGCAGGATGCCACCCACACGACAGGCGGCGCCGGTCAATTCAAAACCCGAAGGCACATGTTTGCGCTCCAGTCACTTTTGAAGGAGCATGGCGAAGCATTGAAAATTGCGCTCATGAAGCGCTTCCGCGCGCCTCCACCAGATCCTGACGATGCGATCCAGAGTGCGATATTGAAGTTTCTGGAAATCGAGCGGTCGGGAAGCGTACGCAATGTACGAGCCTTTCTTTACGCGCTTTCGCGCAACCTGATGCTGGACGAACTTCGCAAGATGAAAGTCCGCGCGAGTTACCGGGATCAGGAGGTTTTGGATTCTGAAGGCGTTGACGCGTTTGAACCGTCGACGCCGGAATCGGTCATGCTTCATCGCGAGCGGTACATATTGCTCAACCGGGCGATTGCGAGCCTGGATGCAGAGGCCCGTCAACTTGTGGTGCTCAGCCGGATCGAGAACCTATCATACGCCGAGATATCCAAGCGGACCGGACGGTCTCCGGCTTATATCAGCCGGAGTATCCAGAAGTCGCTGAAAATCCTGTCTGAATTTCTGACAAGAAACGGTTTGGGGGACGATTGACCATTTCTGCATCATACAAAGATGAAGCTCTTGAGTGGTTCGCAATTCGCCTGAGCGGCGAGATTGATGAAACACAAAGTGCAGAATTGCGAGCCTGGCAGAGCCAGTCGGAACTGCACCGGCGTGCCTATGAGGAACTGGTGCGGCTCTGGGGCGATCTGGATTGGGACGAAACGCTTAATCAGGAAGCCATGGATGACATTGTGACTTTCGCGCCGGCGTCGGAGAAGCCTGTACGGCGCTTTGTGCCAGCAATGTCACTCGTTGGGGGATTGCTGGCAGCGTGCGTCGCGTTGACGGCCCTGTTCGTTTCATATGGCTCAACCGTAACGCATCCTGTTTCGACACTGAGCCCGATCCCGCCGGAGACTGTTTATCAAACAGCAATCGGTGAAGTTCGTAACGTTACGCTGGACGATGGCTCTGAAGTCACGCTGGCCGGCCAGTCGCAGCTGGTCATCAAGCAGATGGATGACAAGCGATTGGTCGAGCTCCGAAAGGGGGATGGCTATTTCAAGATCAGCCGCGATGCGTCCCGGCCCTTTGAGGTTGAAACGGATCAGCTAAAGGTGATCGTTCTTGGTACGGAATTCGAGATCAACTCAAAGCCGGATCACGGCGAGGTCAGCGTCGCAAAGGGGGTTGTGGAAGTGACTAGCCTCGATCTGGCCCGGAAGGTTCAGATTTCGGTTGGTGAGCGAGCTGTGGTGGGCTGGCGCGGTGAAATCGAGACATCGGATTTCGACGTGTCCCGCATCGCCAACTGGCGCGACAATAGACTGAGCTTCGTCAACACTTCACTCCAGGAACTGATTTCTGAAACGAACCAGTATTACCCTGAGGGAATCTATCTGGGGTCGAGGGATATCTCTGAGCTGAAAGTCACGGCGTCCTTCCGGACGGATCAGGTCGAAACGGCAGTGTCCGGCATCGCGCGAAGTCTTGGCTTGTCCGTCATCAGGACGGAAGCGGGCGCACTGGTCCTGCTGGAGCAAGACGCGGGAAAATAAGAAGGTTTCGTGAAATCCCCACTCGGCCTGAAATGGCCTCCCGGGTCGCACGTCTAGTTTTCATGAGGCCGTTGGGCACGGGGTTCCAACGGCCAAGCATGCCCGGCCCCGGGCTTGGTTCCAACTTGGATATGATCATGAAAAAGACGACCTTCAGCTTTCGACACCTTCTGTTCTGCTCGGCAGCCGGCCTCATTCTTTCGAATTCTGCACTGGCCGACGAGGAGACCTTCAGCAAAGCGGATATCCGGATCCCGTCCCAGTCTCTTGAAACGGCGATCAACGACCTTTCGGTGCAGACGGGGGCTGTTATCGTTGTTCCCGGGGCGCTCACCGACGGAATTCGCAGTGGCACAGTTTCGGGTGTCATGACCCCCATCGAGGCGTTGTCGAAATTGTTGCAAGGGACCCAGCTCACTTACGCAATTGATGAGCAAGGAGCGATCATCATATCAAAGGTTGAGGTTCGTGGCGCAACCGGTGGTGCTGCGAGCCTTGAAACAAGTGCCGGTGACTCTGAGACGGATGTTGCCGTACTTGGCACGATCACGGTGACCGGCACGCGTCTGGATCCTCTGAACCAGCTTCAGAAAGGTGCCACGGATTCTCTGACGGGTCTGTCATTGTCCCTTCTGGAAACGCCGCGGGCGGCCAGCCGTGTAAGCGAGATCACGATTGACCGCTATGGCATGGAAGATGTCGACGATCTGCTCTCTGCCGTTCCGGGGACGTTCACCGCAAGTTTTTTTGGCGTGCCGGGCAACCTGAATGTACGGGGTACACTGGCGGATACCTATTTTCAGGGGTTCAAGCGGATTGAGAACCGCGGAAACTATTCTTCCAACCTCAGTGCCGCTTCCTATGTCGAGGTTCTTCGCGGTCCGGCATCTCCGATTTACGGTCCCGGGAAAGTCGGAGGTCTACTGAACTTCATACCGAAAACGGCTCGCGGAGAAGACAAGGAATATGTCGAAACAATTGGTGGGTCCGTATCTGCAACGGTCGGTTCCTATGACAAGAAGCTGGTGTCGGGCGAAGTTTACATTCCAGCCGGCAAGGGCGGGTTCTCCTTGTTCGGCGAGTACGAAGACTCCGGATCTTACTATAACAATGTCGATCCCCAGCATAAAAACCTCCAGGGTACATATGTTGGTGATCTGACCGAAAATTGGTCGGTCGAGCTCAATGCGATGTATTTCCAGGAGTCTGGACGCATCCAGACCCCGGGCTGGAACAGGGTCACCCAGGAACTCATAGACAACGGCACTTATATTACCGGATGGGACACGGATATCCAGGACACAGATGGCGACGGTTATCTCAGCTACGAAGAGATCGATGCTGTCGTCGGAGCCAATTATGGCACCTCGAATATCCGGCAGATTGCCGAATATTATGGTTCAAATCGCCCCGAATTTGCGCTGGATGAAGGTGTCGGTACGACTAAGCTGGACGGAAGCAATATTCTCGCCGCCAAGGGGGACTATAACGACACGGACACTTTTACGGCGTATGCCGGGCTTGAGCGAACCATTGGCGAAACAGGGACGCTGCGCTTCCAGGCTTTCATCGACAAAATGGAAAACCAGCGCTTCAACAGCTTTGGTTTTGCTGCAGACTATGAAGCCCAGGCGGAAGAAGCGCGTGCCAGCTACGCGTTCAAAACCGACTTCGGCTCAGTTATCACCACTGACAATGTCGTGGGGGTAGGCTATCGCCACCACGACGCGAAACAATATGAAACCTTCCTGTCGGGTTATATTGCGTCCGACCGCCGCGATCTGTCCGTGGGTTCGCAGGCGAATGATCGCATTATGGCCGTTCGCTTCGATGAGGCCGGAAAGCCTGTCTGGGACAGCCGCTACGATATGGAATGGTCATCCAGGTCGGTATTTGCAGTGTCGGACATGAAGATTTTCGACAGACTGGCGCTTCTGGTCGGCTGGCGATATGACGACTATGATGCAAACGCGATCAATACGGGGCAGACCGTGTTTGGTATCGCGAACAAGCTCGTCAAGGACTCGGATGGAGTTCAGAGCTGGTCCGCGGCCCTGCGCTATGAAACGCCCTTCGGTATTACGCCTTACATCACCTATGCAGATTCCCGTTCGTTGGAGTCGACCCAGACAGGCGGTATCAGCACAGGGACGATTGCCGCCAATCTCTTCATCTCTCCGTCAGAGCTGAAAGAGGCTGGTGCCAAGTTTTCGGTGCTCAACGGCAACCTGTTCGGTGGCGTGGCCTATTACGAACAATTCCGTCGACAAGCCGATCAGTTCGGAAATGTTGACGGGACGACTGCCAAAGGCGTCGAACTTGAGGTTCACTGGCTGGCATCTGACAATCTCTCATTTGCAGGTTCGGTGACTGATCAGGAAACGCGTGTCGATGCGCCCGGAGCCGGAAAGGGGGAATACTTGCAGGTTCGTCCCGACCAGTTCGGGGTCGACAATGTTCTCGGATATGGTGGTACGTTTGCCTTCAACAATGCGGGACACGTACCTGAACTTGCAGACGGCTACACCCTGACGACCATCCCGGATCGGGTGGCCAGTCTCTACGGGACCTATACGACGAACAGGTTCCGTCTGGCCGATTTGTCTTCTCAGGCTGGCGTCACACTTGGGGCAACTTATGTTTCCGAGACGGGGGGCATCCTGCCGAATGACATCGTTCTGCCGTCATACACATTGGCCAATGGTGCGGCCTTCCTGGACCTGGGGAATTTCACCATCTCCGCGAACGTCGACAATATTTTTGACGAACGTTACTTCACGCCGGCCGCTGAAGTTTACAAGGAAGTCGCGGTCATGCCGGGCCTTCCGAGGACTTACAAGATGACGATCAAGTATCGTTTCTAGCGATTGCATACAGCGGCTGACGGCGGTTGCGTCGTCAGCCGCTTCTTCTCCTTGCATTGGGCGACGTACACATGAACGACAAATCATCGACACCGAAATCCGGGACTCTTACACGCCGCGATGCGCTTCGCCGCGTCACAGGTGCTGCGGGCCTTGCCGCTCTGACGGGCTGCCAGGCTACCGGACGGGACCTCAGTAGCGCAGCGCCTGAGCAGGCGAAGTTCGGGTGGGGCGTTGCCAGCGGTGATCCAACCCGGTCTGCCGTCGTCATCTGGACGCGCGCGATACCGGAAAATCCTGCAGCAACGAGCCTGGAGCTGGTTTACGAACTGTCGGAAGATCCAGGTTTCATGCGCATTGTGAGGTCTGGCGCCATTCGGACTTCAGCCGGGAGGGATTTTACCGCCAAGGCGGATGTGACAGGACTTGAAGCCGGGTGCACCTATTTTTACCGGTTTCGGGCGGGGCGGGCATTGTCTCCTGTCGGACGGACCAGGACGCTTCCGGCAGACGATAGCAAGCCGATCAACATCGCGCTGGCCTCCTGCGCCAACTTTCCGTCCGGCTTCTACAACGCGTACAGGGAAATCTCGAAGATTGAAGATCTCGATGCCGTTATTCATGTCGGCGACTATATCTATGAGCATGCTGCCGGCGAGTATGATGGGGCTGTCGGTGAGCGTATCGGGCGGGTCCATATCCCTGCCAATGAAATTGTCACGCTGGAAGACTATCGTCAGAGGCTGGCTCAGTACCGGGAGGATGTGGACCTGCAGGCGGCCCATGCACATGCACCATTCATTACCGTTTGGGACGATCATGAAACCGCAAACAATAGCTGGCAGGAAGGAGCATCCGGACATGACCCTGAGACGGAAGGGCGTTGGCGAACGCGCCGGGATGCAGCCCTGCAGGCCTATTTCGAATGGTTGCCCATGCGGGACCCTCAGCCGGGCTCAGCCCGCGAACGACTGAACCGTGTTTACGATTTTGGATCCATTGCGAGCGTGGTGGTTATTGAAACCCGCCTGACCGGCCGGGACAAGCAGCTTTCCTATGCCGAAGATATGCCCATGCACAAGGATGGTACGCCGGATATTGAAGCCTTTGAGCGGAACGTGCTGGAGTCTCCTGATCGCAGCATGATGGGTGCGTCGCAAGAAGCTTGGTTTGCGGAAGCGCTGCAGAGTTCACGTCAACGGAACATGCAATGGCAGGTTATCGCCAACCAGACGGTTATGGCGCGTATGCGCACCCCGGATTTCATGACGGTTCTGCCAGCAGATATTGTGGAGCCTGCAATCGAAAGGGGCGGATACGTCGCAGGATGGCTGCAACGCAGCACATTGGGCTTGCCGGTCGGACTGGACTCCTGGGATGGCTATCCCGCGGCTCGGAAGCGGCTTTATGAGGCGGCTCAATCGGCGGGTGCCAACCTCGTTGTGTTGTCAGGCGACAGTCACATGTTCTGGGCCAACGACCTACATCATCCGGACTCGGAATCCTTCGTCGGCGTCGAGTTGGCAACGGGCAGCATTACCTCACCGGGTGGCTATGGGTACATCAGCAATACTCCGGAATTCTATGCCACTGTCGAAGACGCAGTCATCAGGAAAAATCCAGATGTGAAATATGCGAACGTTCGAGATCACGGGTTCATCCATCTTACGCTTACGCGGGATCGTGTGCGGGCCAGATATATCGCTGTCAGCACCATAACCGATCCCAACTACGTTGCGCATTGCTTCCTCGACGTTGTTGCGACGCCGAAGTCCGGTCTGAAACGGAGCTGACGCGATTCCAGGAACTCAGCCGGGCATTGTCAAAGGAGCTGGTCTTGAGGTGGGCGATCCTGTCGTCTGGCCTTGGGAAATGCCCCAAAACCCATTCCGCTACTTCGAGACATCGCCCGAGATCATCCAACTTTCGGTCATGATGTATGTTCGATTTCCGCTCTCATTGCGCAATGTCGAAGACCTACTCCATGAGCGCAGGATCGAAATTTGCCATGAAATTGTCCGTCAATGGGTGGACCGCTTCGGCACTTATTTCGCGCACAAGATCCGCAAGCGTCGCTCGAAAGCTATGCGACAGAGCCCGCAATGGCATTGGCATCTGGATGAGGTCTTCGTGAAGATCCGGGGTGAGCGGCATTACTTGTGGCGCGCGATCGATCATGAAGGTGAGGTGCTTGAATCCTATGTTACCAAGAAGCGGGACAAGGCTGCTGCATTGAAATTCCTAAAGAAAGCAATGAAGCGTTACGGGAATCCGCATGTCGTGCTAACGGATAGATGCCCGTCCTACAGAGCTGCCATGAAGGTGATTGGAAGCGAGGGCCGCCAGGAAACTGGCCGGCATCTCAACAATCGTGCTGAAAATTCCCACTTTCCATTCCGACGAAGAGAACGGGCCATGTCACGGTTCCGGCGCATGCGAAGTCTGCAGAAATTCGCTTCAATCCATTCGTCAGTATACAGTCACTTAAATCATCAAAGGGGTATCGAGAGCAGGCCCAGGTTCAAATCGCTACGCGACGCCGCTCTTTTCGAATGGCGGGAATTGGTCGTCGCCTGAGACATGCCGGCTCGCCAAAAATGGAGACGGGTTCGCATTCGTCTGGCAGCACTTGAGCGGGGCTCGATCAGATGAGGCCACGTGCAGTCGCGAATGCGTTTGCTACTGTCAGGGCCAGCCGGATGGCTGGCAAACGTTTGCGTTCACCCCGGATTGCAAGATATCCGTTAACGGTAAGCGACTTTGAGTTTGATGATATTTCAACCGTCCGTATGCGTGGGTCTGGTGGGCATTCGTGGCGAAGCATCAGGCTGATGCCTATGTTGTTGGCAATTGCTTCCCGGATCATCTCGCGCGTATGCATTTCCATGATCCGTGCGGGCTCGACTGAGGATTCCGACAAGATGCGCTTGATCGAGCTAAGAGTACGAGAGGTGGGTTCACGTATCAAAAGTACTTCGCTCTGCAGGCGCAATAAATCAAATTGCTTCGCACCATGATCATCCCAATCGGCATGAACGACGGCAACAAGCGTATCGCTATAGAGGGGGGCGTAGACATAGTCGCTGTGTACAAATGGTTCGCAGACAATAGCGACGTCTATCTGCGCTTTCAGAAGAAGTTCATTCGTCGCCTGTGCATTTGATACGGTCACCTTGAAATCGGTTTCCGGAGCATGTGCCAGATATGCTGCCATAAACTCAGCAGTCTGTGGTGGAGAATCCGTTCCAAGGCGAATTGTGCCGCCTTCTTCGGTTTTGGTTTCGCCGAGCAAAAGTGAGATTTCATCTGCGACACCGAACAGCGCGGTTGTCCTTTTCAGCAGGCTTTCGCCTGCTGGTGTGAGGCTGAGCGGCGGACGCGTCCCTTCGATCAGTTTCAATTGGTATCTGTCTTCGAGAGCCTTGAGTTGTTTCGAAAGCGTGGGCTGGGAAACATTTAGACGGCGGGCGGCCCGGGAGACGCCCTGTTCAAGGGCAATCGCATGAAATGCCCGGAGGTGCTGGAAATTGATGGTCATGTGCCCTCAAACGGTTCCTGATTGAGTGTACCTGCGTTGTTAGAACTTCAGGCGCCCAATATCTATCTATAGCTTCTCGGCTATAGCCCCTATGTCTCAAATGTATTCGCGTAGACTGCGTTTATTCGCGAAACCCATGCAGGTGAAAACTGTTTGCGGGTTTAGTTATATGGCGAACGAATATGATGTTGTGGTGGTCGGGGCAGGTATTGTCGGAATTGCCCACGCGCTTGCCGCCGCGAAGTTCGGAGCGCGGGTTGCACTGGTCGAGGCCAGGCCCAAGGCAGTTGGCGCGAGCATCCGGAATTTTGGCTTCGTGACAGTCACGGGACAGGAGCGACACCAAATGTGGTCGCTGGCCCGCCGTTCGCGAAACAGATGGGCGGAGGTTGCGTCAGCTACAGGTATAAAGGTCGAGCAGACTGGAATGATCATGGCTGCGCGGCGCCGTGAGGCTGCGGCGGTTCTGGAAGAGTTTCTCGACACTGAGATGGGTGAGGATTGTATTCTCGCCGACCCGAGGGAGCTTCAGCGCCATGCGCCCGGTGTTCCATTCGAAAACCTGATATGTGCCCTTGTCAGCCCACACGAGATCAGGGTTGAAGCGAAAAGTGTATTGCCTGTCCTTCTGGAGTGGGTGTCATCTGCGTGGGATGTTGACGTCCATATGTCCTCATTCGTGGTGGACGTGCATGCAGGTTGCGTCGTAACGGCACGTGGGGAGTTGCGCGGGAAGACGATTTTTGTCTGTCCCGGTGACGAAGTCGCTAGCCTAATGCCTGAACTGGCTCGCGAAATGGGTGTGCAACCCTGCAAGCTCCAAATGATGCGTCTCGCTGACCCAGGATACAAGCTCCCGTCACCCGTGATGAGCGATCTTGGGCTTGTTCGCTATCAGGGCTATTCTGAACTCGCTTCAGCAACGGCTCTGAAAGAGCGGTTGGAAAAAGAGCAATCGGCGGAACTTGCAGCCGGTGTTCACCTCATTGCAGTGCAATCGGGCGATGGAAGCATGATCGTAGGCGACAGTCACGCCTATTCCGACGCGTTGGATCCGTTCCAGCGAGCGAGTATCGACCAGCTTATTCTGGATGAGTTCGCGAATGTTCTTGGAACGCCACCAGTTGTTATCGAACGGTGGGTCGGAACATACGCATGGTCGCCGGAGCGCAATTGGTTCACCAAGGAGGTAGAGCCGGACGTCCATGTCACAGTGATTACATGTGGCGCCGGTATGTCGACAGCTTTCGCGATTGCAGAAGATGTCGTTGCGAGTGCGTTTCAGCCTTTAAGCGGGAGTGCCTCACGATGAGTGTCATCAGTACTGTCATATTCGATTGGGCGGGTACGATTGTAGATTTCGGATCCCGCGCACCAGTTGCCGCGATGAAGCGCGTATTCGAAGATGCCGGAATGCGGGTCTCCGAGGCGCAAATTCGGAAATATATGGGACTTGCAAAACGCGATCATGTCATCGCGATGCTTTCGGCACCAGAAGGACAAAGTGCGTGGCATTCCGCCAACCAGCGCGACTGGAATGAAAGCGATGTCGACCATCTTTTGACGCATCTGACGCCTGCCATGGCTATGTCTGCAGTGGAGTGTTCAGAGCTGATATCGGGGGCCAGAGAAATGATCGACTGGCTGGTCGTTCGAGGAATTCGGATTGGCTCCACGACGGGATACAACCGGGCAATGATGACCGACATTCTACCGCTTGCGGCAAAGCAAGGCTACACGCCCGAAGTCATTATCTGTGCAGGTGAAACCAGTTTGGGGCGGCCTGCTCCTCTGATGATCTGGAAGGTTCTGGAGACGCTGGAAAGCTGGCCGGTGCATTCTTGTCTCAAAGTAGATGATGCCCCCGTCGGGATTGAGGCGGGCGTAAATGCCGGCGTCTGGACGGTCGGCGTTGCTGGTTCGGGCAACGGGGTGGGAATGTCGCAAGACGAATTTTCAAGGTTAACTCCACAAGAGAAGGCTGCTGCGATGGCCCCTGCGGCAAAAGAGTTCGAACGTGCGGGGGCGGACTTTGTTGTGGAGAGCGTTGCGGACATATCTGGCACTATTGAACGGATCGACCGTCTTCTTCTGGAAGGTGAGCGGCCAGGTCGGCGACCGTGCGAGTCGTTCGTTTAGAGCCCGGCGCATTCTCATCCCACTGGACACTTTCGGGAAACTTTGACGTGAGCTCCAAACTGAATCCAGCGGGTAGGTCTGCCGTACAAAGCGTTCTGTTCGTTGTTTATGCGGGAAGTGCTGCCTTCGCAGCATATTTCTCGATGTATGCCTTCCGGAAACCTTTCGCTGCTGCGAATTATGAAGACGTGGCGAGTTGGGCATTCGGGCTGGATTTCAAGATCGCTCTCGTTCTTGCTCAACTTGTGGGATATGCCGCATCAAAGTTTTTGGGTGTCAAAATTCTTTCCGAGATGGGGAGAAGCAGACGAGGGGCTGCAATTGTTGGGCTGATCAGCATTGCCTGGGTCGCCCTGCTATTCTTCGCCGTGCTTCCCATCAGTCTGAAACCGCTGGCCATGGTGCTGAATGGTTTGGCGCTCGGTATGATTTGGGGGTTGGTTTTCGGCTATGTGGAGGGGCGGCGCACCAGTGAAATCCTCGGTGCGATCCTGTGCGCCAGCTTTATCGTCTCGTCAGGAATCGTGAAGAGCGCAGGAGTCTGGTTGATGAATGCATTCGGCGTCACGGAATTCTGGATGCCGGCAGCTACGGGTCTGTTATTCTTTCCATTGCTCCTTGTCTCAACGATTGGACTCTCCCTTCTTTCGCCTCCTGATCAGGACGACATCAATCTTCGTGTTGAGCGAAAACCGATGAATACCACTGACCGTCGTTCTTTTCTTGCGGCACTCGGTCCGGGCCTAGTCCCGGTTATCATCGCCTATGTTATGTTTACCATTATCCGGGACTTCCGTGACAGTTTCGCAGCAGAGATCTGGACCGACCTGGGATATGCGGGTGTGTCGAGTGTATTCACTGCCAGTGAAGCGCCGATCGCCATTGTCACACTGGCTGTGCTCGCAGCACTTTTTGTTATACGCAGCAATCGTCACGCGATATGGGCCATATGCCTGATCGTTATGTTTGGGTCTTCCCTGATAGTTGGGTCTACCTTTGCCTTTCAATCTGGTGGGCTGACACCACTCATGTGGATGGTCCTGTGTGGCGGGGGACTCTATCTCGCCTATACTCCGTTCAACGCCATGTTCTTTGACCGCCTCATCGCGGCGAGCGAGCGATCCGGCAATGCGGTTTTCCTGATCTATCTTGCGGACGCGTCGGGCTATGCTGGCAGTGTTGCTTTGCTGTTGGTCAAAAACTTCCTGAATCCGAATGTGGAATGGAAGAGCTTTTTTATCGGGCTCGCTTATGTCGGCGGCATCGCAAGTTTCTTACTCATTCTTGTGTCTTCACTGTACTTCCATAGTCGCCTTAAGACCGGCTGATGACAGGCGACATTCCAAGTTCTGCCTTGGCTTGCTGAGGCTTGCATATGAGGTTGCATTCCATGATTGACGCCAAAAATATCCTTCTGCTGATAATGCTGTCATTTGGGCTTGTTGCTTGTTCTTCAGAGGAGAATGGCCATCAAGCGGCCGACCTGATCTTGCGCAATGGCGTTGTGGTCACGATGGAAGCAGAGGCTCCCCAGGCCTCCGCTGTCGCAATCCGTGACGGGGTTATTACTGCTGTCGGAGACGATGCTGATGTGGACATGCTAATTGGAGGCAAAACGACAATAATCGATGCGGCAGGCCGCTTCGTGGTGCCCGGCTTCATCGACACCCATATGCACCCGCACCCGCTTTTCGATGAGATGAGTCCTTTTGGGAATTTGGATTTGACGCCGGAAGGTGGGATCATTTCCCGTGCCACGCTCATGGACAAGCTTCGCCAGAAAGTTTCGGTGACACCACCCGGTCAACTTATCATCGGTATGGGGTACAATGACAATATAGTGGACGGACATCCAACTGCGAGAGAGTTGGATCTCGTTGCACCGAATAATCCGGTGATTTTAGTCCATTCGAGCGGCCACCGTTCTGTTGTGAATACGTTCGCCCTCGACGCTGCGGGTATTACGGATGAAACGCCAGATACGCCTGGCTCGAAGATTGAGCGCGATGAAGATGGTCACGCAACGGGCATTATTCTTGAGCGTGTGCCGGAGCTCTATACGCTCTACGAAAACCGTCCGGAACCTGGTGAGGCAGAAACGCTTGAAGCGTATCGTAAGGAATTTCGCCAGTTTCTGTCCAATGGAATTGTCGCCGTTGCGGACGCCAGTGCAACACCCGAGACACTTTCTCTATACCGTACGCTTCTGAACGATGGTTTGCCAATACGGGTATATGCGATGACGTTGTCTACTCATCTTGATTGGCTTATCGAGAACCGAGGTGAAGCTGAGTGGCAGGTGCCCGGGCTGACCATGCGCACGGTAAAGGTATTTCACGGTAACTCTCTTTCCGGCAGAACGGCTTGGCTGTATGAACCCTATGCGAACGATCCCAATTATTTCGGCATTCCTCCATCGCGACCGCAGAAAGCCCTGAATGACTTAATTGGTCGCATCCATGCTGCGGGGCTCCAGGCGGCCGTGCATGCGAATGGTGATCGCGAGATTGATATGGTGTTGGACGCATTTGAACACGCACAGAAATCCGATCTAAATTTGGACGCGCGGCATCGGATAGAGCATGGTAGTGTCGTGAATACAGATATTCTGGATCGAATGAAGCATGGGCGCGTCGCATTAGCCCCGCATTCCTATGTTCTCAACCATGGGGAAAAAATGGAGGATTATGGTGCGATGCGCTGGAATTGGATGCATCCGAATCGTAGCGCACTTGATTGGGGTATCCCGATTGGCGGGAATTCCGATTATCCGGTCAGTCCTGCAAAGCCGATGCAGAGAGTTCAGAGTATGGTGACCCGAAAGGCACGCAGCAACGGTAAGATCTATGGCCTCAAGCAACGTATAACAATCGAGGACGCTTTGAAAGTCTGGACTCTCGGGAGCGCATATCTCCAGTTCGAAGAGAACACGTCCGGATCGATCAAACCTGGCAAACGAGGGGATCTTGTCGTGCTCTCAGAAGATCCACGGGCTGTCGACGAAGACCAAATTGGTGACATCTCCGTGGATTATACAATCGTCGGGGGTGCTATTGTGTATAAGAGAGATGTCGCCGCTGGACCTGAAGCGGACACTTGGTAATGCGCATGTAATTACCACCACTCCGAGCAGGCCTTGTTAGTAGCGTCTGCAACGAAGTCTGCAAAAGTTTGATTGAAATAGTTTGTCTGTGTGCAATCATTTCAACCTACAAAGGGATGCCTAAAGCTGGGCTCGTTCAAATTTCCAGGTATTGTTGGTGTTGTCAGCGGCACCGGACTTGAGGTGAGCAATCCAGGCGTTTAGCCTCAGGAAATGGCCAAGAACCCGTTTCGCTACTTTAAAACCTCGCCTGAGATCATCCAGCTTGGCGTGATGATGTATGTCAGATTCCCGCTGTCTCTGCGCAATGTCGAAGACCTCCTGCATGAGCGTGGGATCGACATCTGCCACGCAAGCGTCCGGCTTTGGGTCGACCGCTTCGGTACTTACTTCGCCCATGAGATCCGCAAGCGCCGGTCGGAATCGATGCGGCGAAGCCCGCAATGGCGATGGCACCTGGACGAGGTATTCGTCAAAATCAGAGGCGAGCGACACTACCTCTGGCGCGCGGTGGATCACGAGGGAGAGGTGCTCGAGTCGTATGTAACAAAGACTCGGGACAAGGCTTCCGCATTGAAATTCCTGAAGAAAGCCATGAAGCGGTACGGAAATCCACATGTTGTGGTGATGGACAAATGTCCATCATATCGAGCGGCTATGAAAATGATCGGGAGCGAAGGTCGCCAGGAGACTGGCCTGCACCTCAACAATCGCGCTGAGAATTCATGCTTGCCCTTCCGCCGACGAGGGCGGGCGATGTCTCGGTTCCGGCGGATGCGAAGTTTGCAGAAGTTCGTTTCAGTTAATTCGTCAGTGTGCAATCACTTCAACTTCGAAAGGCACATCAACACCAGAATCCGGTTCAAACAGAAACGAGACGCCGCGCTTCGCGAGTGGCGCGACCTCCTCGTCGCTTAGGACCTGCTGGTCCGCGAATTACGGAGACTGGTTCGAGTTTGTCTGACAGCACCGTCCGCCGGGCAGGCGCACTGGCATGAACCTGGGCCCCTCCGGGCAACGAATTCAGGTGACACCCCTGCCGAATGGTTGGTGGTGACGTTCAAACACTAGAATTTTTTGGTCAAGAGAGATGCGGACCGTCTCTGCGAGCCCGGCAGGAATTATGGATCAGGCCGGGGCTGCATGCGGATGGTCCCGTCGCTCTCGCAGGACCCATTTCGATCATCGCGCAGCAATTTTCACTGTGACTCAATTTCGCAATTGAAAATCATTCTCACATGTGTTTTCAGATATTGTTATTCTATTTCATCGGGAAGGGGCCTCGGAATGTATCGTTGCTGGAGTGTTGGAGCGTTGTTAGTGCTGGCTGCGCCGGCTGCGCCGGCTGCGATAGCGCAGGAAAATGAAGGCAAGACAGATTCTGTATCCGTTCAGGATACCGTGGTTGTGACGTCTGCAAGAGATCGGGCGCTTGCCTCTGGCAGGCTGGCAGATACGATCGAACAGACTGAAGTCATCGACTTCAAGGATCTGGTTTCGACGCAATCTGTCGTCCTGTCGGAGGCGTTGGCCCAGACACCGGGCGCGCGGGTGAACAATGAATGTTCGATGTGCGGCGTGAAGCGGATCATGTTGAACGGGCTGGGCGGACAGCATACGACCCTATTGGTCGATGGCATGCCAGCCCACACGCTTGTCTCCGGCTTCTACGGGCCGGACGCGCTGGGCATGGCCGGTGTCGAGCGGGTCGAAGTAGCCCGGGGCGCGGGTGCCTCGCTGACCGCGCCGGAAGCCATTGGTGGCACGGTGAACATCGTCACCCAGGATCCGACGCGCACTGGCGCACGCCTCAACGGCGCGTTCGGCGAGAATGGTTACGGTCAGGGCGATGCAGTGGCGACGCTCGTCAATTCATCCGGCACTGCGCGTGGCTTGTTCGCATTCCAGTATGACACACGCGATCAATATGATGGCGATGGTAATGGCGTCAGCGAAAACCCTTTCGTGGAGAACTACAACTATTCCGGACGCGTATCGGTCGACCCGACATCGCGCTCAACGTTGACTCTGCGTGCGGCCTATATCGATAGCGAAATCTTCGGTGGTCCGGTCATAGGCGATGTAGTGGGGTCGATCAGTGAAGCTCTTGCCGGCTTCGATGACGTGCCATCCGATCACTTGTTCATCGGTGACGATGTACGCAATCGCTATATCGGCAAGCCGTGGGAAACGACTGAGTGGATCGCCACAACCCGGCATGAACTGGGCGGCAAGTACTTCCAGGAACTCACCGACACGCTGAATTTTGAAGCCGGTGCCAGTTGGTCAAAACATGAGCAGGACAGCTTTTATGAAGGGTTTGACTATCGTGCGGACAATGAAATGCTCTTCCTCACTGCGCGAGTGAACTGGGCGCTGAATGACAGCCACCTGATCACGCTAGGCGTCGACCGGCGGGACGAGGACATGCGCTCCCACAGTGATGCAGCGGATGGCGATCCGGCCTATATCTCCGACAGTTTCAATTACCTCACCCAGGCCTTGTTTGCGCAGGATACCTGGACGCCGACAGATAAGCTGGAAGTCTCGGCCGCAGTGCGGATCGACGATATCGAAGCGGACTTCATCGATCCAGCCCGTCCGGGGACGGAGATTGACGAAACGCTGATCTCACCGCGTCTTGACATGCGCTACAAGCATAGCGACCGTTGGACTTCGCGATTTTCTGTCGGGCAGGGGTACCGGGCCCCGCTATCATTCTTCGAAAGCGATCATGGCATTCTCGATGCCGGGCTGGGTTTCCAGATTGATGTCGACGAATTGGAGCGATCGGTGTCTGCGACCTATGCGCTATCCTATCTGGGCGACCGGCTGAGTTGGACCGGGTCGCTTGCCTGGACGCGCGTGGATAATCTCGCCGCACTGGATGAGACGGATGCAGGCGTCCCGCTGCTGACCCAGCGCGATGAGTCTGGTGAAGTTTATGGAGCAACTTTCGATCTCGGCTATGCGCTGACGGATACGCTGAATATCAGCCTGACAGCCGAGGCGTTTCATCAGGATACGGTCATGCGGTCCATCTTCGGAGTTGCTCCCGTAGAAGAGCGACTCATCCTCGGTGCCGACTGGGATCCGGGCAATTGGGATATTACAGCCTCCTACACCCTGATCGGTCCGCGGGACCTCACCGACTACGGATATGAAGCCTGGAACGATCTGGCGCTGACGATCCCGAAATCAACCGATGCCGATGCGTACGGCACGCTCGATGCGCGGGCCGAATACAAGGTCCGCGACGGCCTCGCCATCTATGCCGGTGGCCGTAACCTACTCGACTATACGCAGGTCGAAGATGAGGATACGCCGCTCTTCTACGGCGCCGACGGAGGCTATGATGTTGCCTACATCTACGGCCCCTTGCGCGGACGCGAACTCTATGCCGGCCTGAGGCTGGAATTCTGATGCGGACACTTTTTGGTCTGCTGACGCTGCTGGTCACGGCTGCGCTTCCTGCGCAGGCCGAACGGGGGGAGACCAGCGGTGTCTACCATGCACCAGCGACGGCGCTTCGGGGCGCGCCGCCACTGGAAGCTTATGCGGGCGGTTCGTCTGTGGTCATCCTGTTCCAGCCGCATTGCCCCTGGTGCCTGAAGCAATTTCGCGAGGCGGAAGCCTTTGCCGAGGCAAGGCCAGACGTGCCGATTCTGGCGGCTTCTCTGAAAGGCAGCAGGGCCGACCTGATAAGTGAGTTAAATAGAGCACATACCGATTTGCCGGCTTACCGGAGTTCTCCGGCCTTGCTGCAACAGCTTGGTGAACCGGAAGGGACGCCGCGGATTTATGTCCTCAATGCCGACGGGACGATTACCGCGGTGGCTCGTGGCCTTCAGGATATCCACGCATTGGAAGCTCTGGTTAGTTCGTCCGAACTTTCTTCTTCGGAATTGCGCGATCAGTAGTTCAACCGCGTCCCGAAATAGGTTTCCCCTGAATGATATCTGGACCGCGAAACTGAGTTTTGCCTATGACTGCAGCCTTAGTTTCTGCGGATCCAAAAGTCCTGATCCCTGGCCGCCAGGCGTGAGCCCCCTGGTCTTCGTCAGTATCTTGCCTCGAGTTCGATGCCGACGATCCTTGGAGCATCCAGAGGCGCATAGAAGAGACCATCTGAGCCAAACGCCAGATTCTCGATCGCGAGGCCGCTGCCTCTCCGCTCGTCAGTCAGGTTCTCGCCGAAGAGACGGATAGCCCAACGGTCTGTTTCATAACCTGCCTGGAGCCCAAATGTCTGGACGGCGCCCTGTACAACATCTCCGCGAGCCCGAAGCGCGGTGTTTCCGGTGAGACCAACTTCACCGCGCAAAAAGACACCATTTGGCCATTCATAGCGCAAGGCGACCCCGCCATCATATTCCGGGACGAACTGGATGGGCCGGCCTTTCACATTCGTCGTTTCATCAATTTGGAGATCGCGATATTCAGCGTCGACGTATCCGATATGCGCATCCGCCGAGAGCGCGTCGTTGACCTGCCAGTGGGTTTCGAATTCCGCGCCCTGGCTGCGGATCGAAGCATCGGAGCCGATGAAATCGGAGCTGACCGGGCGGCCGGTATCGTCCGTGGCAATCTGAACTTCCTGCCAATTGTCGGATGTGATGTAGAAGATGGCGCCAGACGCCCGTATGCGATGGTCCTGAGACTGCCACTTGAAGCCGATTTCCCGGCTCCACAGGGTCTCGCTATCATAGGCAATAACATCTTCGTCCTCGAAGCCTTCCTGAACGGCGACGAGATTGAAGCCGCCCGGAATATAGCCCTTTGCAGCCGTCGCATGGATGGAGAGACTTTCTGAAAGCTTGTAGTGTGCAGACAGTCGCGGGAGAAGCGCGTCGTAGGTCTTTGAGAGATCGGCATCGACATAGTACACGATCGAGCCGCCACCGAGATCGAGTTGCCCCTCCTTCTGAAGGGTGTTGCGTGTGGCTTTGTCGTATCTCAGCCCGCCGCTGATGCGCAGCTTCGGCGTCATATGCCAGTTGGCAGACCCGAAAAGACTGTAGTCCTCGCTTTCTTTCCGCTGGGCTGGTGCAGCAATATAGGAATCTAGATTGCCAGCCCCGATAAAGCTGGCTTTGGTGTTCTCTTCGTAATCCTCATAATAGGACGCACCGAGAATATAGTCGAAGATGTCGCTCTCTGGTGAGCTGAAGCGGACTTCGATATTCGTGAACGCTTCCTGCTCTTTTTCCTGCCCTGAAACCACTGGTGTGGCTGTGAGGTCGAAGTCCAGCCCTTTGGCGTTCTCTTCGAGTTTACGGTAAGACGCGGCGAAATCGAGCTGTCCGTAGCCAAGTTCCTGAGTGGCGCTGAGCCCAGCGACCCACTCCTTCTCTGTTGTATATTTGGGCGCATCCTCAAAAGCAGTCCACTTCTCTGCGCGACGCCCACTATTGAAGTAATCAGAATAGAACGTGTTGTAGAGTGAGAGGTTCAGAGGCACGTATTGCTGATCAAAAAGGCCGGGCGCATCCATGTCCAGCAGGTAGGCCGTGGCATTCACCGTGAGCTGATTTGTCGGCGTCCAGCGGAGGCGCCCCTGAACGAAGGTTTCGTTTATCTTGCCGGTTTCGCCAGTCGAGGTTCCGACATTCTTCACGAATGCGTCTTCCTCTGCGAGATTGAAAGCCAGTGAGCCGGCAAGTGTGTCGCGGACGAGGGGACCGGATACAAAGCCGTCAGCCTCGATGCCTGACCCGGATTCGAAGTGAGTTCCGGTTAGTCGAAATTCCGCATTGACATCTTCCGACGGCTGCTTGGTCGTAACGATGATCAGGCCGGATTCGGTATTCGCACCATAGAGGGTGGCCTGAGGCCCACGAAGGACTTCAATCGACTGGACCTGGTTGAGAACGGAATTGCTGAGTTCCCGGAAGGGGATTCCGTCAATGTAAACGGCTGCCCGGTTGATGATGAAGGGGTTGGACTCAACGCCGCGCACCGTGATGTAGATACTGCCGCGTTGTCCGGACTCATTGAATTGCACATTTGGTGCAAGATCGTCGATCCTGCGGAAGTCCCTCAGGCGAGCCTCCTCGATTGCTTTCGTATCGAGAACGGTGACCGACAGGTCGGAGTCCATAAGCGCCGTGTCGCGTTTCGACCCGGTCACGATAATTGTGTCTTCCCGGCGCTCTGCTTCGGCCTCGCCTGTCCCGGTTTCTGTCGGCTGGGGCAGGGCGGAGGCGCAGAAACAAGGGAGCATTGCAGCGATTGCGCTGCAGAAAAGGCGATTGGGCATGATCGGCGGTCTCGGGAGGTGGTGTGGGAAACGGTTCAAACTCTCAATAGTGCGAGTTATATTGTAACTCGTCTTGAGTGCGCCACTCCGTTCCTGTCGTTGGGAATTTTTCGGGCAACTCTTCGGAAAATACAGAGGGAAAAATGCGCGAAGACCTGGAAGAATACGCCCTCACGCCCATTCAGTATGTTTCAAATGAGTCCGGATCTGTTGTTCTGATCCGGTCGCAATTTCTTGCCTTTGAAGGCGAAATCGCCGCGTCGCACTACACCAAATTCGCGCTCAACATCGGACGGACAAGTCATCTGTTCCGCCGGTCAGGTGCCGGAGAAGTCAATGCCGCCTGGCGGCGAAACAGTATAGCTGTGCAGCTGGCCAATGATGCTGCTATTGGCAGATCGGACAGGTCCACCATGATCGGACTTGCGATTGATCTGTCTGCGCTCGGGCTTGCGGCTAAAGCTGGAGCAATTGAAACCCGGGCAGGGCATATCGTTTCGGATACTGTTGCCGCGCATCAGATACGTTCGATGTTCATGGGGGCCGAACATCATGCGTGCTCGAATGCATTCTTTGAACAATACGCCCTTTCAATCATGCGGCAACTCACAGCCAACCGCAGCAGTTCTGCTGCGAAAGCCATCAGTCCGTTGGGAATTCGTCAGCTGGCTCGCGTTCAGGCTTTCATAGATGCAGATCTCACCGCGAATCTATCGGTGCGTGACATGGCCCGTGAAGCCGGCATGTCCGAGACCTGGTTTGCAAAGCGCTTTGCAGCCTCAACCGGCCTTGCGCCATTTGCCTACCTTACGGCACGGCGAATGGAGCGAGCCAAAGACCTGCTCAAGGCAGGAAACACTGTCACGGAGACGGCGCTTGAAGTCGGCTATGAAAATGCGAGCAAGTTTGCGGCAGCCTTCAAACGCTATAGCGGCCAGCCGCCAAGTGCCTGGAAACATTCATCATGCTGACATCTGCATCCGCGATCAGGTCGTGGAATGGAAACGAACAATGTGTGCCCTCATTTGCTATCGCAATACCATCATGGCATTGTCAGCGGAATCCGGGTTGAGGAGGTGATTTCTGGGGCGTAGCGTCAGGAAATGACAAAATCACCGTTCCGCTACTTAAAGACGTCGCCCGAGTTCATCCAGCTTGCGGTGATGATGTATGTGCGTTTTCCGCTTTCACTTCGGAACGTCGAAGACCTGCTCCATGAGCGCGGCATCGATATCTGCCATGAAACGGTCCGCCATTGGGTAGACCGCTTTGGTGCTCACTTCGCGCACAAGATCCGCAAACGTCGATCTGAACGAATGCGGCAATCGCCACAATGGCAGTGGCACCTGGATGAGGTCTTCGTGAAGATCCGTGGGAACACGCACTACCTATGGCGTGCGGTCGATCATGAAGGCGAAGTCCTGGAGTCCTTTGTGACAAAGACTCGCGACAAGGCTTCTGCATTGAAATTTATGCGAAAAGCCATGAAGCGGTATGGTAATCCGCAGGTCGTAGTCACGGACAAGCTTCGCTCGTATGGGGCCGCTATGGACGAGATCGGCAATGCTCATCGCCGGGAAATCGGCAGGCACTTAAATAATCGTGCCGAGAATTCACACTTACCATTCCGTAGACGAGAGCGAGCCATGTCACGCTTTAGGCGCATGCGAAGTTTGCAGAAATTCGCCTCTATCCATTCGTCTGTATACAACCACTTCAACCATCAAAGGAATATCGAGAGCAGGGCCAGGTTCAAATCGCTACGCGCTTCTCCAATGGCGCGAGCTGATCGCTGCCTAAGACCTGCTCGTCCGCGAATTACGGAGACTGGTTCGAGTTTGTCTGACAGCACCGCCAGTTTCTTGAAAACCCAAGGAAAAACAGGCGTTTGTCAATGCTGGCACCGTTGGGCACCCAACAGTGTCACAATGCACTGTCACAATTGCTATGTTTGGGCTGCCTGTCATGAGCGGGCGGCGGGTCCCACACTTAGTGCAACGCGGCGGTGTGTATCAGGTTCGCCTGCCGGTGCCCAAAGTCCTGCATGGCGTATTTCAGCGACGCGAAATCCAGCGTTCGCTCAATACGCGAGACTTTCAAGTGGCCCGTCGACTCGCGCTTCGTGCCGGTTCCCGGTTCGCAGACCTGTGTGCTAGCGTACTGGCTATGAGTGACGTGCGCGACTTCGATGTTTCCGACCTAGTCGATAGGTTCTTTCAGTCCCTATTGGCGGATTACTCCCCGCCAGATCCGGTACACCCAAAGCTTATGGATCAGGACCTCAACGACCAAGAGTTCGTTGCTGAGGACTTGCAGGCTGAACTCTCCACCATGCTGGCCGAGCGTTCTTACTCCGAAGCGATCATGCGGGACGCGTCGGCATTGCTAGCGGAACGTGGCATGTCCGAAGGAGACCTGAATAAATTGGAGTGGGGACAGCTGCTAGAAGGCGTTGCCCGCGCGCGGCGGGAATACATCAACTATGCGATGTTCCGTCAGCGCTCGCTCCTTGACCCTTACGAGCCAGAGGACTCCTTGTTCGCAGGTAGCCGCGTGCACCTAGGTGCACGCCCAATCTCCACTTTGGTGTCCGCGTCTAAACCACAAACATTGCAGCAAGGCTCAGGTGGCACGGTTCGCGACCGGATCGAGCAGTACCTCAGTAGCGCAGACGGCAAACCAAATACCATTGCTGAGAAGCGCGGAGTCTTGAACTGGTTCGCAGAGTTTGTCGGCGGCGAAATGGATGTGCGAGCGATCACGGCTGACCATCTTGTAGAATTCAAGAAGATCGTGACCGAGTTGAAGACGAATGTCGCTACCGACACGCCTCTGAAGCTCGCGCGTACGTCTATAGAGTCGGAGCGGGTTCATCCGACTACGGCCAAGAAGAAGTTCGATACGACGAAAACCTTCCTGCGGTGGCTATCGTCTGTGGGGGCCATCCACACGGTTCCTGGGGCTCAATTGCAGATCAAGGTTCCAAAGACACCAAAAAGTCAGAAGCGGCGGCCGTTCACACCAGTCGAACTGGACCAGCTGTTCTCGTCACCCATGTACACAGGCTGCAAGAGCGCCGCGAAAAGACACGAACCTGGCAATCTGATCCTGAAAGATGACTACTACTGGATGCCGTTGGTCTTGCTGTACACTGGTATGCGCTTGGCCGAACCGTTGCAGATAGCTGCACAGGACGTGGTGGTGGACACGGACCACCCGTACTTCGACGTCGACTTGGCCAAGATCGAACTCAAGCAGGATGTCTCAGACAGGTACGTGCCGATCCATCCAGACCTGATCAGCTTTGGATTTGGAGACTTTGTCCGAAAGAGACAGAAGGAGGCGCCTACCAAGCGGCTATTCCGCGGGATCAATTCCAAGGGGCCTGTGGGCAATTACTATTCCAAGGTAATAGGCCGGTACCTGAACCGCGTAGGCCTGACAGATAAGCGGCTTGTCGCTCATAGTTTGCGGCATAGCTTCAAGGACGCTCTGCGCAATGCGGCCGTGCCGGAAGGAGAGCAGCATTTTATCATGGGACATAGCAACAGCGAAGCGGCCCATAACTACGGCGCAGGCAGCAAGATTGACGTGCTGTGGAGGTGGGTCGCGAAGCTTGATCTGGGTTTATCAGAAGATGTGAAAGCGCGCCTTATAAACTGAAGGTCCGCAAAATATTGGGCAGTCGTTCAACTCCGTCGTTGCCTAATTTTCAGTGTCCGGCGTGTATTCATTCTCAGGCACTGTCTGATTAGTGCGTACTAAACGTTTTCGGGTGAAGCCCTGAAATAGCGGAAGAGGCAATTCGTTATATCCTGAGGCCAGACGTTAGGATGGGGCACCTCAAGGCAGTTTCGTTTGACATTCACATGGTGTTCTTTATCCGGCGACGTGCCGCCACCCTTTGTGGCTCGCCTCATAGACTTGGCCGCGCCCGGTGCCGATGCAGCGCCCCTCTTGCAGGAAGCACAGCGCACAGACGTTGGCACCGACGCCGCCGCGCAAGATGGCGTCGATCATAAAGCGCATCGGTGCGAACGGCTGACCGCATAGGTCACAATCGCTGATGTCGCCGCACCAGTACGTTTCCGCTGCTGGTGCAGCTTCACTCTCAAGCATCTCTGCGAGCTTGCGTTCTGCGACATTGTGGTCGCTGTTGACAAAGGCCTGGATCGTCTCTGCAAAGCCTGGATCGGTCGTCATGAATATCTCGACGAGCTTGCCGATCTCTTCTGCGTGCTCTCCGATCATGGCGTTTATCGAACGGATAGCGCCTTTGACCGGGACAATCGATGCACCCTGAACGCGGACCCGTTCGGGGCCGGATTCGCCTTCGCGGAACACCGAGTAGCGCAAACCTAGATCGGTCATGATGTCGTGGTTCATAGACCTTTGCTCGCCGAAGTGGCAGGCTATGAAATAGCCGAAGCTATCGCCAGAAAAATGCTCGGTGATCACTTTGTCGAAATCTGGCGGCGAGACATCCCATTCGGGGAGACCTAAGAAACGCTCGACCGCGCCATTGCACTCGATGTCGAGCCTAAACATCGGGACATAGCCGGGGAACCCAAATGCGGAAGCGGCGATCGCGCGCAGGATATCGTCTGGGCTATAGGCAACGAGCTCAATCCTCGCACACCCACCCTTGCGTTCAGCGTACCTAATGAGCTGCATGACTGCGCCAAGCCACTCCTCGTTGAAGAAGAAGACATTTTCGACCCGTTGACGCAATGCCGCCATCTGCGGTGGCGAATCCGTTTGCGCCGAGAAACGCAGGCGGACGTCAGATTCGCCACCTTCACCGCGGATTTCATCGATGATGGTCTGGTCCTCAAGCCAAGGGTCAACGAACCGGCCAAAGCGATGGATGACGATATCCTCCTGCGCGCCATCCTCAAACCATTTACTCCCCTTTTCGGGATGAGCGATCTCGGCCGTGTCGGCGCCGATCTCGCGATAGGGCACCCCGCCATGGAGGTGCCACACTGCATCAGATGCCTCGGCCACCTGATCTTCAAGTTCGGAGAGATCTGCAATGTTCTCGCGAAACTCCTCGAGTTGTTCTTCACTGAAGCTGGCACTAATCAGTGTTAGGTATTCTTCGAAGCGTAACTCGCGCTGCGCGAAATAGAGGAAGGAGCGGCCGCCGAGGATCGGCTTGGTCGCGCGGCTCTGAATGAGCACGAAGTCGGTGAGACCGAAGCGCTGCACCCGATGCGCAATCACCGCCACCGCTTTGGCAGCAGTCGCTTCATCCGGGAACCCCCAGAGGAAATGTCGGACCCCCATCTTGCGCTCGCTTGGAAGCGTGGCCGACGTCATGGGCTCGATCGCGACCGGCGTGCCATTTACATCGAGAATGATTGCGCCGGCGGTCACCTCAAACGGAGCCATGGCAGCAAATTCGGCGTAGGGCGTGGCGAGTTCGTGCCACTCCACTGACAATAGGATCAGGCGGACATCTGTGTCCTTCACCAGGAATTTCTCGCGCAGCAGCGGAACATATTTGTAGAGTTCCTGGATCGCCTCGCGCGCCGCCGAGTCGGTCCGCTTAATCTCTATGATCACAAGCTTGCCCGCCGCGTCGCGCGCGAAGATGTCGAGAAAACCTGAAGCGCCTTGCTTGTTCGGCAGGCGGAATTCAGTGTCGACCAGAGTCAGCCCCGGCTCGATCAAGTTGAGATGATCAGCAATGTAATCGCGGATACTGGCTTCAGTGATTTTTGCTTTGGCCATGCGGGCCTCATTTCTCGCTATTGTTGTATCGACCGTCACCAGGCCCGACGCTGCTCGTGAGCTTGCGCCGCTCCAAGTATAAGACGCTATGCGACCATCACGCTTCACAACAGAGACCTTGCAATACGGCGTATACCGCAGTCACACTCTGCTAACTCATATCTAGCATTCTCGCGAGGGTTTAAAAAGTGCCCGGACCAGGCTGTTCAACGGAGGATTTGCAGGATGGAAATTGCTCATCGGATGCTGGCGGCGATCTGCACGAAGCCCGGATGCGATCAGGCCATCCATATCTCCATCGGTCGTTACACCGGCGGCGTAAACGACCGAGGCGGTTTCGTGATCCAATGCGACAAGTGTCAGCATAGGTCCTACATCGCCGTCCTCAATCCTGACGACGCGTCGAGCGTCGCCCGCGGTGGTCGGGTTGTGGCGACCTGGGACGAAGGGATCCAAGATCGAGGTGCATTCCTAAAAGCACAAGGCCTCACTGGGACCGACGAGCTAAGTGAAACGATGTTGGTCATTCCTCCAGAGAGGCTTGATGGTCCGCCTTTTGTACTTAACGAATGCACGATTTACCAGTGCCTCAACTGCGGCGGAGACCTCGAACGAGCTGCCTATGACAATCTGGGCAACGCGCTTGATGCCATCAATGACGCCCTCGTGACGCACAATATCCATCTATTGAAAGGACACTTCCGTGTGCCCGAGACGATCGAGGTGAAGCTTGACGCCTCTTGTGCCTGCGGAACCCGCGAAGTGAAATTCTATCGCGCCTTCTCGGAAACCAAACCTGTCGCGGAAGGCCCCACGGAGTTCATTCTCGTGGGTCCCGATGACCCAGCGATACTAACCAATATCGATGGCGTCTACAGCCGCGACGAGTGCGTCGAGATATTCAAGAAGCTGCTGCTGCGCTGGCGATTCCGCCATCAGGTTGTGCTGTTGGTCGTGCCTTTCATCGGCCTCGACTTTCCTGGCCGTGAAGAAAATCGAGTCGACCTGTGGAATATTGTGCTCGGCCATACAGATCCCAGTCGGACGCTTCTGGTCACCCGGCGTGGAACCTACAATGGATTCCTCAAGGCGGCGAAGACCCAAGGCATCGACGTCGAGGAGCTGGGCAAGTTCAATCTCCTAACGCCAATGCTCAAAGAGCTCGGGGCGAAAGGGGCGCTTTTTAAGCAAGAATCGCATGCCAAATTTTATGCTGCGGTTGGACGCCAGACGACCGAAGTGCTGAGCGGCTCTTTCAACATCCACACGGGCAAATATGTAGAGAACCTGTTGTTTATGACCTACGACACAAGCGCCTTCATCGAGCGCTACCTCGCGCCGCTCGGCGTGATATTCAATCCCGAGCTGTTAAAGGTCGAGCGCGAAGTGCTTTCGCTGGAGATCAAGGACAACAAGGTTCGTGTCGTGACGAATTGAAGCGCGGCGTCGTTTGACCGCGTGACCTGCTACTGCGGGAGAAACGCGGATATGTACTCTACGTACCCTTGCAGAAAGACGCAGGCCGCCTTTCAGGTGTTGAATCGCTGCAGAGGGTCAGATCGCATCTTCGAACTTTGCTGCTGTCTGGCCGGGTCTCGCCCGGAATGCGATGCTCGCTGAGAATTTTCCAAAGGTTAGCCAAGGGGCAATTTCTGACATCCAGCTCACCACGAAGACCTGCTAAAGCGGAGGCAGCCATGCGATCGGAGGCGGTGGTGCGCGCGACTCAACGAGCGCTTGCTTCCGGATCAGGGGTCAAGATTGGCCATGGATTGCCTGACGCTAGATCTGGATGACGCGGTTCGTCCTCGGGAGCGCCGTAGTCGTCTCGGAAGTTCTGGATCGTGCGGAGCGTGCGAGCGGCAGCGTCGGTCTTTCCCCCATCGGTCGTCATGGCGAGTAGCTTAGCGCGTAGTTCGGTCGCCGACACCGGAATGACGTCGAATGCGCCCTTCCACTGCTCCGAAGGGACGTGATCGGTGATCGCGCGCTGAATGGTGCGCCATGAAACGAATTTCTGCTCGAGCTTGTTCTCCAGCTCGATAAGCAACAGCAAGCCCTCGGGATCGACGGTTTCTGCTACGGCGCGGATCAAAACCTTCAGGCGAGGATGATCGCCCGCCTTGAGTGTTGCATAGGCTTCCGTGCGCAGCTCGGCGTGCGCGTTCAACAGATCGCCCAACACCTCCGCCATATGCCAACCGCCGTGCCCGTCGTTTTGGATCGTCCCGTTCAACACAAGATCGAGATAGCGCTTCGCGGCGCTGAGTGTCTTCCGGTGTAAGACGGCGTTGCGCCATGCATAGTTGCCGTAAAATTTCGGGTTGTCCTCAGCGAGCGCGAAGAGCGCTTCCTCCGCTTCCGGAGCGGCGGTGAATTCCGTTGCCTTGACCATTTCCTCCAAGAATTCGGGATCACGCTGATGGCCGGTTAGGCCTCGGATAATGTCGAGCATGAGCGCAGGCCGGTCGGTGAACGGCAGCAGCTTGAGCCATGCCTTCAACTGGTGACCTTCGGACAGTATCCACGGGCGCTTTTTCGCCTCTTCGAAGAGGTCTTCGATACCTTTCTTCACGATGTCGAAGGAGACCGTTTTGCCCGACATTATCAGGTTGAAGACGAAAGTGGTTCGCGCCCGCTGGGGTGTCGCGGCCAACAAGTCGAATATCATTTCAGGCCTGTCGCCGTGCGGCAGGCGCGCGGCTTGAATCGCGAGCGCGAGCGCGTGCTTTCTCTGGTCCTCTGTTGCTCCGTCGGCGGTGAGCAAGTCGATCGTCTCAAACATCGCTTCGGCTTCATCGCAGGTGCTGGCGTGATTTTCGGCGTAGGCTGCGCGCTTGTCTTCGATACCCGCGAACTCGGGTGGGCCGAAGGGCGTGCCTTTCTCAGGCTTCGGCTCGTTTTCCTTGATCCACTGAACCTTCATTACGATGGCGGCAACCTCGCCGAAAAGCTCTTCAGGCAGATATTCGCGCATCATCGCCGTGGTTTCAGGAGCGACAATCACCGTGAAGGCGTCTTTATAGGCAGTGTCGTATAGCATGCGCGATTCCTGCAGTGCTCGCTCATCCCGCTGTTCCGAAGCGCGCACTCGTTCGCGAAAATGCTTTATGCGGCGCAGTTCTTCATCGAGTAGCCGTTTCAATACCGGTAGAAGCTCGACGGAGGGACATTTGGCCGCCAACCACGCCACTGACGCAAGGTGGTGGCGCTTCGCTAGGTCGCCCATCGACAAAAGGCGATCGGTCCAATCGCGGATGAGGTCGTTCATCGCCGCGTGTGCGGCGTTGTCGAAGGGCCTGCCGCGATCGATCTCGTCGTCCCTGCGCTTGAGGATGTTCGCCATTTCGGCGACGTGCTCCGGCGAGGCGTCCTTGGCACGAGCTTGTATCGCGCTGACCAAACTCGATCCGGGCGTATGGCCGATTCGCATGCGCAGAACGCCGTGCCAGGTGCCCGCCGCCTTGTCGTACTTACCTCCGGGACGCAGGCAGTCATGGACTTCGAGATAAGCGTCGATCAGTTTTCCAACCGAAATCGGCCCGAGCACGGACGCTGCGGCTTCGGCGTGAGAGTTGGAGTGTCCACCTGGCTCAAGCGCGATAGCAAGAAGCGCATCGTCTTCGACGACGATGCCCGACATGGCTAGTATGTCGTCCGCCCTGAAATAGATTTCCGATCCCTTGCGCACACGCTGGAGGAGCCCTTGTGCAACTGCGCGCGGATAGAGTTTGCCCGCTTCGAAGAGCAGCCCGCCGACGGATTGATATTCGTCGCGCTCCATTGGCATGGACGCGACGAGCGCTTCCACATCGTTGCTGCGATCGGCGGGGCTCTGGGCGTAGATCATTGCGCGCAGCCGGGCATATTCAGTCGAACCTTCGGCTTCCTGCCGCTCTCGCGCGTCCTGAAGATCTTGCTGTACCTGCGGGTCTTCCGCACTTTCAATGAAACCCTTGCTGACGACGAGATCAAAAGTCTTTGCGCTTGCGCCGCGTAGGACTTCCTCAACGTGCCGGTCCGCGCGGCGGAACGACAGCGCGTCGAGCACAGCAGCCTGCACTTCCGGATCGGGGTCCGACCTGGCGAGGGATGTTGCTAGATCAAGGCCTTCGATGCCGCTGTTTGACGCGATTTCGTGCAGGAGGACCAAGCGGGGCTTGGAAGGCAAAGCCTTGATACGCCTGACTGCGTCCGAACCGAGTATAGAGGGGCGGAAGCTCCTGCAATGGCGGATCGCCTTGAGGCTGACCTGATCGTTTTCATCGACCAGCAGCGGCCAAACCTTGTCGAGGAATTCCGGGCGCCCGGTGGTGAGCATGAAGCGGAAAGCACCATCCACGGTGCCAGGCGCGTGCCAGCGCGCCACATAGCCCTCGATTGTGGGCGCGACGGATTTCCAAACATCGTCAGTTGCGCGGAAGATCATGTCAGCGGCGAGGATGGGATCGACCTCGAACGCCGCGACAATCGCCTTGGCGCAGATCGCGCGTTGGTGCGCGTCTCCGCGCGATAAGCGTTCGACCGCGAACATGATCGCTTCCTCCCATGCAGGGAGATTGAAGACTTCCGATTTGAACCATTCGCGCGCCTCCGGATCGTCAAGTTCGGCGAGCATACGTTCTTCGACGGAGCGCGAGGCGAACCATTCTTGAATCTGCTGGTGCTGGAAGGATACCGCCTGCGCGTCGCCGGCGCGCATGAGAAGATGATCGCTGACCAGCACGTCGAGCACGTCGCTGGGCTCCGGCCTGACCATAATCTGTCCATTGTCCACGAGCATGGCGGATGTCGCGTTGATCTGCGCGCGAGCGTTGGTGTCTGTAATTGCGGTGTTCGCCGTCTGCGTGGCGAAGGTGGCGAGACGGTCCAGATAGTTCTCCGAGAAATCCCACATTACGGCACGCAGCCTTTCCGCGTGCCGTGGGTCTTTCTGGTGTGCGGCAACGAAGCAGCGCAGCACTTCCTCTTTTGTGGTCGGGAAAGGAGCGTTGTCAGTCAGTGTCAAGAGCGCAGTTAGGTAGAGTGGATTGGAAACCAATTCGCGAACACCTGGCGTTCGCCACGCCTGATCTACCATTTTCCTACCAGGATCACCCCACATGGCGCTTGCGATTTCCATCTGCTGAACGTCGGTGAGCGGAAGGAGATGGACCTGAGTGCCGCTGAGCGGCACGTCGAGCGCCTGCCTGCGCGTGGAGATCATCAGAGCGAGTTCGGGCAATTGCGCCTTGAGTTCCTCGATTTGTATATGGGCGCGCTTGCGTCCCTCGATGTCCAGCTCATTCCAGCCGTCCAGCAGCATCACGAAGCCGTTTCCGTCGGCGGCGGCGCGGAATTCCTGTTCGGAAATCCCGTTGAAGGCGGGGCGCGCGAGGATGGATTCGAGAATGGTCTGTGGCTGTGTTTGCCAGTCGCCCAAGAGCACGACCACGGGCGTGCCGCTGTGACCCGTAAGTACGCTCTCCGCAATCTGGAAGAGCGTCGTTGTTTTACCTGCTCCGGGAGGCGCGATGAGCATCAGGTCGCCTCGATGGATGACCGCCTCTGCAAGTGCGGCGGTTGTGATGGACTCAGCCACTCCCTCTACCTTGAGACGGAGAGGGACCGAGGTGGCCGGCCATTTCGCCATCCGGCGGAAAACTTTGAGGTCCGCTTCGGCGGCGGCCCGCAGGCGCGCCGCGAGTGTGGCAGCTACAGGACCGGCGGTGGGCGCAGGCGGAGAGATGTGGTGCAGCACATCCTGCAAGGATTGCAGTTCTGCTTGGCTTTTCCACCGGCGCAGTATCTCTACGGTGAATTGCGGATCGTTGGAGTCGATCGCGGCGCCGTGGTTGCGGCACATCCAGATTCCGTTCTGTTCGGAACGGCGTTCTTGCCGCGTCATATTTGGATCGTAGCGGGGGCCGCCGGGTGCCGCCGCGCAGATATGTGCCGCCGTACCGATGTTGACTTCACCGCCCACGGTCGGCTTGCGGCATTCCGGAAACGAGCACAGCCAGCCCGCTCGCTTGGCGATCTGGATCTTGGTCCTTTCGGTAAAATCGTCTCTGTTTGTTTTCTTGCTGGGCACGGGCCAAACTGTTCTTCGTTCCCGCCCGCGAGGGGCGGCTCGGACGCTCTATAGCATTTTGTCCGGGCTCCCGAATACCCGAAAGGCGAATGCTTCCCGCAAGTTCCCACCATCGAAGTCGCTCTTAGTGATTATCCGAGAACGATGCTCCGCAGTGATATGGTGAAGGCGGTTGTCAGCGACTCGGTTCAGATCAGAACCGTATCGACAGTTTCAGATGCTGGCACCACACGCTACACAGGGGCATGACTGAAGACGAAATCGAACAGGAACTTCACTCCTTCCTAGAGGAATGGGCTTCCACCCAATCCGACATCAAAAAGAGTATCGGATCAAAAGACTTATCCCAGATTGATGGGAGCAGCCTGTCTGTTCAAATGGTCATGGGAAATACCCTCGTCAACAAAATTGGAATGAGCCATCTCGTGACCGCGGCTAAGGGGATACTGGAACGCGAACATCTCCAGCGGCAGATAACACTTTCCACAGCTGTCAAAGTTGTCGATCAGGTAATAACTGCTGAACGGGAAAGCTACCAAACCTCAGGTAAGTTCAACCTGAAGCATGTGATTAAGCAGTCTACAGCCAACATCAGGCATAGTCCTACTATGAGTGGCACTTTCGTGTTGCCAGCAAATATTGCGATGGGGGTGGACCATGATGAAACTGATCTCACTGTTGGCCCCATCAAGATCGTATCAAGGAGCGTGCTTGATAAGCTCTATCCTGCCACCCCCGCTGAGCTGGACAACGCTGACAAATCGGAAATAAGGGGGTCATTCAGCCGGGAAGTTTGGACAGACTACACACAGAACTACGACCACTTCATCTTGGTGCCAATCAACAACCATGAAAGAGAGTTGGGAAAACGCTCTGCCGAGCTGGGCGCGGAATTCGTGCTTAATCTGCTTAGATTATTGGTTGGCTTTAGAGGTGGTCGCCGTATTTTGTTGGCTGGTGATGCTCCACCAAAGACGTGGACCGCTGAGCTGGTGGTGTCGGACATCAATGAGCGCGAATATTCAGCTTCACGTGGGTCCTACGGAGCCCCCTTCGAGAAAGGTTGGCAGAAGTTTTTTACTTCTCATCTCAACTCCGTCATCTACATTACCACATCGTTGGTCCCTCAATTGATCCGCGGCTGTGATCTTTCTGATCCAGTGATTGAAAGGCTGGTCTATTCTAACGATTTGATCTCCAACTCGTTCAAAGACACCTACGCCCCAATGCGACTCGTAAGCATCACCTCGGCCCTAGAGGCCCTGACTATGCTATCGTCTGCCGACAATCTGAAAGCGGACGAACTGGCGAAACGATGCTCCATAGCGGGGGCTATGGGGGACCTACAGCGGAAATCAGACATCTACGATCAGGTCTACAATGCTTACAAAGTCCGAAACGAAATTGTGCATGGAGATAGTCCGAGCGAAACGGACATCTACAAAGCGATGACGCCCTTGGAAGACAGCTTGTACTATGTGGTATTGAAGCTCATTGAATTCCTTGGGTGGCTACAAGCGAACTACAGCCCACAATCTGCGCGGCCATTAAGGCGCAAATTCACGGAGCAATTCGAAAGCTATTTTGCCTCACCCTGACAATAACAGGTTCCTCCTCGTTGTTCCCCAAAGCAACACTGGCTATTCCGCGCTTATCGCAACTCAGACGGTAGCCCATGGGCGATTTGGTGTGTGAGGGCTATGCAGCTGACAGGACCAAAACCCATATAATGCGCTGAAATATCGACCGTCTTGCGAAGATCCAGGACAGCGAACGCATCTGGTTTGGGACTGATGTGCAACTAGCTGCACGTTGCGCTGGTATTTGTTCAAAGGGCATCCCGTTACCTGGGAATTGTTTGAGCAATGTCACGGTCCCACAGCACTCACGCGCTTCAGGATGTCTGGCCATGAAGCGCTCACTGCATCGACGAGCTGGAGAAATTCGACCACATCGATGCGACGTTCCCCCAGTTCCACCTTGGCGACATAGGATTGGCGAACGCCGAGCACGTCAGCAACCTGCTGCTGAGAAAGACCAGCAGCGTGGCGCGCCTTCTTCAGCTCCTGAATGAGCACCTGGTGCGCTTCAGATCTTAGGGACTTAGCCACAAACGCCTCGAGGACAAAAAAGGAGTTGCCCTCGTAATCCTGATTGGGGGTAATCCCATTTTGGGATAATGTGGATTGAGTGATGCGGCTGTTGTTTGCCAATGAGCAGTGAAGTTGGCGCTGTCATTTCGCCCAGAATAGGGCTGGTACCTGGATTGATGCTGGGAGTGTCGGTTCTAGCAGTGGGCCCACTTGTGGCCATGTCTAGTCCATGGGGTGCCCGCCTGGGCGGGCCTGCGATATTTGCCTTGGGTATTGGGCTGGTGCTGACCGTCCGCCGAATTGGTTGGGGTAAGGCGGTGCTAGTGATTTGGCTGGGGCTCTTTACATTTTTAGCAGGCGTGTCCGTGCGCACGATCAGTGAGGAAAAGCACCACCTTGCTTCTCTTCGAAAAGCTGATGCTGCGGCTTACAAGGAATACGTTGAGGTCCACGCCACAGATAGCCGGGTGCGAGCGGCCCTAAAGGAGGTCGATGCTGCAGAGTACGAGAACCTCCTTAACCAGGAGGCCGCCACTGCCGCCGAGCAACAGCGCTTGAGGGATGATCAGCAGCTTGCGGAGGTGCTGCAGAAATCCCCTCACATGTGGCTGGCGAAGCTCCAGGAACTGCGGCCGGTCGAATACCAGCAGGTAATGACCGACAGGGCAGCTCGAATTGCTGATTTGGACAAGGAAGTGCGAGCCATACCAGCTGCTGACTTAGAGAAAAACCTTGATCTCTATCGTCAACTTGTGGCGCTCGATCCAAAGAACGAGCGGTATGTGAGTAAGTACTTGGACTATGAGCACAAGGTTGGTGTTCGCGAGTGGCAGCTAGCTGCATGTACCACCGGATATCCCGAGGACGAGGCGGGGCAAAATGCAAAGGAGTTGGTCAAGCAGACGCTCAAAGCTCCGAGCACGGCAAAGTTCCCATTCATTTTGCGGGGCGAATACAAAGGGGATTGCCAGTTTGTCGTACGATCGTGGGTGGATGCTCAAAATGGCTTTGGAGCCCAGGTTCGAACTTACTATACTGTGACGATGATACGCTCGAAAAGTGGTTGGCATCTGGTAAGCATGGAGATCAGCTAGTCCAAGTGATCGTCGGTGTCGGTAAATTGCCGATAGATACTTCGTCTGGTTCGCGGCTGGTCTTTTTCCCCAACGAATCGGTTTAAGTGATACTCTAGTGTAAGCTCCATTGCATGCGGTGGAGTTCGTAATTGTCAGCGCAGCTAGCTGCATCCTACGCGAGCTTAGAGTCTGTGCGGTAACACCCCCGCCGCAGAGTCAGACATCTAGTCCATTAGCACCTGCGTGACCACAAAGTGTCCATCCGGCCTCAAGGTCAGCCCCGCAGTGTCCACGACGGTGGTCACATGTTGTACTTCTGCCTTCATTATCCAGCGACGTATCCCATGCAGTCCGGAGGACTGCGCCTGTCCATCAATTATACCTGCTAATATCAGCATTGGTCTTCCGGGCAGACTCAACCGAAAAACCGTGAATCAGTAGGAACCCCGACAGCTGCCACGGCGGGCAGATCGGGGCGCCCCGTGCTCACACATGCCACCAACGGAATGCTAACATGACGCTGTATTGGATAGTGAGTTCCGAAGATGAGCCCCAACAAAAGATCAGCAACCACGATCTGGCCTATTGGATCACGGAAAATTCCAAGATGGTCGCCTTGCGGCCGATCGTGGACACAATAGCCCTTACCATTCGAGCGAAGGATGCACACCAATGTCTAGCGGGTGGAGCGTTGAGCGTTGGCCTTCCAACGGTACTCTTGGACTACAATGAGTGTTGGAAGGAGGTTTGGAAGAGATTGCACCTAGCTTCAGGTTCAGACCAGTTTCCGACACTGAGCGCGAGCAAAAGAAGGATTCCCGGATACCGGCACAACCTTGACGTGAGGCTCCCCGGCGTACCTGGGGTGCCGCTTATAAGTTATCCCACGCACCTCTCGGACAAGGCTCCACTCCGGTTGGAGTTCAATGCCAACAAACTGGGACAAAGCGGTCTGCTGCAACTGGAGACGGTTTGGAATGAAGTGGTTGGTCCCTTGTTGCCATTCCGTGCGCTATTTGCCGATGCGCGGGTGACGCGTCTGGATGTGGCAATCGATCTGCTCAATCTCGATATTTGCGACCTGTTTGCGCATCACCAAAAACTCTGGAAGATCTGGACAGTTTATCATCCCGACACCGGGATTCAGACAATCCAGCATTACATCAAACACGGAAACAAGAAGTCCCCATATCTGAACCCCAAAAGCCGGGCTGACCTCCTCATATATGACAAACGGGAAGAGCAGGACGCTGTGGGTTTAAAACCGGAATACGGTGTCGTTCCTCACGTCAGAATAGAGCGGTCGAACGATACAAATTCCAAGCTGGTGAATCTGAAAAAGTGGAAGCCGAATTTTGACGGTTGGAGCTTTGTTCGCGTGGACAATGCCAGTGGGAAGACCAAGGCGGAATGGTCACGGTACGTGGACACGATTCGAGTGCGAGGCATCCAGCGAGCGCATATGCTTCATGAGGGGATGCCGTCGACTTTCATCGAGTTGGCGGAGCAACTTCCTCAAGACATAATCCAACCGGAGTTTTGGGAGCTATGGCAGAATGAACTTTCCAGGGAGGCTGTTGGTCTGTTGACGGACTGGGCCATAGCTGGAGTGAAATCCGCATTCGAACCTGCTGACTAGCCGCCGCCACTCATCTGAAAGATCCAATTTCAGACGTGGACCCTGTGCACCTAGCATCACAATCCCAATGAATAGAACTTTGCTTGATCAAGGATGTTGGTTGGGCCCCCTAACTTGCTGCCAACAATCGTGACAATTACGATCGACCAACCGAAAATGTCACACGGGCCCCGTGTGACAAAAATGCGGGCCTCGTGGTCGGAACTCTTTGGAGGATATGGCTTTTGTCCTGTATCGAAGGCGCCTTCTAGCTAAAGCAGGTTACAGGAAGTGCTGTTTGTGATTTTTCCGGAGGTGCAGTTTGTCCGTACTCGCGATGTTCCCCGTATAGCATGAATTGCGGCAGGTGGTTGGTGCAGTAGGCCTGCGCGCTCACCAGAAGCCGAGACTGGCTCGACTTTGTCTAAAGCACCCGCCTGATGGCCGCCAGAATTGAGGTTCCGGCTTGGCCCGGCCGCACAATTGTTGACATGGGGAAAGAAGACCGCCCTAATCAGTTATACTTTGGGTAGGGAAGTGCGACGATGCCGCTTTCGGGCGCTCAGATTGATGCATCCAACGAGCTGCGCGACCTCCTTGAGCGCAAATTCCCCTCCGCAATGCTTGATGAAGACGTCCAGCAAGTAATGGACAGTTTGTTTTCGGAGGGAGATGGTAATGCCTTACTTTATGAGCCAATGCTTGAACTCGTTGGGAAATATGTCGACGCTACATTATTGACCGAAACCGACATGCCGGACTGCTGCACTTTCCACCGGCACACAGCCCAACGTGTCGCCGGTGCCTTCTGCGCTCCCCCGAATGCGTCCCCAGAAATTGAAAAACGACTCTTTGTCGATCTAGTTTCGGTGGTTTGCGCTATCCTTGACCGCCATCAGGTTCATAAGGAACTCTACGAGCAAACGTCTGGGCGGCCCGAAATTGGGAATTATATTGGCAGGAACGTATCTACGCCAATCAAGGTATCGAGGCTTATTCCGTTGATGGCATTCGCTAGCAATTACTTGCCCCGCCGCCCGGAAGGGCTTGGACCAATATCTGCTGATGAAACCAGCCTTTCGCCTTTCGGCGAGTGGCTCGCATTTGCCATGGACTGCGGGCGTGATAGCAGTGAGCGTCAGGAGCTACTCTTTGGTGGCCGCTATGGTGCGCCACGAGGATACTGGGGAGCTCATATTGATACAGAAGCGTCACCAGGATTTGCGAGCTATTGCAGGCACGCCAGCGCATTTTGTGTTCTCTTCGGCAGCATCCAAAATTTGGATGCGTACCTTCGTCGGGACTTGCATGCCCTGTTTGATGAATTGGGTGTGCCAGGGGAGCAGAGGCGGGGGCACTATGTCGAGGCAACTTATCATGTCCCAATGTATGTTCCAGGCCAAAGATCCGGGCTGAGGACGCCAGGATTTTTGGATGCTGGCGGGTACCCGCAATGGCGCCCGAGAGGCCACACGCTTGCATTGAGGGGAGACGCAGTGCCCGGCGCAGGTTGCTTTGAGCTTGTTCACTCGCCGATCCGAATCTGTCGAGACCAGATCGATTTTCGATTTTGGCGCAACACGAGGACTCCCTCATGATAGGCCCCGGAGTAATGAGGATAGCGGGAGGCGCGCGGCTTGACTGATCCTGCGGCGCCTATTGCTGGGCCGGGCTTGCCTATTGCTGACCGGGAGCGGCTAGTTGAGGAGGAGCTTTTGGAGTGCCTTCAGAGCTGGCAGGGCAGGCTGGCATGCCGCCTCAGCATTCTCGATGTCCTTTGCCGCTTGATGGAAGAAGACCGCGCTATTGAGCTGGCGTTCGCACAAAGGCTTGTCGCGGAAGTGCGCCCTGACCTGTATTTCGTTATTGCGCGCCTTTTTGTTGAAGTCCGTTTGCTCGCGCTGCGCATGAATGCTGGGCAAGCAGATCAGCCCGCTGTCATTTGGGATGTGTCCAGCTGGTTCCTGGGCCAGACAGCCTATGTGATTCAGTATTTTGTCGATCAGGATGCGCGGGATCCTGCGGGTGGGAAAGCGGAATTCGCGATGCGGGATGTCCGTTCCATCCTGAGCCTTTTTGCCAATGCCTTGGGAGAAGACCATCACGGCTCGATTGACATGATTGAACATGTTCGGGATGCACTTGCATCGACCGAGTTGCCACCAGAAGCGGTGTTCAACATCGAGGACAAGTTGCACGCGATCGAATTCAAACGGCCGCGTCTTTGTGCTTTTGGTAGCCGGAAGTCTCCGGTTCGGTTTGTCTCAGCAACTGAGATTGCGGAACTGCTCGAAAGTCGGCGTGACGTCATCAACCACAAGTTCCACGACCTGACCAACAGGGATCTTTTTGACGCCTTGGAGCAGTTGATCCGGCATGATCAAACCATCCTCGTGAATTGGATCCCTTTTGCGGAACAAACGCCGTTCTCGCTGTTTTTCGGACTTATTCAATATTTGGCGCGGGCAAGGGGAAGAGCAAAAATAGCGGTAGAGTTCGTCCCTATGAAGATGGAGGAGGCCCGTCCCGCCCTGGCTAACGAAGACCTGACCGTTGCAATTTCAAACAGCGAGCTTTGCGATCGCATTGACTATGTAGGGCGAAGCGCAAACGTGATTGCCCGGGATCCTTGCTTCGTCTCAAGCTCGCTCATCAAGTATTCTGGATACGGAGTTCTTGCGAAGCAGGAAACGGTGTTCGAGCTTGGGGGTGACCTCGGAGAGAGCGACCAAAAGCGAGCCTTGCTCGAAAGGCTCGGGAGACGAAACTCAACCACCGACGTCTATTTCAGCTCGCTCGAGTTCGCGAGGATGGCTCAGGGCGCAGGCTTGCGGCGCAGGCGATTTAAAGACCTCGATGAAGTCGAAGATTCCCTTTCGGCGTTCTTAAATTCGGCTGACGCTGTCTATTTCGACGGCGCCGTGCAAATTCGCTACCTCGCACGGATTTTTTCTTCCAAGGTCGTTGCGTTCCCAAAACTGCTCGAAACTGCTCAGGTCCAGGCTTTCTTGCTCACCAGGTCCAGGCTTCCCGCCTCTCCAACGGCCCTCGGCGATTTTGCGGCGGGCTTCTTGCCGGAAAAGCTCAATGAGGTGATATTCAGGATTTGGGAAGTGGCACGCGAGCTGACTGCAGAAGTTTTTGATACGGCAAGCAGCGCCCCTGATCCGCTCATAAAAAAAGTGCGCCGGGGATTCCGTCACGATATGAGCCTATACAGTACCGACTTGATCGTTTCGGACTTCGCCAGCGTGGCAAATGCCTTTAAAGAACATTCTAACATCCTAGCCGAGGGGCAAGCCTGATGAAAGATGATGTCCACGTTATTTCGCCTGAAAACAGGAAACCTGCTTGGCTACTGCTCGGGGTTTGGATGGGGTTTATCGTCGTTGCCGGCACAATGGTCGCCGGCGGTTCCCTGACCCAGTCATTCAGTTTCGGGAATATCGTCGTCCTGACCCTGGTGGCCAATGTCCTACTCGGGGGCATAGCGGCGGTCTTTGGTTATGTCGGTGCGACGACTGGGAGCTCCTTCGCCCATTTGAGCCGGCTGGCCTTTCCAGGCGTGTCTCACAGGTTGGTATCGCTCTATGTGCCGATCGTGTTGACGTTCTGGTTTGCTGTGCTCGCCTCGATCCTCGGACAATACTTGGTGGGAACCTTTCATTGGAACGATAGCTACACGGTGCCGATATCCATGGCGCTGTGCTTCCTGCTTAGCGTAACTTCATATTTCGGAATCCAGCACCTCGGAATTTTAAGCGCGATTACCGTGCCATTGATCGTGATCCTGGGGAGTTATGCTGTCGCCGTCTCGCCAATTACGGGGCAAGAGGCTGCTTCGCAGATCGGCAGCATTTCCGCTGTGAACACTGGCCTTGGCGTGATTGTCAGTACCTGGATCATGGGTGCAACGCTGAACATCCCAGACATTACCCGCTTTGCAAGGAGCGGACGTGCCGGGGCGCTTATTGGCCTTGCGGGCATTGTCGTTGGTAACAGCTTCAACATCATTATCGGGGCGAGGGCAGCCCTTATCGGCGGGACTGCAGACCCGGGCCCATTGCTGCTCGCCTTGGGATTGCCGGCCCTCGGCTTCGTGTTCGTCGTCGCAAATCTCTGGACAACGAATGACAACAATATGTACTCGGCGTCCCTCGGGCTTTCGGAAGCGGGGCAGGTATCGAGGAGGCGGTCGGTCCTTATCCTAGCGAGCATCGCAGCCGTGCTTGTTCTCTTCAATGTCGGCAACCTCCAGACAATCATGTCTGGAATCCTGCTCATGGGGGCGACCGCGCCTGCCCTCGCGGCGGTTGTCTTGTCGAGCTACCTATCACGGAAAGTTGAGGCAGGTGCCAGTAGCGTCGGATTCCCGTGGCAAGCGTGGGTGGCGTGGTTTGGCGGGGCGGCCATCAGCTTGAATGTGGAGGGGATTTTGGGTCTAGTAGTTGGCACGATATCAGCATTTGCCATTCATCGAGGGTTAAGTTACGCAATGCAAGCTATACGAAATTGAGGAATTGGAGAGCAACATGGTTGCGATCGTAACGCTAGATGCCAAAAAGGTCCGCCGAGAGCGACCGAAAGTATACATCCTGGCGGCTGCGCAAGGGAAAAAGTTCGCATTCCGTTCCGTTTGCGGGAAGGCTGCGGTCTGTTAGCCGGGGCGGTAGCGTGTATTTGAGCTTGGCGGCCAGCTGCGGAATCATTTTCCACGAGGGCGCAGAGGCAGAAAAGCTCATTGAGTTCCATGCAGACACTCACTCGCGGCGGCGAGTGTTATCGGCTGTTCTGAACGACACATTCTCTGACCTAACGCCTGAAGAACTGGCTTTAAGAGACGCTGTCGTTTCACAGCTTGGCCAGAGCATAATTTCTGAGCTCAGGAAGTCACCTTCTACACTGACGCTTCCATCCGCGCTCCTGAAGTTCGATTTTGATATCCCTCTTGATGTGATTTTGCAGCAGGCTGACGATCGGCTGCTCCGGGATAGCGCCGAAATTTGCCAGGCGTTGGAAATTCGATTTGAGCAGAGAGAAGATCGGTGCCTATCTGATGCCGGTGTCACTGTCCTGGAAGTCTTGCGCGACGATGATGCGGTTGTCGCTGAGGGCAAGGGGATGGGGCGGGAAGCATCAACGTTGTCCGCCTTGGGTGAGGCCATTGAACGCTTCTGTTTGGAGATGCCAGACCTTGCTGATTCCTTCTTCGGCAGTCAGACCCAGTTAGAGACGCAAGATGTACTTGTACCATCTATGGACCTCGGCACCTATGACTGCTTCCATCGGGAATTGCCATTGCGCTGGTTGCCGGGCCGGACATCCCGCAATGAAGTAGTTGCAATTCCTGCCGATTTGGTGAGCACATCGATCGAGCCGTTCGGCCCTGCAAAAGTGTTTGCATTTCAGAGTACCGCAGGGGTTGCTTGCGGACCGACGCCGGAATTTGCGGCGTATCGAGCACTAGCGGAAGTGATCGAAACGGACGCCTACGCCCTGCACGTGCGGTTAGGCGTATACGACGAACAGCTGGAGATTGATGCGCTCGGGTTTGATAGTTCCCTGGGCGACCTCGTTGAATGTGTTCAGCGGCAGGGTATTGAGATAAAGGCATACCTAATTCAGTTCGACCACCTGTTTCCCGTGGTTCACTGCGTTCTTGTAAATAGGAATGGACGGTTACCGGCTCTGGCTCACGGGCTAGGTTCGGGATTTAGTATCAACGCTGCGATGAAAACGTCTCTAGTTGAGGCGCTCCAGGTTTTCTCAGATCTAACCAAGATTTCCAGCCTCTGTCTCGAGGAAAGTATTTTTCCTGCACAAACACAAAAGCACCCAGAATTGTATTGGATCGATCCTGCGAACCAGGAAGAGATACTGTCCGTTCTGCAATTCAAGAAGTCAGTCGGTATAAAGAGAAAAACCAGCCCGGTGACGGATGTAAGCCTGGCAAGCATGATTGACTTCGAAGAGAACGCTCTGGGGCAGATAAGTTTTTATCCGGTCGGATATCCACGCTTTGGCCAGCATGTCGTCAAGGCATATGCAGAACGGCAGGTGTTGCTGCATGACCTTACCAAGAGTCCGCAGAGCCGGTTGCGGCTGTTTATGAAGCGCAACGGAATCGATCGTGAGAGCAAAATTCCGATTCTGACCTGATTGGCGGAACATGCGATTGTCTCGTGAGGAGACTGTCAACGGGAATCAACTAGAGGATTGCAAATCCAGGCGTCTGGCGTCAGGAACTGACGAAAATGCAGTTCCGCAATTTCAAAACTTCCCCAGAAATCACGCGACTTGCAGTGATGATGTAGGTCCGATCTCAGCTGTCTCGTTGTAAAGTAAAGGGTTTTCCCCAAGGGAGCGGCGTCGACAGGTGCAGTGATACAGAGCAGAAAATGCGGTGCAACTGGGTGCACGAGTGTCAATTCGGTGTTCTGTGGATTACTCATCTGGAGGCTGACGTTCGGTTCGATGCAATGCGTCGAGACGATCTAAAGGTCCCTATATCATGTCCCGATTTGCATCGACATCTATGCCAAGCTGTGCCAAAAACTCAGTATAAACATAGAGTTGTCGAACAATAGACGATGGTCCCCGTCTCCCTCTCTCTCCGCCAGCCACACCCCGGAACAGAGAACACTACACTCACCCCCGCGCAAAGCCCCGCACACCGCGGGCTTTGGCGCCAGGGCTGCGTCTCCGTTTCCGGAACAGGGGAGATTTTGCGCTCGAAATTTGCCGCCGTCTCCAATCGCCAAAAGCAACAGTACCCTCAGGCCGGATTTCCCTGATAACCCGCGATTTACAGGGATAATCGGCAAAATAACAGGGAAACGCCCCGCAGCGCACCTGGAAACACGCGTTACCGCCCACCATCCTTTTCAAGGCATTGTGGCTTTCCGCCGTGAATTCGGTCTGTAGACCGGCCCGCCGGTCGCAGACCGCCTTCCTGCTAACTGAAGAAGACTGGCCAGAGCTAGCTCCCGGCTTGGCAAAGGACCTTTATTCCGTGCCAAGGCAGTCGCTTGAGGCCAGGTGCATTGAGAAAAATGCCAAACTGGTTATCGATGAGACCGGCATTGTCTTCTGAACCTGGTCAATTTTGCTAGCGGAGTTTCATCCCATGCCGAGTGGAAAACAGATTCTCCTATCTCAGCTGACCGAATACTCGCAGCGCCGAACCGCTGGGGATGAGATTGAAACCGCCAGTGAACGGATCAGGGCCGGCCTGCTCCTGCACGGGTCTACCTCACACCAGATGTGGAAAACAGTTTCTCATCTCGCATGGGTCCAAAGTCACAATCATACGGAAGGCCGACCGCCCTACCTTGAAAGGCAAGGATTGGGGCTTGGGAAGTCTGGCCTTCTTCTGAGTGATTTGTTCGAAGCCCTCACCGATAATCCGGCAATAGCCGAGGCGCTCGTAACCGATGACCCGAAACTGTCGAAGGACAGCGTACAGGCGGGCTTGCATGTGATCTGGCTGCTCCTCAAGGCGCTGGAATGGTCGAAAGCCCATGAGGCGGTCGAGATGGATGGAAGTTTCAGTGAAAATCGCAAGACGCAGCTGATCGCGAGCTATGTCGACAAACTCAAGGCGTTCGAAGCAAATCCGGATGATTTTTCATGAGATGGCGCTGATAGGTCTGCAGCACCTCCCTGGCTTTCCTGCATTCATCCATGCGAATTCAGGGCCTCTTCCATAAAGCAATCGGGGGCGGGCTGGTCCGGTTTAACCCGGATCTTCGCTTCGATATTCGAGCCTGTCGATGGCGGTCTTATGGCTCGTAATGCCTAGCGCAAAGCCCCATACACTGCGGGCTTTGGCGTCAGAGCTGCGTCTCCGTTTCCGGAACAGGGTAGATCTTGCGCCCGAAATCCGCCGCCGTCTCCAATCGCCAAATGCAACAGTACCCTCAATCCCGATTTCCCTGAGAATCCGAGGGATGCAGGGAAAATCGTCAAATTAGCAGGGAAACGATCCGTAGCGCGCCTGGAAACAAAAGTTACCGTCCACTATCCTTTTCTAGGCATTGTGGCTTTCCGCCGTGAATTCGGTCTGTAAATCAGCCCGCCGGTCTTGCATCTTAAAGCTGTGTAAGCACGTCTCGACTATTCCGAACATAATTATCTCGGATCAGCTGGATGGGGACGGGGGCAAGGTCAGGTGAGTTCGTATTCCTATTATAGCGTCATGCCGCACTGTGTGGCTGTCACGTGCCCCGAATGTGCAGGTGAAGCCGCTTTCGAATTCGCGGAACGCGTCAGGATCAAGACGAACGATGATCTTCATTGGTTTGAAAAATCGAAACACTTCGATTGCCTCAATGAGGCAGCTTCGGATGGGCAACATTATCATGCAGCGATCTATTACCATCGGCTTATGGGCAATACCCTCCCGATCATAAGCGATCTTCCGCGCGGCTATAAAATCGAGGATTGGGCACATTCCGAACATAAGTTCCGTCCCTTGAGCGACTGGCGGGGTACACTCGTCTGCGAGTCTTGTGGCAAACGCAGCAAGCACACTCTGGACTGGCCAAGGGAAGCCTATTTTCAAATTGAGTATCGGAATCATAATTTGTGGGCATTCGATCGCGCAAGCACCGCGGAGTTGATAGACTATATCTGCGCGTCGCACCGGAGACCGGATGATTTTATTTATTGGCCGTTCCTGATGAAAATTCCTCACGTCTTCCTGACAAGGCAGGCCAGAGACGCGGTCGTGAAGCGTTTGAGAAAAAGACTGGCGTGAAATGAACATCGCAGCGAAATTCGTGGACGGCAATGAGATCAGCCTGATCTGCTGGCGGGATTGGTATGACGGTCCGGTGTCCGGGCTCGCGCAATGGGAAGGCAGTGATGTCTGGTTTCGTCTCAAGAGCGATGCAGGAGAAGAGAGCCGCACCTATGAGCTTTTTGCACTTGCACCGGAGCAGGTCGCGGAATGCCGGGCCTGGTTTGAAGAAAAGCGCGAATGGTTCGAAACCCGAGCGCCGCAAATCCGGAAGATAAGGCGCGACATTGCTGACACAGCAGAACAGGAACGCCTGATCGCAATGCAAGGGTTGGCTTTACGGGAGTGGAATGGTCCCGAGACAGGCTCGCATGCCATTGCGCGGTTTACCGATGATCATGTGGGAGCTGGCTGGTTCGATGCCGAGCGGTGGTGCCCGCTGCAAGACGAACCAAATCCGACCTAGGAAAAGCCATTGTTTTACGTCGTGATGAGCCGGATCGAGCTTATCGAGCATTTTATCGGGGGACTATTTTTATGAGATTTGCATTGGTTGCGGCATTGTCCATGTTCGCGCTGAGCAGTTACGCGGAAACCGCTTGCGACTTACCGGAAGGCATGTGCGTGGCGCAGGAAGCGTTTGAAGCGGCCGACGCGCAAATGGAACAAACGCTTGAAGCTATCGAGGCCAAAATCGAGAACAACGGGTTCGAGGATTTCATGGTCGAGCCTGATGACATCCGCGAAAGCCTGGAGCTGGGGCAGGCGGCCTGGACGAGCTATCAGGATGCGCATTGCGCGGCTGTTTATCGCTTGATGAGTGGCGGCACCTCCCGCCATGAGGATGAGCTGAACTGCCTCACAGTGCTGACCGAGGCGCGGACCGCGCAATTGCAGTCGCTTTATGACGTAACTGCGGACACTGTGACGGACGATGATCTCAGCTGGCTACACGGCGCCTGGCATGAGAGCTGTTCTTCCAGCGGTTTCGTTTTCCATTTTTTCGTAAATAGCGACGGTGTCTTTGCCGATACGGCGCCGGAAGGCGGCTTTCCTGCCGATCCGAGCCAAATGCCCCCAGCAGATATTCTGCTGGGTTACGACGGAGCCGTTGAGATTACGCCATCTGGTTGGGAGACTGGCTTTTTGCGGATCAAGTCAGGGGGGGAGGGTAACCTGATCGGGGAATGGTATGACACGGTTGAAGGTTCGACGATCCAGATCGAACAGTTCGAACTTTTTCAATGTCCAGAAAAAGAAAATGCGGGTGAATGAACGTATCGGAAGATGATGTTTTAGGTGTTCTGAAACAGATCGAGGCGGGCGACATAACACTTGCGCCCGATTACGATCCGCAAGAGCGCATCAAGGGCGATATTCTATACCGCGCCAGCAATGGCTGGACGATTGAAGTGTCCAATTGGAGCGGTGAGTTTTCCGGGATCGTGGAGATCAGCCTTCCGGATGGCAGCGTTCTGGATGTCGACCACCTTGATCGGCACATGCCAAGGGTCGCCGAGTATTTTCCCGACAAAGACGTCGCCTGGCGCGCCTACCGCATGAGAGTGGCTGAGACAGGTTTCATCTATCTTTCCGATGACAAGCTTGGCCGGTTTGCGGATGCCAAAGAGGGGACGGTGGTGTCGAACCCGTCCAGCGAACCGCCATGGATCATTGTGGATCACAGCTTACGGGATGTGACGGTCGCCCGCTGGCCGGGCCGGCTTTGGCTGGCGCAGGTTCTGGACAGGCTGGAGCCGCAGGATCATCGTGGAAATTATACGCGATGCGTTTCGGTAAAGATCGTCCGGGAGATGCCGACGCATAATCTGTTTGGTCCGTATGGAGAGCAGGTGGAGGAGGTCCTGCGTTTTGCAGGCAGCCTTGACTGCGAAGGTGCTGAAAGACTCGCGAGTCATCGTCACCCGGACGCAGCAGAACTCACCCCTCAAGGCTGGCATCGCTGGCAGGCATTGGTGGCGGAAAAGGACAGTACACCGGACCGGGACATGCGCGGGGTCGTGACAGCGGCGAATAATCTGAAGTCACCTGTCGGCCACGGACTGTCGCTTGCTCATCGCGCTGTCTCGGATGCGGCCGAGCGAATTGACGGTGATGCGGCGTTTGAGGAAGACGAGGACGAGCGCTGGCTGATCGGGCCGTGGGCTGCTGCCGGCAGTGCCATGCTTGAAACCGTCTGGGGGCTCGGCGCGCCGGAACTGTTTGACGAGGCGGAGCGGGAAAAACTTCTGCGGGCATGGCAGAACAGGCCGGGGCATGACGAAGTTTGAATGTTGACCTCAAAGTATTTTATCGACGGCTCCATTCTTCCCAGTACGACTTGCAAAGATTTTCCAAAAATTCGATTGAATAGTAGGTGTGGTTTACATCCCAAACGTTTGCGCTTTGTGTCCGGACAAAGAGGTCGCCTCCGATAAAGTCTGACGGAGAGGCATGTTGAGCACATGTGACTTTCACAGTGCCATCATCATCTTTTGCTTCGAGGATTTGCAGATCAGTGGACATAATAAATTCCAGATCCGTCAGCGTTCTCGACTCCTTTGTCTCATGGTCTGGCCAGGTCACGAATTTGATCGGGCCGGAAATTTCGAGTTCGACATGAAATCCCTTTAATTCCGGAGAAATCCTTTGAGCCAGATACAGGATGCCAACTTCAAGAATGAGCTTGTCCTGCTTCAGTTCGTATTGCTTAATTCCGCCGTCGTGAAAGAGTGAGAAAAGACGCGCTATGTCGCTGCTACCTGTTATCATTTGAGGGTGACCTTTGTTCGGTGAGGCTTCATCATCACGTTCAGAGATGAAAATCGATCCAGATTTCTTGAGAGTACGAACCGTGAAGACGCGGTAGAAGAGGCCTTAAACGTGACGGTGTTGCCCCAATAATTCTTGAGAGTAGACACCGTAACTATCAGCTGCCCACATACCATTTCGGGTCATGACTTTCGGCATAAGCGGTCAATGCGCGCTGGTGGATCTTCAGATCTTTGTGCTTCTTCCCATCCGGAAAATGAATGCAGAAACAGCCTTCGCCCACATGATCGATTGTGTACCGAACGTTTTGGTATTCGACATAGCCACCCCGACCCTCATGCACGACTGTTATTTTATCAGACATTGTCCGCCTCGTTATTCCAATACCTGCCACTCGGTGATCGAAGTCGCCGGGCGGACCTCCCAGTTCTCACCGTCGCTGCTGCGGTAAGCCGCATAGGTCGTGCAGCATCCGCCTGCGCCCAATGCCTGGGTGCCGATTTCGATCTGGATATATTTCCCATCAAATTCGAGGCGTTCTCTGACGCATTGTTGCGGTAAGGGGTAGGGTGCGGGCTCGAACAGGAGCGTCCAGATTTCCGGTGCGCCGGCGGAGGGCGCAGATCTGTACACCTTGCAGGATTTGATTCCGAAAAGAACGGGCTCGCCAGTTGCTAATGGAAGCTCGACGGTTGGTGTCGTGAACACCGGCTCAGCCGAAGGCGAGCTGTCAGGGGTCTGATTCGTTGGAGACGCGGGTTCAGAGCATGCTGTCACGGCCGCTGCCATGCCGATGGAGGTGATGAGGACTTTTATGGTTTTCCATGGGTGCGTCGAGAATGTGGAATCGCTCGCGATCTGGATATAGCGGTACATGACCTTCTACATATCCTTTCTGGCGTTTTCATGGGTGACGGAGATATCCGCCGGATTGTCGATGTTGATGTGGGCGATAAAGCCTGTCTCGCCATGGGCAATGATGGTGCGACCTTGCATTTCGGCGCGCATGATCGGGTTGGAATTGGTGAAGAACAGGCTCCAGTTGAGATCATTGTCCGGTGTCACGGAGGCGATGTAGCCTTCATTGCCCATGCCGCCATCACCGAAGACGATCTTCTGGCCTTCAAACTCAAAGGGATGACGGAAGATATCGACCTCGGTCCAGACATCGTCATTGTACTTCAGGATCGAGGCGAGTGTCGTATCGCAGAGAGGCGACCAGTAGAGTGTCGTTTCGTGCGTGTTCGGATCGTAGAGACTGTAAGCATTTGCGAAGACGATGTGCCCGTCGCCATGAGCGATGCAGTCATAGCCGACCACGAAGCCTTCGCGCCATTTCTGGTTTATGGTTTTGGAATCGTTCATGCGTGCAATCATTCTTCATCCTCCCAAATGAAGGCGCAGTCTTCGTCTTCCAGGAAACGTTTCAGACGTGCTTTGTCGCCCGCAAATACATAAGTCTTGTCCGGCATGGGGACGGCATCATTCAAGACATCTCCAATAAAGCCTTTGATTGCCGAATTCATGACGGCTTTGGAGCTGTATGGCAGACCGGCTTCCAGATAAGTCGAGCGTTCCACATATTTTTTAAGGCTAGCAATAACGGCATCATCATGTGCGCCTACACGCTTAAAGCTAAAGCTGACATGATCGTTGAGAATGATCCTGAAGATGATCTCCACATGGTCTTGGTAAACATAAATATCTCGCGACATACCATAATAGGATTTGAGATAGGCACAGTCCTCAAAGTGCGTGATCAGTTTGCTCGATTTTGACATGATCACCCGGCAAACACATGGCTGAAGGCAATGATGAGTTTTGTGGTCATCTGTATTGTGAGGCCTTCCGGGCGGCTGACTTTCCAGTGGCTCGCGCTGGCCGACAGCGTGTCGCGGAACGACATCACCCGATAGGCCATCTGCTTCTCGACATGCGTTTGTCCTTCATAGTGTTCAGAGAGGACGGTCAGTGCCTTCAGGAAGTGTTCGAGCCGCTCAGTCTCCACATCGTCGCTCATCCGGAATTTCGTGAGGAGGCCATCATCGGCGTCATACTCGTGTTCGAACAATGCGAATGCGTCTTCCGTCTTCATGGTGTCTTGAATCGCTTTCCTGACTTCGTCGTGGAGTTAGCTCGGAAAAGTTGACGAGATAAAGGCGCAGATCGCCATAATTTGTTACCTTTCAAGCGTGTATGAACGCTCGCAGGAGGGATGCATGTTCAGGCATTTTGATATAAATCCGGAAGCCTCTTGGAGTGACTATGCCCGTAATGGCGTTCTGGCGGACCATATCTATAATCTAGCCCTGTCCAGGGTGAACGAACAGGATTGGGCTTATATCAATCCGGCGAGCGGGATTGGCATATTTGAAGATGCCGCAGGAAATTACCTGTGCCTTGAGACAGCGGACGAGAGGGCAACGAATGTCATACAGTCCATGCATTGCGGACTGGAAGACGAGGCGCCTTCGGAGATGAAACATTTTATTGATCAGTTCGTGACGGATTTCGATCTGATCGTCGCACTTAAAGAAGAGACGTAACGCAACGCCGAGTTCGATTGAGCAGCAAGGCGTCAGATCACCGGCTTGGGTGATAGAAGAGGGGGGATTCGTTGAGCTTCAAAGCATTTGTCACAGCCACATTACTTTTCTTGGGGACCGAGCGTGAAGGATAATCTGGACAAAGCGTCGCCCGAGCACGCTGTCGCTTATTTAAAGCGATGCGGGGTCGAAGCGGTGCAGACTGACTATGGATTTCGGGTTTTGCATCCGGAGTTCAGTGATCGCACTTTTGCCGATTGCGGCATGGACAATGACAGCTCCATTTCGCTGTCCGTGAATTCGGATGAGTCGCCGCCAATCATTTGGTTTTTTCGCGTGGACTTCATGGAAATGGCGAACTTCATCGCGCAGGCCTATGGGCATTGTGGCGATGTAGCTCGCACACCAGCCGCAATAGTAAGTGCTATGCGCGCGCTTGAAAAAACTTATGACGATACAGCTCTACGCGAAATGACCGCAGCGTTTCTCGGTGAATTAGAGGACGATCAAGGGTCGGCGTGAAGCCATTGCGCTAACCGACATTTTTGAAGGACGAACGGAATTTGAAGGACCCAAAAACACAACTTCACAATAGAGCGGTCAATACGACTAAAGTACACTCAACGTCATCCTTATTCCGGCGCCTTTGGCCAGCGGCTGTGGCGACGGCCGCCTTCGCTGCACTGGCGCATGCCGCGCTTGTCGCCGTCGCTGCGAGGTCGTTCGGTCTGGAGCTCGCCTATATCGCAGTCCTCAGCTTTGTTGTGGCGCTGGTTGTTGCTTTGATCGGTGGGGCAGTTTTGCTCGCAATAGTCAAAGTATTGAGGTTGGGGCTCATCTCGTCCTTGCTATTGTTTCTAATTGTTATTCAGGCGGTCGCTATCTGGCTGGAGTTCTATTTCTTCGAGTTCCAGAATGGCTGGGCCGATATATCCTGGCAATACGGGCTGATCTCTGTTCCCGCCTCGTTGGTCGCGTGGCACCAGTCAGTGTTTTACAATCACAAGCGCACTTGAGGAGCAGCCCATGTCGAGATTTTGGATACTTGCAGCGACTGCCACATTCGGTGTTTGCCTCGCCGGCTGCGCAAAGGCTGAGCCGCCGGAAGCGATGGAAAAGGCGGCGACGGTGCAACCTGGAACAATAGAAGAAGCGGCGGTGGTGCAAGACAGCGTAGAATCTGACCCGTCCTTCGCAGAACTGTCACCGGACGATTTTGATGACCCCGGTATGTATGACCGGCTGGTCTTCATAAACACCTTCACAGAACGCCTGAGAGACGGTGCTGCGGTGGCGGACATGATGGCGCCGACTTTCTTCTTCGTATACGCGGAACAACATGAATGTGCGGGCTACACGACAGGGTTTGAGCCTTCGATGCCCGCCAGTAATATCGACACTCGTTTCATGTTTCCGGCGACCTTTGCGTGGGATGGAGGCGATTGCGACGTCCCACCCGACACCAACATGGTTCTGCCGTTTCATCTATCCGATACGGTTTCGAGCTGGGATCGGATAGATGTGGAGGCCGTAGATGCCAACTACACCGTGTTCAGCCTGATGGACCCAGGCCGCCATGATTATGTGTTGTTGAATACGGAGCCTTCTGGTGACACCTACGAGATCACCCAGATCGATTACCGTTGGGAGTACAGGTGATGCACAGAACTTGTGACGGAAGAAGTCTCATGCCTAAAAAAGAAGTACACAGATGAGGTTGTTCGCGCGGCCAATTCGATCTGGCGCCAGCCCGGTATCGATAATCCTTTTCCGAATTTAGAAGCAGGTCAGTTTTGAGGCAGCAGCCGCCAGAGCAAGACCGCCGTGCAGCACGCAAAATATTGCGGGCAAAGACTGCGTATATGAGCAACGCCAAGTGGCGAAAACTTTTTTCCGCTTTGCACGATTTACCAGGTGGTTGCGCCGCGGTGGAGATCAAACTTGTTGCTCACTCGAATGTCGTGAGCGTCCCCACGCCTGGTCCAAATTTTGAGTTTGAAGATCATTTCGGCGAATGCGGCAGTATCTCCTTCGTGCCATTCTCGCATATCGAATTTGTAAGAGTTTTAAATGCTCTCATCACGAGTTCAGAGCTGATCCAGCATCTTAACTCGTTTGGAAAGTGGCCAATCACCGAGCTTGACGAAGCTATCCTCATTCACGGTTATGACTGGGGAGAGTAGCGATGGCACTGGATGTTCATGAATATAAATGCGGAAAATTGGGGCGGCTTTTGTTCCAGATAGACGACAAAGCCTATGGCGATCTGCAACCGGCATTCGGGCTATTCCAACAACGCACAGGCCTCTTCATCGACCCCTATAGGGACGTCGTCGTGGATTCAGCGCTTCCGGCAATTACCTCGGCCATGAGGGAAGCCCAGACATCTTTATCCTTGCTTGGAATATTGGAAGAATGTGAGCGAACGGGGCGGTCTGTAATCTTTGTCGGTGACTGAGATGAAATCCGTTGATGATCTCGAGATTACTCCGAATGGAACGATGTGAAGGAATTACGTGTGACTATCGAGCTGGACGAGAAGTTTCACCGTCACTGGATGGTTGCGTTGGGGGGGGGGGGGAGGACCTGAAATCAAGGGTGTCTGAACTTGAAAACGCGCTGAACCGGATCCTCCATGATGCGCGGAGAGACCAGGAAGTGGATCTGTTTGGCGCGGGTATGGACCGGCAACTGGTAGACGCACTCAAACGCAGCGGGCATGCGCTTTGGAGTTGGGACTATGATGGCGGGAATGTCGAGCGGTGGAGTTACGATTACACCACGGATGAAACTCGTTCCCTTGTTCTGGACATCCATCGGGATTGGAAAGTCAGATGCGACTGGGTCGAAAGGGATCTGCGCTCGGGGGAGAGTAATTTCATCATCGGCGTTTGCGACCCAGGTTTTGATCAGGATCAGTGGTCGGAATAGCACCCGCGAGGTCGACCGCTCCTTGCGCGCCGCTCTCGTGGGGCTGTGGGCAATTTTATCGAGACGTCATTTCTGCGGAGAAACAGTATGAAAACAATCTATGATCTTGCCGTCTCACTGGCCCGAGACCCGGAGCAGGTGGCTGACGCGCAGGCTCTGACCCAGGATAAAAACCGGCCGCATATGGGCTTGAAAGGCGCCTATGGTCTCTTCGGCAGTGCGGAATGGTGGGTAAATTTGAAGTCAGGCAAGATGCCCACAAATCTCTATGAGGGCGAAATCGAAAGACTTCAGTTTGAGGGCATGCACAAGGAGGGGCGCTCATTCACACTCCGGCTCACGGATGGCGGAAACTACAAGTACAGCTGCGTGGCCAACGAAAAATCCGACATGGGAGCCTATGCGGTAGGGCGCAAAGTGCGCGTGACGACCTATTCGGGCCCATGAAAAGCGGATCGGAGTTTGAGTTCGTCTGGATGGTGGAAATCGACTGTGACTGACGCTTGCGTCTTGCGCTTATGCGTCCAATTCTATCCTCCGAGCCAGGGCGGCCGGATAGCCTTGCCGGACCTCTCTGGCGGCGTATACCGCCCGCACCTGGCTTTAGACGAAGAGGATTGTCAGGGGAACTGGCCTTGAGACGACGCATTCTGGAGCTTTGGTTCCGGAAATGAGCCAGAATCCATTTCGATACTTCAAGACTTCGCCCGAGATCATCCAACTTGCGGTTATGATGTACGTTCGATTTCCGCTCTCGCTGCGCAACGTCGAAGACCTACTTCACGAACGCGGGATTGATATTTGCCACAAAACGGTTCGTCACTCAGGTCGTCGTGACCGACAGGTGCCATTCCTACCGCGCGGCCATGAAAGAGATTGGAAATGCGGGACGCCAGGAATGTGGCCGACATCTGAACAATCGGGCTGAAAATTCCCACCTTCCATTTCGCCGACGAGAGCGAGCGATGTCGCGGTTCTGGCGCATGCGGAGTTTTCAGAAATTCGCTTTGATCCATTCGTCTGTATACAACCACTTCAATCATTAAAGGAATATCGAGAGCAGGGCCGGGCTCAAATCGCTACGTGACGTCGCTCTTCTCGAATGGCGCGAGTTAGTCGCTGCCTAAGACCTGCTGGTCCGCAAATAATGGAGACTGGTTCGAGTTACTCTGACAACTCCACTTGACTCAATAGTCATATTGGACTAGGTATCCAAAATACAAATATTGGCGCTGGGAGGATAAGGTCAGATGCCGGTAATAAAAATTGAAGACATTGCCCATGTGAGATTTTCTGACCCGGACTTGGTTGAAATGCGCGCATTTCTGGAAGAATTCGGCTTCTCCTGTTCGGTGCACGGGGGGCGTTTGTATGGGCGGGGCAGAGATGGCCGTCCATTTTTGCATGCGACTGAGCCTGGAGACCCGGGCTTCAGGGCGCAGGGTTTGCGGGCGTGTGCGTTACCAATCCGGACACAGATTAATTGACGGCATATGCCGGATGCAACCGTAACTGGTTGAATGAACACCAGGCGGAAGCCGTCCTCGTCAAGCCGGATAGATATATTTTTTGGGACCGGGGCGCCGGATCGTCTGGCCAAAGCATGGCGGGACAGCGTGCTCCTGCCGTGCGGTATTTTGGCCGAAGTGTGAGGAACAGGACATGAAAGATATGGAAGATAGTAACACGCTAACAAGAAAAACGTTTCTCATGGGGGCTGGCGCATTTCTTGGAGCGACTCCTGCGTGCGCATCTACGCCCGGCACGCAAGGAATCGGCGCTGCCCCTGCGCACGTCCGGCGGCAACGCCCGAATATTCTCCTTATCATGTCTGACCAGCAGTTCGGCTTGCCTGATCTGCCAAGCAGCCTCGATCTGCCGGGGCATGAGGCCCTGCTGAAGGCAGGCGCTTCCTTCACCAATTTCCACGTCCACTTGACGCCATGCGGACCTTCCCGATCAACCTTGTATACTGGGCGACACATTCAGCAGACCAAGGTGATCGCCAATCCGAGTAATCCGCCATATCCGGAGCTGTCGCCTGATATAGCCACTGTAGGAACCTATCTGAAGGCGCGCGGCTACCAGACGCGCTATAAGGGCAAGTGGCATCTCAGCCTGTTGGGGGACTCATCCGAGAAAGCGCTTATCTCGGCGTCAAAGAGTCGGGCGCTTGAACCTTATGGTTTCTCGCAATTCAACGAGTATGGTGACCCGACCGGCTATACTTGGGGCGGGCTACGCTATGATCCCGGTATCGCTTCAGACGCGATCAGCATGATCGAAGACATGCGCGCTGATGCTGATGACGGGACCCCCTGGTTCCTGGCGGTCAACTTCGTGAACCCGCATGACATCATGTTCTATGACGCGACCGGCGAGCAGGAGCAAACCCGCCTGGCACAGGGCTTTATTAGTCCGCTCAAAGGTGACCCGGAAATTGGCCCATACAAGGATTTTTTAGACGCTCCCTTGCCAGCGAGTCTGATGGGCGACGATCTGTCGACCAAACCCCAATCGCACCGCGACCAGCTTGTTGGGCTTGACTATATTTTTGGCGTGATGGAGCGGAAGGACGAGGAAGCCTGGCGTCGGTATCGCAATTATTATTTCAATTGTGTGCGCGACCTCGACAGGAGTGTCGATGTCCTGCTGCGAGGGCTCAAGGCTTCAGGTCAGGCCGACAATACAATTGTTGTCTTCTGTGCGGACCATGGAGAAATGGCTGGTGCGCATGGTTTGCGGCAAAAGTTGTCGACAATCTACAAGGAGAATCTTCGTGTACCATTCATTGTTCGCCATCCGGATGTGAATGGCGGCTATGAAACGAAGGCGCTGGCCTCGGCGGTGGACGTTGTCCCGACACTTCTTTCGCTGGCGGGCAATGGAGAGACCGGCGAGGATGATGCGGTCACGTTGCCGGGTCTGGATGTGTCTGGTGCAATCGGGTCGGCCTCGGGGCGGACCCGCCGGGACGAAGAAGGAATTCTGTTCAACAATGCCACTGTATATGGATGGGATAATGAATTCCTCAAACAGCAGCTCAATGCGTTCGCCAATCGCGATACCGAAACGCTCAACTCACTGCAGAAGGCCGGGCCAAGCCTGAAAAACCGAGTGCTGATCAGAGGTGTCCACGACGGGCGCTACAAGTTTGCGCGCTACTTTGCTCCGGCGCAGCACCACATGCCAGACACTTGGGACAGCTTGCTCCAGTATAATGACCTTGAGCTTTACGACACGCTCAATGACCCCGATGAAATGGTCAATCTGGCTGCCGATCCGGGGTTGTATAAGGAGGAAATTGAGCGCTTGAATGGCATGACGAATGCCCTGATCCGGCGCGAAGTGGGGGATGATACAGGGGCAGAATATCCTGGTCCGCCAGAGCGTTACAACACGGTCTGAAGGAGGCGATGACGCCTATGTCAGAGGCTTTACCATACGGCTTGTAGCCTGTGCGACGACAGAAACAGATCCGGAGACGGATAATCCAGAAGCTCCACGTCTAAAGGTTCAAAGACGAAAACTCAGAGGTCGGCTTGTCCTGCGAGTTTGGCGGCTTCCGTCGCCCGCGCCTCTGGAGTACCGAGAGCCAGCAAAATGCACTTTACCATATGGTAAGCGTGATCGGGCTCTGTTCGGCCGGCGAGCGTTGAGTGCATCGCCTGGGTGACAGTGCCGACTATGATGTTAATCGCGACTTCGTCGACCTCTAATGTGAACAGGCCCTGATCGCGTCCGGCTTGCATATCGCGGGCAATATTCGTCTTGGTCGTCCCTCCAATTGGAAGCGGGGAGTCCTTTGCGGCGATATGCAAAAGGACTCGCGCCCAAACAGGGTCGGCTTTCGTACGATGTAGGAACCTGCCAAACGTCCAGGCCAAGCGCTCAGGCGCGCCTTCAATGTCCTTTGTGTCGCTATCGATCTGATCGTTCAACTGGTCGACTAACTCGTCAGCCACAGTTTTTAAAAGATCTTCCTTGGTTTCGAAATAATTATAGAATGTGCCGCGCGAAACGCCTGCTTCGTTGAAAACCTCAGCACTCGTCGCAGCCTCTAAGCCTTTCTCTGCAAAAACGCGCATTGCGGCATCGACGAGAATAGCGCGTGTCTTTCGGCGCTTTCTCCGACCGATTTCTGATCTTTCCATGATCGTGGGAGAGTTCATGCGGCTGACTTCGATTAATTTTCAGAGACTCTAAACCAGATACCGCAAATCATCAAATTGACTCAAACTCCAAAATGGACTAGTAGTCCAAATTATACCTGCTACTAGATAGGCGGGACAGGGAGGAAGTCTTGAAGAAAAATCTATGGTCACTCACGTCTACAATCGCCTTGCTGTTGGGGGGCGCGGCGCTTGCGGGTGGGGCTGCCTCCGCTCAGGATGCAGACAGCGCGGACACGGAAGTCCGGCAACTCGATACCGTAACGGTAACTGCTCAGAAGCGAGAGCAAAGCGCCCAGGACGTTCCCATCTCCATCACCGCAGTGTCGGGTGACCAGATCGTGGAGGCCGGAGCTGGCAATTTGGAGGACCTCAAAGACTATCTTCCGAATGTGGAAATCGTTGACGCGCCGGGAGCGACCCGCGTCGTGATCCGGGGGTTGGGCAGCGGCGCGGGAAATATCGCGTTTGAGCAATCTGTTGGTATGTACGTTGATGGGATCTATGCTTCGCGGGCTGCCTTGTTCCAGGCTCCATTCCTGGATCTGGAACGTGTTGAAGTTCTGAAGGGCCCGCAGGGTGTGCTGTTTGGAAAGAACAGTATTGCTGGGGCGTTAAGTGTTATCACCAACAAGCCAACCTCTGAATTTGAGGCGGAAATCTCCGGCTCCTACGAATTTGAGCACGAGAGTTATGAGGTGACCGGAATCCTTTCAGGGGAAATTGCGGAGGGTCTCTACGGGAGAATTGCTGCGAAAACCTCTGATGAGGGAGCGTTCATGGACAACCCGGTCGTTGGGGGCGGCGTGCCAAAGTCAAATACAAACGTCGTGCGCGGCACGCTTGTCTGGGAGGCTGATCCCGACACGGAACTTATGCTCAAGGCCGAAGGTAGCAGGTTCAGAAATGATGGTTCGCCCTGGCAGGTCTTCGCTGATTACTCGCCTGGTACGCTTCCATACATTGCGGAGAACGATCCTGCGTCCCTTCCGCCAGGATTGTTTGCGCCTGTCTATTTTGGTTCACGCGCACTCGGTGAAGACTACATCTTTGACAATACTTCATTCATCAATGAAGAGGAGGCGCTCGAGCAGGAGTCGTTCACGACAACCTTTCAGGCGAAACATGATTTCGGTTCGCATGAACTGACGTACCTGTTCGGATATGGTGAATTTGATCGGAGTCAGTTTACCGATCAGGATTTTTCGGCCGCTTCTGTTCTGAACCTCGATCGTGGAGAGGATTTTAGTCAGTTCTCTCACGAGCTGAGACTCGCCTCTACCGGCGGTGGGCCATTGGAATATCTTGTTGGACTCTATTATCTCGACCGGGAATTCACCCTCGCAGAGTACCAGAATCTCTTGGGGAATCTTCCGCCGGCAGCGGCCTTCAGCCTAAGCGGAACGTATACGGAGAATACGAGCTCATTCTCAACGTTTGGTCAGGTGACCTGGCATGTGAACGAAGTGTTGCGTCTTACCGGAGGTCTGCGCTACTCCGCGGAAGACAAGGATGCGTCCAAGGAGAATTTCACATATGAGTTTGGATCCACAAGTGTCCTAAAACCTCAGCCTACCAACCCTGCGCGTCCGAACTTCTCTATCGATGACAGCCGTAGTGAGAGCGGTATTGATCCGGCAATTAGCGTTCAATGGGATTTCGTTCCTAGCGCTATGCTGTACGCCAGCTGGACACGCGCCAGCAAGGCAGGCGGCTTTAATTCTCAGGATGTGACGGGAACCCTGGAGAATTTCAGCTATGGTGAGGAAACCGCTGAGGCATGGGAGCTTGGTGTAAAAGCCGAACTTCTCGACCGTCGTCTAAGAGCAAATGCAGCGATTTTCCGGACAAATTTCGATGACCTGCAGGTTGGTGCATTTGACCCAAGGATCAGCGCTTTTGCTGTGACGAATGCCTCCAAGGCGCTTTCACAGGGCGCCGAACTTGAAGCACTGTTCGCCGTGTCGGACTCCATAACCATTGGCAGCAATATTGCCTATCTTAATGCGGAATATCAGGACTTCCTGGTCAGTTGCCCTGATAATCCTGTCGCAGCAGCCAGGCTCGATTGCTTCATTGGCGGCACGCCTGCTCGTCCGGTTCTGGATCTGGAGGGTGTCGCGTTGGAGAACGCGCCGGAGATTACGTCGTCTTCGTTCATCGAATTCAATCAATCGATTGGAAAATCCCTTGAACTCACCACGAAGCTGGATGCCAGCTTCAAGGACGAAACGACCCTGAACTTCTCGCAGGACTACAATCTTGTATCAGACCCGGTCTGGACATTTAATCTGCGTGCGGCGCTTGCGGATACGAACAATGGCTGGGAACTGGCCGCTTCGGCTTACAATCTCACGGACGAACAGCCGATAACGTTCGCTGGGCAGGCATTCTCACAGCCTGGTGTATATTGGGCGACAAGGGACAGAGGGCGCGAGGTGCGAGTGTCAGCCAGGTACAGGTTTTAGCTGTGGTCATTTGAGAATTGCCTCGCTCAAGCGTCAACATGGCGCGGTCGGCCTGGCGAACTCAATACCAGCGAAGCAATCGATCCCTCCCAACAAAGTGCTTCGCAAGGACTGGGAGAACACAAATGGGATGCCGTTGAGTGTTCTCCGCATTTTTTCTGAAGGAGCGAACCCATGCCAGAACAGAAAATGACGTTCTAGTCACAGGACAGACCTATGAAGCTTGCGACCATCAACAATTGCACACATCTGATCACCGAAGCTGGAGGCGTCGATATTGCGCGCGCCTCTGGTGGGCGGTTCTCAGCAGATATGAAAGCGCTGCTCGCCCAGTTAAGCGATTTGCGTGCCTGGGCTGACGACGCAGACATTGCGTTTGACCCAGGTCTCGCCGAAGCGCGCTTACTGGAAGACCTTAGCCCGCTCGATGCACCCATCAGCAATCCAGATCAGTTGTTTGCAATTGGCTTGAACTACCGCGCCCATAGCGAGGAGACGGGGTTGGACGTTCCGGACGAACCGATGGTCTTCACCAAATTCGCATCATCGATTGGCAAGCCTGGCGCGGATATTGTTTTGCCGACTTTGACCTGTGACTGGGAAGTGGAACTCGTCGCCGTGATCGGCAAAGGCGGGCGAAACATCTCGGAGGCGGAAGCGCTCGACCATATTGCGGGTTATTGTGTGGGGCAGGACGTCTCCGAACGCACGCTGCAATTTGCAAATACACCGGCGCAATTCAGTTTCGCGAAGAGCTACCCGAATTTCGCCCCGATAGGTCCGTGGATTACGACGCCAGACGAATTGTCCGTGGATCAGCTGAAGATCGGATGCCGTCATCAAGCTGCAATATTGCAAGACGGTAACACGGCGCAGATGATTTTCAGTGTCGCGATGCTTGTCAGTTATTTGTCCAAAGTGTGCGAACTAAGAACAGGTGATCTTATTTTTACCGGGACGCCTGATGGCGTTGGTCTGGGCTACAAGCCACCAAGGTACATTGAGCCGGGCTGGGTGATTGAGTCAGAAATCGAAGGTCTTGGTCGGATTTCGAACCGTTTTGAGGCGGCGTCGTGACCGAACCCTCTGCGCATATCATTAGTTTGACCTTTGACAATTTTGGCGAGGCGTTTGATCTGCAGAATGATCGGCATCCGGATGGTGTCTCCTTGGGTATGCATGCGTCTGCGAAAGTGCTGCCTGAAATCCTGGACCATCTCGAGGAGGTGGGACTCAAGGCGACGTTCTTTGTAGAAGGCTGGAATGCGGAACACTATGGTGGCTCGCTCGCTCTGATGGCGGAGCGAGGACATGAAGTTTCCCTTCACGGATGGCGGCACGAACATTGGTCAAATCAATCCGAGAGCGATCGAAGATCCGTTCTCGAAAGCTGCATTACGGCCTTTGACGCAATTGGTTTGACGCCAGCAGGATTGCGACCACCCGGCGGCGTGAGCACTCCCGATACAGCAGCTTTGCTGAACGAGTTCGGACTGCTCTACGAGTCGTCACTCGGCGACACCGTCACAGTCAGCCCAGAAATTGTCACGCTTCCTTTTTTGTGGCCGCATGTTGATGCGCTCTATTTCGAGCCGCTGCTTGCGAATGGGCGCGCGCGACTTTTAGGGCAGCCGGATGTCGCAGATGTCTCTGTATGGGAAGCCGCGCTTTGGTCGCTTTTCCATTCTGACACCAGCGGAGCTTCCTATCGCGCGGTGATCTTTCATCCTTACTTGCTCGCGTCTGACCCGTGCCAGATGCAGGTCTTCAAAGCTTTCACCGAATGTCTGTCTGACTGGACTCATGGGTCATGGCTGCCGTGCCGCGCCGTGGCGGACTTTGCGCGTACCAATCCGCATTGGGTGTCCGACCTGCGCCATTCGCAAAAGACGCCGGACCGCGCCGACCTTCTCTCAGCCTTTTAAATCCCCAGGAGCCGATCATGCGTCTTGAAACCCATATTCTCAATGAATTGCACAGTTTCAGATATTGTGGCGAGGACGCCAAATATGCGCTGGTCATCTCCCATGGCATCGGTGGGCACGGCGGCATCTACGATGATTTTTGCGAGCATCACGCCGCCAAGGGCGTTGATATCTGGACCTATGATGCGCCAGGACACGGACGATCGACCACCAATCGCCCGAAAGGACAATGGCGGTTTTCTGAATGGGCGCAGGCCAGCATGGATTATGCGAGCTATGTCAAAAACCTGACCGGCTTGCCTGTCTTTACAATGGGGTCGAGTCTGGGTGTCGGCGCCGCCATCTCCGCGATCAGCCATGAAGATGTTACCGGCTCGGTATTGATGGGCTCAATCGTTGTGCCAGGCCATCCGATATTCAATGAAGTTGGCAAACCATTTCGCACAGAAGGCTGGTCTGAAGGCGTGAAACTGCTTCAGGGCGCAGGCGTCCTGGATATTCGCCGCTTTTTCAATTTCGACGTAGATTATGGCTATAAAGGCGCGCAGGCGCAGAAGGAATTGGATCCATACAATACGTGGACTTATGAATTAGAAAGCTGGGCAAGTCTGTGGCAATACGAGCCGCCCAAGCCGCTCTCTGAAAACGACAAACCGATCCTGTACACGGTCGGCGATAGCGACCCGACTTTCCCGGTCGATCTCGTCCGATCTGTCGCCGAAAGCATCGGCGGGCCTGTAGATTTCGTGCCATTCGAAAATGCGGGGCACCAGCTGATGCTCTTCCAGACTGAAAAGTTCTCAACCACCGTCCACGATTGGGCGCTGAAGCAAATTTAATCCGCAACGCCAACTTAGGAGGCCGTTATGCCTGCCAACATCAGAGCCAATGGAATTAATCACCTGGCGCTTTCAACAAACAGCATGAAGGAGCAGATCGAGTTCTTTTCTGATGTGCTAGGGATGGAACTGATCGCGCTTTACTGGATGCATGGCACCGAAGGTTGCTGGCATGGCTTCCTCCGCTTGAACGATAAAAGCGCGCTGGCTTTTGTCTTCAATCCGGCAAATGCTGAGGCTCAAACGCTATATGGTGTCACGCAACCGGGACATATGACGGGACCGTCTGCACCAGGCACCATGCAGCATGTGGCGCTAAACGTAGATGGGATGGAGGCGCTGTTGAACATGCGTGACCGTATTCGGTCGCGGGGCGTGAATGTGACGGGCCCAATCAATCACGGCTTTGCCAACAGCATTTATTTCCAGGGGCCGGAAGACATCAGTCTTGAAGTCTGCACTTTTGAAGAATGTGAGACGCCGGTTGGGCCAAAAGATTGGATAGACCCTGAAGTCGTGGAAATTGCCGGCATCTCTCAGGAAGAACTCGCCCGATATATCAAGCCTGCGGAATACGCCGGTAAAGCAGGCGCCGTCGCGCAACCCCCCTTCAATCCGAATGGGTACAATCCGAAAATGCCGGAAGAAATGCTGAAAGGCATACTTGCAATGCCAGACGAGCAGGTCACGCAAATGCTCAGCGAACCGACGCCGCCGTCTCAGATGCACAAGACCTAAAGCCCAAATACCAAACAAGGTACAAACCCCATTTTATACTAGGGATAATTTCAATACCCGGCCTTCCCGTGCAGGGCGAGGCCAGGTTGAATGTGCGCAGGGAGCCGAATTTGAGGAAAAGGATCGTTATCGTCGGTGGCGGCTATGCTGGCGTGCGCATGGCGCATGGCCTGGACGAACTCGCCGATGTGACCTTGATCGAACCGCGTGAAGCGTTTTTCCACTGCGTGGCCGCGATTCGGGCTGTGGTCCAGCCGGCGCTTCTTGATCGGTTGATCATTCCTTATGACCGTCTGCTGAAGAATGGCAGGATCATCAAGGCGCGTGCCGAACAGATAAGTGAAGGTTGTGTGGTCTTGGGAAATGGCCAGACAGTTGAAGGCGATTTCATTATCGCAGCGACCGGTTCCAACTATGCCCGGCCCTTCAAGGCGCGATCCGATTCGATCGCCGACTTTCGCTCACATCAGGCCGCGGCGCACGCCGCAGTCGAGGCCGCGCAGACCATCATTGTCGTCGGTGCCGGACCCGTGGGTGTGGAACTCGCAGCAGAAATCAAGTTTGCCCATCCTGGAAAGTCGATCTCGATCTTGGCGGCTTCGGATGAAGTGGTGCCCAGCATTGCCTCGAAACTCTCAAAGGCGTTGCAGCTGCAGATTGCAGACATGGGAATTGATGTTCAGCTTGGAGCATTTGTCGATGGGGTGGATAGGACGGACGCCCCCTTCGCCGGGAGCCTTCATGCCGGAGGGAAGACCTACGAGGCCGATCTGATCGTTCCTGCATTTGGTGCAAAACCTGTACTTCCGCCTGTTGAGTGTGTTGCCGCATCGGCTTCCGGGCGCTTGGAAGTCGATCAGTGGATGCGTCCGTGTGGGTATCAAGCGGTCTTTGCTCTGGGAGACGCTGCCGATAATGGTGATCCGATGACTATTGTTGCTGTGCGTCGGCAGGTCAGTTGGCTTCTCAAGACAGTGAAAAAGCTGATTGAGGGTACATCTGTCGAAACACTGCCTGCCTATACACGGGCAACAAAACCCTTGCTGCTGGTTCCATTGGGCCAGAAAAAGGGAGCTAGCATTTTGCCCATCAGCCGCTCAGGCTGCCTGGTCGGGCCGTGGCTGACGCAAAAGGTCAAAGGCAAGGACCTCTTCTTGACGGATACTCGCAAGGAACTCGGATACACGTGATGGTGTTGTCAGAGCAAAAGCCCTTGAGGCGACCGATCCTGCATCTTAGCTTGGGGGGGCATTGTCAGAGGAAATCGGTTTGGTCTGATATTGACGCCGGTTGTTTCTCGTCGCTCACCTCCGCAATGTAGCTGCATCAAGCTCGTTCGCCCGAAATTAGGGTGACAAGGCGGGAAGAGACAGCCAGATCTCTTTCCTCTGATAATGCCCGAGAGCGGGCTATGTCGCGATTTCGGCGCATGCGAAGTCTGCAGAAGTTTGCCTCCGTTCATTCATCAGTGTACAATCACTTCAATCATCAAAGGAATATTGAGAGCGGGGCCAGGTTCAAATCGCTACGTGACGGCGCTCTTATCGAATGGCGCGAGTTGATCGCTGCCTGACCTCTACTGGTTCGCGATATACAGAGACTGGTTCGAGTTAGTTTTACACCACCTACCTCATAATTGTCAGTTATCTACCACGCACGTCGGCGAGTGCACTCAGGGTTCGATTGTGACTCTCACCGACAGTGGCCTCCAACCCTTTCAGAAATAAATCGACTAGACAGTCGAAAAATTGTTTATTATTCGACTAAAAAGTAAAATAAACTCGGAAGGACCGTAGACTTCGCTTCCGATGGAATGAAGATCTGTCGCAATGACAATTCTGGGTTGTCGAAGAAAAGTTCAGGGAGAACGAAATTGTTGAACAATGTTGTCGTTGCCGGAGTTGGCATGATCCCATTTGCGAAGCCGGGGGGGAGCGAGCCGTATTATGTCATGGCATCGAAGGCCATCAGGCGGGCGCTTGAGAATGCCGGGATCGGGCTTGAAAAGGTCCAACAGGCCTATGCTGGCTATGTTTATGGCGACTCCACTGCCGGGCAGCGAGGGCTGTACGAAGTTGGCATGACGGGCATCCCGCTGGTCAACGTGAACAATAACTGCACGACCGGATCAAGCGCCCTCTTCCTAGCGCGTCAGGCTGTAGAGTCCGGAGCTGTCGACTGTGCGATTGCCTTCGGCTTCGAGGAAATGGAGCGCGGTGCGCTGGGAACATATTTCCGCCACCTCGAGAGCCCGATGAGCAAGTTCGAGGAGGTTACTTCGGAGCTTACGACTGAAGACCTTCCGTCAGCCCTTCGCATGTTTGGCGGTGCAGGCGAGGCGCATATGCGCGAGTTCGGTACGAAGATGGAAACCTTCGCAAAGATCCGTGCCAAAGCCAGCCGTCACGCTACGAACAACCCGCTCGCGATTTTCCGCGATGAAGTCACAGAGGAGGATGTCATGAACTCTCCGCTCATGTGGCCGGGTGTCATGACGCGGCTGATGGCCTGCCCACCGACCTGCGGAGCGGCTGCGGCTATCGTTACCTCCGAAACTTTCGCTAAAAAGCATGGGCTGGACACCTCCGTGCGCATCCGCGCGCAGGCCATGACGACCGACGTGCCGGCGGCATTTGACGCACGCGACATGCGTGAGGTCGTCGGCTTCAGTATGGCGAAGAATGCAGCAAATCAGGTGTACGAGGCCGCTGGTATCGGTCCGCAGGATATCAGGGTCGCCGAGCTGCATGACTGCTTCGCGCACAATGAACTCGTGACCTATGAAGCGATCGGCCTATGCCCGGTTGGTGGTGCAGAGAAGTTCGTCGAGGACGGAGACAACACTTATGGCGGGCAGGTCGTGACCAATCCGTCGGGCGGTCTGCTCTCCAAAGGCCATCCCTTGGGTGCAACAGGGTTGGCACAATGCACTGAGCTTGTTGAGCAACTACGCGGGAAGGCTGAGAAGCGCCAGGTGGAAGGCGCCAAACTGGCCCTTCAGCACAATCTCGGTCTCGGTGGCGCGTGCGTCGTGACGCTGTACGAGAAAGTCTGAACATGCTCGATAAAAGTCTGATCGGGCACGAATTCGAACCGGTTACCGTCGAGGTCGAAAAGGGCCAGCTGAAATTTTTCGCCAAGGCGACCGGCGAGACCAATGCAGTCTATTTCGACGAGGATGCGGCACACGCCGCTGGGCATCCGTCCTTGCCGGCACCCCCGACCTTCGCATTCAGCCTGTCATTGCTGAGCCCTGAGCCGTTTTCCACCCTGACGTTGTTCAATGTCGATATCGGTCGGGTTCTGCACGGTGAGCAGCGGTTTTCATATTCCGGCCAGATCTATGCCGGAGACCGCATTACGCTGAAGCAGCGAATTCGCGATGTCTACGACAAGAAAGGCGGTGCGCTCGAATTCATCGTCCAGGAAACCGAAGCGACGAACCAGCATGCGGAAGTGGTTGGGCTCTCAACCACAGTCACAGTGGTTCGCAACGGGTAAGATGATTATGACGATTGAATTTGATAGTGTTGAAGTGGGCGACGAGCTTCCTGAACATGTGAGCCCCGAAATTACCCGCCACGTGCTCGCCCTGTTTTGCGGCAGCTCGGGAGACCACAACCCGATGCATGTGGACATCGATTTTGCGAAATCGTCCGGCATGCCTGACGTTTTCGCGCACGGCATGCTTTCCATGGCTTACCTGGCACAGCTGCTGACACACTGGGTGCCGCAGTCACAGCTAAGGGAATGGAATGTCCGGTTCCTCGCAATCACGCCCGTTCATGTGCGCGTGAAATGCACCGGGAAAATCATAGAGAAATTTACGTCAGACGGCGAAAATCTGGTTCGCCTCGACATCAATGCGCACACCGACGCTGGCAGCCATACGCTGGCCGGTGAGGCCGTGATTGCACTCAACTAGAAACTATCAAAGCAGGCAGGATAGACATGTCGAAACTCGAAGGAAAAGTCGCACTTATCTCGGGCTCGGGGCGCGGTATCGGCCGGGAGCTGGCCCTCCGTCTCGCCAGCGAAGGCGCGCAAGTTGTGGTCAACGATCTCGACGAGGCGCCCGCGGCTGAAGTCGTCAGCACGATCAAGGAAATGGGCGGCAACGCGGTCGCCTGTGTCGGCAATGTCACGGCGCCGGACTTCGGCGATCGTTTTGTTCAGGCGGCTCTGGAGTCCTTCAATGGCATCGACATCATCGTCAACAATGCCGGATATACTTGGGACTCGGTGATCCAGAAAATGACCGATGAGCAATTCCAGGCCATGCTGGATGTTCACCTGATTGCACCGTTTCGCATCCTGCGCGCGGCCTCCGAACCGATCCGCGTTTTTTCGAAACAGGAAGCCGCACGCGGTGAAGAAGTGTTCCGCAAGGTCGTCAACATCTCGTCGATGGCAGGTACAGGCGGCAATCCGGGGCAGGCGAACTATTCGTCTGCAAAGGCCGCGCTGGTCGGCCTCACCAAGACGCTGTCGAAGGAGTGGGGACGCTACAAGGTGAATGTCAATTGTGTCGCATATGGTGTGATTGATACGCGCCTGACTCAGTCAATTGAAAAGTCCGGCGGGACTGTTGAAATTGACGGCAAGCAACTCGCCGTGGGTGTGCCGGAGGCGATGCGCGCTTCATTGAAGACGATGGTGCCGATTGGCCGCGCCGGAACAACAGAAGAGGCCGCAGGCGCGATCCATTTCTTCTGCAGCCCTGACAGCAACTATGTCAGTGGTCAGGTCCTGCTCGTTGGAGGTGGTTTCAGCATCTGACATCTACCCCGCGCAAAATAAACATAGAGGGAGGGCGCGAACATGATGAATCTCACGAATGGACTTCAAAGGTCGGCGTTTCTTTTTCCCGACCGGGTCGCGACAATATTTGGTGAGCGCAGACGAAGCTGGAAAGATGTACACGAGCGCGTTACGCGACTGGCCGGAGCGATGGTCAGGCGGGGGATCAAACCCGGCGATCGTGTGGCCTCAGTCGCGGTAAACAGCGATCGATTCTTCGAATTGTATTTTGCGGTGGCCTGGGCCGGTGCTGTCATCGTTCCAGGGAATTTCCGCTGGAGCGCTCCGGAACATGTCTACGCCTTGAATGACAGCGGGGCCAAGCTGGTTTTCCTGGATGGACAGTTCACTGGCATGGCCGGTCGCCTGCTTGAGGAATGTCCTTCGCTGGAGGCGGCCATTTATATGGATGACGGACAGGCACCGGACGGCCTGCTTGATTTCGAACAGCTCATTGCCCAGTCAGACCCGATCGAGGATCGCTGTGGTCATGGAAGCGAACTCTGCGGGCTTTTCTATACAGGTGGCACGACGGGGCGTTCCAAAGGGGTTATGCTGTCGCATGAGAGCCTCATCGGAAACTATATGTGCCGGAACCTGACCGTTCCCCGTACTGAGGAACAGATCTACATTCATTCCGCCCCGATGTTTCATCTTGCAGATGCGGCCGCAGTTTACGGTCTGACCTTCACCGGTGGGACCCACGTGATCATTTCGAGCTTTACGCCCGAGAACTTCGTAAAAGCAGTTACAGCAGAAAGATGCACTGATGCCACGCTTGTTCCGAGTATGCTCGGAATGCTTCAGGAATACCTGACCGCAAATGGGGGCGATCTTTCATCGGTCACCTCGCTTGTTTACGGAGCTTCAGCGATTTCCGAGACACTTGTGCGGCAGGTGATGGAGCTCTTTCCCAATGCATCGCTAACGCAAGCCTATGGACAAACAGAATTGTCCCCCTGCGCGACCTTGCTGACGCCGGAACATCACCGTGCCGCCTTGAAGGGAAAGCCATGGCTGCGCTCGGCGGGGCAACCGATGTGCGGTATACAGATCAACATTGTAGACGAAAACATGACATCGCTTCCATTAGGCGCTGTGGGTGAGATTGCGGTCAGCGGGCCTGGCGTGATGTTGGGATACTGGAATCAGCCTGAGCTGACATCAGAAACACTGGTCGATGGATGGGTGCGAACGGGTGATGCGGGCTATATGGATGAGGAAGGCTTTGTATATGTCGTTGATCGCGTCAAGGACATGATCATCTCCGGCGGGGAGAACGTGTACTCTGCGGAGGTCGAAAACGCGCTGTCCTCCCATTCCGCGATACAGGAATGCGCTGTTATCGGTGTGCCGGACGAAAAGTGGGGCGAGCGGATTCATGCCATCGTGCGCCTGAAGGCGGGAGAGAAAGCGACTGAGGAAGAGATCGCAGCTCACTGTAGAGATTCCATTGCCGGCTACAAATGCCCCCGGTCCATCGAGTTTCGCGAAGAGCCTCTGCCGCTGTCCGCGCAAGGCAAGATTCTCAAGGTCGAGCTTCGCAAACCCTATTGGCAAGATACTGAGCGCAATATCGGCTAAAAGGAATAAGTGACATGAACACGACGCAGGATTTCAGCTTCATTCGCTTTGATACGCCACGTGATCATGTCGCCCGCATCACGCTAGCGCGCGCCGACAAGCACAACGCGCAGAATTATGACATGTTGTATGAAATCAACGATGCGCTGGATGCGGCCATGTATGATGATGATATCAAGGTCGTCATCATCGCGGCTGATGGAAAGAACTTTTCATCCGGACACGACCTTCAGGACCTCGGTGCCGATCATAAACCGCTTTTGGGCATTGGGGGCCATGAACATCCTGGCCCGCAAGGATATATGGCCAGGGAGCAGGAGGTCTATCTCGGCCTTTGCTGGCGGTGGAGAAATCTGCCCAAGCCAATCATCGCCCAGGTTCAGGGCAAGGCGATTGCCGGTGGACTCATGCTGATCTGGCCTTTCGACATCATCATTGCCAGCGAGGACGCAGAATTTTCTGACCCTGTCGTCGCGTTCGACATGAATGGGCATGAGTATTTCGTCCACGTATGGGAAGTGGGCCATCGCAAGGCCAAGCAAATGCTGTTCACGGGTGATGCGATTGGCGCTGCGGAAGCCAAGACCCTTGGCATGGTCAACGAAGTTGTGCCTCGCGAAAAGCTGGAAGACGTCACGCTCGATATGGCGTCAAAGATCGCACTGCGTCCTGCAGCGGGCCTGAAGATGGCAAAAATGAGTGTCAATCAGTCACTTGATGCGCAAGGCATGTGGACGGCACTGCAATCGGCTTTCAACCTTCATCATTTCGGCCACGCCAACAATCTCGCCAATCATGGCAAACTTGTCGATCCTCGCGGTACGGACGTGATCCGGGCTGGCGCCCGGTCGAAAGCGAAGCCCACATAGGGAAAGCATCGCCCCGTGTTTTCGCACCGGCGAAGCCATCAAGGATCTATGGCTTCGGCAGCAATCCGTTAATGATGAAATTGAACAGATTCTGTCCCATCTCGTCGGGTGGAGGTCCCTTATGCTTATAGAGTTTGGGTAGCGAGTTGAATGCGCCGAAAAGCACAATCAGGGCGTACTTCCGGTCGCATTGGGCCAGAGATCCATCAGCAATGCCCTGATCTATCAGGCCACCAACGATCCTGTTTACTTCGGACACTCGTTTAGCCGCTTCTTTCTGGCTCTCAGGGGTGAGAAAATGATTCTCGGATGCGAGGAAGCAGCGGGATGCGTCATCGCATACAGCCTCGCTGTAAATCTGAAAGAACCGGGCGAGCCGTTCCCGTCCCGTGCCGTCGCCAAGTTCCGCATTCACGCGGTCCGTGAGCTTCTTGAAGCTCCATGCATAACACTGGTTCAGCAGGTCATCCTTGCTCTTCGCATAATAGTACAAGCCGGGGCGCGTGAGTCCCAGTTCGGCCCCAATGTCTTCCAGGGTCGTGGCAGCATATCCTCGCGAACTGAACATCGCTGCCGCGCACGTCAGGACCTCCTCATGACGCCGGTCAAGTCTGGGTCTGCCGCGAGGGCGTTTGGACTGAGCAGTCTGAGACAAGTTCGCTCCTTCGGTTCAAGGTCAGAATTGCACTGGAGAGTTGGTGTGAAAGCCTCTCGCTCTCAATCCTAATGGCAACAGCCACAGATCGCCAGCAGTGTGACTGCATACCGTAAGTACTACCGGGACCGTATTTGGGCAGGATCTCGCACTCAGCCTTTCTTAACAGCAGAAATCTGTGCTACGGATAATTCGACTATATAGTCAAAAAAAGAATAACGTTGAAGGTAAAAGCATGCTGGCGACGGATCTGAAAGGGAAGAGCGTTCTCATCACGGGCGCAGGCCGTGGCATTGGGGCCGGCATCGCTGAACTGTTTGTCGCGGCGGGTGCTCATGTGGCGCTTAATGACATCAAGGTGCCGCCGGCCGGTTTTCCCGCTGTCTCCGAAGGCGGTGACACCCTTTGGGTAGCGGGTGATGTCAGCAAGCTGGAATCGGTCGAAGACATCGTCGATCAGGTAGAAGCCTGGCGGAAGATCGATGTGCTGGTGAATTGTGCGGGTGTCGCTGGTGAGCTCACCGCGCTTCACAACCAGTCGGTCGATGACTGGCAGAACGTCATCGACGTCAATCTCAAAGGCACTTACCTCATGAGCCAGGCCGTTGCCCGGTATATGAAGCAGAGACAATCAGGTGTCATTTTGAATATTGCTTCCCTCGCCGGCCTGACCGGCTTTCCGGCATCTAATTCTTATGGCGTCTCGAAGGCTGCCGTCGTGATGCTGACGAAAACGCTCGCAACCGAGCTGGCGCGGTACCAGATCAGAGTCAACGCGATCGCTCCGGGAGTGATTGAGGCCCCCATGCTTGGCCACATGACCGGGGGTAAGGAAGGCTTAAGTGCCGTTGTCAGGCGGGTACCCCTTGGCAGGCTGGGCTTGCCACAGGATATCGCAAATGCCGCCATGTTTCTTGCGAGCAATGCTGCATCCTATATCACAGGCGTTACCTTGCCTGTCGATGGCGGTTGGCTTGCTTTCGGCGGCGCAGGTGATGCTTCCCGTGAACAGGGAGTAGTCAGCGCGTATTGAGCATTGTCAAAGGAGTCGGGCCCGAAGTGATCGATACTGGGTTTAGTCTCCGGGAACGACCAAAACGTCTTTGGTCTTCCAGGATGCTGCCCGAATTCATGAGGTTCGCGATGATGGTTCAGAATAGGTGTGGGGTAAATTCCGTATAACGGCGATCGACAAAACGCAGGGGTTTGGGAATGTTTCATGAAAGCCGCTCCAACAGTGAATGGATGTGAATAATGCCCAGGGGGATCAAGGACAAAGTCGTCGTCTTGGGTATAGGCTGTACGGAGGCCAAAGAGCGCTGATCGGCTAATGTCGATGATCTACGAGAACTACCTGCAGCTGCTGGCGCGCGCCGGTGCGCAGCAACGAAGCGAACCGCCGACTCTCGGTCTCTCGCATAATCTTGGCGATGCGCCGTCGCGGAATGTTTCCGCAATTGCCATTGTGGGATTGCACGAGGCCTGATTGTGCGAAAGGCGATTGTTTTGGCCGCACTTTCTAAACAGGGCGCGACGTATGAAGTTCAGGTCGCAGTCCTATTCCATCAGCATGGCGTCGAGATGCATCTGTCGTAGTCGTTTCTTGTCGATCTTGCCATACCGCGTAAGCGGCAAAGCATCGACGCGGTGAACGGTTTTCGGAATCTTGTACGCTGACAAGATGCCTGCAAGGTGCTGTTTGAGCTCCTTATGCTCGATGACGTCATCACTTACGATAACTGCAATGACGGCTTCGCCCCAGTCCGGATCCGGCGCGCCGATAACCGCCGCATCGGATACGCGCGCATGTTGACGAATGGCGTTCTCGACCTCGACGGAATAGACATTCATGCCGCCGGTGATGATCATGTCCTTGGTCCGGTCAACAAGGAATATGTAGCCGTCATCATTCTGATAGGCGAGGTCCCCCGTCCGCAACCGTCCGTCCACAATTGTGTTCGCAGTCTGTTCGGGGGCGTTGTGGTACTCTACAAGAAGATAGGGGGAGGCTGTTGTCAGCTCACCGATGTCGCCAACCGGAACAGTTTTTCCATCCTCTCCGAGAAGTGTGACATCGCAGAAAGGCACCGCCTTTCCGCAGGAAGATAGCAGATCTGTATTGAGATGATCCTCCTTGCTGAGTGTGCAGATGTAGTTCGGGCACTCTGTCTGACCATATAGCTGAATGAATACCGGACCAAACAGTTCGAGCCCCTGCTTCAGGCGGTCTTCGCTCATGGGTGCTGCGCCGTAGACGACGGTGCGGAGCGACGGTGCCATCTGTCGGCCGGCGTTGACGGCATCGAGAAGCCGATAGAGCATCGTCGGCACCGCGAACATCCAGGTCACATTTATACTCTCGCATATCTTCAGAACGCGGTCTGGTGAGAATTTGTCTTCCAGAATCGTATGACCACCCGCAAAGAGGCAGGCCTGCATATGATATCCTGCGGAATGCGGAAGCGGTGTTGTCAGCAACATGACTTCATCGTTGCGCACATCGCCACACAGGACCTGGGCCAGAAGGTTGATTCCCATGCGCTCCTGGTTGTGCACAACGCATTTGGGCTGGCCGGTGGTGCCACCGGTGTAGGCCATTATCGCACGGCTTGATGGGGGGACCGGCTCCGGGACGAATGTGTCTCCGGACTGATCTTCGGCGGCGAGCGCCGCATCCCAGTCAGCACCCGTATCATTGTCATCTGTGCCGGGGGCGTCAGAAACGACGATGCAGGTTGGCGTCAGGTCGGCAACATTGTCCGGGGCAGGAAGGGACGCATGGCGGATCAGCAGTTTGACGCCGGCGTGGTTCAGGCAGTAGCCCAACTCTGCGGGCGACATGAGTTCGTTAAGCGGGCATTTGGCTGCGCCGAGTTTCAGGATGGCAAGATCAGCGACGATATATTCAATCGAGTTGCGCATATGCAGCGCCACGACATCATTGTTCTGTACGCCGCGCCGGCGCAGCGCCAGGGCCAGAATGTTCGACAGTCTGTCGAGTTCGGCGTAGGAGACCGTCTGGCCATTGCAGGTAACGGCGGGGCGTTGCCCGTGCCGGCGAATTGCCGCAACAATGAGTGCAGACAGGGTTGTGCAAGAGTAATGGGTCTGCATAATTTCAATTTATGGATACGATTATTGCGATATTCGTACCGTAATCCAGCAAACGACTCTGAGTCAATGAGAGCGTTTATATGCGTCGGGGGAGGCTCCAAATCGCTGAGGACATGAATCTTGAGGCACGAGAGAGCGGCGGGACAAGGAAGTCACGCCGCCGCGAGGCCTTGCTTGCTGAGATGGAGTCGATCTTCCTTGAAGAGGGGTTTGCTGCGGTCACAGTGGACGGCCTCGCGAAGCAGTTAAAGTGCTCCAAAAGAACGCTGTATGAGATAGCGCCAACCAAACAGGACATCGTTCTGTTGGTGGTCGAAAGATGGCTGGCGCGCGTGCGCCGAATGGGCCGTATTGCTGCGCTCGGTCAGGACGGACCGCAGCGGCGCATCTTTGCCTATGTCAGGCCCGGTGTTACGGAAACGAAGAAGGCGAGCAGGAAATTTCTTGAGGATATTCAGTCGTTTGAACCCGCATTGCTGGCGCTGAAGGATCACCAGAAGCAGCGGATGGAGATGCTCGAGGAGATTATCGAGGACGGTATATCCAAAGGCCGGTTCCGGAAGTGCCATGCGCACCTGTTCGCAGAAATCCTCCTGGCAGCGGTCAATCGGATCAATGAGCCGGATTGCCTCGATGCTGCCGGCGTAGGCTTCAGCGAAGCGTTCGACGAACTCTACGATATTATTCTCAACGGCGTTCTCGTGTAAGGGCGGGGGCAGAGGAACATTGCCATTGTGGTAAGCTCTCTCTGAGTACCCGGCTAACCGCGATTGGCGCCGCCCCTCGACCCTCACATTCCTGAGTTTCTGATCCTCACTGCGGCGCCGTGTGGCATTTTTTTGATTGTTGAAAACTTTTGTTGACGTACGGAACGGTACGATATTAACATCATTGGTACCGATATGGATCAGAATAAGATCCGGCATAATTATGGGGAGTGACATGAATTATCAGCAGCGATCACGAATATGCTCAATACGGATAGCGCCCGTCCGCGTCCGGCAGGCCGTTGTGGCTCAGAATCGGGGCGTGTCGTGAAGCTCGTCACCTACAGACTGTTGTCAGGGCAACCTGAAGAGAAGCTCGGCGCCCTCTCGTCCGACGAATCCGAAATCATCGATCTCCAGGCAGCCTGCCAGGCACTGAATGGCGAGCCGTCGGCGTATTTTGAAGACATGATCGCGTTCGTTTCCGGCGGAAGCGCGGCGCGGGAACAAGCGGCTGAACTCGTCTCCAAGGCCGGACCTGACGCAAAACTTGCCGTCTCGGATGCCAAGCTGCTCGCTCCGCTTCGGCCGCGCGTCATGCGCGACACGATGTGCTTCGAAGGCCATCTGGTAAATTGCCGGAAAACGTCAATGCGGATGCAGGGACAGGATCCCGATTCGGTTGATCCCGAGGAGCTGAAGCCGGGAGAGCTGTGGTACACCCGGCCGCTGTATTACAAGGTCAACGTGAATTCCATCATCGGGACGGATGAAGAAGTGACCTATCCCGAAGGCGAGCAGTTCAAGGACTATGAGCTCGAGCTTGCTGTCGTGATCGGCAAGGAAGGCAAGAATATCAATGCCCGCGACGCGATGGACTATGTCGCCGGGTACACGATTTTCAACGACTTCTCGGCGCGCACGACACAGGTTCTGGATATGGGTGATCCGAAGCTCAATCTCGGGCCGGGCGTCTCCAAGGATTTTGCCAACGGACTCGGTCCCTGCATGGTGACGGCCGACGCCTTTGATTTCCGCGATGCAAGGGCAATCGTGCGGGTGAACGGCGAGGTCCGCAGCGAAGGTAATCATGGAACGATCGATCATGATTTCGGTGATGTCATCGCGCACGCCTCTAACAATGTGACGCTCTATCCCGGTGATGTAATCTGTACCGGCACCATTACGAATTGTAGCGGGTTCGACATTGGGCGGCCAGTGCGCGTCGATGATGTGATCGAGCTTGAAATTGAGGGCATCGGCGTTCTTCGTCACAAGGTCGTCGCGCCCAAGGCGCAGAAGATGCGTAACAGGCACGGAACCTACAAGCGATCGGTGTGCGCGGTGGGGCCGTCCGGATCACACTTTGCAATCAAGGACGATTATCCTGATGTGTGGCGCATGTCGGAGCAGATCGCTGACACATGGCGTGTGGATGAGATTCCGGCAACCGCGTCGGCAACGATGGCCCGGGATATGGGCAATCTGCCCGTCGAGCATGAGCCACCCAAAGGGGGGAGTATCCTCCGGCACGTCGGTGTAGATCAGAGCTCAATGCCGGTGCTGAAGGATGTTCCGGAAGCGATGCGTCCGGAGGTGATCGCCCGGATTACCGAGATGCACAAGATTATCGGCACCCATTCATTGCCGACGCCGGAAGAGCTTGAAAAGCATCCCACCATGCATAAGACGGACACACTGAATCTGTTCTTCTGCAGCCAGTCGGATGGCTTCGTCTCGCTCAACGAACGAGAGGACATTCCGCTGGAACCCGGCGACACGCTGATCCAAGCGGGTTGCATGCATGGTTGGCGCGGAAAGGGTGTCATCAGTGGCATCCTTGTGTCAGCCGACATGTCGACGCTGGCGCAGCTGACTGAGAAGCCAGCATCGGCATCGGCATCGTCTTCGGGCCTGAAGAAATTCAGGCGCTATGTCGCGGGAACGATGAAGAGCGACCGCAAGGAAAGCGGAGAGTCTGATGTTCTGATCAATGATTACTCTCCGAATGCTGCAGAGCTGCGGGATGCGGATGGCGATCTGCTTGGCTATGCAGGGGATATCTGGAAAACATCAAGTCCGCAGGCTGATATTTCCTGCAAAGAAGACGTGAACACAGAGCCTATGGCAGACAGGCCTGCCAAAGGCGGTGTTACCTTCAGGATGATCGAGCTGCTGCCCGGCAAGAGGCTGAACACCAACCCGGACATTCTCAACTACTATTGCGTCGTGTCAGGCGAACTGAGTGCGCACAGCGAAAATGGCTCCGCAATCGCTCGGGATATGGAAGACATCATTCAGCTGCCGGGAGCGGTACTAACGCTCGAGAATACGGGAAGTATTCCGCTGACAATGGCACATTTTATGACCGACGCAGACAAAACATAGCGGACAGCGAAGGCGAACGGGGTGGAACAAACTTCGGCCTGGGAGACAGCAAAGTATAATTTCTGTTCTGGGAGGAACACGATGACCAAAATAAATCTTGGGGTCTTAAAACTGTGCACAGCGTGCTCGATTATTGCGCTCACTGCGGCCCCGGCCGTAGCACAGAATGCGGACACCACTGATGCAGACGAAGTGGCGTCGGCGTCCGAGGCGGCGCCAACCGAATCCAGAAGGCTGGCGCCTGTGACGGTTACCTCGCGGAAGCGCGAGGAATCGCTTCAGGACGTACCAATGTCGATTACCGCAGTCGATGCGGGGTTGATGGAGGACTCGGGCTATATTGATCTCTCGCAGGTGCAGAGGGTTTCGACCAACGTCGTCATCGCCAATATCGGCACGTACATTCCCCGTATCTATATTCGCGGCATCGGGACACGCAATTTCGACCTCGGAAGCGAACAGTCGGTTGGCGTGTTTGTCGACGGTGTGTACCAGGCTCGGCCCTCAAACCTGGACCTCGGTCTGTTGGACCTGGAGCGCGTTGAGGTGCTGAAAGGCCCGCAGGGAACGCTTTACGGCCGCAACACGATTGCAGGCGCACTTTCGGTTGTCACACGGGCTCCGTCAGAAGTCTTTGAAGGTCATATCTCGGCTGAGCTGGGTTCGAGCGTCATCAGCGGTGATGATTTCTACAACCTGTCCGGGCGCATTTCGGGTCCTCTGACGGAAAGCGGTGTCCGCGGTACGCTGGCGGTCGCCTATCGCAACAGGGAGGGCTACCTGCCGGTTCAGAACTCCAGTATTCGAGGCGGCGCAAACGAGGATACGGTCGCGGCAAGGGCGAAGCTGCTCATTCCGCTTTCCAACGCAGCTGACCTGACGCTCATTGGCGACTACATGACCCAGGAAGGCCCCGCTTATGTGCTGAAATCCGTGCCCGTCCTGGATGGCAGCGGCAACGTTATTCCGCTTGATAAGGACGATCTCTATAAGCCTGAGGCCAACCGTGATGATATTGGACTCGATAGAGATACTTGGGGGTTGTCGGCGACACTTGATTGGGATCTCGGCGCTTTCGATCTGACATCGATAACAGCCTACCGTGAACTCAGCTTCTATGATCGCTTCGACAATGATGCGACCGCTGTTGATGCAACAGAGCGCGACACGACTGAAGACTCCAGTCAGTTCTCGCAGGAAATCAGGCTTAACCGATCCACCGATGCCTACAATCTGCTGCTGGGCGCCTATTACGGGCACGATGAAGGTGATCGGCTGTTTTCGCTGAACTGGACCTTGCCGGTTCCGACGTGGCAGCTCGACGCCAAGACGTCCCTCGATTCCAAGAACTATGCGGTTTTCGGTCAGCTCGAATACTTTGTGACGGATGCACTCAGCCTCACTGTCGGCGCGCGCTACGGTGAGGATGAGAAGGAGTTTGTATATAATACGGTCTCCAGCATGCCGGCCTTCGCAAACTTCACGCAGCCGCTGAACAAGAAGTGGGACTCCTTCGATCCGATGGTGTCGCTTGCCTACGACTTCAACGAGAACAATATGGCGTATGTGTCATACGCTTCCGGTTACAAATCGGGAGCCTTCCAGTGGCTGGCGCGCAACGCGATTGCTGCCAGCGAGGTTGCTGCGCCGGAAGACGTCGATTCATACGAGATCGGATACAAGGGTTTTCTGGCGGATGGTCGCCTTGAGTTGAACGCCTCCGCGTTCCACATGAAATATAAAGATCTTCAGCTGTTGCTGTACCGGAATATCTCGCCGCCAAGTCTGCCTGAGCAGTTTATTCCTCTGACAGTAAACGCCGCAGATAGCACGATCGACGGACTGGAGATCGAGACAAAGACGATCCTCACCGATCAGTGGTCGCTGGATTTCAGTTATGCCTATCTTGATGGCACCTATGACGAGTTTGTCCGCGAATTGCCGACTGGTGAAATCCAGGACTTTTCAGGCAATCCCCTTGTGAGAGCTCCGAAAAATACCGTGAACGTCGCTCTGAATTATTTCGAGGATTACAGCTTCGGTACTGTGGGTGCCCGGATCGGTTATTTCTGGCGGGACGAGTGGAACCATGAAGAAGACGCAAACGCGATCAACCCGCGGTCGACGGTTCCGGCAACGGGCCTGCTGGACGCGTCGGTTTCACTGGGTTTCGATAATGGATGGGAATTATCTGTCTGGGGACGAAACCTTACTGACGAGCGATACCAGCAGGGTCTTATTAACACGACTGGTTCGCCTCAGCAGATCTTCCCGAACGAGCCCAGAACGTATGGCGTGCGTGTGAAAAAGTCCTTCGGCGGCAACTAGCTTGCTCTGTCAGTTTCCTCCCAAGGCTGCACCTGTCGGTAGCGGCCCACTTCGGTTGGCAGCTGCTCGGCATGGTATTGGCCGTCAGCTAGGCTCGTCTGGCGTTTCCCAGAAGCTGAACCCAGATGAGTTGGGAAGTTAATTGTGTGATGGCTGACGGAAAAGCAAAACGACTTTCCTTCCTGGCTCTATTTGGACTGGGTGCCCCGGCATTTCCCATGTTCGCGCTTATGATGCCACTCGTCGTATTCATTCCCGCTTTTTATGCTGACAATATGGGGCTGGGTATGGCCACGGTAGGGACCATTTTCCTGGTGGCGCGGATATTCGACGCGGTGACGGATCCCCTGGTCGGCTCTATCATGGACAAGACGCAAACGGTGATTTCCCGCAAGGGCTGGGTGGTCATCGGGGCCATTCCGCTTTTTCTCGCGACGTGGCAGATATTTCTGACGCCCGGCAGCAAGGGGGCTGTCGAGTTTACGGTCTGGCTGCTGGTCCTCTATGCCGGATGGACACTGATGAGCGTCGGCCTCTACAGCTGGGCCGGCGAGGCCGGCAGCAACTATAACGAACGCTCGCGCATCATGGGCGCCATCCAGATCGCCAACAGTCTTGGCACGATCGGTGTTCTGCTGCTTCCCGTGGTTCTTGAGATATCGGGCGACAGCGAGAATGTCGCGCAAACGCGCATCTGGGTCATGGGTGCCTTCATCCTCATTGCGCTGCCGGTCGTGCTGCTCCTCGCCTGGTTTCTGGCCCCGAACGGTCAGGTTGCAAAGAAGCCGGGCAGGGTCGTTCCCGCTCTAAAGCAGGCATTGAAAAACCCGGCCATGTTGCGTCTGCTGGCGGCCGATTTCATCGTTGGGTGCAAGGCCGGTATCGCGACGGCACTCGGAATCTTCTTCATAGAGATCGTATCTGGCCTACCGGGCCGGGCCGGCACGCTCCAGCTTTTGTCGCTCGTCGCATCTCTGCTAGCCATTCCGGTCTTTGTGCGGCTGTCTGAACACTTCGAGAAACATCATGTGCTCGTCCTGAACGCGCTTGCGGCGGCAATCGCCGGCGCGATTGCACTGATCGCTCCTGTCGGAACGCTCTGGATCGTCGCGATGATCTATTTTCTGTTTGGCGTCGCGAACGGATCGACCCAGTTGCTGATCCGATCGATCATGGCGGACATTGTGGACGAGGAATATGCGCTCTCGGGGAACAGCAATTCCGGGCTGTACTTCTCCTTCCTGACCACAACTCTCAAGCTCAGTCTCAGCATCGGGGTGACAGCCAGTTTCTGGACTGCCGCCGCATTGGGCTTTGATCCATCACTGGCGCGCTTGGATGACAGTGCGCACTGGGTTATCCGCACCTTGCTCGGCGTCGGGCCCATTGTTGCCGTGGCGCTCCTGGCGGCAGTCATGTGGCGGTTTCCGATGCGGCGGGAAGATTTATCCGCAGCCCCGGCCGACGCCGCATCCTGATGTCTCGGAAGGAAGCCGATCATGACAGATGCGACGCTGTATTATTTCCCGTGGGCCTGCTCGCGCGTGACAATGACCACGCTCGATCAGGCGGGACGGCCTGTCCAAGCTGGCGACGGATAGCGCCCGGATCGCCGACCGGGTAGGGGCGGCTAGTGGTATGGCGCGCAATGGGGCATCATCGATTCCTATATCTGGTGGGCCGATGCATTGGCAGAGGGAAAGGCCTCCGGTTACGGACTACTACAGCCTGGCGGAATGCCTTGAGTGATCCGCATTGTGGCCTGCTTATCCGCAGGCGTTGACGCTCGAAACAAGCGGGTGATGTTATTTCTGTTCTTCGGCCGGAACCGTGTCGGTCTGAACGAGCTTGAAATAGTCCGTCCTGACGCTTCGTCTCGGCGAGATGTGCGTGAATATCGGTGAGGCAAATCCCTGCCTATGGTGCCCTGAGAAGAACTCACTTATCCGATCCAAAGTTAGGAGGGCGTTTTTCAAGGAATGCCTTCACAGCCTCAGAGAAATCTTTGGACACGAGGAGCTCGGGTTGCACTCTTGCTTCCATATCGAGGTGTTCGTGTAGAGACTGGCTGGTCGCCTTATCCATGGCGCGGCGTGTTTCGACGTAGGCGCAAGTTGGGCCGAGAGCGAGGATTTGGGCCGTTGCCTCTACCTCCTGATGCAGGTCTTCGTCCGGAACGGCCTTCCAAATCAGACCATGCTCGACCGCTTCTGTCGAAGTCATTGGTTCACCGAAGAAAGCGCTGGCAATGGCTCGCGCCCTGCCCATGCTCCTAGGCGGATGCCAGCTGGCGCCCATATCAGGTATGAGGCCGAGTTGGCCTGTGAACACGAGAACGAATTTGGCACTTTTAGCCGCAATCACCAGGTCGCATGCCAATGCAAGCCCATAGCCCCCTCCCGCCGCGACGCCATTGACGGCGGCGATCGTCGGGACCGGCATGTCCAGCAGCTTCTTTATGATGGCATTAAATTCCTCATCCATTCGCCGTTGATGTGCCATCTTCCGCTGGCTCTCGTCCCCTTCGAGGGGAACGCGCTCACTCAAATCTGCTCCGGCACAAAATCCCCGGCCGGCGCCCGTCAGTATCAGTACACGCATGGCTGGGTCTGCGGCGCACGCGTCCAGTGCCTCATTGAGATCATGACGCAGTTGCGTTCCGAGCGCGTTCAGCTTTTCAGGCACATCAAGCCTGAGTGTGAATACTGAGCCCCTCTTGCTGAGTTCAATGGTCTTAGTCCCCAATTCCTGCTCCTTTTACACCTGAAGTGCGATCTGCCTTCTGGCCATCAATTTGGCATGCAAATCGACCTGCGTCACACAGAAAATCTGTCCGAGGGTCATTGTCAAAACAACCAAGCTTGAGGCGGTGCAATCTGGAGGGGATTGTCAAAGGAAGCTGCCTTGAGATGGTCAATCCTAGCGTCTGACCTCATAAAATGAGGCAGAACCCGTTCCGCTACTTCAAGGCCTCGCTCGAGATCATCCAGCTTGCGGTGATGATGTATCTCCGTTTCCCGTTATCTCTGTGCAATGTCGAAGACCTGCTTCACGCGCGCGGGATCGATGTTTTCCATGAAACGGTGCGGCATTGGGTGGACCGCTTCGGGACTCACTTTGCATACAAGATCCGGAAACATAGATCTGAACGAATGAGACAGTCGCCGCAATGGCAGTGGCACCTGGACGAGGTGTTTGTAAAGATCCGTGGGAAGACTCACTACCTATGGCGGGCGGTCGATCACTAAGGTGAAGTTCTGGAGTCCTTCGTCACGAAGACTTGGGACAAAGCTCCCGCATTGAAATTCCTCAAGAAAGCGATGAAGCAATATGGCAATCCTCAGGTCGTGGTGACTGACAGGTGCCACTCATATCGCGCGGCCATGAAAGAGATCGGAAACGCTAGGCGCCAGGAGTGCGGCCGGCATCTCAACAATCGGGCTAAAAATTCCCATCTTCCTTTCCGCCGACGCGAGCGGGCGATGTCTCGCTTCCGGCGTATGCGAAGTTTGCAAAAGTTCGTTTCAATCCATTCGTCTGTATACAATCACTTCAATCATCAAAGGAACATCGAGAGTAGGGTCAGGTTTAAAGCATTCCGTGACGCCGCTCTTCTCGAATGGCGCGAGCTTCTCGCTGCCTGAGACCGGCTCGTCCGCCAAAAACGGAGACTGGTTCGAGTTTGTCTGACACCACAGCCAGCCACACCCCCAAACAGAGAAAAGTACCGCCACCTCTGCGCAAAGCCTCACACACCGCGGGCTTTGGCGCCAGGGCTGCGTCTCCGTTTCCGGAACAGGGTAGGCCGGCCCTACAGGCGCCTCGTCCAACGGCGAGGCACAGAAGGGTACGCCAGGAGCGGATGCGACCAGTCGGCCCCCCCTGGCTTCCGGCACTGCAACGGGCCCTGCCCAGGCGCCAAGGAAGACGGTTTCGCAGGTCTTGGGGGAAGTGACTTGGTTGCTGTCCCAGTCGCCCGTCCACAAGCAGCTCTTTATCGGCGACCTGGAATGGTTCGTCATGCCGCCCCTCCTGTTGGAGCAGTTCCGGATCTTTCATGGCCAGCAGCATCCGGTTGGCGTTGCCTTTTGGGCCCGGGTTTCGGAAGAGACCGATGCAAGGCTGAGGGATGGTGCCTTCAAGCTCCGCGTCGATGAGTGGAAAGGAGGAAATATTCCCTGGCTTATCGAACTTATTGCGCCATTCGGCGGACAAGAGGAAATGATGGCGGACCTGTCGGCAGCCATCTTCCCGAAAGAGCCTTACAATTTTCACCAGGTGAATGCCGACGGGAAGCGTGAAGTGTCCAAATTCTCGCCAGCTGAAAAGAATTGATACAGGTAATGCGATCTCTGTTCCTAGCAGGACTACTCGTCCTGCTTTCCGGGTGTTCAACTCACTTGCCCCCTGTGCCGGCCGGTCAATCACTGGAGAACTCCGGTGAATGGGTACCGAGTAAGAAAGAAACAAAAGCATGGCGCTCGCTCTTGTTTTCGACGAGTTCGAAACAGGTGGAGGCGGATCGTCTCCTGATCGAGGCTTGGGGGAACCCTGGCGCGGGGACTGATAAGATTGAAATGCGTATCCTTGCTCGTGCAGCCGCCGAAGCCATGGACCTTGGATACCCGAATTTCGCGATTGTTCATGTCAGCGACAGGAACCTGCCTATGTCGGGAGGGCTGGGGCCCCCGCCTGTTTTCGGGGCAGAGCCCGTTTGGATCGGCGATTATGAATCGCTTGTCTATAACAGGTATGAACGTGATCATGCGGCTGCTCCCAAAGGCTGGATCGTGCCGGGATTAAGGGCCGTGATTGTCCTGCTCCCGGAGGGTGACCGGCGTATTTCCAGGAGCTTTGAAGCGAGCGAAGTATTTGACTACCTCGGGCGCAAGCCCCTCTGAGGCGGTAGCCGGAATCCTCCAAGATCGTTGAATGCACGTCCGGCGCAGGCACGGATCGTGAAAGTGGAAACGCTCACTGGTCCCTGATTGTCCGGTGCTGGCACAGATATTCCAATTTGTGGCATTCACATCGTCCCAGGACTGCAGGAGCGTTCCAGTATGAGATCAACCCGTTTGATGCCTGTGGTTGCGAGAATTGTGTCTGGTCCTGCCCGGCGGCCCGGCTTGTTCCTGCTGCTTGGCCTGGCCGCGCTCCTATACCTGAGTTCGGTGATGTATGGATTACCGCAGGAGCTCGACGCGGATGAGCGCTTGTTCTTTAATAGCGCTGTTGACCTGCTCCAGAACAAGACGCTGGATCCGGCGTGGTACGGTCCGCCGGCCCAGCCCTTGATTTACCTGCTAGCGATGATCATTGCGGGCATTGCGGTGATAGGAACACTGCTGGGCCAATTCGGGTCTATTGCAGATGTTGGCCCCTATTTCCTGAATGATGTTTCACTGTTTTATGCATCTGGCCGGGTTCTCAATGTCGTCTTCGCCCTTGCTTGTGTCTGGTTGACGGACCGTCTCATCCGACAGGTTGGCATCAAGGGGCATTGGCGCTGGATCGCATTGGGAATGCTGTGCCTGTCTCCCCTCTGGGGGCGCTATGCGAGCATCGTTCGCATGGACATGATGCAGGTATTTTTCATGCTGGCCGCGCTCCTCTTCAGCAGCGAGGCTGTCCAGCGTATCACGCCAGTCCGCAACCTGGTCCTTGCGGGTGCGTGTGTTGGTATTGCCGTCACCAGCAAGTTTCCAGGTATTGTATCGGCTGTCCCGGTCGTCGTCTGTGCCGGATTGCTGCTGAAGGACAAAGTTTGGACCGTGAGAAAGAGTTTCACGGTGCTGATGCTTTCAGGAATCGCCAGCATCGTTACCGCATTCCTCACAGGGCCTTATCTGTTCCTCAATTTCAGCGGCATGCTGAATGATGTCCTGTTTGAGGCGAGGGGCACGCATCTCGGCCACACGGGGGCAGGATTCCCGGAGCAAATAGTTTTCTATATGACAAGCGCACTTCCCGAAGCGATATCCATCATCAGTGTTATTGTTGGCTTGGTCGGACTTATTACTGTTCTTCCCCGTTCAAATGCAGGAAAGCTGGTTAGTATTCTGGCGCTGATCTATCTCGTGTTTATATCCTGTCTTTCGCTCCAATGGGCACGTTGGACGTTGCCATTGTTACCGCTGCTGGCGATCGGCATCGCTGCTGGGGGAGATACAATCGAGAGTCTCGTGAAGCGGAAGTTCGCGGATCCGCGCTCCGGCGCGCTCTTTACCGGTGCCTGCATACTCTTGTTTGTGCCCATTCTGGCAACCCAAACTTTTCCGGCTGCAATGGCGCGAGCGACTAATAGCAACACTCGTGTGCAGGCGCTTGCCTGGGTGGAACGGGAGGTCCCTGCCGGAACACGCATTCTGACGGAGACGTATGCGCCGGCGCTTCGTACCGACATGTACGACCTTTATGTGCCTGGCAATGAAGGAGGGTTCCAGCATTGGAGTGACCGGTCCAAGCGCGTCCGCCCAAGTGGTTATTATGGCCGTCTCCACGAAGGCTGGAACGGCGACCTGGAGGGTTTCAGAAGCGCTCTGGCCGATCTTGATATTGAATACGTGATGCTGAGCGACTCCTTCTACAATCGCTACAAAGCGGATGAGACTGAAGGGCCGTCTGTGCTCCCGTTCTATGAAGCAGTTTTTGAAGACTATGATGTCATTAAGGAATTTGACAGTTCGCTTTTCACTCTCGGACAAAATGTCTTCATTCTGAAACGAAAAGAAGGTGCCTGATGTGATCAGGCAGACTGATTGCCGTGCTACCTTACAATCTGGTACGTAAATTGCTCTCCCGGGAGATGAGTATCTGTATCGGGATTCAATCCTCAGGAGGCATGGAATGGTAGAGCTCTCTCTGATCGTACCAATGTACAACGAGGAAGAGGTCTGCGCGGAGTTTTTCCGTGTTGTCGTTCCGATCATTGAGGACATAGCTGACAGTTATGAAATCCTGTGCGTTGATGACGGAAGCTCTGACGGCACGGTCGAAGCGCTGGACAAGTTACGGAAGAGCAATCCCTCCATAAAAATACTTTGCTTGTCGCGGAATTTCGGCAAGGAAGCCGCGCTGACGGCAGGACTCGATTTCGCCACTGGCAAGGCGGTGATCCCAATCGATGCTGATCTGCAAGATCCGCCGGAGCTCATCCGGGAAATGGTCGAGAAGTGGCGCAACGGGGCAGAAGTGGTCCTGGCCCGGCGCGCTGATCGTGCCAGTGACAGCATTATGAAGCGAACCACGTCTCATCTGTTTTATCGCCTGATATCCAAGATTTCGAAACCAGATATCCCCGAAAATGTGGGGGATTTCCGACTGATGGACCGCATGGTTGTCGAGGCGCTGAAACAATTACCGGAGCGGGCCCGCTTCATGAAGGGCCTGTTTGCTTGGGTGGGCTACAAGACAGAGATCATTGATTATGTCCGTGTGCCCCGGACAGCTGGGGATACGAAGTTCAACTATTTGAAACTCTGGAACTTCGGACTTGAGGGGATCGCGTCTTTTACATCTCTACCATTGAAGGTCTGGTCCTACTTCGGCGTCTTCATCAGCTTTCTGGGTGTGTGTTACATGCTGTTTCTGGTGATCAGGACCCTGATCACTGGTATTGATACGCCGGGTTATGCATCCTTGATGAGCGTGCAGCTCTTCTTCAACGGCATACTGCTTCTTAGTCTCGGGGCGATTGGAGAATACCTGTCCAGAATCTTTATCGAGACCAAGCAGCGACCTGTTTACCTCGTGCGCCGCGCTGAGGGCGTACTTCCGGGGAAGTCAGAAGTCCGCGATCAGTCGCTTCAGACGTGCGGACGATGAAATCCCACCACCTGATAGAAGTCTTTTTGTTCGCAGCAGTTGGAGTGAGCGCCTCCATTGTGCACTTCGTTGTAGGCGTTTTGCTTGTCCGTCGTCAGGTATTTGAGACTTCAGGCTGCCTGACTTAAGGAGGGTTTGGCGCATCTGGGTTGAGTTAAGCAGCGGATTGGGCGTGCTGCAAGCGCCGTAGTTTCATGGTCCTCCTTTTGATTCTTTCGCGTTCGAGCAGGATGGTCTGGCCGCGGCCCGTATAGACATCGGCGGGAGTGAGATTGTTCAGGCTCTCGTGATAGCGCTGGTGGTTGTAGTAACCGACGAACGCATCGAGCTGCGCTTCAAGGTCTCCCGGCAGGAAGTAGTTTTCCAGCAGGATGCGGTTCTTCAGCGTCTGATGCCAGCGTTCGATCTTTCCTTGCGTCTGGGGATGATAGGGCGCGCCGCGCGTATGCTTCATTCCCCTGTCGGCAAGATACTCAGCCAGGTCGCCAGAGATGTAGGATGGTCCGTTGTCTGAGAGTAGTCTCGGACGATGAGCCACATTCGCCTCATCCAGTCCTGAAGCCTCCAGTGCCAGGTTGAGCGTATCCTCAACATCGCTCGTCGCCATGCCGGTGCAGAGCTTCCAGGCAATGATGTAGCGGGAGAAGTCATCGAGCACGGTTGAGAGATAGAACCATCCCCAGCCGATCACTTTCAAATAGGTGAAGTCGGTCTGCCAGAGCTGGTTTGGCGCGGTGGTTTTCTCCCTGAACTCGTCAGCAGCTTTCATCACGATGAAGGCCGGGCTCGTGATCAGGTCGTGGGCCCTCAAAAGCCTGTAAACACTGGCTTCCGAGACGAAGTAGCGTTTCTCGTCTGTGAACGTCACCGCTAGCTCCCGGGGAGAGAGAGCCGGCCGGCCGAGCGCCATTTCCAGAACCTGCTCGCGCACCTCGTTCGGGATGCGGTTCCAGACCCGGCCAGAGCCGCCGCGCAGGCCTTCCAGCACGATGCGGATCTTCTCTTCGGCGGAGAATTTGCGCCGGGTCTTCCGGCGGATTTCCTTCACATGTTTTTCGGCCGATCCGTCCGGCCCGGATTTCTGTCTCATCTTCGCTCCCTGAATGGGCTACGATGTGCCAGAAATCCTCCTTAAGCAATTTGCCCGATCTGTCTCATGGTCGCTGACGGGGAACAGTCGCCGCTGGACCTGAAGCGGACACTTGGTAATGTGCATGTAATTACCGCCACTTCTGTCTGAGGAGCCGGTGTGTTTTCGTATCGGAAATCTGCCCTACTTACCGCGGAGCCGCTCCCTCGAAGCTGAAGCGACAGCTGGGTCGTTTCTCCAGAAGCCTGTTTGCTCCCTCCCGCTCACTGCCCGCCCGTGAGTGCGGCCATCCGATCTGTAAACGTAATCATGCGATCGACGTCCTCCGGCTTTATCAGGTTCTGTTTCTGAGCATAGTCGACCAAAATGAGGTAGGAGCCGTAATTCAGCTGGGAAGAGTCGGCGAAGGTTGCTGACCAGTCCGGGGTCATTTCTTCCGTCACCGTAGTCAGATAATCAACTTCATCATAGCAGGACTTTGCCGCCATCTGGGCGGCATAGAAATTTCTGACCATTCCGTATGCTCCGCCCATGACCGCACCGCCGACCATGCCGGCTTCGCCCATGCTGCCTAGGAAAGCGCCGTTCATCGCGTACTCTTCGATTTCACCCGGATTTGTCAGTGGGCCTCCATAAGTCCGGCACATCCGTGCACGAAGTTCCCGCGAGCATTCGTATATGCGCTCAGAGCCCGGTACCGCGGTGATGCCACTCAAATTCTCATCCGACCAGATCATCATGGCGCCAGCAAAAGTAACGGCATCCGGCTGTGTAGATGCGAGGATCCGGCAATTGAGGTAGGCGGGTTCAGCCTTCATCCCTTGGGCGCTGGCCACTGAAGCGGTCGCGGTAGTAAAAGACACCGCGATCGCTGCGGTTTTCAGGATGCTTTTGAGGGGCGTGAACATTTGGACAATCTCCTGATCGGTCTGGGGGGCGTTTGATGCTGTTGGTGTCATGTCAGGGGACCGGTCATCAGGGACCGGACGGACCTTTCAGGCCCTTCTGATCCTTGCTGAACTTCGGGGGCGGATGATTGTTGGCTGGAGGCTGGCCGGGCGGCCTGGTGCTGGCGGTGTCTTTCTTGCCCGCGCCCGAGACCTTGTTGAATTTCGGTGTGATGGAGTCTTTCGCCGCCTTGTTGAAGGATGATTTGGCAGAGCCTTCCCGTGCTGCCTTGTTGAACACCGGCTTGATGGACGCCCGGGCCGCCGTGTTGAAAGCGGTCTTGGTGCCGATCTTGGCTGCACCTTGCAGACTGCCAGGCTTCCCGGCGACGGTCGAACTAACCGGCTTTCCGGTTTTGACGATCCGGTGTGGATTGGCAGCTTTTTCGAAGTCTTTCTTGATTTTGGGCGGAGGCTTCCGCTGGGCGAAGGCCTGAGCAACCGAGAAGGTGGCCTGGCCGTCAGTCAAGTGGATGGACGGGTTGAGAAGAAACAAAAGGGCGAGCACTGCCGCTGCGCGTCCCAACTTCCAAATCATCATTTGCGTCCCCTTGTTTCTGTGCCGATCAGGCCGAGCTGTCGATCGAGCGTGCGTTCAAGCCGCTCAACCACCCGCTGACGTTCCGACCTGGCAAGTATTGTGAAGTCCGGTTGAGCAGCGTTACCAGGATAAAGCCGAGGTGGATCATTTCAGTCCAATCCTTGCTCTAACGCTCTGGGACGATACTTTCACGTACGGCCCGGAATGGATGTTTCCTGCCTCAGCGCCCTTATAGTTGCCTTTGTTGACAATTACCGTTTCGTCAGGTCGCTTTGGATTGGTGTAGCGCACGCCATTACCGTCCCGTGAGGGGCCTTTGTTCCAGCCTTTCTGCGCCAGCTGCCGATCGGCGATCTTCAGGGCTTCATGATAGGTTTTTCCCTGCATCGTTTTTGCGGTTTTAATCGCGAGATCCGACGTCACTCGCGTCTTGACGATGTTCCCGTCCTTGTCCCTAACTTTTGTCGACTTCTGGGATTTCAGGCCGGCTCTTGCCTGGAACACCGGTTGGATCGGGCCGGAGCCGGAAGTGGCTTTCGCTGTGGTGGTGGAGGCGTCCTTTGCTTTCGCATTGGCCGACTTGCCCTTGGCGACTTTGTCTTTGTGACCCTTGGCGAAAGTGGGCTTGATCTCTGTTTGCTGTTTGGATGCGGTCTTGGAGGCGCCGTGTGACTTCCCGACGATGGTCTCTTGTTTATCTGACTTCTTTTTGCTGCGGGATTTCTTTTTGTTCTTGAGTTTGATCGCGCGGGCTTTGATCCCGCTGCCGCCGGAAGCGTGACTCTCGACGAATGGAACGGAGATTGGGGGCGGCGCCACATAACAGCTGCCAACCAGTGCCGCGATCAAAACGGTTCTGAGAAGTTGGCGCCACATCATGCTGGATTTGCCTCCCCTCCACCTGAAATTGGTGCACCTGAATTCATTTTAAGGTGAAAAGAGGCCGCTTGCATAGTCTTGCGCTTGGCTGCCGGCGATTTTGTCAGGAAATCGCTTGGGGAGAAGCAGAATTCCCACCTGAAGAGAAACATCGATATTCAGCGACGATAAGCGGTTTGCGAGCTTGTAAACTTGCTGGATCACTCTAGTGTATGTGCAGAGGGACGACAAAAGCGTGGGGACGTGAATATTCATTTTTTTTCAATCCAACATATTCAGCGGCGTCGTGCCTTCGGCGCTTCGAATCCGAATTCAGGCCGATTGCACCGCTAGCGGGCAGACTGCCCGGCCACGGCCGGACACCTGTCAAGAAATTACACGATGATACGTATTACCCGTACCCCCGCCGATGAATATGAGATGCCCGAAGGGGACGGCCCTTCGGCACGGTATGAGCGTTTGCGGCGTCTTCTGACGGGACGAGTTTCGGCTCCGACCATGTCGCTGTTTCCCGAACCCAAGGCGGTGGCCGATGGCGGTATAGACTGGATCAGCAATCTAGGGGGGCAGCCGGTTGCGCTGACCTCCCTTCCGGAAGAGCAGCAGCTCGCGGCCACAAGCATTCTGGACGAGCGCCTGCAAGGTCTGCGCGTTGCCGCCCAAGACCTTGAACAGACATCACCGGCAGACGCTGCATTTCTTCGTGAGGTTGCGTCCCGGCCGTCCGACAAGGATGTGTTTGTCCTCAATGGACAGCCCACGATTGTTGGTTGGGGGTTGAGACGGCCTGGGGAGGTAGACATCCCGCCCGCTGCAGCGGCAGCGACGGCAGCGGACATTGCACCGGAAGTGGAAGCCCGTCCGAAACGCTGGTGGCTTTGGGGCATTCTGGGGGGATTGCTACTGATCGCGGCGCTCGTGGCGGCCTGGTGGCTTTTCCTGAGAGGGGATCCCTACGCGGACCTGCTGGCGAAGGTCGAGGTGGCGGATTGTGCAGAGCTGCAGGACATTCGCAGCCGGAAGGGGCTCTTCAAACTCGACGATGAGCGTTATGTGGTATTGCTCGTGGACGTGGACCGGCGGCTTGCCGATTGCGCCTATGAAAAGGTCAAGTCGCAGGTCGAGGCGGCAGAGAAAGACTGTGAAGCGTTGGAAGACCTGCGTGAAATCGACATCCTGATGAGCTCCCAGGAGGATCGGTACAAGGTCTTGCGGGAACGCGTGGATTCGCAATTACTCGATTGCACTTATGAGCGGGTGAAAAACACCGTCGAGACGGCGGAGTGCCCGGCATTGCGGCCGCTGCTCGCGAGTGAGCCCTACCTCGCAAAACCGCCGGAACAGCGCTTTATGGAACTGCGTGCGGCGGCTCTCACTCGGGGTGCCGATTGTGAATATGAACGCATCTCCGCTGCCGTCGAGGAATATGAGGGGCAGTGCGAGCCGACACAGGAATTGCTCGACGGCGAGGCCTATCTGTTGTCGCCGCCTGAAGAACGCTACTCGGTATTGCGGGCTTCGGTGGACAATACATTGCTGGAGTGCCGTATCGCCGACTTGCGCGAAAAGCTCGAGGCTGCCGATTGCGAGGAGGTGCGGCAACTGTATGAAACAGAGCCCTTGCTGGCACTGGACGATCCCCGGATAGCCGAATTGCGGGAGATCGGCGACGAAAAGATCGCCGATTGTGAGTTCGGGGAAGTCGAAGACGCAGTCAACGAAGCGATGGGAGACTGCAAGGCGATGTCGAGCCTGCTGGCTGGAGAGCCGCGCCTGAACAATGCAGCCCCCCGCTTCAAGGCGCTGCGCAGCAAATTGAACAAGGACCTGATGGCCTGCAAGGCGCAGCAGGCAAAAGACGCGCTTGATCAGTGCGCGGGCGAGCGCCCCGAAGAACTGGCCCCTCAGCTGGTCGTGGTCATGGACCAGTCCGGCAGCATGGACACATCGATGGGCATTACCCAGGCCATGCAAGACCGGTGGAACCGGATGATCCAGGTGAACTCGCTTCTCGGCACGATTCAAGCTGCTGCAGAGAAGGAGCAGATTATCGCCTCGACCCCCTCGCGGATGACTGTCGCCAAGGATGCCTTGCGCATGGTGGTGTCGACGCTTCCGTCGGACGTGCCGGTCGGTCTGGTGGAAGTCTCCGATTGCACGCGCGCGATCAATCACGGCTTTTTCAGACCGTCACAGCGGGGATCCTTGCTGAGCATCATTAACCGCGCTTCGCCCAAGAACGGCACTCCGCTTGCGGATGGGGTCTCCCGGGCAGGCAACCTGATTACGGATAAGAACCGGCCTGCCGTTATGGTCGTGGTGTCCGACGGCGATGAAAGCTGCGGAGGCAATGTCTGCGCGGTCGGTCAGAGCCTGGCCCGGAGCCACCCCAAGCTGACGATCAACGTTGTCGATATCCTGGGAGTTGGCGCTGCGAACTGCCTGGCCGAGGCAACCGGTGGGAAAGTGTATCCGGCAAACAATGCCGCCGATGTGGCCTCAACGATGGAACGTGCAGCATCTGAGGCGCTAGGCCCGCAAAGGTGCCGCAAAAAGTGACACGGAAGGGACCTCATACGTCGAAAGTGGCACGTTTGACCGACGGGCGGCTTGCCAGGAGGTGCTGGCGCCCCGCAGATTGCCATGGGCCCCTTGAGAACATTGGAGCGAACCGATCATGACCATTTTGCCTATCCGGTCCGGCAAGCTGAAAGACTATCGGCCGCTCGGAGAAGAGGGGAACGCTGTCTACCGGTCTGCCGGCCAGCTCCTGGAGGCCATCAGGCTTCAGCTCGGACCGGAGAAGGCGGCGTATTTTGCGAGGCCCAAGGTCAATGAAGCGGGCGATGGCATTGACTGGTACCCGCATAATGAAGGCCTGGTCGTTCCCTGGTCGAGCGCCTCACCGGCGGAGCGGTCTGCCGCCAAGGCTAGCCTCCAGGACATGCAGGCCGAAATTGGACAGCTCAGCGAGCGGATGCTTGCCTCGCCGGATGAAGAGCGCCGGACTTTCGGCAAACTGCTGACGAAGATCACCGTCTTTCCCGGTGATGACTATGTCTATCTGGTCGATGGCAAGCCGGTTCTCAGCTTCTGGGGGTTTTCGGATCCGAACCAGACTATCGTCGACCCGCTGGACCAGTTGACGGTCGCGCCTGCGGTTCCGACCGGCCCGGCGCCGGGTGCGGCGGCCGGAACTGCGGCGGTTGTCCTGGAAAAGAGACGCGGGTGGCCTTGGTGGATGTGGCTTCTTCTCCTGCTGCTCCTGCTGGCGCTGCTGTTCATGTTCCGCACTTGCGCGACCGGAAAGAATGCCGACCTGCCGATGATTCCGGGCAACCAGACACCGCTGGAGGAGTTGGCTCCGGACGATGAAGGTATTCGGTATGATGACGAACAGGGGCGGCGCTATATCGACCGCAACGGCGTCCGTTATTACGATGTCGATGGAGACGGCATTCCCGACCGGGAAGGCGCCGTGGATCCATCGGATGGCCTCCCCCCGGAAGCCGGTGAAGAAGGTCTGTTGCCGGAAGAGCCGCTGACGGATGAGGGCCTGCCGCCTGACGAAATGGCTCCGGACGTACCGCCTGAAATGCCGCCAGAAATGACGGAAGAGCCTCCGATGGACCAGCCTGCGCCGGAGGACATGCTGCCCGACGAAATGGACCCGGACGCTGAACAGACGCCGGAACCGCCAATGCTGGAACCGCCGGCGGATAACCCTCCGCAGGATCCGCAAACGCCCCCCGAGCCGATGTCTATTCCTCCGGAAGCCCTGCAGTCTGGCGACTCGAGTTTCCTGGATGGCAACTGGCAGGCAACGACCGGTCTCATGGACGAGCGCGGTCGTCCCGTCGACGTGCAGTATGAGTTTGACGACAAAGGCCAGGGTCAGGTCAAAATGACCAATGCGGATGGCCAGACCTGTGTAGGGGGCGTTTCGTCCAGCATGTCGTCCGGAGGATTGACGCTCAAGGGCAATGGGGCGGTGAAGTGTCCGGACGGCAGCGAATTCAGCCCGGCAGATGTGAACTGCAAAGTCGGCAAAAATGGCCAGGCGGATTGTTCCGGCTCTTACGAGTCCGGTGAAACCTTCGGTGTTCAGATGGAGCGTGACAATTGATCTTGGAAGCTACAATCCATGGCGGGGCGGTTGAATGACGTCCTCGTTGAAAGACCTCGTCAATTTCGAGGAGAGCATCGGGCTGATCCTCGATAGCGGGATCCAGTTTATCGATCTCGGATTGTCCATTGATGCGAAGAAAGCCCCGGTCGGGGAGTTTATCAAACGTGATAGCAAGCGCTCGCTTGCCCGGCTCGAATATGACGAGCGTCGCGATATCTATTTCTATCCCACCCGGCCCGGACAGGCGGCGAAGTCAGAATTCTCCGTGCCGCTCGATGAATCCCTGAAGCTGCTGGAAGGGACATGGCTTCCGATCCCGTACCTTCGCTTCAGCCCGCCGGACAAGTTTGCGGAAGGCCCGTTCAACTGGGCGAGGGCGCGGATTATCGAGGTCGACCCGAAAGAAGACCCCAAACACACCCACAGGGTTGTGATCGCCTTCGACACCCGGGCGCATGAAAGCGACTCCCGTGCGACCTATTTGGCACCGACTATGGATGATGTGCGCACCGGCGCGCCTTTCCGCCTCGCGCACCGGGCAGACCAGATCGCTTGGTTCACCGAAGCGCCGTGGATCGATGCCTGGATCAAGGAAATCTTTCTGGAGAGGGCTCAGGAGAGGCTGCGGATTTCGCCGGAGGATCTGGAAGAGCAGATTGGCGACATGCAGCATCAGGCCCATTACCTGAACTTCCTGCATGTGCTCGGGCATTATGTGAAGCCGCCTGAGACGAAGATCGATTCCAATCTGCAGTCTGACAGGTTTGCGCCAATCCCGGTGGACTTCGTTCTAGATGTCGGCAATTCGAGGACCTGTGGCATTCTGATTGAGGAGCACCCCCAGGAATCGGACGGTCTTCGCCGGCGCTATGAGCTGGAGCTACGCGATCTGACCGTTCCGGAACGCACCTATGCGCGTCCTTTCGAAAGCCGTGTGGAGTTTGCACAGGCCAATTTCGGCAAGGACAATTTCTCGGTGGAGAGTGGCCGCCCGGATGCCTTCCAGTGGCCGACCATCGCCAGGGTCGGGCCCGAGGCCGCGCGTCTGGCGTCGCGGCGCCGGGGGACAGAAGGGGCCACCGGTCTTTCAAGTCCCAAGCGCTATCTGTGGGATGAAGAAGTTTTTGCCCCAGGCTGGCGGTTCAACAATGTGTCGGCGCGTTCGGAAATTGAGCCGCTCGCGACAGCTGCGCCGTTCACATACGCCATCAACGATATCGGCGAGGCGCTCTACAAGTTCCCGCCTGATGAGCGGATGCCGGTGTTTACGCCTTGCTATTCGCGCAGTTCACTGATGATGTTCATGCTCGCGGAGGTGATCGCTCAGGCCATCGTGCAGATCAACAGCTGCGCTCAGCGGATGAAGCTCAGCCACGCGAACAAGCCAAGGCACATGCGCAGCATCGTGCTGACCGTACCGCCTTCGATGCCCAAACCTGAGCGGGAACTGTTCCGGGAGCGCGTCCGGCAGGCGGTCGTCCTGGTCTGGAAGTCCCTCGGCTGGCATGAGCGCGACGCAGATCCGGATGAGGACGGGGACAAGCCGTGGCCGCTTTTCCCGGAAGTGCTCGTCGAATGGGACGAGGCATCCTGCGGTCAGGTCGTGTACATGTTCAGTGAGATCCAGAACAATTTCTCCGGGCACCCGGAAGAATTCTTCCGCACCATGAAGCGCCCGGACAGCGCAACGGACGACACGAAGACCCTGACGGTCGCCTCCATCGATATTGGTGGCGGGACCACGGATCTTGTGGTGTGTGATTATTCCCTGGATGACGGGCAAGGGGCGAACGTCTTCATTTCGCCCAATCAGCGGTTCCGGGACGGGTTCAAGAGCGCAGGTGATGAGATCCTGCTCGACGTTGTCAGGGACGTTCTGGTGCCGGCAATTGCCAGTTCGCTGAAGGCGCATGGGGTCGGCAATACCGATGCGCTGATTTCGCGGCTCATCGGATCTGAAGCGCTTGATGCCCGCGAGTCGACCTTGCGCCAGCAATTGACCTTGCAGGTGCTCTATCCCATCGGCCTGCGCCTGCTGAAAGAGTACGAAGCGTATGACCCGATCAGCCGGACGGGGCAGATCGTCATCGATATCAAGGATGTGCTTCAAGGCGAAAACGAGCCGTCTCACGAGGTGAAGGAGCACATCGCCTCGATCGTCGGCCGCGAAATGCCGCATGGCTCTCCACGCTATGACATCATGTCCCTGTCGATTCCTCTGAACCTGCGCCAGCTTCACGAGAATTTCCTGCGCGGCAAGTTTGACATCGCTAAAACAATCCGCTCACTGAGTGAAATTGTGTATCTGTACAATTGCGATGTTTTGTTGCTGACCGGTCGGCCCTCGCGGCTTCCGGGCGTGCAGGCGCTGTTGAAGGTTCTGTTGCCGCTGCCGCCGGAGCGCATTGTTTCCATGCAGGACTATCCTGTCGGGTCCTGGTATCCCTTCCACCGGCAAGGAAGGATCGACGATCCGAAAACGACAGCTGCGGTAGGTGCAGTGTTGTGCGTCCTTGGACGCGGACGCCTGCCGAACTTCTTTTTCCGCTCCGACGCGTTCAAACCTTATTCAACCGTCAAGTTCATCGGCCTGATGGATGACAATGGAATGATCAAGGATGCCGATGTCTATTACAGGGATGTCGATCTTGACGATCCGGACTATGAGCTGCCGGATTCCACATTCGAGATGCGGGGCCTGATGAGGATCGGCTTCCGTCAACTGGATGCAGAGCGCTGGGCAGGGGCTCCGCTCTACACATTGTCTTTCGCCGATGACCGCGTTCGCGACAGGATCTACACCGAGGGCGATGTCCTTCAGGTGCGGCTTAAGAGTGAAAGCCGGCGCAGCGCAGGCGGCGGGAATGACCGTCTGGCCATTGCGGGCGTTTCCTCGGGCCGCGGTTCCGTCGGCGCACGGGCGATTAAACTGCAACTGAACACCCTCGCCAATGTCGGTATTGGCGAGACAAACTACTGGCTTGATAGCGGAAGCGTGGTCTGATGTCTGATATGACTCCCGAAGCACTTGAGCAGAGCTGGAACCGCCTGCACGAATGTGCTGGCAAAGGCATTGAGTGGGTTGAGAAGGTCCGGGAAACGGCGCCGAGCGTTGCGAGTGAGGCCGAAGGGCTGGTCGAGAAGTTAAGGCGTGTCCGCAACCTGTCGCGAAAGCTGGGCCAGGTGTCTGGGCGGCCCATGTCGGTCGGCTTTTTCGGCCTGTCCCAAGCGGGCAAGTCCTATCTGATCTCGGCGCTGTCGGCCGGTGAGAATGGCCGGCTCGAGACCGTTTATGACGGTCAGCGGCTCGACTTCATCGATCACGTGAACCCTCCGGGAAAAGGGAAAGAGGCGACGGGGCTCGTCACGCGCTTCACACGGCGGTCCAAACCAGGCCCCGATGGCTATCCGATCGAGATGAAGCTATTTTCGGAAGTCGATCTGGTTAAAATCCTCGGCAACTCCTTCCTCAACGATTTCGACAAGGAAAAGGTTGAGCACAATCTGGATCCGGGGCGGCTTCACGACTTGCTGAACACACTGGAAAGCCGTGCCCAGCACGGGCCGACAGACAGCCTGACCGAGGACGATATCATCGACCTCTGGGATTATTTCCAGCTTCGATACACTAAGACGTCCGACGCGCTGAAGGGGGAATACTGGCCCCGCGCTGTCCGGCTCGCGCCGCGCCTGTCCCTTGCAGACCGGGCGGAATTGTATGCCGTGCTGTGGGGCGAGGTAGAGGCAATGACCGACGCCTTCAACAAATGCCGCTCGGCGCTGGAGTCGCTCGCCTACGCGCCGACGATCTATGCGCCGCTGTCAGCGATTGTCACGAAGACCCCTGATGGGAAATTCTCTCAGGCTGACAGTATCATGAATGTTGACATTCTGGGCCGGCTCGGCGGTGCAGAAGATGACCTCATTGAAGTGTTGCCCTTTGTAGACGACCGGACTCTGGCGCCAGCCCGTGTGTCACGGGCCCTGCTTGCGGCGCTAACGGTGGAACTGGTTTTCCCGCTGGTCGAGGAGCCGGTTACTCGCGGAATCGAAGAGGTCGATCTGCTCGACTTTCCCGGTTACCGCGGTCGCCTGAGCGTCGAAAAGAAAGAAGATGCGTCCGGATTGAACAGTACGGGCGACGGTCCGTTGATCGCCGATCTCCTGTTGCGCGGCAAGGTTGCCTATCTGTTCGAGCGTTACACCGAGCATCAGGAAATGAACGTCCTGATCGTCTGTACGCCTTCCAACAAGCAATCGGACGTGACCGAAGTGGGGCCAGTCCTCTCTGACTGGATCGATCGAACGCAAGGCGCCACACCGGAAATCCGAGCGCAGCGCTCGCCGGGGCTCGTCTGGGCAATCACCATGTTTGATATTCGTGTGCAGAGCTCCCTGGGAGACTCGGAAGACCTGCTTAGAATCGCATGGGGCGATGGCGGCCTGATGAAGATGACGCTGCTGGAGCGCTTTGGCCGATATTCCTGGCTCAACAACTGGTCGAAAGGTCAGCCGTTTAACAACATCTTCCTAGTGCGCAAGCCGCGCCTGCCTGGCACATTCATGCGTATCGAGGGCGGCGACGAGAAGGGGGTGCAGGGTGAGTATTCAGCCCAATTTGATCTCATGAAGAAAACCTTCGTTGCAGATCCCACCGTCTCGAAACATTTCTCGAATGCCGCCGAAGCCTGGGACGCGATGGCGAAACTGAACGATGGCGGGATGAGCCGACTGGCGCATTACCTCTGCGACGTCACGCCATTGAAGTTCAAAGTTCAGCGTCTGGAAGAACAGCTCAACGCAACGATTGCGGATACGCTCGAACACAGTCTGGGGAGATACTTCTTCAGCGAGGGCGCCGGGGAAACGGGCAAGAAGGAAAAAATTGCAGCGCAGGTAAATGAAAACCTGCGCGAACGCGCGCCCATCGTGGGTGAGCTGATTTCTAGGCTGCATCCCCGCCCGGACCAGTTGCGCACTGTCTATCTTCGTGCTGAGGACGGCGACGATGACAAGGGGCCTGCGAAAGGCGAGGAAGAAGAAGTCAGCTCCGGCGCGCTGAAGGCGGATGGCCTGATTTCATTCGATTTCGAGGAAGCGCCGATCGTTGATATTGAGGACGACAGCGCCGACCACGTCCAATTCATCCCGGCAGAACGGAGGTTTGCGCGTGCGGCGACCCGTTACTGGATCAAACAATTGCGGTCATTGCCGGATGAGGAGTCGCTTCTGGACTTCATGGCGCTGTCGAAAGACGTTGTGAGTTCGTTGGTGGACGAGGTTATTACCGGCGCGTTGCGGCTCAAGATCGAAGACAAGGTGTTCGAAGCGACACGACATTCCGAACTGGAAGCCGGATTGCGTTCGGACCAGCTGGTTCAGCGCCAGGTCCTTGCGGCGCAGCGCGTTTTTGCGGACATGCTAGCGCAGCTGGGTCAGAACGACGTGGCCCTGGCAGACCGGGCGGAAAGCGTTGCTGCAGGCCCGGGACGGGTTGGAAAGCGCCGGTTGTTCGAGCCGCCTCCCGAGATCACAAATGGAACCCTGCCGAAGCTTGGGCAAAAGCCGGTTAACTTCTCGGCCATGTATCTTGTTGACTGGATGGCGGCTTTTAAGGCGCTATGCGTTGGAAACGCAGGTCACAGCGCCGGGCGGGACATCACACCAGAGCAGAATGCTGAGCTGGGTGAGATTTTGGCGCCACTGAGGGGATAGATTTTTGGTGAAGATTCTCGTTCAGGCAAGCGACAGAGGGCCAGGGTTCGCCACGTTGACGATCAGCAACTGGCGGGGCGGCAAGCCGCCTACTAGCATGTGCATTCAGCGTAATCAGGACCAGAAATTTCTCGGGTCTGGCGGTAGCTGGTCTTCCACGCCGGTCTGGCATGACATCGCGCCGATGTCGAAAAAATCGGACACCTTGTCGGCAACGGTCGGACCTTCCTTTGTTGATCCCCTGCTGAGTTCGCCGAATGCTGCCTATCTGGCTCGCACGCGGGCGGAGGACGGGGGCGAAGACGCGTCGGGTGTGGTATTCATGGGGCAGGTTCTGTCCTCGCGCGCGATGGGAACGCAGGACCGTCCTAGCGAGTGGGGGGACGGCTTCTTCGATATGTCGGAGCCGGTCAGCGAGCCTGAGCCGCAGCCACCGGTGGAGGAGCCGGAAGTCGTCGATCAGGTTGAGGTGCCAGAGCCGCCACCAGTCAAGCCGCCCATCGTGACCAAAGACAAGGAGAAGTCCAAACGGCCGCTCTTCCTGATCCTCGCGGCAATCGGTGCGGCGCTGATCATCGGGATCCTGCTTTGGTTTTTATTCGGCCGCACTGCGGATACACCGCCAGAACCTGAAGAGGATACTGAAGCGGCGGTGTCTGAAACCGTAGAGGACACTGTCGAAGAAGCTGATGCTGGCGGATCTGATTCCGAGGCTTCTGCTTCGGACGCGTGTGACATCAAATCACTCACCGCCAATCAGCAAACGCAATTCCTGCAGGGGTGCCTTGCGACTTCGCCGGATGCCGCAACAGTCATCCGTACCTATGAAGCAGCAGAAAAAGCAGGTGAGTGTGACATGGGCCGGCGGCTGATGATCTTTGTCAGCCAGAAGGGCGATGCGGATGTCGCTTCGGATTTCGCTCATCGCATGGATCCGGACTTCCATAAGGCGTCAGCTTGCCAACCGGCACCGGATGCTGAAAGTGCCGCTTACTGGTACGAAATTCCGGCGGCGGCCGGTGATGTCGAAGCCCAGCGGCAACTCGGCAAGCTGATCACCGCACGAGGGTCCTCCGATTTTGAGTATGACCGGGGGGTGGATTTCCTCCAGCAGGCCGCAGACGCGGGCGATACCGAGGCCAGTAATCTGCTGCAGGCGCTGGAAAGTAAGTGAAGTCCCCTTCTGCGGACCTAAGTGAGAGTAAGGAGCAAAGTTGATGTCTAGAAGGCGCATTGCGAAGATGGCGCAGGGGGTGCTCTCTCTGATGGTATTTTTCTGCCTCTCGCTGGCATTGCCTGCCAGCGCCAAAGAACCCCTGTTGATGGATGGCAAGAAAACCATCTACCAGCGTGTGCTGACGCGTCCCGGAGCTGAGATCGCGGCTCAGCCAGGCGCCAGCGGCGGGACCGAGGCCGATGCATTTTCCAGATACTATGTCTACGAACGAAAGACGGTTGCGGGCAAGGAATGGATTGAGGTGGGACCTGACTCAAAAGGCAAGATCGACGGCTGGATCCAGGCTGAACAATCAGTGCCTTGGAAGCAGCAGATTGCGCTGTCGATTACCAATCCATCGGGCCGTAGCCCGCTCCTGTTTTTCAAGGACCGCAAAACGGTCGAGGATATCTATGGAGACTTCAGTCCGTCTTCGAAGTTCGATGAGGTCCGGTCCTCGCTAGAAAAGAACGGTTTCGATCAACGTGTCATGACGCGGGAGCCGGATACGGCCGTCGACATGAAGAAGAAATTCTATCTTCTTCCGATACTCGACGCTGAAGAGATATATTCCGGCGCTGGGCAGACTGTTCGGATTTTGAATGTCGCCTCCGTCGCCAAGCCGCCAGATTCCGGGGCGTCAAAAGGCGCGTCGGCAAAGGCTGGACAGCTCAAGAATTTCAATGCGGCAATCGTGTTCGTGATCGACTCCACGATTTCAATGGGCCCCTATATCGATCGCACTCGGGAGGCGGTGCGGGAAATCTACGATACGATCGACAATGAGGGGCTGTCGGACCGGGTGCGGTTCGGTCTCTATGCGTATCGCTCCAGCACCAAGGCCGTTCCCGAACTCGGATACGTGTCGAAACTCTTTGCGGATCCGTCCAAGACAAAGGATGGCGATGATTTTCTTGCCAAAGTCAATGCGCTTAAGCCTGCAACCGTCTCGAGTAAGCTGTATGATGAAGATGCATACGCTGGACTGATGGATGCAATTCAGAATGTAAATTGGACCGAATTCGGTGGCCGATACATCATCCACATTACCGACGCCGGCGCGATCGACAGCCAGAGCCAGTATTCGGATACAAAACTCGGCGCCAAGGAAGTGCGTCTGGAGGCAAAGCACCGCGGCATTGCACTTTACACGCTTCACCTCAAAACCCCGAGCGGAGCGAAGAACCACTCCAGTGCGGAAGCTCAGTATGAGGAATTGACAGAAAACGATATCGTCTCAAAGCCTCTTTATTATGGCGTTGACGCGGGTGATGTTGAAGAGTTTGGCGAAATCGTCGAGACACTGGCGAGCACGGTCGCCGAACAGGTCGACGGAGCGTACCGCGGCAAAACCGTTGCAGGAAGCGCCCGGACAGCTGATCCTGATTTCGGTGCGGACGAGGATGCCAGCGATCAGGCCAAGCAGGCCGCAGAGGATGCGGCTAAAATGGGGCACGCCATGATGCTCGCTTATCTTGGCAGCAAGAACGGCGAGGGGGCTCCAGATGTGCTTGAAGCCTGGATTGGTGATCGTGATCCAAAGGACATGAACCGTGCCATGACGGAGGTGCACGTTCTGCTCACCAAAAGCCAGCTAAGCGATATGCAACAGATTCTGAAGAAGGTCTTGGATGCTCAAAATGCCGGCATCATCCAGTCATCCCAGATGTTCGAACAACTTCGTTCGGCTGCAGTGGCGCTCGGTCGGGACCCGAGCCAGATCAATCAGTCGAAATCGACCAAGTTGATCGAACTCGGCCTGTTTGGAGAATATCTCGACGGTCTCCCATACAAGTCAGACCTGCTGAATATGTCCGAGGACGAATGGAGCAGCATGAGCGCAAACATGCAGAATTCGTTCCTTGTCAGCCTAAATCGCAAGCTCCGTATGTATGAATACTACAACCGCGATGCGGACCGCTGGGTGCGCCTTGTCAAGGGCGGGGATGCCAGCGACGATGTCTATCCCGTTCCGTTGGACGCGTTGCCCTAGTGATGCAGTCGGTCGAGCCACTGCTGCATGTGTCCGGCCTGGTGGCGGAACGCCGCCTGTCCAATACTACGCCGTTCCGGGTCAGCCTGGATAGTCTGATCGTGGCGCCCGGCGAAGTGGTTGCGGTCACGGGAGAGTCCGGAGCGGGTAAGAGTACGCTGCTCGAGGCGCTAGCATTGATCCTCAGGCCGAAGTCCCTGGATGCGTTCACCCTGCAGACAGAGGCCGGTGAATATGACCTGGCCCGCATGTGGCAGCGACGGCAGCGGGAGGGACTCGCCGGCATTCGCGCCCGCTATTGGGGGATTGTGCTGCAGACAGGGGGGCTGTTGCCATTCCTGTCTCTCCGAGAAAACATTGTGCTTTCACGCCGGTTGCTTGGTCTTTCCGGTCTCGGGCATCGCTACGAAGAGATCATGGATGCATTCGAACTGGCTGGGTTCGAAAATCACCGGCCAGCGCAATTGTCGATCGGCCAGCGCCAGCGCGCCTCGATCGCCCGCGCGATGCTGCATGATCCTGTACTGGTTCTTGCAGATGAGCCGACTTCCGCGCTCGATCCGGATCTATCCCTGGCAACCTGGCGCCTGATGATCTCGATTGCGGAAGCAGCAGGCATCGCATTTTTGGTCGTCACGCATGAGTGGCGTGTCGCCAACGATCTTGGGCTGCGTCAGTACCGTGCCCGGCCCATGGAAGGCGGAAAGGTTCGGGGAAGCGAATTCCGTGAGGATTGCGTTGCCTAAGCCGCTTGCTCCCCCGCGTGTTGGATTGCGCCGCCAAGCAGCGATCGCCATGGGACTGGCCGTGCGCGATCTCGTTCAGGGGTTCGGCATGACTTTGTGCCTCACCGCGGCGATATCGGCCATCATTGCGCCGCTACTGCTGCTGATCGGTCTGCGAACCGGAGTCGTCGAAACTATGCGCAATCGCATTTTGTCCGACCCCTCGGCTCTGGAAGTGTCGATCCGGGGAAATGGTGCATTGGATCAGGCATGGTTCGATGCCTTGAACGAGCGTGAGGAGCTAGCCTTTGCCATACCGCTTACCCGATCGCTCAACACGGAAATCGACCTCGTCAAAACCCCCCGGGAATTCGTCAGGTTTGTGGAGCTGATTCCGACGGCCGCTGGCGATCCGGTGCTGACACGATTTGGCCTTCAGCCACCGGAGCAGCCAGATCAGATCGTCCTGTCCAAGCCTGCTGCAGATGCCCTGAACGTTCAAATTGGCGACATTGTAAACGGCAAGGTTTTGCGAAAGCGGGAAGGAGAATTCGAACCTGCTGAAACGCCACTGACTGTTATCGCGATCGCGCCTCAGGAAATGACCAACAAGAAGCAGGCGTTCGTCCGGCTCGTGCTTCTGGAAAACGTGGAACGGTATCACGATGCGGAGACAGCTCCGATGTTCGGGGATGAGGGGGAGCTGGCCGCAAAAGGCAAATATGCCCGTGCACGGATTTACGCCCGCTCCCTGGAGCAGGTGCAGCCTCTAGCTGAATTCGTGCAGTCCACTAACGTTGAATCCGAATATGCCGCTGGTGATATCCAGACGCTTCAGTCAATTGAGCGGAATTCCCGGCGTGTGTTGCAGGTCGTTATCGGTACGACGCTTGTAGGCGGGATCGCAGCGCTCATGGGCTTTGTCATAACCAAGGTGGAGCGCCGCCGCATTGAACTGGCCGTCCTTCGAATGCTGGGGTTTTCGAGTCTCGGAGTTGCCAGTTTTCCGGTCGTACAGGCGGTGGCAATCAGCCTTGGCGGCCTGGCATTGGCTTTCGGTCTGTATTTTGTTGGAAACAATCTTTTTAACCTGTCCCTCGGTTTCAGTTTGGGCGAGGGGGAATCTGTGAGCGTCCTTCCGGGCAGAATCGTTCTCCAGGCATTTTTATGTGTCTTGGGCGCGAGCATTCTGGCCGCGGGACTAGGAGGGATATATGCGAGCCGAATTGATCCGTCGGAGCCGCTTCGCGATCACTAGCCTTTTTCTGGCGGGTGTCGTTCCGAATGTGGCGGTGGCAGACCCGTGGCCGCCTGTGCTGGTCAATCCTCAACCGCTGGACGGGGATTTTGTCCTGCCCTTGCCGTGCGACGGAGAGATGGTGTTCCGCAAGGTTCGACTACCCGTGTCAGGCGTGCTCGCAGATCACGCATTTCAGCAGGGCGGTTCTGACGAGGATTGGGACTATTCTGAAAACCCGATAGAAACATATCTCTCTGGCGGGTTCGAGGACAAGGATGGCCAGTACTACTACATCGCGAAATATGAGGTGAACCAGCTTCAGTACGACGCGGTCATGAGCGAAGATTGCGCCACGCCGACCCCGATGCACCGTTTGCCCAAAACACAGATCAGCTGGTTCGATGCCATCGCATTTTCCGACAAGTTGAGCACTTGGCTGCTGACGAGCGCGGCTGACAAGCTGCCACAATCGGCCGGAGCAAAGGCCTTTGTCCGACTGCCGACGGAAGCCGAATGGGAATATGCCGCGCGTGGCGGTATGAAGGTGTCTGCTACTGAGTTCATCGACAGAATGTTTCCCACGAAGACGAGCCTGAACGATTATGTCTGGTATTCAGGTTCGTCATCGGCAAACGGCAAATTGCAGATGATGGGCCTGAAATCACCCAATCCGCTAGGGCTGTTCGACATAGTGGGTAACGCCGACGAGATGACGATGGATCTGTATCACCTCAATAAAGGCAGCCGAATGCATGGTTTGAGTGGTGGGTATATTATCCGGGGAGGAAACTTCCGGACCCCACGCGAGCAAATACGCACCGCCCAGCGGGAAGAGGCACCATTTTACATTGATACCGGCCCGCGCACATCCCCGGCGACGGGATTCCGGCCGGTTCTCAGCACCATCGCGATCGCCTCCCTGAAGAGGCTGGATGAAATCAAGAAGGAGTGGAAGACTATCGGCAGCGATGTCACTGGACTTGGCGAGGTGCAACCACAGCCGATAGCTGTTAGAAAAGTTGCCAAAGGCAAATCTGAAAACCCAATTGAAGAACTTGAGCTGATCGCCGACGCCATACAGGACAACGGCACCAAGCAACGGCTGGCTGATGTCAGGAACGTGCTGAAGTCCAGCATGATCGCGCGTGATGAGCAGCGGGATCGCGCTGTGAAGTCATCCCTGCGTCTCGGAGCCTTCCTTTGCGCGAACCTCTATAATGGAGGGAACACCGTTGAGCTGCTTCAGAATTCGTATGATGCGCGTTGCGCGACAAACGATCCGGCCCAGAGGTGCGACAAGCGGGCTGAACAGCTCGATGCCGAGAAACAGGCGCTGCGTGGAAACCTCGAATATTATTCAGATACAATTGTGCGCTCGGCGATGGATTTTTCTCCAGAGCTGATCGACCAGCAAAGCAAGATCCTGCGTCGGGAAATGGAGGCCAGAGATCTCGGCTCGATCGCCGACTGGGCCGACATATACGGAGATCAGGTAAAGTTTTTCTCTGAAGACGGGAAAATCAAACGACGGGACTGGCTCTCCGATTGTATGGCTGGTACAGATTAGATATCGGGGAAACAATTTCTTCCAAATTGGTGAGGAGACACTCAATCATGTTGATCTGGAAACGCATGGGTGCTTATGCACTCGCAGGCGTCATGCTGTCGGCTTGTGCCACTACTTCCACGAATCCGGCCGCAGATCCGCGTCTTCAGACTAGGGAGGCGAAATTTTTTTCTCAATCGAGCCTTCAGGCCTGTGCTATGACCGCAGGGGCTGGCGCAGCCGCCTATGCGGTGACGCAGATGCTCCGCAACCAGGATATTGAAGACGAAGGACTGATTGTTTCTGCCGTCGCTGGCTGTGCCGTTGGCGCCGGGGTCAACTACTATCTTGATGTGAAGCGGACCCAGAACCAGAATGAGCAGTCGCGCATCAGTGCAGAGATCGACGATGTGAAGCAGGACAACCAGAAACTGGCCTCCTACATCGCGACAACCAAGCAGGTCGTCGCGGAAGACAAGCAGGAGATCGAAGCCATCACTGCGGGCCTCGAGGAAAGCACAATGACCAAGGAAGAGGCGGAGGCCCGGCTGGTCGGAATTGATGCGAACCGGCAGGAACTTGAAAAGACGCTCGGTAACCTGAAAGAACGTGCGGAACGCTGGAACGCGGTTGCCGACCAGGAAAAGGCGGCCGGTGCAAACACAGCGGCTCTGGATGCGGAAATAAAGACGCTGGAGACTCAGGTCGCTAGCCTCCAGAGTGAACTCGACGACCTCAATAGCTATCGTTCTGTCGTCAAAACGGCCTGATGAGCACGAAGGGGGGACGCAAGCACAATGCGACCGGTTATTTTTATTGGAGCAATGCTGTCAGCCACTGTGTTGATGGTGTCGGCTTGCGCCACCAACCCGGCTGACTGCAATGCTCAGGTGGATCAGGGATTCCTGACAAAAATGGGATGCGTGAATGCCAGCGGATATCGCATGCAGACTGAACGGATGCGGTTGGAGTTGGAGGATGCCAAGGAGGTCAATGCCAACCTGAAAGACGTCTACGCTGCCCTCGAGAAAGAGCGCAACGAAGTGCGTGACGAACTGGCTGCCGACCGCGCAGAGTATCAGGATCTCACCAAGGCGATGAACACGCTTCTGGCTACGTTGAAGAAAAACAGCGCAAACAATGTGAAGCTTCAGCTGGAGATTGACAAGCTCAACAGCTCGATGAATCAGATCAACCAAACGGGCGGCGGCGACAGCGTGCTGGTGAAGCGCCAACAGCTCGATTCTCTGCAGCGCGAATTGCAGATGTTGGAAACGGAACTGGGTATCTCTGACGCGCAGGTAATCAGCTAGCCAGGGGATATTTGTCTGATCCGTTCCGGCCAATTCCACCGTGAACGGATCATCTGCGGGGGCGTCGTTCCAGATACATTCCGCCACATTGGTCACGTTCTCGACATTTTCCCGGCCTTCGAGGTCTGCGATCAGGGCGAGAGGCATTGTCAAAGGAACCGAGCTTGAGGCGGTCGATCCCGTCGTCTGGCCTCGGAATATGACGAAACCACTCTTCCGCTACTTCACAACCTTGCCCGAGATCATCCAGCTCGCGGTGATGATGTATGTACGATTTCCGCTGTCACTGCGTAAAGTCGAAGACCTTCTCCATGAGCGAGGGATCGATATCTGCCACGAAACGGTGTCCGTCGTCAGGTATTTGAGACTTCAGGCTGCCTGACTTAAGGAGGGTCTGGCGCATCTGGGTTGAGTTAAGCAGCGGATTGGGCGTGCTGCAAGCGCCGTAATTTCATGGTCCTCCTTTTTATTTTTTTCGCGTTCGAGCAGGATGGTCTGGCCGCGGCCCGTATAGACATCTGCTGGGGTGAGGTTGTTCAGGCTCTCGTGATAGCGCTGGTGGTTGTAGTAACCGACGAGCGCATCGACCTGCGCTTCAAGGTCTCCCGGCAGGAAGTCGTTTTCCAGCAGGATGCGGTTCTTCAGCGTCTGATGCCAGCGTTCGATCTTTCCTTGCGTCTGGGGATGATAGGGCGCGTCGCGCGTATGCTTCATTCCCTTGTCGGCAAGATACTCAGCCAGGTCGCCAGAGATGTAGGATGGTCCGTTGTCTGAGAGTAGTCTTGGACGATGGATCACGTTCACTTCATCGAACCCCGAGGCCGCCAGTGCCAGGTTGAGGGTGTCCTGGACATCGCTTGCCGCCATGCCGGTGCAGAGCTTCCAGGCAATGATGTAACGGGAGAAGTCGTCCAGCACTGTGGAGAGATAGAACCACCCCCAGCCGATCACTTTCAAATAGGTGAAGTCGGTCTGCCAGAGCTGGTTTGGCGCGGTGGTTTTCTCCCTGAACTCGTCAGCAGCTTTCATCACGATGAAGGCCGGGCTCGTGATCAGGTCGTGCGCCCTCAAAAGCCTGTAAATACTGGCTTCCGAGACGAAGTAGCGCTTCTCGTCTGTGAACGTCACCGCCAGCTCCCGGGGAGAGAGATCCGGTCGGTCGAGCGCCATTTCCAGAACCTGCTCGCGCACCTCGTTCGGGATGCGGTTCCAGACCCGACCGGAGCCGCCGCGCCGGTCTTCCAGTGCTGCTTCACCGAGCCCGCGATACAGATCGTACCAGCGATAGAAGGTCGGACGTGACACGCCGACCTGTTCCAGCGTTCTTTTCCCTGGCTGATGCGATTGCTCAACCAGCCGGATGATCTCCAGCTTCTCGGAGGCGGGGTATCTCATTCTTCGGACTCCCCATCCCCGGTCACGCTTTTTTTGAGGACTCGGTTTTCCAACGTCAGGTCGGCAACGACCTCTTTCAGGTCCCGCATCTCGCGCTTCAGGCCGCTCACCTCGCCGGACGTTGCCTGGCGCTCCGTATCGCCGGAGAACCGCCGCTTGCCAGCTTCCAGGAACTCCTTCGACCAGGTGTAATACAGCCCCTGGGCGATCCCCTCACGCCGGCACAGTTCGGCAATCGAATACTCTCCGCGCAGGCCTTCCAGCACGATGCGGATCTTCTCTTCGGCGGAGAATTTACGCCGGGTCTTCCGGCGGATTTCCTTCACATGTTTTTCGGCCGATCCCTCCGGCCCGGATTTCTGTCTCATCTTCGCTCCCTTGGCGGGCTACGATGTGCCAGAAATCCTCCTTAAGCAATTTGACCGGTCTGTCTCACAGTCGCTGACGGGGAACAGTTAGCGGAAGGCGCCGTTAAGAGGCTCGTGTAGAGAACCGACGGCAGGGATTTCCAGTAAAAGATATACCATTATAGGGGGTCGGCAATGGATTGTACCGTCGCACCTCCGGGCGGGGCATGCCGAGCAGAGTAGGGCGTTCTGATGTCTGCTTTGATGCGTGGTGATTCTGACAATGCCAGCCAAGTGCGAAAGGTGTCCCAGGTCATGGCTTGTATCGAACGCTTCGGGAAAAGTTTCCCATATAAATAAAATTGTCAAATAGTGAAAATTTTCTATTCCAATAGCTCCTGCTCATGTTAGGGAGGAACCGTGACCTTTGCCTGTGACGGGGTTGGGTCCGTAGCGTATTTTATCGATGAACGTTGTCGTCGTTAGGCGACACAAGGCAGGTGTGTCGTTGAATCCCGTAGACATCATTGAGCGTAACCGACGCCACTTACCGGGAGGATGCGCGAGTAGCGCCCGGTATATTGATCCTGCGATCGTGTTTTCACAGGCCGAAGGTGGGCGCATCTTCGATCATGCCGGGCAGTCCTATCTGGATGTGAATTGCGCCTTCGGTGCGATCCTGCTTGGACACAAGGACCCTGAATTCGAAGACGAAATTCGCCGGATGACCGAGGGGATGGACCTGATTGGGCTGGGAACCACGGAACTGGAAGGCGAGCTTGCTGAGAGATTATGCCAGGCCATTCCGTGCGCGGATGCAGTCGCCTTTTGTTGCAGTGGAACGGAGGCGACCTTCCATGCAATCCGTGTGGCTCGGGCCCATACGGGGCGAAATCTGATCGTCAAGTTTCAGGGCGCGTATCATGGCTGGCATGACTATGTTGCCAACAACACTCTTTCCGTCAGCGCGCCGGAAGGGCCCAGGGATTTTGGTTCTCTTGGTATCCTGACCGCCGCGCGTGATGCGACGATTGTTCTGCCCGTCAACGATGTTCAGTGCCTGGAAGAGGCTTTCCGGCAGCACGGTGATGATATCGCCGCAGTCCTTTACGAACCTCTCATGCATAATGCCGGGTGTATCGAACCGGCGCCTGAATTCCTGACGGCGCTTCGTGACGTCACTCGCCGCCATGAGTCCGTGCTGATTTTCGATGAGGTCATAACCGGCTTTCGTCATGCGCTCGGCGGCTATCAGGAAGTGTGCGGTATTACGCCCGACCTTTCGACTTTCGGCAAAGGGCTGGGCAACGGCTATCCGGTATCGCTGATAGCAGGTGCCCACAGATTGATGAAACATTTCAATCCCAGGCCGCTTGGCGGCGATGTGCTGCTGGGTGGGACATATAACGGACATCCATTGGCCATGGCCGCAAGCCTGGCTGTGCTGGATCGCATGTCACGCCCCGGCGCATATAAGCACCTCTTCGATCTTGGCAGTCGGTTCCGTGATGGCCTCAAGACGATTGCGCAGGCGTCGGATATTTCGATGGGCGTATTTGGCTTCGGCTCAATCAGCGCGATTCACTTTGGCGCCTTTGGCTCCGGAAGTGTCAGTGGATTCGACCAGCTAACAGAGAATAACACGGCGATGGATGTTGCCTTTCGGCGGGCGTTGCTGGCGCGCGGTGTCGCCTGTTCTACTACGCCACTACGGCGATATCACTTCTGCCTCGCGCATTCATTCCAGGATGTTGACGCGCTGCTTTCAACGATTGCGGAAATACTGCCAGAGATTGTTAACACCCAGGAGCAAACGAAATGACTTCCGACCTGGTTATCGAAAAGATGACTGCCGACAAGGTGCCTGCGCTTCCCGTTGACATGCTGCCCGACATTATTCAGCCGGACACATGGCTTGGGCATGATGAACGCGCCTGGGTGCCGCTTGGCAATGAATGCTATTCAATGCCGCTTTGCCTGAATGTCAGTGAGGGGTATTGGGTGCACTTGATGCGGGTGCGCAAGCCCGGTATCATCAATCGTCACCGGCACTCATCGCCCGTGCATGTGATGACCCTCAAGGGCCACTGGCACTATCCGGAGAAGGACTGGATCGCATCGGCCGGAACCTATGTCTTCGAGCCGCCGGGCGACTATCACACGCTTTGTGTTCCCGAAGGTGGGGCTGAAATGATCTTCATGGCCAATGTGAAGGGGGCGCTTCTCTACGTCGATGAAGATGGAAACCCGAACGGATATGATGACGTCTTCACCCGGATCGATTCAGCGCGTCGCCACTATGAGGCCATCGGCCTAGGGGCCGATTACGTGAAACGTTATATCCGTTGAATCAGGCGTCATGACCATCACAGCTTCGGAAAAACTGTATCCTCCGATAGAGCCGTACCAGACAGGATGGCTCGACGTTGGTGACGGACATAATCTGTATTGGGAAGAATCCGGCAATCCGGATGGTGTTCCTGTCGTTTATCTGCATGGCGGCCCCGGCGGGGCACTGGGGCCTGCCGTGCGGCAGTTCTACGATCCTGAATTCTACCGGATTGTATATTTCCACCAGCGTGGCGCGGGACGGTCGACTCCTTTGGGGGAAACGCGCGCGAACACCACCGCGCACCTGATCTCAGATATTGAACGGTTGAGACAGGCACTGGACGTTCCGGCATGGGTCGTCGCGGGTGGATCCTGGGGATCAACGCTGGCATTGGCCTATGCTGAGGCGCATCCGCACGCGTGTCTTGCACTACTGGTGAACGGAGTTTTCCTTGGCCGGCCTCGCGACATTGCCTGGTTTTTCGAAGGCGCACGCGATTTTCATCCGAGGGCTTGGAAAGCCTTTCTGGAATTCCTTCCGGAACCGGAGCGCGCGGACTATTTTGCCGCTTATGCACGCCGCATTCTGAACGACGACCCGGCTGTTTATGGACCCGCCGTCAAAGCATGGTCGGCCTATGAGGGAACAATTGCGACCCTCGTGCCGGATCCGTCGGTTTTCGATAGCTTTCAGGATGATACCTTTGCGCTCGCCTATGCGCGGATGAATATACACTACTTCGGGAACAATTGCTTTCTCGACGAGACTCCGATTCTCGACAGGATTGGCCGGCTCTCTGGAATCCCCGGATTGATAGTGCACGGACGGTATGACATGGCCACGGCTTATCGTTCTGCTGTAGAACTCGTGGACGTCTGGGAGGAAGCAGAACTCATTACAGTGCCGGATGCCGGACACAGCCGGTTCGATCCACCAAACACGTTGGCGCTGCTTGCCGCGCAGGAGCGATTGAAAGCGTTGCTTGGGGCGCGTGAGGCACGATGAAGGTTGATATCGGCGGCGTTCGTCTTTTCGTCGACATAGATGGCTTTTCATTGGTCCCATGCGGCAAGACCATGTGTGAGCGGCCCACAATTGTTCTGGTTCATGGCGGGCCGGGATTCGATCATACGATTCAGAAGGCATTTACGGACAAACTCACCCCGTTCGCGCAGGTCGTTTGCTTCGACCAACGTGGTCATGGGCGATCAGATCGATCGACATCAGAGTTTTGGAACCTAGCGACATGGGCAGATGATATCGTGCGCCTGTGCGATGTGCTGGGAATAGAGCGTCCAATCGTGATGGGGTCTTCCTTTGGCGGAATTGTCGCGCAGGAATATGCCGTCCGTCATCCCGGACACGCTGCGGGCCTCATCCTCCACTGCACGACCCCCCATTTCAATCTGGAGCGGATCGCGGCAAAGTTCGGACAACTTGGCGGTGCTGAGGCCAAGGCACTTGCCGAAGCGCTCTGGAAAGACCCTGGTAATCCGGACCTCCTGGGGCCGTACACCGAGCATTGCATGCCATTCTATAATGTACGCAAGCGAGACCCTTCCGCTACAGCCGGGTGGGGTATGTCAACGCCTGACGTGCTCAGCCATTTCTACAGTTTTGGACAGGAGGGGCATCAGTTTGACTATCGCTCGCGGTTGGGCGCAGTGACGTATCCGGTCCTGCTGATGGCGGGGGAAGAAGACCCGATCTGCCCAATTGCGGATAGCGAGGACATCGCCGCAGCGCTTCCGTCAGAGCTTACGCAATTTCATCGCTTTGCTAAGTGCGGCCATGGGATCAACTGGGACGATCCGGAGGGCTTTATTGCAGCCATCCACGATTTCGTGGTTCAGATACCCTCATCGATAAAGTAGTGCTGTTGCAGGCGTTCGACCATCCGTCCGATAGCGCGGATCAGCTTTGGTGTCTTCTCCGTTCGAGAATCCACCCATGATTATCGACTTACATCCCCCTGACCGAAAACGGGAATTACCGTTCTTGTAGGACATGCCGCGCGATTAACGCAGCATGTCCTTTATTGTATCATCAACATCGCGGTCGAAGAGATTACCTCTGCGCCGAGCGGCCCGGGAAGTACTTCTTCAGCCCCACAGAGCTGGTGAAGCCGGACGTACAAGACCATCAGCATATTCCATGCAATGATCACGATCCTTCCGAAGTGCAAGTGGTGCATCGAGATCGACATATTCCGCATGCTGTCCGACGATTAAGCCCGGTGCCATGGCCAACGACGTCGACAGCATGCAGCCAACCATGATGCCCATATCGTGCGCTTTGGCCGCTTTCACGAGGTCCAGCGCTCCATGCAGGCCACCGGTCTTATCCAGCTTAATGTTCACCATCTGGTACTTGCCGACGAGGTCGGCGACATCACTCGCGACGTGGCAGGATTCGTCCGCACACAGGGTGATAGGGAGCTTCAGACCCCGTAGCCCCTCATCGTCGCCTGCAGGACAGGGCTGTTCGATCATTTCGATACCAAGCGCTTTGAGGCGCGGCGCGTACTCGATCAACTGCTCGACGCTCCAGCCTTCATTTGCGTCACAGATGAGTTTTGCATCCGGGCGTGCCTTATGAACAGCAGCGACACGTTCCAGGTCGCCATCGGCGCTGCCCAATTTGATCTTGATCAGCTTTTGGTCAGGAAACAGAAGGGCGTCCTCGGCCATACTGTCTGGATCGCCCAGCGTGACGGTTGTGGTCGTGATCAGGGCTTTCGGTTCGGATTCTCCGAGCATGCGCCAGGCCGGTTCGTCCTTCAGCTTCGCCGCGAGGTCGATCAAGGCGCAATCAAGCGCATTCGCTGCGGCCCCTTGCAGACCCAGTGCATTGACGTCAGGATTGGCCTGCGTTTCGATCTCGGTTCGGCACGCTTCGATGGCTGCCTTTACGCTGTCCGTCGTTTCATCATAGCGCGCATAAGGTGTGCTTTCGCCCCACCCGGATTTCCCGTCTTGATCAACGCGCACGACGATGACGACGGCACTGTTGTCGGTGCCGCGCGAGATTGTGAAGGGCTTAATGAGGGGCCACTCTTCAATAAAAATGCTCAAATTTCTGATTTTGGTCATGATGTGGGTCAGCTCCGGTCGCTAAGGTGGGTATAGGTATCGCGAAGTTCGCGCTTCAGGATTTTCTCGAGGCTGCCGCGTGGGAGTTCGTCGATCAGGACGAGTCCGCAGAGCCGCTGCAGTTTGCCAAGCCGTTCATTGGTCCAATGGAGTAGGTCGCTTTCGGAGACCGTGGCGCCCTTGTTCAGAACAATCGCTGCTGCTGGCGTTTCACCCCATTTTGGGCTCGGAACGCCGAATACTGCCGCTTCCGAAACATCTGGATGGGACAGAAGAACCAGTTCAAGATCTGAGGCATAAATGTTGAAGCCGCCCGAGATAATCATGTCCTTTTTGCGGTCGGTCACTTGAAGAAAACCGTCTGTATCCAGAAGACCTATATCGCCGGAGCGGAACCAGTCATTGCCGTCAGAGTCCCGCCAGATAAGTGCATCAGTCGCAATTGGGTTGTTATTGTAACTTTTCATCACGCTACGCACGCGGCCGACGATTTCGCCCCGTTTGCCGACCGGCAACTCCTGATCATCCTCGTCAATGATCTTGACGTCCTCTGGCGGGTTTGCCCGGCCGACAGTATTCAGTTTGTCCGGAAATTCGTCTGCTCGTAGCATTGTGAAAGGGGCCCCTTCGGTCATGCCATAGATCTCGGTCAGGCCTCCCGCCCATTGTGACAGGAGCTGCGCCTTGGCGTCTGGCGCAAGGTAAGAACCGGCGCTCCATTTCATCGCGGGTGGCAGTGATTCGATTGGCTTCGTCAGCGTCGGGTCGCCTAGAAGCCGGTCGATCTGAACCGGCACCAGGAAGACATTGTGCGGTTCGAAGTCCGCTACCGTCTGTGTAAGCGCTGCAGGTGAAAACTTGCCCAGAAACCGAAGCGTTCCGCCGGCCCAGAGCGTGTAGATCAGGGCCCCCATCGTCCAATTCGAGTATAGAGCCGTGGTCACCAGCGTTCGCGCGCCCGGTGGGAATGATACGGCTCCGAAATCGAGAGCAGCTTTGGCGCGCATGGCATGGCTGATCACGATCCCTTTCGGGGTGCCGGTTGTACCGGAACTGTAAATTATGTTGAATTCATCATCCGGCGCCGGCTCTGACCGAAGCGGGGAGGTGGGCGCATCGTCCAGAAATTCGTGCAATGTGGTCCATTGGGGCGCATCGAAGTCGATCGAAACAATTCGGCCGCCGACAGTGTCCGACACTGTTCGGGCCAGGGCCTCAAACTTCTTGCTTGCAAATACGATTTTCGATCCACTGTCCGCAACAATGCGGTCAATTGCATCTGCAGCCAACATCGTTGGGACTGGAACGTGAGTTGCGCCAGCCTTCAGTATACCGATCGTAATCAATGCCGTGCGCACACTGGAGTCGCCGATGACTGCGATACGGTCTCCCGGTTCAGTGCCTTCCCGGATAAGGGCGTGGGCGATGTGGTTCGACTCTGCATCAAAGGTTCGCCAGCTGAGTGTCTCACGATTGTCTGCAAGGGCCGGCTGGTCTGGCCGTTCCGACGCATGAACCCGGATCCGGCTTATGAGAGTTGCATCGGGTGGAGACATCAGAGTTTTCCAAGTATCAGGGCTGAAGTGGGAGACGGGCCTGGGCCGCCCGTCACGAGGCAGAGTTCGGCATCCGCGACCTGGCATGTGGAGGTCCCACGGATTTGGCGGACGCCTTCCAGAACATGGTTCAGGCCGTGAATGTAAGCTTCGGACAGGTTACCGCCGTGAGTGTTCACTGGCAGGTGACCATCGGGCCAGCTCATGGCGCCGCTTTCGCAAAACGCGCCTGCTTCGCCGCGTCCGCAGAGGCCAAAGTCCTCCATCATCATCATCGCGATTCCAGTGAAATTGTCATAGATTTGGGCCACGTCGAGATCATCGGGGGTGATGCCAGCGCGCCCATAGAGGCTTTGCGCAAGGCCTTCGGCGCCCATGGTTGTGAACCGGTCCAGGGGCATGTTGTAGGATCCGAGTGGACCTGAGGACCAGCCTTCGTCGCCGCCATGAATTGAGGCAAGGAGGGGAACGGGTTTGGCATTAAGATCGCGCGCCCGTTCGAGTGTCGTCACAATGACCGCGCAAGCTCCATTGGTTTCCAGGCAGCAGTCGAACAGTCGCAGTGGGGAGGCAATCATCCGCGAAGCAAGATAGTCGCTTATATCCATCGGCCGATCTCTCATGATCGCTACCGGATTGCGCTGAGCATGCGCGCGGCAGGCAACAGCGAACGAGCCAATTTGCTCGGGTGTTACATTATAGTCGTACATGTAGCGCCGGACGATGGGCGCCAACAGCTGGGAGGCCGCCAGCATACCGAAGGGGTGGGTGAAGCTTGCATGCCGCCAATTCGGATCGTAGGAGCCGAAACGCCCGGTCTGGCCCTGCGCGAGGCTTCGGAAGGCGACGGCGTAGTTTGCCCTGCCGCTCTCAACTGCCATCGCGGCCAGGTCGACGGCTCCGCAGGATCCGCCTCCACCACCTGCCCAGACCATGCCGCTCATCCGTAATGCTTTCATGCCCAGAGTCGCCTGGATGAGCGGTGCTTCGTTCGCGTCGTCTCCGAAAGATGTCACCCCATCGATCTGGTCCACCGGCAAGTCGGCATCGCGCGATGCGGCAAGAATGGCTTCGCATGCCAACTGGAGTTCGTTGCCGCAGTCGGTATTCCAGCGCGCATATGCCGATTGGCCAATTCCGATGATACAGGGCGTATTCGGTCTCATTGGCACTCCTCCGGGTGTGGACGGAAACGTGGTAGGCGCCGGCCGGGTTGAGGCTCTTCCCAAACGAGAGTCAGTCTCATGCCAATCCGAAGGCTGGTCGGATCGCAGTCGACGATGTTCGTAACCAAACGGACGGATTGAAGTTCAGGGAACCGAACGATGGCCGATATGTATGGAAGGCTTTCAGCGAGTGCCGGATGGCTCGCATAGTGGACGACCGTATAGGTATAGAGTTCGGCTTCGTCGCCTGCGTCCTTCCAGATATCATGAGGAGAATGACAATCCGGACAGATAGGTGCTGGTGGGTGGCGTAGAAGGCCACAGTCGCGGCAGCCCTGGAAGCACAACCGGCCCTCATTGGCCAGATCCCAGAAGCGTTGCTCCCATGGTTGGGCGATTGGCCAAGGCGTTTCGGGTGGTAAATAGGTCATGTGCTCCTCCAACCGGTCAGCGCGTGACCCGCTTTGCGTAAATCTTGTAGTGCTGACGAAAACGCACTGGCCGCTTTCTGGATATCCCCCGCTTGATGAACTGCGGAGACTGTCCCGCCGGGCCAGCCATTTATGTCGAGGCCATGGTGCAGGCAGGCGACACGTAGATCGTTGTTCAGGACCGGTGATTTCGCAGATGCTTCTTCAAAAGATATTGTTGTCGGATCGACGTCCCGGAGCGAGCGATCGTTGGGATTGAGGAACAGGTGAACAGCGGAATGCTGCCCATACGCACGCCATTGAATGCCCGCTTCCTCCAGTACATTATTAAATGCCTCGCGGACGGCCTCGGCCGCTACTTCGGCCGCATTTCCAGCTTTGCCGTCGGCTATGAGCTTGAGCGTAGCTGTTCCGGCTGCTGCTACGAGTGGAGATCCGTTTCCGGTGCCCATATGAGATATTCCCGGTCGTTGGCTTTGGCTGATTCGATTGTCCAGCGGCGCGAGGATTTCGTCCTTCCCGGCGATCGCGCCGCAGGGCAGGCCGCCGCCCAGTATCTTGCCGAGAACCGTCAGGTCAGGCTGGACGTTGAGTAAAGACTGAGCACCGCCCGGTGCCACGCGGAAGCCGGTGATCGTCTCGTCAAAAATGCAGATCGTACCTGACGCGTGCGCAGCTGCCGCCAGTTCAGAAACCCATTCGGCCCCGAGTGGGTATTTCCCGAAAGAGCCACCTGTTGGCTCAATGATCAAAGCAGCGAACTGCTTTGAGGAGAGTGCTTCACAGGCGGCCTGCGGCGTCGTTGCCGTGACTAAAGCGTATCCAGGCAATGTACCTTGTAAACCGTCATCCAGCTCGAGTGTTGTACAAGGCATGCTGGCGGGCGCAATCCAACCACAGTAGTGGCCACGGAGTGTCAGGACAGGCGATCTGCCTGTTCGTTCGCGGGCAATTGCGAAAGCGAGCATGCAGGCTTCATTTCCAGACGCTGTGAAACGAACTTTCTGAATCCCCGGCATAAGCGCACAGACGGTCTCGGCCCAGAGGATTTCCCGCTCGCTTGTGGCGCTGAAATTTAGCCCCTCCTTCAGTGCAGTTTCGCACGCTGCCAAAACGGTCGGATGCCCATGTCCCAGGATCAGTGATCCATTCCCACACTGAAGGTCGGTGACACTGCGACCGTCCGTTCCAGTCTTTTCTGCGCCTTGCGCATGCGCGGCGACAAAGGAAAGAGGAGACAGCTGACGGGCGTCATGGCTCGCTCCGCCGGGCAGGACGGCGAGTGCACGCTTTTCGGAGATACCAGCAACTCCGGTCTGAGATTCTGAAGAATTTTCCATTTCTGAAAAATTCTGCATGGGTTTTGGTTTTTGTTTCGCGTCTTGGCTTGCCTGCTGCCCATAGATCGGGCTTTCAGGCTTCATTTTCGACATTGGGGATATCCTACTCACTAAGCTCGGTAAGGCGAAACTTGCCGGAACAAGAGATATCGGACGAGTTGTGTGCTCGCTGCCTTCTGGTTTCAGGAGAAAAACAACAAAAAAATTATCCAATCAAGAAAAATATTGCGAAACAAGATAATTTTGTGTATCTGCCAAGACGGTGACTGTCGGCTTGTCCGGGCACTAATTCAATAATTCAATGGTCACGCGACGGGCGCGGGGCCCAAAATCAAAAATTAAGATCGGGGAAAATCTTGGTGCACGCGAAAAGGTTCTTTGAAAGAAAGATCATCCGTTTTGCCGCTGTTGCGGCAACCAGTGTCTTATGCTGGCAGTCTTTCGCTCTCGCCGATGAGGCAACAGCAGATGAGGCAACGGTAGATGAGGCCACCGCAGAATCGGACAGTGATACGGTTCTGGACGTAGTCTATGTGACGTCCACCAAGCGGACAGAGATTTTGCAGGATGTTCCTCAGTCGATCAGCCTTCTGGATGAAGAATATCTTTCCCGTCTGAGTTCTGACAGTCTTGCCGACTATGCTGACTTCGTGCCTGGCCTCGAACTTCAGACGTTTGCGCCCGGGCGTAGTCGTATAACCATGCGGGGCATATCGCCTGACGAGCAGACAGGCCTCACAACGGTCAGCTTTTATCTCGACGAGATCCCGATGACGGCGGCCGGCCAGACTGCGCAGCCTGAAGTTCAGCTCTATGATATTGAGCGGGTTGAATTGCTCCGTGGTCCGCAAGGCACGCTTTACGGAGAGGGTGCGATGGGGGGGACGATACGCATCATTACGGCCAAGCCTGATACTGAGGAAGCAGGGGGCTCGTTCAAGTTATCCACTCAGACGATCGATGGTGGTGAGAGTGGCTATTCCTTGGCAGGCATGATCAACTTGCCGCTTGTCAAGGACAAGCTGGCTGCCCGGATTGTCGCCGAGACGCGTGAAAATCCCGGTTGGATCGATCAGCGAAATTTGACCATTCCTGATCCGTCGCTCGCGCCGCCATCGCGCTATGTCATTGCGTCAGAAGAAGAGGATGTGAACTCGTCGACCAACTCCTGGGTTCGTGCGGCGCTGCGCTACACGCCGACCGATAATCTCACGATCGACTTGACCTACCTGCACGATAAACTTGATGTGAACAGTTCCAATCAGGCGAACATCGATTTCGACACGAACCAGAATCTGGGTCTGACGCCGAGTGAAAATGAAAGTGATCTCTGGAACCTGACGGGGAGCTATGACTTTGACGGGTTCACTCTGACGTCGGCCAGCTCTTATACGACCCGTGATACGATTACTAAGACCCCGCAGGAGCCGGTTCTACTCGGCACTACGGATTTGTCGACCTATGAGACGGTCAGCGCAGATGAAACAACATCCTTCACGCAGGAAGTGCGGGCCGTATCGAATGGTGAAGGACCGTTCCGCTGGGCGGTGGGGGCGTATTATCGCAATGGTTCGTATAAAAATGACATTGCTGCAACGGGTTATGTTCCTGCGTTGATGTCAGAGATTCCCATCTTCTCGATCACCAACAGTTCTGATTTTCGGACCCATGCCGTGTTTGGCGAAGTGGAGTACGATCTCACCGATATCCTGACTGTTGTCGCTGGCGCCCGCTGGTTCGAGGAAAAGGAAGAGGCGCCGGGCGGGCTTGAGCGCAAATCCGATGATATAACGCCGCGTGTGACTTTGAAGGTCGAGCCGTCCGACAGTTTTATGGCCTATGCCACCTATTCAGAAGGATACCGGTCTGGAGGCTTCAACCCGAATGCCGGCCCAACTCAGTATGAGCCTGATACGACACAGAATTACGAAATTGGCGCAAAATATACGCGGGGTGGCCTGAGTGCTTCCGGTGCGGTCTATTATATTGACTGGTCGGATATGCAATTCATTCAGTTGGATTCCGGTGGTTTCTTTACATTCGTGGGTAATGCGAGTGCGGCATCGAGTACGGGGGCTGAATTCGACCTTGTCTACGATTTTGACAATGGGATCTGGGCGCGAATTGGCGGAAATGTGACCGACGCGAAGCTTGAAAGTGATGTGTTCGGAAACTTTACAGGTGTGATCCCAGCGGGACGTGCCCTGCCGGCAGTTCCTGAGTATAAGCTCGGTCTTTCCGGGGGCTATGACACGACCCTCCAGTCTGGTTATACGGTAGGTGTATCTGGGGGTATCAGCTTTGTCGGCCCTCAAGAGTCGAAGCTTGAAGAAGGCGGTACTTATACCGAACCCTTGTTTGGTTCGTCATATACGATTGGTAGCTCGATCGATTCGTATGCGTCCGGCCGTATCCGCGCGCAGTTGGGGAAGGATAACTGGACGGCGGCGGTCTACATCAACAATATCTTCAACGAAGAGGCGGCCATCGGAAACGATAACTACCTGCCGACTTTTGGCCAGCCACTCTACTATCTCCAGCCGCGGACCTTCGGTGTAGAGCTCTCCAGCCGGTTCTGAAGATAGTTTAAGCCGAAACTCACCGGGCAAGGCGTAAGCCTTGCCCGCACCTTTCAGGAAGAGAAATTCCCAAAATGCCTGATAAAAACAGTGCTCGAGGTTCCGGTCCGCGCTTATCTTTCCTGTCGCTTTTGATCTTCGGCAGCCCGGGCGTTGCTGCGACGTTGCTGGTAACTCCCATTTATGGTGTCCTGCCCAGCTACTATGCCCTGAACACGAAGGTGACTCTGGCGCAAGTTGCTGCGGTTTTTCTCGTGGCTCGCGTTCTGGATGCGCTGACAGACCCATTGGTTGGGATACTTTCGGACCGCACTCGCACGCCGATCGGGGCCCGACTGCCCTGGATGATTTGCGGCGCCGCGCTGGCAATGCCATCTGTATACTATCTATTTGTGCCTCCTCCGTCGGCCGATATGACGTATTTTTTCATTTGGTCTTTCCTGGCGATGACAGCTTGGACTCTGTTGACCATACCTCACAATGCCTGGGCGGCTGAGTTGGCAGTCGACTATGATGAGCGTTCGCGCATCTTCGGAGTGAAGAACGTCTTGGCCTCTCTGGGAGGCTTCATGTTCTTTCTCCTGCCGGTTATGCTTTTCCCAATTACGCATACGACAGAGTTCGAGCATGAGACCATGATGGGGCTGGTCGTCCTGCTCTGGATTCTTCTACCGCTGACGCTTCTCTGGGCGACACTAAAGGCGCCGCTGAAACCGCCAGGCGATATCCGGGCGACAGTCAAGGAAGCCAGCCTGATGGATGTTTTGCGCTCAGTTGCGCGCAATAAGCCATTCCTTCAGTTCGTTATGATTACAAGTTTCGGCGGCATTGCAAACGGCATGACGACGGCGCTCATATTCCTGTATGTGCAGGACTACATGAAACTCGGCGACTACTTTTATCTTGTTGGAATTGTAGGAGCGGTTTGTTCCATTCTGTCTGTTCCGCTTTGGATCAGACTTTCGAAAAAGTTTAACAAGCACTCGGTCTGGGCAATTGGTCTGATCCTGGAGAGTCTTATCGGATTGTCGCTCGTTTTCCTTCAGCCGGGACCAGCTGCGCTTGTGCCGCTCTTCATCATTTTGATTGCCGGAGGTATCATGCGGGGGGTGAGTCTTCCGCTTCCCGCATCGGTGCTTGCCGATGTCGCCGACTACGAAGCCTGGAAGCAGAATACGAATGCGACTGGGAACTATTTCTCCTTGCTCGTCCTTTTGTCGAAGACAACAGCGGCACTTGGTGGGGCCCTTGCGCTTTTTGTGAGCGGCGCGATGGGGTATGTCCCGAATTCTGAGGATGCCCAGAATATTTCAGCCCTCATGGTGCCGATGGTCTTTATTCCTCTCTTCTTCAGCTTGGTTGCTGCATTCCTTCTCTGGCGCTTCCCGCTCAACCGTGGTCGCCAGGCGATCATTGCGAAGCGGCTCGCGCAGCGGGCGGATAGAGAACTGGCGAAAACGACGGCATGACTTGTTCCGGTGATTTGTCAGACTTGACGGCCCGCCTTGATGAATTGACCCGGCGCTTCGGAGTTCCCGGCGCAAGTATGTCGGTTTTACGAGATGGCGTGGTCAGTAACGCAGCAAGCGGCGTACTGAACATCGAAACCGGGGTCGAAACCCGGTCCAATAGCTTGTTTCAGGTTGGCTCCATCACCAAAGCGTTCACGGCGACGCTGATCATGCGTGCCGCAGGGGAGGGACGCATTTCGATCGATGACCCGCTGCAGAGCCTTTTGGGCTTTGCGGTTGGCGATGGTGAATGGGCCAAAGCTGTCACGATTCGACAGTTGCTGGCTCATACGAGCGGACTTGATGGCGACCTCTTTATCGATACCGGCAGGGATGATGATGCGCTCGCGCGATATTCTCTCAAATGCAAGTCGCTGAAATTCGTCTGTCCGCCGGATGCATTCTACAATTACTGTAACGCTGGATATGCATTGCTTGGCCGAGTCCTCGAGCTTGTCTATGAAGGCTGTTACGACGATGTCTTGCGCCAGTACCTTACGGCTCCGCTCGGTATGGATCGCTCGACCACTCGGCCGGAGGAGGCGCTTTGCGCCCGGGTCTCCGCCGGCCACATTGTGGACGCGACGGGTGCGGCGTCACTTGCCCCGTATACACCGTTGCCACGTGCTCTGGGACCGGCCGGGCTGACGCTTCATTCCACGGCAGAAGACCTTGTTCGTTTCGGGCAGGCGCATCTCAGTGGCACCGCTCCGTTGTCGCCGGACTTGTGCCGCGCGATGCAGGCGCCGCAGGTCGACCTTCCGGAAGGTGCATCATGGGGGCTTGGCTGGAAGCTCATAACTGCCAATGGAGTCGAGTTTTTCGGTCATGATGGCGGGACCATCGGCCAGGGCGCATTTCTTTGGATGTGTCCATCTCGGGGAATAGCGGTCAGCCTATGCGCAAACGGTGGTGCGTCGCATCATCTCTGGGATGCGCTTGCGGGTCCGTTGTTCGAGGATGTGTGTGGCGCGGCGCCGCTGGTCGAAAAACTTCCAGTCGCACCGTGTGCAGATATGACGCCGTACATCGGGGAATATGAAAATGAGGGCGTGCGGATGAAGGTTTCGGAAGAGGCGGGGCAATTGCACGTCGTCGCGGTTCATAAGTACTTCTCAATGCCTGACACGGAATTCAAAATGGTTCCTGTCGGGGAAAACCGGTTTCGCGCCACAATCGGCGACCAGGACCGGGTTGTTACCGCGTTCTATCAACCTGACACGAATGGTAAGTTCCAATATTTCTCGGCTGGACGAGTCCATCAGCGCATCTGTCGTGGAGACGGGCATGCCTGAGGCAGGTTTCACGACAAGACTTTCCGAACTCATGCAGGAGGTCTACGAAGACACCGGACTGGATGGCGCGGCGGTGGCGGTTAGTGACGGGAATGAGACCCACTCTGCGGCGGCAGGTTTTGCCAATCGGCTCGAAGGCATCGAAGCGACACGGGATACGCTCTTTCACATCGGGTCTGTCACCAAGGCAATTACCGCCGAACTGATTTGGCGACTTGTGTCTCTGCGGCGTCTCCGTATCGACGCTCCGGTTGCAGAAGTGTTGCCCGAGATTACGCATCTCAGGGTCTTTCAAGACCGGGAGATTACGGTTGACCGGCTCTTGAGCCACACATCGGGTCTGGACGGGGATGTTATGCCCGACGTAGGCCAAAGCCGTGATGTCCTTCGGCAGTTCATGTGCCAGGTAGGCGAGCTTGATGCGCTGGCTACACCAGGAGTAGTCTTTTCCTATTCGAATTTCGCCTACAATGTTCTTGGCAGGATCATCGAGACCTGCGGTGGCAAAGCCTTTGAAGATGCGCTTAGCCTGCTCCTCCAGGGACAATACAATCTCACGCACTTCGCGTGTGTCCCGGATGCGAAGCTTCGTTTCCGGACTGCTGTGGCATTCAACGAAACGCCATCTGGACCCTACCCGCTTATAGCCGGGCCTGGGTCGAATATTGCGTCTGGTACGATACTGGCGATGAGTGTTCCGGACCTTGTCCGCTGGGCGAGTCAGGTCATCAGGACTGACGCCTTCGCTCATATGATGCAACCCCAGGTCAGGCTGCCACATAGCCACCGCTATGACGGATGGGGTGCAGGTTTGGCAATTGTTGATGAGGTAGCGGGCATCGTAGGTCACGATGGCGGGACGGCGGGGACCTCAACCTTCCTAAGGATAGCACCGCAGGACGGAATGGTTTGGGCGCTTTCATGTACCGGGGCTGGTGCGGCGGCCGCTTGGAAGCGGGTCGACGCCGAGGTGCGACAGGTGCTGAAGCAACCTGTGGCAAAGGCAAAAACGTTCGTGCCGGCAAGCGTTCCTGATCCTGCACTCTATGCCGGAACCTATAAACGACATGGAACAATCTACCGGATCGAGCCGGGAACCGGGGGCACTCTTGTCCTCAATACGGAGGGTGAGACGGCAACGCCGTTGCTGAACGGTCTTGTCCTCAGTCCGGTCAACGAGACCATTTTTGAAGCAAGGATCGAAGCCCTGAAGGCAAACCTCTGGGTCTCTTTCCATGAATTCCAGCCCGATGGCCGGCCGAGCCTGTTTTATGCACTCGAGAGGATGTCGCGGCGCACGGAGAGCAACCAATGAAATTCTATTGTGGTGTCGTGATTCATGAAACAAGCCGGTATTCTCCTATCCCGACCAATCTCGATAGCTATCGCGAAACCAGCCTATACCTTCCGTCAACGAATGAAGGTTCCAGATGGCGTGACCGGATCGTCGATGAAGTAGGTTGGAAGCAGATCCTCGGGCCGGGCGGGCATGAGGTCGCTGTCGGCGTACTTGCATCTGCGCAACCGAGCTTGCCGACCTCCGCTGCGGCCTATGGCCGACTTCGCAATGAGATGCTTGATGCGTTACGCAAGGCGATGCCTGTAGATGCCGTGGCGCTGTTCCTTCATGGGGCCCAGGTTGCCGAAGGCGTGGATGATTGCGAAGGCGACATGCTGAAAGGCGTTCGCGAGATTGTAGGCCCGGACGTGCCCGTGGGCGTTGTGTTTGATCTTCATGGCAATGTCTCGGATGAAATGGTGAGGTATGCGGATGTCCTGCTCGCGTGCCTTGAGTATCCACACATCGATTTTTCACCGCGTGCGGCACAGGTCGCCCAACTTCTGGAGCGAGCCTACCGGGGTGACGTTCGCCCTGTTATGGCGCATGTGCGTGTGCCCATGCTTGGAACCTACTATACGACTCGTTCACCGATGCGGGAATTTGTGGATTGGGCGAAGAGCCATGAAGGGCGGGACGGCATTCTCGGCGTGAGCCTGATCCATGGGTTTGCCTGGTCAGACGTAGAGGCCTGCGGCGCGGGGGTGATCGTCGTTGCCGATGGTGATGAGGCCGCGGCGCAACGTCTTGCTGAAGAGATTGCGGAAAAATACTTCGCTTTGCGCGATGAGATTCGGGAACCGAAACCTTCGACTGCAGAAGCCGTGGCGGAAGCGCTGGCCCATCAGGGGGCGCCGGTCGTGATCGCGGATACAACTGATAATCCGGGGGGCGGGGCTGCGGGCGATTCAACCTTCCTTTTGAGCGAACTCCTGAATGCGGGCGTAAAGAATGCAGCGCTCGGCATGATCTGGGATCCGGTTGCAGTGCAGATGGCGATGCGGGCAGGGGAGGGCGCGACAATTGACCTGCGTCTAGGCGGAAAGTGCGGGCCTGCGTCTGGTGCCCCGCTTGATGTGAAGGCTAAGGTTCTGAAGTGTAGGACAGACGCTGCACAAGTGGCGCAGGGCGTTCTCTCTCCTCTCGGTGATGCGGTGATGATAGAGATCGGTGGTGTGCGAGTTGTGCTGAATTCGTTACGCAATCAGGTATTCGACACCGCTTGCTTCGAGGAATTCGGAATCGATCCACGGGACCTGGAAATAGTGGTCGTGAAGAGCCACCAGCATTTTTACCAGACCTTCGGTCCATTTGCATCGAAAGTGATCTACGCATCACCACCGGGCACGGTGGATCAGAACTATGCGGAACTTGGCTTGAAGAAAGTGCGGCGGCCGATCTATCCGATTGACAAACCACCATTTGCCGCATTCGACCGGGAATGGAGTGCAGAATGAGGCTGTTCACTGCTTGCTTTGCGCATGAATCTTCCTCCTTCTCTCCCATTCCGACAAGTCTGAGAAACTTTGAGGAGGCGCTACTGCATTCACAGGTGCGTGGAGCGTTTGTACCTGATGGTGATCGACTGGCCCGGGTCGAAACGGTTCTAACCGCAAAGGCGCTGGCGCGTGGACACGAGGTCGTCGAGGGCCTGTCGGCGGCGGCATCGCCGAGCGCACCGCTTGCGCGTCAGGATTATGAATCGCTGAGCGATGAGATTCTGGCAGGCCTGGAAGCGGCTCTGCCGGTCGATGCTGTTGCGTTGTTCCTGCATGGAGCGCAGCTGGCAGAAGGCATGGATGATTGCGAAGGTGACCTGCTGGTGAGGATCCGCAGACTTGTCGGCCCGGACATTCCTATCGGGGTCGAGATTGACCTGCATGGAAATTTAACTCAGGACATGGTGGACAATGCAACGCTCATCGCGGCTTGCCTCGAGTATCCGCACACCGACTTTCCTGAACGGGCTGAGCATGTTCTGGACGTATTGGAAAATGCTGTCGACGGAAAATGCAGGCCCGTAATGGCCCTGAAGCGTGTCCCTATGCTCGGTATTTTTCATACGACGCGCGATCCTATGCGGGGCTTTGTAGATCGGATATCCGCGCTTCAGGACTCTGGGGAAGCTCTATCCATCTCCGTGGCGCATGGTTTTCCGTGGGCGGACACGCCACAGACCGGGGCGGCCATCCTTGTTGTGATGGACGGGGATACCGGGAAAGCGCAGGAATTGGCAGAGAGGCTCTCGCAAGACTTTTTTGCCATGCGGGAGGACATAGCGGCGCCGCGTATCACAATTCTGGAAGCTCTGGATGAGTTTGAGACTGTGGGTGGCGGGCCGGTGGTGATCGCAGATACGGCTGACAATGCGGGTGGAGGTGCCGCAGGCGATGCGACCTTCATGCTGCAGGTTTTGCTGGAACGCGGCGTTAGCGACGCTGCACTCGGCCTGGTGTGGGATCCCGTCGCCGTCGATTTCGCTTTTCTCGCAGGTGAGGGTGCGTATCTGCCGATGCGCATAGGCGGAAAACTGGGGCCGATGTCTGGTACCCCGCTGGACGTGATGGCGGAGATTACTTGCTTGCAGCCCTCACTGGAGCAGGTCGCCTATGGTGTACCTGAGCGCCTTGGGCGCGCCGCAGCTATCCGGGTCGAAGGGATCGACATTGTCCTGTCGGAAGCGCGCGCACAGGTGCACAGTCCGGAATGCTTCCTCAATATGGGGATAGATCCGACTGACCGGAAGCTCGTCGTCGTCAAGTCGGCGCAGCATTTTCATGCGCGATTTGTCCCGATTGCTGAGGAAATTATTTATGCGTCCGGTCCGGGGACGACCAGCGTCGATTTTTCTCAATTCAACTACAAGCGCCTGACACGGCCAATCTGGCCATTGGATGATATTTGAAGTCGTGAAGTACAAGGTAGCAGCATGAATTTCCCAAATCGTGATGAAGTCACTTCAATCGTCTCTCCGATTTTTGAACGGTTCGGTGTGCCAGGCGTGGGCGTAGCGCTGGTTGATGGTGATAAGTCCGTTACACTCGGATACGGCGTGTCGGAACTCGAAACCGGAACGCCAGTTGATACACAGACGACCTTTCAACTGGCGTCCTGCAGCAAGGCGCATACGGCAACAACGTGTGCGATGCTCGTTGACCAGGGTGTGTTCAGCTGGGACGATCCGGTTGGAAAGTACCTGCCGGAATTCCGGATGCCAGATGACCGGCTGACAGAACTTGTTACACTTCGCGACCTCCTTTCAATGAGGCTCGGACTTGCCGGTCTGGGCACGGTGAATTGGGGGCGGAACCTGGAGCTGGGCGTCGAAAAGATATTTGAAGGGCTCCCCCACCTTCCAGCTGTGGCAGGCTTCCGCGAGTTGTTCACCTATCTGAATCCAGCCTACACGCTGATGGCTGAGATTGTCACACGTGTGACCGGCCGACCATTCACCGACGTGCAGCACGATCTGGTCTATACCCCCCTCGGCCTGACGCGTACGCTGGTGCACGAAGGAACATATGTTCCGGAGTCGAACCATGCGTTCCCGCATGTCGAGCTCGACGAGAAGGTTTTGCCGGTTGGTATGGCACACTGCGGCGGACGATTGGGTGAAAGCTGCGTATACTCTTGCGCCGACGATGCTGCGCGCTGGATCCGGTTTCACCTTCAGAGAGGTAATGTCGATGGTGATAGCCTCGTCTCGCCGGGTGTCATTGGCGAATTGTACCGCCCGCATGTCTACGCGCCCCCAGTTCGCGTACTGAAGAATAATTTCCTCTCCTATGGTATGGGGTGGCAGATTCGTGACACGCCCAATGGGCCGATTTACCTGCATGAGGGAGGCGAGTTCGGTGTGTCGACGTTCACCATGCTGGACCCCGACCGAAATCTCGGCGTAGCAGTCTACGCCAACCTCAATTCGAGCGCCGCAACAAAATCGGCTTGCTACACGCTGCTTGACCGAATGGCGGGTCGCGAGGCTGGCAATTGGGCGGACCTGTTTGAGCGCCTCGCACGCGAGGAATCCGATGGGATGAACCAATACCTGATTAATTCGCTAGAGCCTTATACGCAGGAAGCCCACTCCGAACATGAAATCGAAGGGAGCTATTACAATCCCGTCAGCGGGATGATCGACATTGTTCGTGATGCAGAGGGGCTGACTTTTCGCATCCGTGATGGTTGGGTCTATGATTGCCAACTCATTCAGCAGGACGGAAATCTGTATACGGGACGACCATTTTTCCGCGGCATGGAAGGTTTGGGGCGCCGGAATGTCCTGATCCGTTTTCACCAGGAAAACGGAAAAATGTGCCTGCACGCCGCCGGTTTCGGAGCAGCGGAGAAGCTCAGCTAGAGTCCGAACGGATGAGGCAGATTATTCCGCAGGTGTTTTCGAGGAGGACTTAGCCCCCTTCGTCTTCCCTTGAGGTGCCTTCATCGGCGCTTTGCTCGGTCGGGTGTTATCTGACGTCGCCCGGTCGATGATCCCGTGAGTCCCTACAAACAAAATCCGGGCGAGGTCTTCACCGACCGTTATCACGGCGTGTGGCATGGTCGAGTCGATGTAGATGGAATCGCCAACCGAGAGGCGGACCGGTTCATAGTGCTCGGTGTGAAATTCGACTTCGCCCTCCAGGACGAGAACAAATTCCTCTCCGGCATGCACAGCAAGTTCGCCATATTCCTCAAGCGAGCGGGCTTTCACAGTTGCGACTGTGGGGATCATCCGTTTCTTGGAAATATCGGTGTTCAGATACTCGTAAATATAAGTATCGACTTCTGTGACATCGCCTCCGCCCTTGAAGGTGATTGACCGGCGGGCCGTGATGGGTGACGCGATTTCGGCATCGCCTCCGGAAACCAGTTCCGTCAGGTTCACGCCAAGCGCCTCACTGATCGCCATCATGCGCGTGTAACCCAGTTCCATGGCGTTGTTTTCGAGCTTGGATATTGTTGAGATCGAAATGCCGGTGAGTTTGCTGACGTCCTGAAGGCTCATTTTCCGGGCGCGGCGGTGATGACGGATCAGTTGTCCGATTTCTTTCCGGTCTCGATTGGTCAACTTTCCTGCTCCTGCTTCAAGCGCTGGCTGTTTTTATTTACGATTATAGCGCTCAGGCAACGCTAAGGCCACATTTTTCAATAGCATGGAATAGAATATCTAATATTTCTATAATTGAAAAAATGTAGAATAAGAAAATTCTTATCGTTTCGGATTCGAGAGGAGGAATTTTGTTGCAAATACTGGAAACGGGCGAAGACTGGCGCCGCCTGGCTGAAGATGTCCGCCAAACAACACCAAAGAACTTGTGGATCGACGGTGAAGAGCGGCCCGCCTGTAACGCCGGCGGGTTCAAATCTGTGGACCCGTTCCGGGAGTGCGACGTCGCAACGATCGCACTTGCCTCCGAGCTGGATATCGATGCGGCCGTTTCTGCGGCGGATGCGGCTTTCCGGAGCGGCGTTTGGTCGGCATTACCTCCGCGGGATCGGGCAGCGGTGCTGTTCCGTTTTGCAGATTTAATCGAGCAGGATGCCAAGGCGATTGCGGCGATCGAGTGTCTTGAAGTTGGAAAGCCTGTCTCCGCAATTCTGGCTGAAGATATACCTGTCGCGCTTATGACATTGCGCTTCATGGCAGAAGCTGCCGACAAGCTCGAAGGTCATACAGGTGCTTCCCGCCACGACGTCCTTGCATTGACGCTTCGTGAGCCCTTGGGGGTGGTCGGAGCGATTTCACCGTGGAATTACCCCTTGATGCTGGCGATCTGGAAGATTGCCCCTGCTCTGGCGGCTGGAAATACGGTCGTCCTGAAGCCAGCTGAGCAGGCGTCTCTGAGCGCTCTGCGTCTCGGTGCCATGTTCAAGGCCGCCGGTGGTCCTGATGGTGTGCTGAATATTATCACAGGGCCCGGCGAGATTACTGGCAGAGCGCTCGCATTGCATCCTGGTGTGGCGAAGATCACCTTTACCGGTTCGACGGAAGTGGGGCGGAAATTGTTCGCCTATGCGGGGCAATCCAGCATAAAGCGTATTGCATTGGAGTGCGGCGGCAAGTCGCCGCAGATATTTTTCCCGGATATGCCGGATATCCACAAAGGGGTCGAAGGCGCTGTACGGGGGGCGTTCGCTAATCAGGGTGAAGTCTGCAATGCCGGAACACGCATTCTGGTGCACCGCGACATCTATACGGATTTTCTTGACCTGTTTACTCAAATGACGCCGGAACTGTACCAGTGTGGAGACCCAATGGATCCGGCGACGACTATGGGAACTCTGATTTCGCGTGACGATCAGCAACGTGTTCTGCGCATGGTTTCGGCGGGAGTCGACGAAGGCGCAAGGCTCGTGTTTGGCGGAACGGCGAGGGAAGGTGGCGGTTGCTTCGTCGAGCCGACCTTGTTCGCGGATGCGTCGAACCAGATGAGTATTGCGCAACAGGAAATTTTTGGCCCGGTAGCGACCGTCATACCCTTTGAATCAGAGAAGGAAGCCGTCTCGATCGCAAATGACAGTGTGTATGGTCTTGCGGCAGCCGTATGGACGCAAGATGGCGCGCGCGGCTTGAGGATGGCAAAGGCTATTCAGGCTGGAACGATTTGGATCAACTGTTTCGACGATGGCGACATGACCATTCCGTTTGGAGGCTACAAGCAGTCAGGCCATGCGCGTGACCGCAGCTTTGAAAGCCTTCGGGAATTTACACAAACAAAGGCCGTATGGATGGATCTCGCATCCGCGGCTGTCGAGGGGCAAGGCGCATGAGCAATCCACCGGTATTTACAAGCGAAACGGAAGAACTGCCTTTCGGGCGTCCGCTTTACGAAGTTCGAAAACAGCGGAGCGTATTGGTGCCCATGCGGGACGGCGTTCGTCTGTCGACAGACTTATATTTCCCTGAGGGATTGGAAGGCCCGCTGCCTGTTATCCTGGTTCGGTCGCCCTATGACAAACGCGGCTGGCGGGTCGAATATTATGGCAAGCCCGGTCCTCTATGGTTTGCCAGCCAGGGTTACGTCGTTGCGGTTCAGGACAAGCGGGGAAAATTCGAATCTGAAGGGCAGTATTCCTTTTGCGGTGGTGATGTTCTGGATACCGAGGATACAGTGAATTGGTTGGTGGCGCAGGACTGGTCAAGCGGTAAGGTTGGCATGTTCGGATGCTCTTATCTGGGGGAAATACAGATACGCCATGCGCACATGCGAAATCCGCACGTCGCGGCAATCTGCCCGCATGCAGCAGGTGGCGCTGTGCGAGCTGCCGACGGGCGCTACTCGAATTCTGCGACACGGACGGGCGGGTGCATGGAGCTGGCGCAGATGCTCGGCTGGTTCTTTCAGTACGGATCGAAAGTAACCTATCACCCGTCGACAGGCGCTGACGCAGACATGTTCGCCCGGACAGAGGCGTTTTTCTCACTCGCCCCTAAATTGCCAGAAATCGATCTGGGCGAGGCATGCCGTCATCTGCCGACAATAGATGTCATGAATCGGCCTGATATGCCGCCCTCGGACTGGGTCGACTTCATGACCCGGGAACTTTCGGATCCCTGGTGGAAGGAGTTTGGGTTTCTGGACGGCGACGAACGGTTCGTCACGCCGGGTCTGCACGTGAATAACTGGTATGATTATGGCGTCGCGCAGACAATCGATACCTGGAAGCTGTTCCAACAGAATGCAGACACGGAACAGGCGCGCGACAATCAGTATCTGGTTCTTTCACCCATGAATCACTGTCACCACGAAATGGCGAGTGAGCGGACGATCCTGGGCGAGCGTGACATCGGTGATGCACGCTTTGATTTTCATTCCCTTTATTTCCGTTGGTTTGAACGGTGGCTGAAGGGTGACCCCAATGCGATGGATGATGTGCCGAAGGTTCAGTATTTTGTCATGGGACAGAATATCTGGAAAGGTTCGGACGTCTGGCCGCCAAATTATGTGAAACCAGCGAAGCTTTTCCTCCATTCGGAAGGCCGCGCGAACAGTTGCCATGGCGATGGTCTGCTCGATTTTGATATGCCGGGAGACGAACCGGAAGACAGTTTTGTCTATGATCCGGCCCATCCGGTGCCTTCTCGTGGCGGGCCAGTTTGCACGACGGGTCAGGATGGCCTGGAAGGCGCGTTCGACCAGTCAGTAAATGAGGTCCGCCAGGATGTGCTGGTCTACTCAACTGAACCCCTGGTTCATGGCATTGAGATTTCTGGACCCGTAACGCTCGATATTGCGGTTTCTTCATCCGCACCTGACACCGATATCAGCGCCAAGCTGATCGATGTCTATCCGGATGGCCGGGCATTCAATATCCAGGAAGGGATTATGCGCTTGCGCTACCGGGAAGGTTTCGAAAAGCAGGTCTTTATGGAAAAGGGCAAGGTCTATCGCGCACGCGTTGACCTGCAGGAAACCAGCAACTGGTTTGCGCCCGGTCACCGGATTCGCATAGAGGTGTCTTCGAGCAGTTTTCCGCGCTTCGACCGCAACATGAACACTGGCGGGCGCAATTTTGACGAGACGGAGTGGCAGCTCGCCCACAACTCAATCCACCATAGCGCGGACCATCCGTCCTGGCTGAATGTATGTATACGGGAAGACGAGGACTGAGGCTCTTCTAGTCCTCTGTCTTTCGGAGGGGCCGGATGGTCAGCTCCTGTTCGTCAAGTGGCCAGATCGGACGGGGCAGGTGCTGGAAGGCCAGAGCCCCGAAATCCGATGTGTTCGCGCCGGGTGCGTCTACGTAGAGAATCTTCTTCGCGAGGGGAGCAAAGGCAGCCTGAAAATGCTGCGCCGATTTGACGACGACGAGGTGACGGGTGGCCACATCCACACCGACTTCCGTGAAGCAGTCGGGGCTGAACACCTGATCGCGTTGTATTCCGAGTACAATGTCGATTCCGGATGTTCGAACGGCCGCAAGGGCGCCGCGGGGGGAGCGCGCTCCGAATACGGTTTGGTAAGCCTCCAGGTTCTGACCGGTTACTTCGACGTCGAGACTCAAAGGTCTACCCGAAGTGGGACCAGCTTTGCCGCCAATGGAAAGGGTCAGCCGGTCACCGATCTCGTGAGTGAGAACGGTCTGGGCCGCTTCCGTGTCGCAAACCACTGCAACTGCCGCGTTGGAGATGCCGCGTTCCAGCATGGCCTCCAGAATAAATGTAGAATCGCCCGCTGCGCCGCCACCGGGATTGTCGGAGGCGTCGGCGAGAATGACCGGACCTTGCGGGTAATCTTCGGCTTCATCCAGAGCGTCATCGATCGTTATGAGCGGGGCTGAAATCCTGTCCCTCAGGCCGAAGAACTGCATTGCAAGGTCGTCTGCGATCTGGTCAGCAAGTTCAGGCTCGTCATCTGTATAGACCAGCACCGCTGCGCCGGTGTCGGGCATATCGGACCAGGCAAAGCCGTGCATCAGGCTGATAGACAGCACACCCGGACGGGTTTCCATATCCATGACGGCATCCACCAGACCCCGCATCGGCTCACGGGTTGTGTGGAACAGGCCGATCATCGGCAGGTAGCGGGCTGATGCCGTCGGCTGGATGTCGTCGGCGACATGGCGCTCGAACATGTCGAGCAAGGACTTGCCACGCTCCACAAAGTCGGTGTGTGGGTACTCCAGGCACGCAACGAGAATGTCGGCGTGTTCGACCATTTGGGCGGTGAGATTGGTATGCAGATCGAGTTCTGCACCAATGAAGACATTTGGGCCCACCTGCCTGCGGATGGCCCGTAACAGTTCACCTTCACAGTCATCAACGCCTTCTGCCATCTGCGCGCCATGGAGCATTAGAAGGACACCATCGATCTCGCCGGCGGATTTGATCCCCTCAAGGACTGAGTCGCGCATGGAGGCCCAGTCGCGTGCATTCAATGGAGAGCTCGGCTGCGCAATCGCGTGAAGGCCGGCAATGACGTCATGTTCGCGCTCGCGTGCGCCTTGCGCCAAAGTGAGGAAGGGGGACTCCCAAGCGGCCTGATGGAAAGGGTCGGTCTCGGGAAAGTAGTAAAGTGCCTGACGGAAATTCTCGAGCGTCGTTTCGATCGGCGAGAATCGGCTTGTCTCATGGGAGATGCATGCCGCGAATACCCTCATAAATGTCTCCATTCCTGAATGGTCGCATTCATAGAGACAGCTCTTGATATTGGCAAACATTTTCAGATATAGAAAAATTATCTTATATGAAAGGTTCTGCCATGATCCCGAAGCCATACCTCGTTTTTCTGGGGGATGTTCAGTCGAAGAGTACGGCCAAAACGGCATTCGGCGTTATGGATTGGGTGCCGGATCAAGTCTGCGGTCAGTGGCGTTTGCCCGAATGTTCCGTTGATCTCGGCGTGCCAGACATGAAAGCGGATGCCGCCGTAGCCGCCGGTGCAAAATCCCTGCTCCTGGGTATCGCACCGACAGGCGGCGAACTTCCCGAGAGTTGGCAGGTTTACATTCTGGAAGCGATACGCGCGGGACTTGATATCGTTTCGGGGCTGCACAACCGCCTCGCGGATATTCCTGAAATCGCTGAAGCTGCGGATCAATACGGCTGTGAACTTCACGATATACGTTATTACGACAAGGCGATTCCGATCGCTAGCGGGAAACCGCGTACTGGCCACCGTGTCCTGACGGTGGGCACCGATTGCGCACTCGGAAAGAAATACGCCGCACTTGCTATCACGCAGGAAATGCGTGTCCGAGGTTATGACGCTGATTTCCGCGCCACGGGCCAGACAGGTATTCTGATCGCGGGCCAAGGCGTTCCCATAGATGCCGTCAAGGCGGACTTTGTGTCCGGGGCCGCAGAGATGCTCTCACCTGCGGCTGACCAGGCGCATTGGGATATCGTCGAAGGGCAGGGGTCTCTGTTTCATCCGGCATATGCACCGGTGACGCTCGGGCTGGTGCACGGCTCTCAGCCCGATATGCTGATCCTGTGTCATGAGCCCACACGCACGTCGGTCTTTAATTACCCAGATTATCCGCTGCCGGATCTTTGTACCGCGATTACCGCTTATGAGCAGGCGGCGCATCTGACGTGCCCGGGCGCTCGTGTTGTGGCCGTTAGCCTCAATACGTCTGCACTGAGCGAGCAGGCGGCTTTCGACGCCATTGCTGCGGCGGAGAAAGAGACGGGATGTCCTGCGACGGACCCAATTCGGTTCGGTGCGAGCAAGCTGGTCGACAGCCTTCTCAATACCCGTGAAAATGGGGATTCCTTGGAGTGACGGGTCTGAGGTCGCTTGTTGCCAAGCAATGTGACAAAGCGAGGTCGTGGCATCTTATGTCTTATCCGGCAGAGCGAATATGAAATTACGCCTTTCCCACTTGAAAACCATCGAACAGCGCCTTCTCTGGCTATCGGCTTGGACGGTCCACAATGCGAACAATATCCGTCCGAAAGAGGACGGTGCGGTGAAGGTGGGCGGTCACCAGGCCTCCTGCGCGTCCATGGTGTCGATCATGACGGCGCTCTATTTCCACGTGCTGAAGCCGGAAGACCGCGTTGCGGTGAAGCCGCATGCCTCTCCGGTGTTCCACGCTATGCAATACCTGATGGGCAACCAGACGCACGAAAAGCTCGAATCCTTCCGCGCCTATGGCGGCGCGCAGTCCTATCCGAGCCGCACCAAGGACACCGACGATGTCGACTTCTCGACCGGCTCTGTGGGCCTCGGCGTCGCGGCCACCGCCTTCAACTCGCTGGTGCAGGACTATATCGCCGCCAAGGGGTGGCTCGGCGATCGGCGGCTCGGCCGGCAGGTCGCACTGGTCGGCGATGCTGAGCTCGATGAAGGCAATGTCTATGAGTGCCTGCAAGAAGGCTGGAAGCACGACCTTCGTAATACCTGGTGGGTGATCGACTACAACCGCCAAAGTTTGGACGGCGTGGTGCATGAGGGACTCTGGGAAAAGATCGACGCCATCTTCAAGGCCTTTGGCTGGCGTACCATCGTGCTACGCCACGGCGTCCTGCAGCGCGAAGCGTTCGAGGAGCCGGGCGGCGAGGCGCTGAAAACCTGGATCCAGACCTGCCCGAACTCGGACTATTCGGCGCTCACCTATCAGGGCGGCAAGGCGTGGCGCAAACGACTGATGGACGACATTGGCGACCAGGGCGATATCACCAAGCTGCTCGACAAGCGCAGTGATAAAGAGCTCGATGCGCTGATGAACAATCTCGGCGGCCAGTGCCTGAAGACGCTGACCGAGGCTTTCGATGCGATTGAAGATGACCGCCCTACCGTCTTCCTCGCCTACACCATCAAGGGCTGGGGTACGCCGTTGGCCGGCCACAAGGACAATCATGGCGGCATCATGAACAATCCACAGATGGCGGACTTCCAGAAGAAGATGGGCGTGCCGGAAGGTGAGGAATGGGAGAAGTTCGCGACCGTCCAGGACAAGGACGCGCTGCAGGTCTTCCTCGATAACGTACCCTTCTTCAAACAGGGCACGCGGCGCTATACCGCGCCGGAAGTCAAAAGCCCCGGCCCGGTATGGCTGGATGACCGCGAGCTCGCAACCCAGGCTGGCTTCGGCAAGATCCTCGACGGGCTCGCGAAATCGAAGTCAGAGCTCGCTGACCGCATCGTCACGATGTCGCCGGATGTGACAAGCTCGACGAACCTGACCGGCTGGGTGAACCGGCGCTCGCTGTTTGCGCGCCGTGAAGTCTCCGACACGTTTAGAGAGAATTCCATCCCGTCTGCGCAGAAGTGGGAATTTTCGCCTGAAGGCCAGCATTTCGAACTTGGTATCGCAGAGATGAACCTCATGCTGCTGCTCGGACAGGCGGGCCTCACCCGCTCCCTGTTCGGCGAGCGGCTGCTGCCCATCGGCACGGTGTACGATCCGTTCATTGCGCGCGGCCTCGATGCGCTGAACTATGCATGCTACCAGGATGCGCGCTTCATTATTGTCGGCACCCCGTCCGGCATCACGCTTGCGCCGGAAGGCGGTGCCCATCAGTCGGTCGGCACGCAGCTCATCGGCATGAGCCAGGACGGGCTTGTGAGCTTTGAACCCGCCTTCCTCGATGAGCTCTCCATCATCATGGACTGGAGCTTCGACTACCTCCAGCGTTCGGGAGAGAACGATCCGGACGAGCGGACCTGGCTGCGCGACGAGACCGGCGGCTCTGTCTACCTGCGGCTTTCCACCCGCCCGATCGAGCAGCTCGGGCTCCGTAACCGCGATGATGCGGAGTTCCGCCGCGGCGTCGTTGACGGCGCCTACTGGCTGCGCAAGCCGGGGCCAAACTGCGAAGTCGTGATTGCCTATCAGGGCGTCATCGCGCCGGAAGCCATCGAGGCGGCCGGCCGCATTGGAAACGACCGGCGCGACATCGGCGTGCTGGCCGTGACCTCCGCCGACCGTCTCAATTCAGGTTGGACAGCCGCCCGCCGCGCCCGGGCGCGCGGCCACGTCACCGCCATGAGCCAGATCGAACGCCTCATGGCCGACGTCCCGCGCGAAGCGACCCTCATCACCGTCACCGACGGCCACCCTGCCACACTCGCCTGGATCGGCTCTGTCGCCGGCCACATGACCGCCCCGCTCGGAGTTGAACACTTTGGTCAGACCGGGACCATCCCCGACCTGCACTCTCACTACCAGATCGATACGGATGCGATAGTGAATGCTGCAAACCATCTTAGCGCCGGGCGGCGGATCAGGTTGGCGGGTGGCTAAAAGGTTTGGGAATAAATTCCTCTTTTGTTGTGCCGCGATCAGCGCGATGGATGCTTCACAAGAGATGTCCCATGCTGAAGGGCAATCAGGAAGTGCCGGCGGCCTGCGATGTCGTTCAAAACCATCACCCAGGCTTCAGGTCTTCGGTCGGGAAAGAAGGTGATCTAGCGGAAGTGCCGTACTGTATCTGACCTGCTTAAGAGCGAAGCTGCTCTTGATGTGGCTGATCTCTTCGATATCGGTCAGCTTGATGAGAAAAGTGTGAAACGCGTCGAGACTGGGAGCTACCACGCGGAGCAGATAATCAAAGTCCCCGGTCATGAGATAGAGTTCCATGACTTCCGGCCATCCGCTTACTACCGATTCAAAATGATCGAGCTTGCGACGTTTCTGCCGGCTCAACGTGATTTGAACGAACACGGTTACAGGCAACCCCACTGCGTCAGGCGACACAAGCGTGACCTTCCCTCTGAAAAAACCTGCCTCCTCCAGCAGTTTTACGCGCCGGGAACAGGGTGTCGGCGATAAGGCGATCTTGGCGGCAAGTTCCAGATTCGAAAGGCTGCCATCCTGCTGGAGAATCTGCAGGATTTTCAGATCCGTTGCATCCAAAGTAAATTCAGTCATGGGGAATACGCCTTCGTAAACCATCTACAATTTCAGTTTGAATTAGTGTTATGCGCTTGGATGGTAAGTATTGGTAGTGAAAAGATCCAAATAATTAGAAATATGATGGGTGCTTTGGTATGACTGCCTAAGGCGGGTTCGGCTAGAAAGGCCATGTGCTCGAAAGAGGTGAAGCCCATGGCCGCCACGGACTATAATTACCAGCTTGCTGACAGATATGAGGCGGCAAAAGGGCGGGTATTCCTGACCGGGATACAGGCGCTGGTGCGACTGCCCATGATGCAGCGGCAACTCGACCGGAAGAACGGGCTGAATACGGCCGGCCTCATTTCAGGGTATCGCGGTTCGCCGCTTGGTGGATACGATCAGGAGCTTTGGCGCAGCAGGAAACACCTTAGGGCGCATGACATAGACTTTGAGCCCGGGATCAATGAGGATCTTGGCGCGACGATCCTCTGGGGCGCGCAGCTCGTCGACTACTATCGTAATGATACGACCAAAGACGGTGTGTTCACTTACTGGTATGGCAAGGCGCACGGTGTAGATCGCTCCGCCGATGTTTTCCGCCAAGCCAATATCCAGGGTACCGCGAAGCATGGCGGTGTCCTTGCTTTTGTCGGGGACGATCACGCCGCTGAATCGTCGATGTTTTCGCACCAGACGGATCAGATTCTTGAATCCGCGATCATGCCTGTTCTTTTCCCGGCTTCGGTTGAAGAGTTCCTTTCCATGGGCCTCATGGGAATGGCGATGTCGCGGTATTCTGGACTTTGGTGCGGGATGAAGACGATTACCGAAACGGTTGAAAGCGCGGCTTCGATCAGCTTGCCAGAGCTTCCGGATTTTGTCATTCCCGACATCCCGGTTCCGCTGCATGGTTTCAACTATGATGTTCATCTGAGCTGGCCCGCCGAACGGCTTGAATTTGAACGCAGGATGATTGAAGAGCGCGTACCGGCGGCGCATGCCTTTGCCTATGCAAACAAGCTCGACCGCGTAGTCTTCAGCGCACCCCGAAAGCGGCTCGGGATCGTCACGACTGGTAAGGCCCATAGTGACCTGATGCAGGCGCTTGAGTTGGTTGGCCTCTCAGACGTCAAGCTTGCTGAGATTGGTATCAGCATCTTCAAGGTCGGCATGAGCTGGCCGCTTGAGCCGCGCGGAATTCGCGAGTTCGCAGAAGACATGGAGAGTCTGTTTGTTGTCGAGGAAAAGCGACCGCAACTGGAAAAGCAGATTAAGGAACAGCTCTTCAACTGGCCGCAATCGAAACGTCCGGAAATTATCGGCAAGCGCGATCGCGCTGGTGATGTGTTGTTGCCAGAGATATGGGTTTTTACCCCCGAAATCGTGGCACGGGCGCTGGTGCGCTGGCTGCAGGGGACGAGTGCAGAAGCTCAGGTGTCTGACGTTGTTGCGCCATTAGAGGTCCCCAGGCAGAACCGCAACGAAAAGCTGGTAACGCGCGCGCCCTATTTCTGTTCAGGGTGTCCTCACAACACATCGACAAAGGTTCCCGAGGGCAGCTCGGCCGGCGCCGGCATAGGCTGCCATATCATGGTGCTGGGGCAGGGCAGGCGATCCGAGACATTCACCCATATGGGTGGAGAGGGGATGCATTGGGTGGGCCTGCACCGATACTCAAGATCGGACCACATGTTTCAGAACCTTGGAGACGGAACCTACCAGCACTCCGGATCTCTTGCGATCCGGCAGGCTGTCGTGAGCGGGGCGAATATAACTTACAAGATTCTGTTCAATGATGCAGTTGCGATGGTTGGCGGGCAACCGGTCGAAGGAACACCGTCACCGGGACAGATCGCTCGTCAGGTATTTTCCGAGGGCGTGAAACGGGTTGCGCTCATCAGCGACGACATCGGAAAGTATCGTGGCGACAAGTCCATTCCCGCGAAAACCGAACGCCATGATCGAGACGAGCTGGACCGCGTTCAGCGCAGCATGCGTGAGACGAAAGGCGTCACGGTCATCATTTATGAACAGACATGCGCTGCGGAAAAACGGCGGCGTCGCAAGAAAGGACTGATGGAAGATCCGGCCCGCCGTATCTTCATAAATGATCGTGTCTGCGAGGGATGCGGCGACTGCTCTGTACAGTCGAACTGTATTTCCATCGAACCAAAGGAGACAAAGTTCGGTCGTAAGCGGAAGATCAATCAATCGAGTTGCAACAAGGACTATTCCTGTGTGAAAGGGTTCTGTCCGAGCTTCGTGTCGGTGATTGGCGGCGAGATTAGAAAGCCCGACGTATCCCATATCGCTGCGCTCGAGCGGGACTATTTTTCTGGTCTGCCACAGCCTCCACTCCCGCCGATACAGAACGAGTACGCCATTCTGGTCGCCGGAATCGGGGGGATGGGAGTTCTGACGATCGGTGGTCTTCTGTCGATGGCCGCGCATCTCGAGGGCAAGGGGGCCACGACACTCGATTTTACGGGCCTTTCGCAGAAGAATGGGGCGGTAACGGCACATGTGAAGATCGCGCTCTCGCCAGATGACATACATGTGCCTCGGATTTCTGATGGAAGAGCTGACCTCTTGCTTGGCTGTGACATGATTGCTGCGGCCTCCTCGGTGAACAAGATTGGCCGGGGTCGTACCAAGTCAGTCATCAATACTGAGGAGGTTCCCGTCGCTGCCTTTACGCGAAACAATGAGATGTATTTTCCTGCCAAGGAGACACTGTCGCAATTTGTTCTGGCAAGCAGCGAAAAGGATGTCAGTTTCCTCCAAGCAAATGAGTATGCGAGAGAGCTTTTTGGGGATGCGATCGCAACCAATCTCTTCATGGTCGGGTATGCCTATCAGAAAGGTCTCTTACCGCTTCAGGCAGCGTCGATCCTGCGCGCCATTGAGTTGAATGGCGTTGCTGTCGATTCCAACAAGCGCGCATTCCAATGGGGCCGGCTGGGGGCTCATAATATTGCAAAGGTTGACGCCTTGATCGGGCGCCAGGATGGCCGGCGGCCACCTAACCCATCAGAGCTGCCGCTTGAGGAGCTGATAGAGACGCACGCCAATGAGCTAGTCTCTTACCAAGGCCAGACCTATGCACAGCGCTATCGCCACACTGTGGAGACGTTTCGCGTTGCGGCGCGAAAGCGCGTACCTGACCCCGAATCTCTATCGCGTATCGTCGCCAACAATCTTTACAAGCTGATGGCCTGCAAGGATGAGTATGAAGTTGCCCGGCTCTATGCCGATCCTACCTTCTCGGAGAAGCTCAACGCCGAGTTCGATGGCCCCTTCAAGCTGAAATACCATCTGGCACCACCCATCCTTTCACGGATAAACAAGGCGACAGGCCGACCCGACAAGATCGTTTTCGGTGGATGGATGCGTCACGGATTTCGCTTGCTTTCAGCTTTAAAGGGGCTGAGGGGCACGCCCTTCGATCCTTTCGGCTATGCGAAAGAAAGACGAGACGAGCGGGCGCTGATCACAGAGTACGAAACCCTGATCGAGCGAGTAAGCCAGATGCTCTCGGCAGGCAATGCACCCGTTATTTCAAAACTCTTGAACCTTCCGGACGAGGTCCGTGGATATGGCCCGGTCAAGCACGCCAATATCGAAAAGATGCGTGTTAGAAGGGACGCTTTATTTGCCGAACTTAATACGCCGGTCGTTGAGGTTGCGTGATGACTTTCCCTTACTGGCGAAGGTCATACCGCCATAGTCGTTACGCCATGGGGCCGCCTGCCAGGCCTGTGGTCCATTGCCCCTATTCCAATCCAATCTTCGAGAAAGCTGAGTTTCGAAATGTTCGATAATCCCTGTTTCGACAACCATGAACGTGTGACCTGTATTTGCGATCCGGAAAGCGGCCTGCAGGCCGTCATAGCTATTCACTCGACGGCGCTTGGACCTGCGGGTGGCGGGTGCCGCTACTGGACCTATGGTTCTTCGGAGAGTGCAATAAGTGACGCCCTGAGCCTCTCGCGCGGGATGTCCTACAAGAATGCGATGGCCGGCCTGGATATGGGCGGTGGCAAGGCCGTGATCCTTGCGCCTGAAACGCCTGGGGACCGCCGGCAGATGCTGGAAGCGTTCGGCCGCGCGGTGAACAATCTGCAGGGTGACTATGTGACCGCAGAGGATGTCGGAATCTCCGTTGCCGACATGCAAATCATCGCAACCCAGACACGGTATGTTTCAGGGCTTTCGACGGGCACCGGCGCAGGCGGTGATCCCTCGCCCTATACAGCTCGAGGTGTGCGGCTCGGCATTCAGGCAGCGGTACACAAGAAATTCGGCCGCGATGACCTCGCAGGCTTGAGCGTCGCCATACAAGGACTAGGCGGTGTTGGTGGGAATCTTGCCCGAGAGCTGGCTGAACGCGGCGCAAACCTTATCGTCGCCGACATCAACACATCGCGAGTGGAAGAGATCTGTGATCTCTACGGAGCCGAGCGCGCGGCTCCTGAAAGTGTTCTCCTCTGCGAGGCCGATATCATAGCGCCTTGCGCCTTGGGTGGCGTGATCAGCGATAGTGTGGCTCGTAAAGTGCGCGCCAGTATCGTTGCCGGTGGTGCAAATAACCAATTGGCAACGCCGACTACGGGCAGGATTCTTCACGAGCGTGGAATCGTGTACGCGCCGGATTACGTCATCAATGCTGGCGGCATCATCGTTGTGGCCGCCGAATATTTTGGGCGCAATGCTACCGACACTGTCGATGCCTCCATCGAGCTGATTTATGACCGCACGAAAGACGTGCTCGAACGGGCTTGCCATGAAGGCCGGCCTGCCGGTGAAGTTGCCGACGAGATCGCATGGCGGATTATCTCCAACGCCCGGCAGGACTCTTCACATGCTCCGGCGCAATAAGGTCACCCGTATTGCCAAAGGAGCCGGGCTTGAGGCTGCCAATCTTGGTGCATAGGCTCGAAAAATGAGCCAGAATCCATTCCGCTATTTCAAAACATCGCCAGACATCATCCAGCTTGCGGTGATGATGTATGTCCGATTTCCGCTGTCATTACGAAATGTCGGGTCCTTTGTGACCAAGACGCGCGACAAAGCTACAGCATTGAAATTCATGAAAAAAGGCCATGAAACGGTACGGGAATCCGCAGATTGTGGTGACTGATTAGGTGCCGATCGTATCGGGCCGCCATGAAGTCGATTGGGAATGCCAGGCGCCAGGAGTGTAGCCGTCATTTGAACAATCGCGCTAAAAACTCACACTTGCTGTTTCGAAGACGAGAGCGGGTGATGTCTCGCTTCGGGCGAATGCGAAGTCTCCAGAAATTCGTTTCAATCCATTCGTCTGTGTACAATCACTTCAATCATCAAAGGAATATCGAGAGCAGGGCCAGGTTCAAATCGCTACGTGATGCTGCTACTTACCAACCGCCGACTCAAACTTTAAGGTTGGACCAGTCCGATTGGGCAAGCCACTGATGGTTCGAATACCGCTTTCACGGTTTAGGGATACAAAGAATCTCAATCAGCCTTTTCATATCCGACCGGTTCTGTATCAGGAGTGCATGCGAAGGCTCCATGCCTTCGAGTAATTGCACGAACCATATATTGGACGCGCAAAGACTGAAGATCTGGGCATCCAGCCGACCGAACCCCGAACCTTCATTCGCGACTCTCGACAGAAGGTCCATCGAGGTATCACCGAAGCGGGCGAATGTTCCTTCTACATGGCTGCGACTCGACTCCTGAACGCTTGCAGTCAACATTGCTCCAGATGTTCCAGCAAGGTCCTTCAGGAACGACCAGTCAATGGTGTCCGGACTGAACATGCTGTTGGCCATTGCTTCAATTGATGGCCGCTTTTTGTCCGCACGTATCGTATCTGTTCGTGATCGGGTTCGCTGAAACAGCGCGTCATGAGCCTGTTTCAGCAGTTCTTCTTTTCCCTTGATGAAATGAGTGACCGAGGAGAGCGAAACGCCCGCCGATGCGGCCACCGACCTGTGCGTAATCGCCTCGGCGCCGTCTTTCAGGATGATGTCGACTGCGGCATTGATGATTTTGACATGCGTCGGATGCATGCTCTGCGGCGCGGCCGGAGCCATGTTCCATGATGCGGCTGACTGACGAAAGGCGCTGTCGCCATCCGGGTGGAGCGGCCGGCCCTGAAGCCGCGCCGCAAACCTTCCGCACAGGCGGTGTGCCCACGGATCGAACTTCCACTGCTCTCCAGCGACCACATAACCGAACCCCACACCGAGTGAGAAAGCTCTCAAGGAGGCAGCAAGCTGCGTATCGACCCCCGCAGTTTCAAGCAAGTTTTCCCAGAAGATCCTGGCCGCCCCCTGACCGGCATGTGCGGTCATCTGCGCCTTTGCCCGTATTGAACGCAGGAGCGCGTGCCACTGCAGCGCATGCTCGCGGTCCAGCCGGCAGTGAAGGTCACGGATGGCGGCAAACAGGCAGGCCTCGAAGTCACCCTCCCTGGTAGACGTGTCGGAGATCAGCTGCGTCCAGCCTGACCAGGCAGCTTCGATGCGCTGATCAGCAACAATGCACGCTTCTTCGATCAGAAGTGCCTGCGAGCCGAAATGGTAATTTACCAATGCAGGCGAAACGCCAAGTCGCGTGGCGATCTTCCTGACGGTCAGATCACCTAAGCCATCCTGCCTGACGGTACTGAGTACGGCCTCAATGATCGCGGCCCGCATGGCTTCCGATTCACGGGCGCCTGATTGATACATTCGTTCAGGCATAACTATTCCATGCCGATGCTATTGATTGACTTCTCATCAATGGGTTTTCCGTTCCGGGTCAAGGTCCTGGCGTAAATAACGGTAAATTTTGGCATTACAAACGATCTACAGCGCTTCGTAGCCTTCTTTGATCGTTCGTGACGTCACAAAAAATTATCTTGGTACATTCGTTCAGTTTTGATTAACGCCGCGCACTCCCAGAACGCAAGGAAAGCTCCCATGTTCAGAACTCGCAAAGCGCTCAACCTCTTGCTCGCGACCTCAGTGCTGGCCTGGCCAGCCGCCTGGGCCCAGGAAGGGACGGATGCCGAATCCCGCCAGCAGACCGTCGTCGTGACAGGAACGCCAATCCGCGATAGCCAGGTCGCTGCCATCGAAACGAAGCGGAACGCTGAAAACGTCGTCGACATTATCGCGGCTGATACAATCGGTCGTTTTCCCGACCAGAACCTCGCAGACTCGCTGGGCCGCTTGCCGGGCCTGGCGATCGAGCGTGACCAGGGCCAGGCGCGTTACATCAACTTCCGTGGTCTGCCGTTCCGCAACACCAAGATCGCCTTCGATGGTATGGATATTCCCGGTGCTGAAAATGGCCGTACGACGCGCTTTGATGCCTTCCCCTCGGTGATCACCGCGGCAGTCGAGGCCAACAAGGCGATCACACCGGACATGCCGGGCGAAGCTGTCGCCGGCTTCGTCAATATCCGGACCTATAGCCCGTTCGACCAGGAAGGTTTCCACGTCTCCGCTGAAGCAGGATACGGAGAGCAGGAACTGGGCGGCGGCCCCGTGAAGAAATACAATGGCCGGGCATCCTGGTCGAACGATACGCTCGGTCTTGTCGTGTTCGGCTCCCACAATGCGCGTGTTCAAAACACAGACAACCGCGAGTACAGTCTCAGCCTTAACGAGACGAATGGGGAGCTTACGCTCAATTCGGTCGATTTCCGCAGCTATTTCGTCGAGCGCGAAGACTCTGCCTATGGTGGTACAATTGAGGTGCGGCCGCAGTCCGATACCGTTGATCGCCTGTTCTTCTCGACGCTGAACTCGGAGTTCATTGATACCGAACAGCGCAACCAGTACACTTTCGCTACGCAGGATGCGCCGGAAGGCAGCGAGGCGAACGGTGTCGTCGCGCTGGTGACGCGCGCGCTTGAATACGGCCAATATGACAATTCGACCTTCACCAACACGCTGGGCGCAGACTTCGCGCTTTCCGGCTGGGATATGGAGGCTCGCTACAACTACACCAAGACGGAAGACAATCTCTACCTTCCGCTTCCGTACTCTGTGTATGGTGTCGCTGGCGTCAATTACAACATCTCCAATCTGGAAGACCCGATCCTGACCCTGGTTCAGCCTGGCACTTCCACGCCGATGGCGCTTAGCGACATCAATTACGCGACGACGCTCGGCCTGTTCTACACCGGCGCATTCGACATCGATTCCAACAAGCTGAAGCTCGATGCAAGCCGCGACACCGATTTGTTCGGAGACACCGTCGTCAAGCTCGGGGTCCAGTATGACACCCGAAAGGGCAAGGGGTTCGTTCCGACGGCGTCCTATATCGCAGCGCCGAGCAATATCGGCTCATATGAGACAGACACGCTCTGGTACTCGGACTTCACGAACTCCATCAACGGACACTATTACAGGAACGAGCAACTGCGCGCAGACTGGGCCGCAGAAATCGGTGGCTTCCCTGACGTGACCGCGCCAGAGGACCAGGCCACCAAGATCGAAGAGAAGATCTTGGCGCTTTATGCCATGGGCACCACGACTTTCGGCCGCGGTAGCCTGACATACGGTGCGCGTATGGAATCCACGGACTACACCTCCGATGGCTTCACAGTCACTTCGGGTGTGTCCTCACCGAACAGCTACAGCGACGATTATGTCAACGTGCTGCCCAGCGTTCACTTCAATTATGATCTGACCGACGAACTGAAGTTCCGCGCGTCGATGTCGACTGGCGTGTCGCGCCCGAACTATACAGAGATGCGCTCTTCGGTGGGCGTGAACCCGCTCGCCACGCCGCGTCCGCTGGCCAGCGGCGGCAACCCGCGACTGGATCCCGAAGAAAGTATTGGTGGCGACCTTTCGCTGGAATGGTATCACGGCGACGCCAGCCTGCTGTCTGTCGGGGCTTTCTACCGCTCGATCGACAATGTCATCTACGCACAGACCGGCGAAATCGAAGCCAATCTGATCGACCCGGCGCAGGCCGCTGGCGTGGTGTGGGACTATAAGTCATTCTTCAACGGCTCGGATGGTCGGGCGAATGGCTTCGAGGTCAATGCGGTTGTCGACCTAGCGGATTTCCTGCCGGTAGAGTCACTGTCCGGTGTCGGCTTCAACTTCAACGCCACGCTGCTCGATAGCGAATTCAAGACCCGCGAAGGCGTAAAATACTCACTGCCGGGCACCTCCGACGCGATCTACAACGCATCCATCTACGTCGAAAAGTGGGGCCTTTCCGCACGCCTGAACTATCAGTATCGCGACGACTGGATGTCGACGACCGAGAATGATGGTCTGGACGAGTACTGGGCAGCAGAGACCCGGGTCGACGCCTCGCTCCGCTACACGTTGCCGTTTGAGACACGCGGCGCTCAGTTCACAGTGTTCCTCAACGGGAACAACCTGACGAACGAGACGGACGTGCGCTACACCGATACGCCGCGCACGCCAAACCAGGTCGAAGGCTATGGCCGTTACTGGCTGATGGGCCTGCGCGCCGACTTTTGATCAAATCAAAGGCGTCCCCGGACAGCGGGGGCGCCTTTCATTCCTCTATCCGAAAGGCATAAGCCATGACCCGTTCTGTGATCTTGATTTCGACACTCCTCCTGGCCAGTTGCGCAACGGCTGCTGTTACGCCTACGCCCGAGGCTTCTTTACCAGCGCCTCGCGTCGAGATTTCCGGAGCGGACGTGGTGGTCCGTCCTGATGCAGGCATCTATGACATCACCTGGACGACAAGTGCCGCGGCGGCTCCGGTAGATATCTTTGTCACTTCCGACCCTTCAGGCGATGTCGGCGAGGCACGCCAGATCGCCGATGACGACACGGATGGCAAGTTTGAATTGTCCGCTCCTGAATCCAAGGAGCGGCTCTACTTCCTGCTCGTGCCCGAAAATGGCGAAGCCGTCCGGATTGCGAGTCGGCTGCTGCCATTGGAAGGTGGCCGGAATTTCCGTGACCTCGGCGGATACGAAACGACAAATGGCCAGCACGTCAAATGGGGCCGCGTGTTTCGGTCGGGCACCATGACGCGCCTGACGGACAAGGACTACAAGTACCTTTCCAGCCTTGGGATTGCGACAATTGTTGATTTCCGCACCAGTGAGGAGCGTGCCTCTGAGCCAACGAACTGGCGGGCCGGCGACATCAGCTACGAGACGTTTCCGGATCCGGCGGAAGACGACGCGAACCCGCTGGCGGCTGTCTTTGCATCTCCGGACGTTAAGCCGGAAGACGTTCGGGCGATGATGGCGCAGCTATACTCCGGAATCCTTGAGCAGCAGACGCCGGCCTATCGCGTCCTGTTCCGGGATCTTGCGGATGACAACGCGCCGCTGGCGTTCAACTGTTCCGCCGGTAAAGACCGGACCGGGGTTGGCGCCGCGCTGATACTCTCGGTGCTGGGCGTTCCGCGTGAAACGGTTGTTGCCGATTATGCTTTGTCGGAAAAGCTTGTGGACTACAGCGCCGAGTTCCAGCTTGGAGCGGATGATGAAGCCAGCCAGGACAACGGTCCCTATGCTTATCTTCGCCGCCTGCCGCCGGAACTTGTCGCACCGCTGATGCGCTCTGATCCGGCCTATATTGAAGCCGTACTCGACCGGATTGATCAGGACTATGGCTCAGTTGAAGCCTTCGTTCGCGAAGAACTCGACGTCAGCGACGCAGATCTGGCGCGCATCCGCCGGAAACTGCTCGAAGACTGAAAGCGTGGGGATTGTAAGGGCAAATGTTCTGGAGGCGCGGGCAGGGGCGTTTAGCCTCAATTGATGTCGAAAAGCCCCTTGCGTTACTTCAAGACATCGCCAGATTATCCTGCTCGCGGTGATGATGTGTGTCCGGTTCCGCTGTCTTTGCGGAACGTCGGAGACCTGCTTCACGATCGCGGTATCGATATTTGCCATGAAACGGTTCGCCACTGGGGCGACCGTTTCGGCACTTACTTCGCGCACAAGGTCCGCAAGTGCCGGTTGGAGGGCATGCGGCAAAGTCCGCAATGGCAGTGTCACCTTGACGAGGTGTTCGTGAAGATCCGTAGGCAGACTCACTATCTGTGGCGCGCGGTCGATCATGAAGGCGAGGTTCTCGAATCCTTCGTCACGAAGACGCGCAACAAGGCTTCAGCATTGAAGTTCATGAGAAAAGCCATGAAGTAGTATGGTAACCCACAAGTTGTGATGACAGATCGTTGTCACTCCTATGGCGCCGCCATAAAGGAGATCGGAAACGCTCGTCGCCAGGAGTGCGAGCGCCATCTGAACAATCGGGCGGAAAATTCACACTTGCCGGTCCGAAGACAGGGGCGAACGATTTCGCGTTTCCGGCGTATGCAAATTTTGCAAAAGTGCATTTCAATCCACTCGTCTGTGTACAACTACTTCAATCATCAAAGGAATATCGAGAGCAGGGCCAGGTTTAACTCTCTACGAGACGCCGCTCTTCTCGAGTGGCACGAGTTGGTCACCGCCTAAGGTCTGTTCGTTCGCGAAAAAACGGAGACTGGTTCGAGATTGTCTGACAGCACCTCTCCGCTCAAGCGAGAAGCCGCGCCGCACTGGCCGTTGCTAACCTTTCTGCCCGGGTTTCGTCCACGCCGAGGCCGAGCAGCGACATGATCATGATATCCTGCATCCGCGCGGCCGCTTTCGGGCGGCTTAGCTTGCGCTCAATGACGTTGGCCACCACGAAGTGGCAGGCTCCAAGCCAGAGCAACAGGCCTGCGCTGTCTGCCTCCTTCCGAAGAAGGCCCATGGCGCAGGCGGCATCGATGTCCTTGCGGAGGCCAGCGTTCAGCGGATGGTCCCTGCCGGTCGCGAGGTTGAACCCGCGCGCCATGATGATGGCCCGCGCTTTCTCGGAGAGTGCATAGTCCACCGCGACGCGCATGCCGCCGACCAGTCGCTCCAGCGGATCCTCGAGGCCACGGTTTGCTTCTTCGATGCGCGCTTCAACGTCCATACGGATTTCGGAGCCGATGGCCGCAGCGAATGCCTGCTTGTCTTCGAAGTGATTGAAGAAGCTGCCTTTCGCAACGCCGGCTGCGGCGACGATGTCATCGATCGGAACCGCATCCACTGGGCGCTCTGCAAAAAGCTGGAGTCCGGCCTCCACAAGGGAGAGGCGCGTACGGGTGCTGCGGGGATTGCTGCGCTTTGATGTGGGGGCTGCTGGCATCATGGACTCTGCTTGACTGAAAAGTCATTTAGCAATATTTGACTAAAAAGTCAATTAACGAAACGGGAGGTTCAAGTGGAAGCTGTCATCAAGATCGTGGATATCGCTCATGTGCGGTTTGCCGCGCCGGACCTTTCGGAAATGCGCGCCTTTCTTGAGGATTTTGGCCTCGAATGCGCAGAAGACAATGGTAAACTATATGGTCGCGGATGTGACGGGCGGTCGTTCCTGCACGCAACCGAGCCGGGCGAGCCAGCCTTCAGGGCGATTGGCCTGCTGGCAGAGAGTGTTGCCGATCTCGAAAAGCTGGCGGCAGGAGAAGGCGTGACCATCGAGGCCCTCACCGATCCGGGCGGTGGGCACGTGGTGCGCCTGACCGATCCGGACGGGTTCCTGGTGGAAGTCGTCGCGGGGCAGGAAGCATCGTCTCCGGAAACGCCTGAGACGGCGCTGCCGCATAACACTGCCGCCGAGAGGCCACGGCTTCGCAAGACCATTCGCCTCGCGCAGGGGCCCTCGCATATCCTCCGCCTGGGGCATTGCGTGCTCAATGTATCGGACTTCCGTAAGTCGGAGGCCTGGTACAAGGAGCGGTTTGGCTTCCTGACATCGGACGAAATCGAAATGGCGCCCGGCGTAGCCATGGGAGCCTTCATGCGGTGCGATCGCGGCGACCAGCCGACGGACCACCACACCCTGTTCCTTGCCCAGCTGCCTCAGCCGACCGGCTATATGCATGCCGCCTTTGAAGTCGCACATTTCGACGATCTCATGCTCGGGCATGCGCACCTCAAGTCCAAAGACCGCGATCAGGCATGGGGTGTTGGCCGTCACATCATGGGCAGCCAGATCTTTGATTACTGGCGTGATCCGTGGGGCCACGAACTGGAGCACTGGACCGACGGCGACCTGTTCACCGCCGCAGACCCGCCGAACAAGATGCCGTTCACAGATTTGCTTGCCGTCCAATGGGGCGCGCAGCACCCGATGCTGACGGGCCAGCAGTCATAATAAACCTGTGCCAGTGCCGCACCGCACAGCCATTCAGAACCGTCACCTCGGCGGACATATCCCTGGGAGGGGCCCTATGAAACTTGCAACTTATTCCGAGTCACCGGCAGACCCGGCCAGGATCGGTGTCGTGATTGACGACGAGATCTACGATGCCGGTTTCGCCGGTTCGATGATTGAGCTGATTGCTGGCTGGGATGAACAACAAGAGGCTCTGCAGGATGTCGTGCTTGCCGGCGCCGGCAAGCCTTTGTCATCAGTCCGCCTGCAGGCGCCGGTTACCCGGCCCGGCAAGATCTGGGCGATCGGGCTAAACTATGCCGACCATATTGAAGAGTCGAAGATGGAGATACCGGCCCGGCAGATCTGGTTCACCAAGGCGCAGACATCGATCAACGGGCCTTTCGATCCGATCCTGATCACCCACGGCGCGCCTTTTGTCGATTACGAGGTCGAACTGGTTGCCGTGATCGGGAAGCGCGCAAAGCACGTGCCGGCCGGGAAGGCATCCGAGTACGTCTTCGGATATTGCGTCGGCAATGATGTCACCGAGCGCATGTGGCAGCATTCCGGCCCGCAATGGTCGCTCGGCAAGAGTTTCGACACGCACGCGCCGATTGGACCCTGGATCACGACGGCCGATGAGGTGGCAGACCCGCATGCGCTCGAGATCAGCTGCGCCGTCAATGGCGAGACGCGCCAAAACTCAAACACGAAGCACCTTGTCTTCGACATCTGGGCGCAGATCGAGCACCTCTCCGCGGCAATGACGCTGGAGCCGGGTGACCTGATCTTTACCGGCACGCCGGGCGGCGTTGGAGCTGCGATGGAGCCGAAGCGGTTCCTCAAGCCCGGCGACACCGTTCGGTGCGAGATCCAGTCGCTTGGCAGCATTGAAGGCGTGATGGCGCAGGAGGACTAGGCCATGACCGATGCGCACTGCGATGTCGTCATTGTTGGGGGAGGACCGACGGGCATTGCGCTGGCATTGATCGCCGCTCAGTACGGCGCCTCCGTGATCGTCTGCGAGAAGGAGGCGGACGTGTATCCGCTCCCGAGGGCGGCCCATATCGACCATGAAGTGCTCAGGATCTTCCAGTCGGTCGGGGCGGCCGAGGAGATTGCTGCCACCAGCCGCACAACCAGTCATTATGACTTCCTGACGGCGGACGGCCAGGTCCTGCTGCGCTTCGAGGGGGCCGACAGGATCGCGCCCGGCGGCTGGCCGCGGGCGAACATGATCCACCAGCCCTCGCTGGAACGGGCCTTGCGCAAGCAGATGCAGGCAGCCGGTAACGTCGCGCTGCACGTGCAGTGGTCCTTTGCGGACTATGAGGAGACAGCTGACGGGGTGATGGCCCGGTTCTCCACACCGGACGGTCAGCGCACCGTTGCGGCCCGCTATATTGTCGGGGCGGACGGGACCCGCAGCCCGGTGAGAACGGCGGCGGGCATTGAGCTCGACGATCTGAACTTTGATGAGCTATGGCTGGTCATCGATGCGATTGTTCATGACTTTGACCGTCTGCCGAGGGTGAACCTGCAGATCTGCGACCCGAAGCGGCCGACCACCTGTGTGTTGATGGGTGAAGGCCGGCACCGCTGGGAATTCATGCTTCTTCCGGGTGAGTCTGCCGCACACGTGATGCGAGATGAGTTCATCGAAGAGCTCTTGGCGCCATGGGATGTACAGGGTGCTGTGACGCTGGAACGAAAGGCCGTGTACCAATTCAATGCACGTGTCGCGAAAGAATGGCGCCGCGGACGAGTTCTTCTCGCCGGCGATGCCGCGCACCAGACGCCGCCATTCGCCGGGCAGGGACTGTGCGCAGGGGCCCGCGATGCGGCAAATCTCGGCTGGAAGCTTGGGATGATCGCTTCCGGGCAAGCGCCGGTCGCGCTGCTTGAGACCTACCAGGCTGAGCGGGAGCCGCATGCGCGGGCCACGATCCAGATGGCCATGATGATGGGGCGTACGGTGTGTATTACCGATCCCGGGGCGGCGACCGAGCGGGACCGGCAGATGCTGGCCGCGAGGGCGGCAGGCATGTCGCCTGATGGGCGCACCGAGTATCCGGGCATAGCCTCCGGCATCGTGCTGGCCGGCAGCCCTGCTGCAGGTAGCTATTTTCCGCAATGGATCTCGGGTGCAGGGGCGCGCCTCGATGACGAATTGGGCCCGGGACCATGGCTGATCGGGACCGGAGCGCTGCCGCAACAGGAAGGCGTCAGGACGATGAACCTCAGCGAGAGTGAGGCCATGGATGTCCGAGAGGGCATTAAGGAATGGCTTGGCACGCACGATGCGAAGGCAGTCCTTGTCCGGCCGGACCGCTATGTGTTCGGGACGGGGGATGCCTCCGGCCTGCTCAGCGCCTGGAAGGCCGCGCTGGCCTGAGGAAGTCGCGCGTTCCCGGCCCCGGCGGTCCCCGCCGCTCCTACCGTGCAAACATTGGCACAAAATTCCCAGGGTCCTCTCCGACTTCAGTGCGGATGAGGGTGTTCGTGCGGGCGTTGAGACGTTCGATCTCTGTCTGGTAAGCCGGTTCATAGGCGAGGTTCGTGCGTTCGGCCGGATCGGCAGACGTATCGTAGAGCTCCAGGTAGTTGCGCGCCGTCAGCTCGTCCCAGTCTGCGGGGAAGTGGTGGTCAGAGGGCTTGAAGTAGCGGGAAAACTTCCAGCGTCTAGTTTCGGGAAATGACCAAGTCACCGTTTCGCTATTTCAAGACGTGACCGGAAATCATTCAGCTTGCAGTGATGTTGTATGTCAGATCCCCACTATCACTGCGCAACGTCGAAGACCTGCTCCATGAACGAGGAATTGATATTTGCCACGAGACGGTGAGGCATTGAGTCTATCGGTTCGGCACTTGCTTCGCGCACAAGATCCGCAAGCGCCGGTCGGAGGGCATGCGGCAGAGCCCACAATGGCGGTGGCACTTGGACGATGTCTTCGTGAGTATCCGAGGGAAGACTCACTACCTTTGGCGGGCGGTTGATCATGAGGGGGAGGCGCTGGAGTCATTCGTCACGAAAACTCGCGATAAAGCTTCAGCATTGAAATTTATGAGAAAAGCCATGAAGCGCTAAGGCAGTCCCAAGGCGATCGGGAACGAGGACTGCCAAGAAACTGGCCGGCATCTCAACAACCGCGCTGAAAATTCACACGTACCATTCCGAAGGCGAGAGTGAGCTATGTCTCGATTCCGGTGAATGCAAAGTTTGCAGAAATTCGCTTCAATCCATTCGTCAGTACACAATCACTTTAATTTCGAAAGGCACATTAACTCCCGAATCCGATTCAAACAGAAACGGGATGCTGTGCTTGGCGAGTGGCACTGCCTTCTCGTTGCTTAGGACCTGCTTGTCCGCTAATGACGGAGACTGGTTCGCATTCCCCTGACAGGACTGTTCGCATTGTAAGTCTCACCCCGTCAAAGGTTTGGGTGACGTAATCAGTCCTCTGAGATAGGTCAGAAGTACGTCCGCACGAGATGTCGCCTCATCTCTTGACTGAAACAGAACGAGTCCGGACCACAGGGCGTAAAGGCTGATCGCAAGCTGCCCTGTTGGAAGCTGATAGCTGAGCTTGAAGCGCGTTTTCAGCGTGTCCAGAACCGAGGCCAGGGCTTCATAGCTAGCGTTGCGCGCGTGAGCGCACTGCGCGGCGAAATCGGCGTCCCGCTGCGCCTGTAATTGCAGTTCGATTGCCAACAAGGACCATTGCGTTTTCTCTGCGATCGCCGTGAGATGCTTTGAAAACCCTTCCAGAGCGTGATCGAGCGTATCGCTCGATGCGGATTTCACAAGAGACTGCAGCAGGACGGCTTCCCGTTCGATATGACGTTGGAGAACCGAGAGCAAAAGGTCCTGTTTGCTTGCGAAGTTGGAATAGAAAGCCCCCTGCGAGAACCCTGCCTTCTCGCACACGGTCCGAAGCGAGGTCGCATTGACCCCGCCTTCGGCGAACAGGCTTTCGGCCGCATCCAGAAGGCGCTCGCGTGTACGCTGTTGCTGTTCCTGCCGCGACAGTCGACGGGGCGCATGTGTCATGGCGAGGCTCTTCTGGCTGTGACCCTGGGTTCAGAGCTCAATTCACTCAAACCCTTTGCGGACGTTGGCAATCCAGCTCCCTAGCGACTTCAGCGCGGCGCCGCCCTTGGCAGCCAGAGTATCGACTTCGGCCTCGAAGGCTTCACGACGCTGGGTATCGGGTTCAGGCAAGGGTGGCAGGATGTGCGCATAATAGGTCTTATCCAGCAACCGGTGCAGCAATCTCTCGCCCAGGAACGGCTTGCCGCTATTCAGGGCGCGCGCGCCCCTGATCAGATTGCGGATGTCATACTGGGTTGGGCTGATATCAGGCGCCTGCTTGGGAATATTCAGCAATTTGTAGACCCCGATCCGGGCAGTGCGGATAGAAGCCTCCATGGTGAATATGATGTCGTTGCGGGTTTCGACGAACTGCCCGATCAGGCCCAGATTCGTGCATCCTTCCGGCACGACCCGGGGACGGTCGCCGGCAGCGCGCTTCATGAATTGTGCCGTGATATAGGGCATCAGCGCGGTGCGCACCTTGGTGTTGGCGACCACGTCATCGATCTGGTCTTCGATGCCCAGATGATAGCAGAGTTCGCTGAGAATCTCCCGCCCCGTGCACTCCGGCATCGTCTTGCCGACATGATTGCCGGGCTGGTCCATCAGCAGGCCATAGACCCACAAGACAAGCGTGTCTTCGGGTTGATCGGGAAAATGGGGCTGCCGGTTGCACGTCACGTTCAGCAGCCAGTTCGAATCCGTGAAGGTGATGATGCCGCCTGTCACGGTGCGTCCCGAATACGGATCATTGACGGAAAGCGTCTTGAGCTTGTCGACCAGAGGCGAGGGTTTGCAGGTCAGGGTGGCGGACTCCCAGATCGACTGGTCGGTATCGCCATAGAACTTTTCAGGATGGCCGAAGACATCTGACTTTTCCGCCAGGTTCCGCCAGAGCGTCCAGCCGCTTTGCTCGCCGGGCTCATGCCGTCCGACCGTCAGTTGGGGCACGGACTCCAGATCGCCATAGGCGGTGTTCTCCGTCATCGAGCCTGTCAGGGCAAAGACGAGATCGGTGTCACTGACCTCCAGGCGTTGCGACTCACCTGCGACAGTGCAGAGAATGCCGGTCACGGTTTTTCGCGCGCCGGTCTCGCTCAGCTCCAGATCCTGCACGCGCGTGTCGAACTGAAAGCGCACGCCCTTCTGTCGCAGCATGTCCGCCAGCGGTTTGATGAAGGTATCGTATTGATTGTATTTGGGAAAAACGAGGGCTGACAAATCCCCGAAACCGTCAACGGAATCCAGGAAGCGGTGCATGTACAGCTTGGTTTCCAGAAGGCTGTGACAGTTCTTGAAAGCAAACATGGAGCGGAACAGCGCCCAGAAATTGCTGCTCAGAAAACCTTTGGAGAAGTATTCCTCAATGGTGACCTCATCGAGGTCTTCCTTTCTCTTCAGCATCAGACGGATCATTTCCCATTGCTGGGATTTGGTCAGCCCCATATCCTTGAAGTCAATGATTTCCCCCTGATTGCGCATCAGGCGCGCCTTGGAATAGTTGGGGTCGTTGTCATTAAGCAGGCGGTATTCATCCAGGACCGAATAGCCTTCAGGCAGTTCGACGGCCGGGACATCCTGGAACATGTCCCACAGGGTGTCATAGTTCCAGTTCATCTCCCTCCCGCCCCGGATAAGGTAGCCTTCATCGGGGTTGCCAGCGCCATCCATTGAGCCGCCCTCAACATCCATCTCTTCAAGAACGGTGATATGCGAGGGCGGCATATGGCCGTCCCGGATCAGGTAAAATGCTGCAGCGAGCCCGCCAATGCCGCCCCCGATAATCCAGGCTTTCCGGTCTTCCACGCCGGGCGTGGGGAGGGGGCGGTGCCGGGCATAGGGGCCAATGAAGTCGGGGGGCGGCAAGGTGTTCTTCGCCCGGTGGCTCCAATAGCCCGCTGTGGCATCAGGTTCGTGCTCGAAACCATCCGGAGCAGTGGAAGGAGTGAAAGGGCCGAATTGTGTGCCATGGGTCATGTGAGGCTCCGCTATTTGTCATCTGGCCGTGTTGAACGTTGCGACCTTGTGAAAGATAGATAGTGGGTGAAATTCAGATATCAATTGATATGTTAAATTTATTCCCTTTATATAATGTCGCATCAGAGCAGGCCCGCCGGCTCTTGTTCGGTCATTGTCAGCGGAACTGAGCTTGAGGCAGTCAATCCTGATGCTTAAGCTCAAACAATGAGCCAAAACCTATTTCGATACTTCAAAACATCGCCCGAAAATTATCCAACTTGCTGTAATGATGTAGGTTCGATTTCCGCTATCTTTGCGGAATGTAGAAGACCTGCTTCACGAGCGAGGCATCGACATTTGCCATGAAACGGTCAGGCACTGGGTGGATCGCTTTGGCACTTATTTCGCTCACAAAATACAGAAGCGCCGTTCGGAAAGAATGAGGCAATCGCCGCAATGGCAGTGGCACCTGGACGAAATCTTTGTGAAGATCCGTAAGAAGACGCACGACTTGTGGCATGCAGTGGACCACGAAGGTGAGGTCCTGGAGTGCTTTGTCACGAAGAAAAGAGACAAGGCTTCAGCGCTGGAATTCATGAGAAAAGCCATGAAGCGATATGGCAATCCTTCAGTTGTGGTGAGCGACAGGCTTCTCTCGTATGGTGCTGCAATGCGCGAGATCAGCAATACTCACCGCCGTGAAACCGGTCGCCGCATGAACAATTGTGCCGAAAATTCTCACCTTCCTTTCCGCTCACGCGAGCGGGCGATGTCTCATTTCAGGTGCATGCGAAGTTTGCAGAAATTCGCGTAAGTCCATTCGTCTGTATACAATCACTTCAATCATCAACGAAACATCGAGAGCAGGGCCAGGTTCAAATCGTTAAATGACTCTGCTCTCCTTGGAGGCGCTTTTCTCGAAGTCCGAAACCTGCTTGTTCGCAAATGCGGCAATTGCTTTGAATTTGTCTGATAGCAGCCCTGCAGTGATTGTCGTATCAGCTATCCCAAAGATAAAAATTGACATCACCTTCAAATAAAGAAAGGAGGGGAGCTAATCGCAGTGTCTGCGGGTCGCTTTAATTTGAGCTGATGCCTTTTGATCAACAGTATCAGCGAGGTAACCCTCGGCGGCCGATATGAGCCACGGAGTAAGTATATGCGTGTCATAATCCTGCTGATCTCAATGATGACCATGCAGACCTGCGCCGCGATGGCAGAGACTTCGGCGGACGTCCGTGAGGCGCTGTCGGGGTTTGCGAAGCAGTTCCAGCTGCCCGGTGTCTCCCTGACGGTCATCGAAGAGGGGGAAATTGTTGAAGATACGGCTATCGGTTTTGCAGATCTGGAGCAGCAGGTTCCTATGCGGACCGATACGTTGAACCGTATCGGCTCCATCTCGAAGACCATGACCGCGGCTGCGGCCCTGAAGATGGTGGCAAGCGGTCAGATCGATCTTGGCCGCGAAGTGTCTGCCTATCTGGATGATTTCGACGGCCCTGCGCGAGACGTCACTCTGCGCCAGCTGATGTCTCATACGGGCTGTGTGAGAGGCTACAGGGACGGCGAAGGGATCTCTTATACGCATTATGAGGATTCCATCGCACCTCTGGAATTGTTCCGTGAGGACCCGTTGGAATGTGTTCCAGGTGGGCAGTTTATTTATTCCAGCTATGGCTACGCACTGATGGACGCTGTGATGGTGCGGGCGTCGGGCGAGGACTTCCAGTCACTTATGAAGGAACTGGTTTGGACTCCGCTGGGCTTGGAACAGGTCGCACTTGATGACTTGCGCAAAGTGATCAGTTGGCGTGCCAGGAACTACGATCTTGATGCGGAAGGCCTGCTGGTCAACGCCCCCTACAGCGACAGTAGCTACAAATATGCCGGTGCCGGAATGCTTGCGTCGACCCGTGATCTGGCGCGCTTTGGTGCTGCTCTGATGGATGGCGCCTTCGTGACGGATGAGGCGAGGAGTGAGATGTTCGCGCCCGCATTGCTAAAGGACGGGACTGCGATCGACTATGGTCTTGGGCTTTATGTCGATTTCGCAAGGTTCATCGAGGCGAGGCGCGCTTATATTCCTGATGCGCTGTATGAGAGCCTCATGGCGCAGGCCTCACAGCACAAAGTGTACTGGCATTCAGGCACATCAGAGGGCGCGGTGGCAATACTCATGATGGAGCCTGAAACCGGACGGGTGGTTGCTCTTGCAACCAACAGGGGCGGCGTCGAGAAGGAGGCGATCGTCTTTACGATGAGCCTGATAACCCTGTTGGGGGAGCAATAGCTCCTGGCGCGGGCATGCGCGTCATGCCAGCATCGAAGTGACCATATTTGAGGCGGTGAGCGCGGGGAGGGGCGCATGAGTCAAAAAAATATTGAAAATGACCTCAATTTTTGTAAATGTGGTAAATGAAGATCAGCGCGGATGCCGACTGAGTGCGGGGGCTGAGCGCATTTGCGTGACCAATATAGGGGTAAGAGAATGAATTTTCCGCTCAAAAGTAATTCCGCCGGTGTTCCGTCATGGAAGCTCGCACTGTTCGCTGGTGTGGCCGTAGCGGTGTGCCTGCCTGGCGGGGCACACGCACAGGCGGACATGACTTCAGTTGAGGTAGACGCCTCTGATGAGGCCGTGTTCGACGTTATCACCGTCACGGCGCGCCGCCGGGTCGAAGACATTACCGACACGCCCCTCGCTGTTACAGCCTTTGGAAAGAACCTGATCGAAACCGGCGCGCTCGAAAGCGTGACGGACATTGTCGCGCTCAGCCCGAACGTGTCTTTCGAACCGGGTGGCGACTTTGTGAGTTCGAATATTGCTGTCCGCGGTGTCAGCCGGGAGCGTTCCACCGAAGAGCCGGGCGTCGGCGTTTACCGCGATGGCGTCTATGTCGGTGGCCCGGTGACCAGCCTGTCGGACCTGTACGATCTGGAGCAGGTGGAAGTCCTCCGGGGACCGCAGGCCGGTCTCTATGGACGCAATGCTGTCGGTGGTGCCGTAAATATCAGAACGGCCCGTCCTGTGTTCGAAAACGGGGCGAAAATCGACCTGCAGGTCAGCGACATGGACCGGGTGGAGCTGATCGGCATGGGCAACTATGCTTTCAGCGAGACGCTTGCTGCCCGCCTCAGCTTCAAGGCGATCAATCAGGACAAGGGCTTTTCCCGGAACGTCTTCCTCAATCAGGAACTCGACCAACAGGAGCGCCTGTCCGCGCGGGCGCGCGTTCTCTGGCAGCCTTCAGACAGGCTGGAAGTGCTTTTCACGGGTCTGTACCGGGATGATGAAGGGCAAACGCCGGCTGTTTTCCGGGTAGGGCAGGATCCCCGGAAACTCTCCTACAACACCGAAACGCCTTATAATGCCAAAGAGCAGCAGTTCTCTTCCGAAGTGAACCTTTCCATTGGCACAGGTACACTCACCAATATCCTCAGCTATCGGTCGATCGACGTCTATCAGCAGGACGATACCGACTTTTCGAGCGCCTATTTGCAGACGTCTACTCGCGATATCACACTCGACAATTTCTTCGGTGAGCTTCGCTACGCCTCGGCAGACGATGGCCGCTTCCGTTATCTGGTCGGCGCGACCGTTCTGAAGGAAGAGTCCTTCTTCAATACGGACTTCCTGATCTCGGTCGGCGTACCCGGTCTTGGTGCCTTTTTCCCGCCGGACAATGGTGGCCTCAGAGGAGATAATCTGGACAGTGTCCTGTTCGAACTGGACAATGATCAGGATCTGCTCTCCTTTGCGGCATTCGCGGAGCTGACTTTCGATTTGACGGACCGGCTGACGCTGGACACGAGCCTTCGCTATACAAGGGACGAGCGGGACGTTGCGTTCGATCAGGCGACACCGGGCTGCACTGCCTGTGTCGCCATTGTCGGCCGTTCCCTGAACTATTCGGTCGCCACGGATCCGGTCTTCGAGAACTGGTCTCCCGCCGGAACGCTCAGCTTTGATGTCTCGGATTCTGTACTCCTCTACGGCACCGTTTCGACCGGCTTCAAGGCGGGCGGCATCAATGAAGGCGCGAGCCAGCCGGAGTACCTGCCTTTCGACAGCGAGACGTCCATCAGCTACGAGGCAGGCCTGAAAGCGCAGCTCGGGGATAGGGCCCAATTGGCGCTGGCAGCATTCTCGCAGACCCGCAAGGACGCTCTGATCTCTGTCGACGAATCCGTCATTGATCCGACATTCCCGGCCGGTGTGAACGGGCTCGGTATCAATGCCGGCAAGATCGAGTCGACCGGTCTGGAGGCAGAGCTTTCGGCGCGCCCGCTCAAGGGACTCGATGTCAATCTGGCCTATGGGTACCTTGATGCGAGTTATGAAAGTTTCATTGTGCCGCTGCCAGGGGGTGGGGAAGTCGATTATTCCGCAAACCAGGTACCGCGAAGCTTCAAGCAGAGCTTCAGCATCAACTCGATCTACCGTAAGCCGCTAACCGATGGGATCAGCCTGTTGGCCTATGGCAGCTACAGCAATTCCTGGGACGGCTATCAGGACAATGCGAACCAGATCGAGTCAGAGTCGCCTGAGCTGATGAACCTTCGCCTTGGTGTCGAGGGCGACAGCTGGAGCTTCACAGGCTTTGTCAACAACCTGCAGGATACCCGCTACATCACCTATCAGGTCGGGCCCTACATTCAGCTTGCGCCCGGTCGGACCTGGGGCGTGCGGGTCGAGAAGAGCTTCTGACCTGGAGCCGGGAAGCCGCTCACGGAGTAATGGGAATGAGCAGGGTAGAGTCGCCATATCTGGTGTTCCTCGGCGACGAGACACGACCTCTGATGGCCAAAACGGGGATCGGTATTGTCCAGTGGGCACCTGAAAGCTGTCTCGGCCAGTGCCGACTGTCCGATCAGGCGATCGATCTCGGGCTGCCGGACCTGTCGCCAGCTGAGGCGGCCGCGAAAGGTGCACGGACGCTGGTTATCGGCGTGGCGAATGTCGGCGGGACGATTCCGTCAACCTGGCGGCAGACGCTGAGCGAGGCGCTGGATGCCGGGCTGGACGTTGTCGCGGGGATGCATGAGCGACTTCGTTCGGATCCAAAGCTCGCCGCGCTCGCAGACAAGAGATCCCGGAAGCTGGTCGATCTTCGCGATCCGCCGTCCGAGCTTCCGATCGGTACAGGGAAACCCCGGACCGGCAGGCGCGTGCTGACGGTGGGGACAGATTGTGCCGTCGGCAAGAAATACACGGCGCTGGCTATCTGGCGCGAATTGCGCGAACGCGGGCAGCAGGCGGACTTTTGCGCGACGGGTCAGACCGGAGTCCTGATTTCGGGCAAGGGGTTCGCAATCGACAGTGTTGTGAGCGATTTCATTTCAGGCGCAGCGGAGTTTTTGTCTCCCACCAATGCCCCTGACCATTGGGATATTATCGAAGGACAGGGCTCAATCTTTCATCCCGCTTATGCCGGTGTGTCACTTGGTCTTCTGCATGGTAGTCAACCCGAAGCCATCGTGCTTTGCCATGAGGCGGGCCGTGAGCGGCTCGGATTTTTTGAAGATTTCCCGATCCCGGATGTCGGCCTTGCCATCGATCGCTATCTGGAGGCCGCTCGGCTGACCAGTCCCGGCGTGCGGTGTGCAGCGATCAGCTTGAACACAAGCCGCCTCGGTGAAGCCGAAGCAGACAGGCTTTGCAAGGAGATGACGGAGGCGTTTGCCTTCCCTGTTACTGACCCCATCAGAATGGGTGCTGGGCGGATCGTTGATGCGCTTCTCTCGGTTCCGGCACGGATGCCGGCCCCATGATCCGGATGACGTTCGCTCAGAGTTCCTGGGCCCTGAAGCAGCCCTTGAAATTTGCATTTGCCGAACTCACTGCCATCGACGTTCTGACCGTCGAGTTGACTTCCGGCGACCTTCGCGGCCGGGGCGAAGGCATCGGCGTCTTCTTCCGGGGGGATACACCAGAGACAGGTGCAGAGGCGCTCGCCGCTCTTGGGGATGGCTTCGTTGACGTGGAAACGGCAAAAGCTATCTGTGGTCGGCTTGACTCTTATGCTGCGCGTAATGCCCTCGATTGCGCCCTCTGGGACTTGCAATGTAAGGAAGGCGGGACCTCAATCCGTAGGCTGATCGGTAGTCCGGACGGGCCTGTGGATACGTTCGAGACGATCAGTTTGGGCCCACCGGACGCCATGGCTGCGGCTGCGCGTGAGGTAGCGGGCAATCGGCTCAAGCTGAAAGTCAACGGCCCGGGGATCATCGAGCAGGTCCGGGCAGTAAGGGGCGCCCGCGGCGATGCGATCCTTATGGCGGATGCCAACCAGGATCTCAGTTTCGAGCGATTGCAGGAAGTGGTCCCTTCGCTCGCCGAAATGGGGCTGGTCCTGCTGGAGCAGCCTCTTCCTGCCGGGCAGGATTCCTGTCTGTCGGATTTCCGGTCGCCGGTTCCACTTTGCGCGGATGAAAGCTGCTTCTCAGCGGAAGACGTCGCAGGGGTGGCCGGGCGGTACGATGCCGTAAACATAAAGCTCGACAAGGCCGGTGGTCTGACCGGAGGACTTGCCGTGCTGGCCGAGGCGCGCCGGCATGGTTTGGGGACGCTGGTGGGCTGTATGGCGGGAACATCGCTTTCGATGGCTCCGGCGCTGGCGCTCGCTGCCATGTGCGATTTTGCAGATCTCGACGGGCCGCTTCTACTTGCGGACGATTACAACAATGCTGCGCGATACATGAACGGTGTGGTTCATGCGCCACAGGCAGAATTCTGGGGATGATGGGCATGTCAGCACTTAAAGGACAGACGGCGCTTGTTACCGGCGGGGCGCGTGGAATCGGTTTTGCCATCGCCGGACAACTGGCAGAGCAGGGTGCGAGAATTGCGATTGCCGATCTCGACCAGAGCCAGATGGATGTGGCGCGCCAAGCGCTCGAAGCGATTGGCGCGCAGGTGATCTGTATCCCGTTGGATGTGAGTTCCAGTGAACAGTGCAATGTGGCGGTTGAAGCTGCGTCGGAATTCGGCGGTGGTCGGCTGGAGGTAATGGTTCACAGCGCCGGGATCGGTCTCGAGCGTGGTTTTCTCGAAACAAGTGATGACGATTGGGCGAGGATGATCGATGTCGATCTTTCGGGCGCCTTCTATTGTTGCCGCGCAGCTGGCCGGAAGATGAAAGCTGCGGGGTATGGCAGGATCGTCAATATCGCTTCGACCGCCGGCATTGCCGGCGGTACAGGCCGCGCAGCTTATGGGAGTGCAAAGGGTGGAGTAATCATGCTGTCCCGGGTGTTGGCCGTAGAACTCGCGACAAATGGCGTGACGGTAAACGCCCTTGCCCCCGGCGCTATCGAGACGGACCTGGTTGCGAAAATGCACAGCGAGACCACGCGGCGGGTGTACCGGCGTGCCATTCCGGCAGACCGGTACGGAACACCGGATGAGGTTGCCGCTGCCGCCGTGTTCCTGGCCAGCCCGGCAGCGGCCTACATCACCGGTCATGTGCTGGCCGTAGATGGCGGGTTCCTCGCTGCAGGCGTGCTTCACAAGGAGTGATGGCCGATTACGCCGGCAAGGCGATTGAGGTTGTCGCAAGACGGCGTGTATGGTTATACCAGCAACATGAACGCGACCTCAGTTTCCGATGATTCCCCGCCGGCTGAACCTTCAAGCTTTGTGGATACGCTGAACCTGCGTCTGCAGGAGGATCCTCCGAGCCGGAAGGGGGAACGTACGCGCAGCCGTATCAAGGTTGCCACGGCCCGCATGCTGGAACGTCTTGGCTATCACTCGATGCGTGTGCTGGACATAACGCAGGAAGCCGGCATCGCGGATGGGTCCTTTTATGTCTACTTCAAGGACAAGAGCGAAGCGGCGCTGGCGGTCCTGTCAGAGTTTGTCGAGTTCATGCCACCCGGAGGCTCTGTTGGAAGCGCCAGCCGGACGGCATTCGAGACGATCCGTGAAACGAATTACCGCTTTATCCGGCTGGCTCGCGCCAATGCGGGGCTCATGCGCTGCATGTTGCAGGTTGTAGATGAGCATCCGGACTTCTCTACACTGGTGCAGAAGGTCAACCGTGACTGGTACTCGCGTGTGTCCCGGAGTGTCATCCGCCATTATCCCGGCGGTGCCGTCGACGAAGATGCAATGCTGCTGATGACCTATGCGCTTGGGTCGATGATGGACGAACTTGTACGCAGGCTCGTGATCTATCCCGACCAGAACCTGCTCAAACTGACGGACAAGATAGTTCCGACTGACAAGGCTCTGGCAGATGCGTTGAGTGTCATCTGGTATCGTGCCCTGTATCCGGCGGCAGAGATTCCGAAAGGCTTGCGCGGCACTGCCGCTAAGCTGGCCGCGCTTAGCAAGGAATTGCCGCTCGATTAGGTTTGCCCAGCCCGCCATACGGTTGGGTATTCCTCGCCTGTGAACGGGGCGCCGTCTGGCAGGTCAGGCAGGGTGGTCGGAATGGCAACCTCGCCGGTGGGCTGCCGGTATCTTGCATCATCGCCAAGCCAGCGCGTGGACAGGACACGCCGCCGGCCAGCCCTCGGATTGCCCGGTGCGCCGTGGACAACCATGCCTTGAAAAATGAGGCAGTCGCCCGGTTCAACATCCCAGGCCAGGATGTCGTACTTGTCGCGTTCGGCTTCAATGTCCGGCAATTCGGGAAGGCCGGTGCCTGTATAGGGGGTGCCATCTGCAAAGTGGGCAGGATTATAGGCGTGGCCCCATTTGTGGCTCCCGGACACGAACTGGAGCGCGACATCCTTCGGCGCCTCATCCACCGGCAACCAGATGGAACTGACCTGCCAGCCGCTGACAGCCCAGTAGGGCTGGTCCTGATGCCAGGGCGTGCGCTCCTGAGAGCCGGGCTCTTTCACAAGCAACTGGTCGTATAGGAAGGTCGCGGTTCTCGATCCCATGATCTCACCGGCCAGCCGGGCAGCAGGTGATTCCCGGACGAATTTTTCAAAGCGCGGCGAGCGCTTCCACATGTCGAGATCGCCAAAGAACAGCTCCGCTCCGGCCGGACCATATCGCTCGGCATTGGGCCCCGGGTTGTTCAGCGCCTCTTCGATCGCTTCCTCGACGAGGTCGAGCCAGACTTTGTCGAACGCGCCGCGCAGTATGCAGACGCCATTCTGTTCATAGCTCTGCCGCGCCTGCTCCAGATTCAGGTCATGCATCTCGTGACCGCTCCTCATTCGTTGGATTTGTAAAAGGCAAAGGTGCCGCCAGTGTAATCGACAGTCAGGTCTGCTGCGCCTTCACCGATGTCGTTATTGAAGGAAAACACCATCTCGTCGTCATGGGCGGCGTAAAAGGTCATTCCGGATATGCGCACCAGCGGGATGGCATCTCCCGGTGCGGCCGTTCCGCCAAAACGAAGGGCCAGGCCGCCATCCTGCTCGACGATGCCGACCCGGTCGAGTCCGATCCGCATACGTCCGATATTGTAATCACCGACAAGCGTGGCGATTTCGTTTTCTGTCAGCGGTGCAGCGGAGCCTTCCGGGCGCGGCGTGCCAAAGATGATACGGGCGATCTTCTGCTCGATCCCGACAGGTGTGGGTGAGACGTCCCGCGTGTTCGCCAGGACGACGATGGAGACGTCTTCATCCGGATAATACGCCATGTAGGCTGAGAAGCCGTCAATGTCGCCGGCATGGGCAATCTTGCGGTGGCCTTCCCATTCCCGGATCACCAGTGCGCCGAGGGCATAGGGGTTCGGTTCCCCATCCGGAAAAGCCTTCTGCGTGTAGAGCGTGTCGCGAACTGCATCACCGAGAGCGTTCTTGCGGTGAACCGTGTCGATATAGTGCTGAATGTCCTGAACCGTAGAGGCGAGAGCGCCAGCCGAGAAGGGAATGAGCGGTTCCAGAAGGGGAGCGTTTTCATATCCGCTTTCTGTGCCGACATAGCCTTCAGCGCGGTGCGGAATGACACGCTCAGGCCGGTTATAATAGGTGTGATCCAGATCAAGAGGGGAAAGGATGTTCTCCTGAAGGTAGGTCTCGTAGGTCTGGCCTGAGACAGCCTCCACAATCAGGCCCAGCAGGTAGGTGCCTGAGTTGGAATAGCTGAACGCGCTGCCGGACGGGAACATCAGGTCTTTGCCTTCAAACATGTTGCGCATTTGCTGGCGCGTGAGCTTCTGCCGGGTGCCTTGGGGAAAGTCGGGCAGAGCCGTGTAGTTCACCAGGCCGGATGTATGGTTCATCAGGGTCCAGACAGGCGCATCTTTGGCTGGGCCGGTATAATCGGTAAGATAGGTGTTGACCGGCGCGGAAAGGTCTATTTTGCCAGCAGAGGCCAGTTGCGAGATGGCGATCGAAGTAAAGGACTTGGTGAGAGAGCCAATGGCGAATACGGACTCTGTCGTTGCGGGTGTTTCCTGCTCAAGGTCGGCAATACCGACGGCGGCCTCGTAGACCACCTCATCGCCCTTGCGGACCGATACGGCGAGTGCGGGGTAGGGGGCGTTTTTCTGAACCTCGCTGACAAGATCTGCGATTTCAGCAGCGGGAGTTGCCTCCATGATGGCTGGGCTGGCAGGGGCAGCTGAGGCACAGCTGGTCAGGGTCAGGATTGCAACCGACAGGGCTAACGTACGGATCAACATGTTCATGCTCCGGGAGGATCGTTATTGTGGGACTTTGGCGGACTGGACGATTGCGCGGACACGCTCTTCCGGCAGTTCATAGACGAACCCGCCGCGCCCGCCGGGCATGTCCTCTGCGGCCACCAGTGCATTGAGGATCGCCTCTTCGGTCGCTTCGACAACGGCATCGAACATCGGGTCGAGGGCTTCGTTCGGAAGGCTGACATAGGTCGCCGGTGCGGAGGCGCCGAGCGTCACCTTGTTTGCGGTCGAAAAGGCGAGGAAGAGGTCGCCTGACAGGCTGTCGCCCTGTCCCCCGGTCCGGCCCATACCGATCGTGGCGCGCCGTGCGAGCCGCTTCAGTTGGCCCGGCAGCAGCGGTGCGTCCGTGCCGATCAGGATGATGATCGACCCGTCGCGTTCGGCATCGGACTTCGGCGCACGGACGGGCTGAAGGTCCGTAATCATTTTCCCGACATCAATGCCGTCAATGACAAGTTGGTCACGCGCGCCATGATTGGCCTGAACGAGCACGCCGACGGTAAAGGCAGTGTCTTCGCCATAACGGGCAATGCGGGAAGATGTGCCGATGCCGCCCTTGAAGCCATAGGCGACCATACCGGTGCCGCCGCCGACGGAGCCTTCCTCGACCGGTCCGGGCCGAGCGCTGTTCAGCGCGTCGATGACGTTCTGAGAGGTGAGGGGGAAAGACCAGGCGTCATTCAGGCCGCCATCATAGGTTTCTCCCACGACAGGCAGGACGCGGCTGAACTTCACGTCATCGTTGCCTTTAAAATGTTCTGCCGTCCATTCGAGCACGCCATCGCGGGCCTCGCCGATGCCAAGCGTTCCGGTGAGTGTCACCGGGCCGAAAAAGGCCCCGAACTCCTCAATGAAGTGGGCGCCGGTGAGTTCTCCTGTGCCGTTGAAGGCAAAGTAGCCCGCGCTGACGCCTTCCGCGGCGTCCTTGCCCAGCGGGAAAACGACCGTTGCACCGGTGCGTGCGCGTCCGTCCGTCAGGGTGACCTGACCAACCTCTACGCCCGGAAGGTCCGTGATGGCGTTCAGCGGGCCGGGCTCGCCGTCAAAGGTGATGCCGATGTCGCGGGCTCTGGGGTGGGTCTGGCAGGCGGCAGTGCTTGTCAGACATATGGCTGAAAGCGCGATTGCCAGACCGTATCTGGTAAGTTCAGAGGCAACATGCATGGCATTTCCTTTGCGGCGGGTTTCCGGTTTCCGGACACAGCGACACCGGAGCGCGGCCATGTCAAATAGCGGGGTTGCGGGATTGCTGTCTCTCGAATAAATGAAGCTGACCTCAAAATCAATAATTTTTCTTATCGGGATGACGGCGCAGATCATGAGACTTTTTGTTGGCGGGATCAGAACGGAGACAAACACGTTCGTCGCGAGAAAAACGAGTCTGGCCGATTTTCATGCGGGTGATGTCACCCGGGCCGGCGAGCCGTCAGTGGATGCCGGGCTCCATCCCGGCTATGCGGGCATTCTGCAGGTCGCCCATGCTGCGGGCTGGGATGTGGCGCGGGGCATCGTGGCTTATGCTGTGCCGGGCGGGCCGGTCGAGCAGGTCGTCTATGACGCGCTCCGGACGGAACTCCTGGAAGACCTCCGGAAGGCCCTGCCGGTGGACATGGTGCTGCTGGATCTTCACGGCGCCATGGTCGCGGAAGGGGAGATCGACTGCGAAGGCGACATTCTGGAAGCTGTGCGGCAGATCGTGGGTCCCGGGGTTGTGGTGGGAGCATTGCTGGACCCGCACGCCGTTCTGACCCGGAAGATGCTGGCAGGTGCAGACCTTCTCCACGCTTATAAGGAATACCCCCATACGGACGTGATGGAACGGGCGGTAGAGCTCTTCGGTCTTTGTAACGAGGCCCTGAAGACTGGGCGGCGGCCGGTTGCGACCATTGCGGAGTGTGGGCTCATCGGTGGCTTCCCCACTGTGGAGCAGCCCATGGCTGGCTTCGTGTCGTGGATGCAGGAGGCTGAACGTAGACCGACAATCCGCTCCGTCTCGCTTATTCAGAGTTTCCCGTGGTGCGACCATGCGGAGGCGGGGGCAAAGCTGCTGGTTTATGCGGATGATCCGGCAGAGGGCCGCGCTGTTGCCGAAGAGGGGGGCGAAAGATTCCGCGCCTTGTTCGAGGCAGCGGCGATCCGTGCGCTGGCGCCGGACGAGGCCGCGCGAATTGTGCGCGACAATCCGGAACAGCGTTACATCCTGGCTGATGTTTCGGACAATCCGGGGGGCGGGGCGAGTGGAGATGCAACGCATGTTCTGCGCGCATTGGTTGAGAGCGGGGTGGACGGAATTGGCGTTGGTATCCTGTATGATCCCGGTTCGCTGGAAACCGCGCGTCAGCTGGGGGAGGGGGCGGAATGTGTTTTTACGCTTGGTGGAAAGCAGTCTTCTTTCTCCGGTACGCCGCTCGTGATCCTGGGGCGGGTATCGGCTCTGGCGGATGACGACGGGGCAGGAGCGCGCGGGGCGGTTGGCGGTCCCTCGTCGGGGCCGCTCGCCCGGATCGAGACTGTTTTTGGTGCCGTAGTTGTCGGTCGCGAACGCCGGCAGGCGCTGTCACCTTCTTTCTTTGCCGCTGTCGGGGTAGATCCGCGCGAGTACAGGTGCATCCTGCTGAAGTCCTCGGCCCATTTCCGTGCGGCCTTTGCGGATTTTGAGCATACGATTCTGGAAGTCGGTTCTCCGACTGCGATGAATACGAATCTGGCCGAAATGCCGTTCGCCCGGATCCGGCGCCCGCTCTGGCCATTCGACCCACTGCCTCCGCTTAGGATTTGGGCGTTTGGGCCTGAGTCTGGTGCAGAAAGCGGCTGAGCTTGCGCCTGAAGCGACGCTGGAAAAAGAAAAATTGAAGTTGACATCATAATTAAATATAAGCTCTATCAGAACGTATGACTGTCCTCTGAAAATGGAGGCAGGAGCGAGGAGGGATTTGGATTGGGTACTCAGTTGAACAGCAGTGGTCGTGTGCAGAGCATAATCAAGTTCGGGGGCGTCTCGGCTGTCTCGATCGCGCTTCTCGGTACGGCTCAGGCTGAAGATGTCAGCAAGCTTGATACGATTGTGGTGACCGCCCAGAAGCGGGAACAGTCGATCCTTGAGGTACCTGTCGCGGTGAGCGCCGTTTCAGCCGCGTCGCTGGAAGCGGCCGGCGTAACGCGCCTGGACGACCTTTCATCCGCTTTCCCGAACGTGTACCTCAACACGAACAACTCATTGCGCACGACGTCCATCTCTATTCGGGGTGTCGCCTCCAATCCGAACAATCCGGGTGTCGATCAGGGTGTCGGCGTTTTCGTGGATGGCGTCTATCAGAGCCGTCCGACGACCATCAATACGAACCTTTACGATCTTGAGCGTGTTGAAGTCATCCGTGGGCCGCAGGGAGCCCTGTACGGCAAGAACACGATTGCTGGTGCCGTGAACCTGATCTCCAAATTGCCGGGAGAGAAGAGCGGCATCGAAGGGGCTGTCAGTATTGGTGACTATGAGGCGCTGACCGTGTTTGGTGCTGCTGATCTGGTTGTCAGCGACAGCGCGCGGGCGCGCGTCTCGGTTTCCTCCCAGCGCCGTAGTGGCTTCACTGAAAATGCCGTGACTGGCACCGACCTGGACGATCTCGACGGGACGTCCCTCCGGTTTGCGGTGGTTCTGGATCCGACTGAAAACTTCAGCGTGATCCTGCGCGGTGACGCGGCAGAGGATCGCACCAATATGGGCGCCAGTGAGGTGCTTTCCAACGGTGTTCTGGCTGGTACGCCGCTGGCAGATGCTGCTCCGGAAGACCGCACTGTGTCGAACGATTTTGATCCGGTTCAGAACCGTGACCTGTGGGGCACATCCCTGCAGGCGGACTGGACTTTCGATGCTGGCACGTTGACGTCGCTGACCGGCTTTCGTGAGTATCAGTGGTACAATGCCGCTGATAATGATTTCACGGCACTCAATCAGCTGCGTTCGGGCATTTCCGAGGAACAGAATCAGTTTTCGCAGGAACTGCGGTTCACTTCCGAGAAGGGCGAGCGCTTCGACTATCTCGTCGGCGCCTATTATCTCAAGGAAAGCCTGTCTGCCGTTTCAAATGCCGTTATCGGACCCGATCTCGGTGTCTATCCGACCGAGACTCCGATCGATATTTTCGCCGACCTTGAAACGACCAGCTATGCGGCCTTTGGCCAGCTTAATTACTATTTCAATCCGCAGTTCGGTCTCACGGCCGCCATCCGGGCTTCGAAAGACGAGAAGGATGTCGTGCATTCCTCCATCGGAGATCCCTATGGTGCCGTCCTGCAGACTTCCCCCGTCAGAAAACTGTCGCGTGAAGACGAGGAGTGGACGCCGTCGGTCAGTCTCAACTGGACTCCTTCCGACAACATGCTGTTCTACGCATCCTATGCGCGCGGTTACAAATCGGGCGGTTACAACGTGTTCTCGATCAACAGTGGAGACGATGCCGAGTACAAGCCGGAGTTCGTCAACAATTACGAGCTCGGGGCCAAGTCGACCCTGGCAGGTGGAGCGGTCTATCTCGCAGCGGCGGCTTTCTTTCTGGACTATACGGACCTCCAGGTGAACCAGCTTGTGAATGTCGGTGGCGTTCCCACCTTCACCACGTCCAACGCCGCTGAAGCGGAAAGCTGGGGTATCGAACTGGAAGGCACTTGGGAAGCGACAGAAAACCTGCGGTTCACGGCAGCCTATGGGTATCTGGATGGCGAATTCTCGGATTTCCAGAACGCAACCTCATCCGGCGCGGATTATTCCGGCAACCGGCTGCCTGAAGCGCCAGAGCACTCGCTGTCCTTTAATGGCGATTACCGGGCCTCGCTCACTGAGGCACTGGACTTTGTGGCCCATGCCGACACGAGCTATCGCAGCGAGCTCTACTTCTCGCCCGGCAATGATCCCGATTACATGCAGGATGCGGTCACACTCGTGAACTCCCGGATCGGTATCGCCGCTTCCGATGACAGCTGGAGTCTAATGTTGTGGGGGCGGAACCTGACGGATGAGACATATGCCGTCAGCCGTTCGGCAGGCGTGATCATTCCCGGCCAGCAGATCCAGTCACTGGGCGCGCCCCGCACCTGGGGTGTTGAGCTTCGGGCGCGCTACTGATCCGGCATCGCTGGACAGGTCAGAAAATGCCGAGGATTGCCGCCTTCATCTCAATGCTGGTTACCGCCCTTCTGGGTGTTGGGCTGGCATACCTGATGGGAATGGCCGGCATCCTTGGTTTTCTCGCGACAGGGATGGGAGAGTATCTTCAGGCGCTGCCCCGGCGGGCGTTCTCTCAATTGGACGTCTTCGCCCTGATGGCGATGCCGCTGTTTGTACTCGTTGGTGAGCTGATGAACCGTGGCGGTATCACGCGCTCATTGGTTGATCTCGCATCATTGGTCGTTGGGCGCAGCCGGGGCGGACTCGGGCATGTCAATGTTGCCAGCAGTGTCTTCTTTGCAGGTGTCTCCGGCTCGGCGATGGCTGACGCGGCGGCGCTCTCTTCAACGCTGGTCCCGGCCATGAAGGAAAACGGTTATTCCGGTGTCTATGCCGGAGCTATTACGGCAGCGTCGTCGGTGATTGGGCCGCTTATTCCACCCAGCATTATTCTGATCTTCTATGGAGCGATCATGAATGTGGATGTGGCGGCCCTGTTCGCTGCGTCCATCGTGCCGGGGCTTGTTCTGAGCCTGGCACTTTTTGCTGCCAATGCCGTGTTTGCCCGGATTGATGGCCATCCAACGCTCGATAGCCGGCCACCGCTTTTCCGTACCCTTGTAAAGGCGGGCCCGGCTCTTCTGCTGCCGGCGATCATTATCGCGGGCATCGTCTTTGGTATCGTCACCCCGACGGAGGCAGCCGCGCTGGCGGTTGCGGCATCACTGCTGGTGATCCTGCTGGGCGGAAAACTGCAATGGAATACGGTCAGGGAAGCGGTCTTCGGTGCGACCGTTTTCACCGGTGCAATCTTCGCCATAATCTTTGCTGCCACCAGCATAAATTTCCTCGCCGCGCTTGTCGGCGCGCCGGAAATAATCGCAGACTGGCTGAACGCATACTCGTTGAGTCTCAATACCTATCTTGCGGTATTGACCTGCATATTCGTCCTTGTCGGGATGATACTTGATACGCAGATCGCACTTATCCTGCTCGCGCCAATCCTGGTGCCAGCAGCCTATCAACTGGGCGCTGATCCGGTGCATCTTGGTGTGCTCGTCTGTTTCACAATCACGCTCGGCCTGATCACGCCCCCGCTGGGCGGAGTTGTTTTGATCGTGTCAGCAGCAACACGTGAGTCCTATTGGGCCCTCATGAAAGCGCTGTTGCCTTTCATCCTGATCGAGTTCGCCGTCCTTTTCCTCCTGCTCTACGTTCCTGCAATCGTACTGACACTGCCGCGCGTTCTGGGTTTGCTATGAGTACCGTGTTGGATCGGCGTTTCCTCCTGCAGGCGGCAGGGGCTCTGGCTCTGGCAGGGTGTCAGCCGGCACCACCGCAGCGTCTGAGACTGGCCCTTGCCGGGTCTCCCAACGCGGCATGGAATGGGGTCTGGGTCTGGATGCAGGCCTTCATGGCGGCGATGAAGGCGACTGGTCAGGCAATGACTCTCAGCACAAATGCATCGCTCGGCCGGGAAGAAGACCGTACGGAGTTGACCGGCATCGGCCTTCTTCAGCTCAATGATGCCAGTATTTCCGAGGCGACCGCGTTCAGCGAGGCATATGTCGTCACCCAATTGCCGTTCCTGTTCCGGGATCTCAATCAGTTCGATCGCTTGCTGCAGGATCAGACCTTCATGGAAGAGGTCAACGAAAGGCTGGCGCGTGCCGGTCTCGTTCTGATCGATGCAGCGTTCCTGGGGGGGATGAGCGGGCTCTTCACCACGCAGCGGCCAGTCCGCAGCATGGAGGACATGAAGGGGCTCCGGTTGCGCGCGATGGACCGGCGCGATCTGGTGCTGATTGAAGCGTTCGGGGCTTCCGGTGTTCAGGTCGCATGGGAGGAAACGCCTCAGGCGCTCCAGACCGGTATCGCCTCAGGGTATTTCAATCCGCCGTTGGCACCGGTCCTCTTCGGTCATGGTGCTTATCTGAAGTATTTCACTGATCTGAGGGTCGCGCCGGCGCATCGTCTGATCGTTGCCTCGTCAAAATGGATGAATGCCCTCGACACCGGGGCACGGCAGACGGTGGAGGTGGCGTTTGCTGCGGGCAGGGCTGCAAACAGGGAATGGTCGCAGAAGCGCCTGCAAAGTGACATGCAGTTGCTGGAAGACAGCGGCATTGAAACCGTTGAGATTCCGGACGATGCACGCGCTGAATTCCGCGCAAAGGCCCGTGAGGCCTATGGAGCCTATGCGCGCCAGCCGGTGATCGATCATGCCCTTGAGCTTGCGGGCAGGTATGTTTCATGAGCCCGCCCCTGACGCTTCTTCGAGCCTTCCTGATCAAGGCCGACCGCCGCCTGAACACTGGCCTGCTCTGGGTGTCGAGCGGGCTTCTCTGCACCATGGTCCTCCTCGTCCTGATCCAGATCGTGGCGCGCTACCTTTTGAGGGATGCCCCGGCATGGACGGAAGAGGGGGCCCGCTACTGCATGGTCTGGAGCGCGCTGCTGGCGGCCACCTGTGCATTCTACGAGAAAGCTGATCCAGCTCTGGTCAAGGTGAGCGGAGAGTCTCCTGTGCGCCTGCAGAAGGCCACATCGCTTATGCGCTTCATATGTGTTCTGGTCTTCTCGGGTGTGCTGCTTGTGTATTCGGGCGGAATGCTCATGCGTTCGGCATTGCGGCAGTCTGAGGCACTGGACATAAACCTTGCCCTGATCACGGGTGTCGTGCCTGTCTTTGCGTCGGTCATCCTGTTTCATGCCGTTGTGCAGTTCATGACGGTTCAAGCGACGGAAAGGCAGGTCACAGAATGCTGATGGAAATCGTGTCAAAGGTCGTTCTGCCGGGGGCGCTGGGGCTTATCATGCTTGGCATGGGCCTTTCCCTGACGCTTGCGGATTTTCTCAGTTTTCGCCGGCGTATCGCACCCGTACTGGGCGGATTAGCCAGCCTCCTCATCCTGCTGCCGGTTGCGGCGCTGACGATTGCGACTGTATTCCACCTACCTCCGATACTGGCAGTGGGGCTCGTGCTGGTAGGCGCCTGTCCCGGAGGGACCTTCTCCAACCTGCTGACCCATTATGCTCGGGGGGACCTCGCCCTGTCGGTCACCTTGACGGCGATTGCCAGTATCTGTGTGATCTTCACCATGCCGCTCATTGTTGAGTTCGCGCTGGCATTCTTCCTGGGAGAGCAGCGCGAGATCACCCTGCCGATGCTGGACACGATGCGGCAGATCTTCCTGCTGACGATATGCCCGGTCGTGGCAGGAATGCTGATCCGGCATCGCTGGACGGGGCTGGCTGAAAAGTTAGCAGATCCGGTGAAGAACGTCGCCGGTGTCCTGATCTTCTCGGTGTTCATCAGTATTATCATTGCCGACCGGGAAAGCTTCGCGAAAGCCTTCTCCAGTGTTGCTTTTCCCGTCATCCTGCTGAACCTGACATCCGTTTGTCTCGGGACTCTGATCGGCTTCCTCACCACGTCCAGATCGCCGGAACGGCGCGCGATCACGCTTGAGCACACAATCAAGCAGGAGGGGCTGGGCATCTTCATTGCCATCAGTCTGCTGCACATGACCGAAATGGCTCTGCCGCTCATGCTGAACTCTCTTGTGGGGATCGTCGTGGGGAGTCTGATCGTAACGGCTGCACGCCTCAACAAAAAGAACCGTCTTATTCAAAATGAACACTGATACCGAAACGTCATTCCCATACCTGGAGCGCATCAGCGATTATCCGTCCTTCCATGCAGCAAGGACACCTCAGGCTGAGGCGCTGTCCGGCACCGGCGGAGAGCACACCTATCTAGAATTTTCTGCGGCCGTCGACGCTGTGGCCTCCGAAATGCTGTCCCGGGGCATCCGCAAGGGTGACGTCGTGGCGACGCTCTCCCCGCCGCGTGCGGAATTTTTCATTCTCTTCCTGGCGACGGCTCGTATCGGGGGCATCTGGCTGGGCCTCAACCCGAAATCGACGCAGCGGGAGCTGGGCCATATCCTCAGTGATGCGAAACCGGCCCTGGTGTTCAGCGTCGCGGCCTCAGGTGACCGTGTGTTCAGTTCGGAACTTGAGGGGATGGGGGTCGAGCCAGGCCGGATCATCGGCATCGGCGATGAGGGTGCACTTGAGCGGTTCCTGCTGGCAGATGCTGATACAAATTCGGAGCGCTTCCAGGAAGCGATCAAGGCCGTATCGCCGGATGACCCCGCCCTGATCATCTATACGTCCGGCACAACCGGCACGCCCAAGGGTGCGCTTCTCTCGCAGGGGGGTATGGTCCAGAGCTTTTACACCCAGGCATCTGTCGCCGGTGTTGATAATGTAAGAATACTGAACAATCTCCCGATCAATCATATCGGCAGTGTCGGAGACGTGTCGTGCCATGCGCTTATATGCGGTGGTCTGATCCACTTCATGGACACTTACAGTCCCGCGGGTTCTCTGGAGGCCATTGAGGCGAAGAGCCTGACGGTGTGGGGGCAGGTGCCGGTCCAATTGCAGCAATCGTTCGAAAGCGACGCGGCCGACAAGGCGGATATCTCCTCACTGGAGCTGATCTTCTGGAGCGGAGGTGTCGCGCCCGTTCCGCTGGTAGAGCGCATGCAGCGCATTTGTCCGCGCTTGCTGAATGCCTATGGCATGACGGAGGCGACCAGCAATATCACATACACACCCTTTCAATCCTCCGCGGCGGAGCTGTCCGGGACGGTGGGCTTGCCCGCGCCTGATTGCGAGATCAAGATTATCGGCGCTGATGGCAAGGCGCTCCCACCGGGGCAGGAGGGAGAAATCTGTGTCCGCACTGACCGTCTCATGCTCGGTTATCTGAACCGGGAAGAGGCCACGCGCGAAACGATCGATAGCGAAGGGTGGCTTCGGACAGGCGATGTCGGCCAGATGGGGGCGGACGGCCTGCTTCGGCTGACAGGACGTAAGAAAGAGATGTTCAAGTCCGGCGGTTACAACATCTATCCGAGAGAGATTGAAGAGGTGCTGGAAGCGGTGCCGAGTGTCAGCGTCGCGGTCGTGGTGGCTGCACCGCATCCCGTATTTGGGGAGTCCGGCGTCGCCTATATCGCTCCGGCACCAGGCGCCAGCCTGTCGGAGGAGATGCTCCGCGACTGGTGCCGGGAAAACCTGGCCAACTACAAGATTCCGAAATTGTTCAAGATACAGAATAACCTGCCGATGCTGGCAATCGGCAAGATAGACAAAGTTGCATTAAAGCGAGACGCCGAAGCGGCGTTCTCCGGTTCGTAGAGGTGGCAAGATGAATGCGGTGATTTGCGAAATCGAGGGGGAAGTTGCGCGTGTTACGCTCAACCGTCCGGAATCCCTAAATGCCATCAACAGCGTACTCCTCCAGGAGCTGGCGGATGCGATGGATCATGTCTGTAGCCTGCCTGATGTGCGGCTTGTCGTTCTGACCGGCGCCGGGCGTGCCTTTTGTGTGGGGGATGATCTGAAGGAGATGAACTCAGGCTCGGGAATGCAGGCAGAGTCAGGCTACCTTGTTGAGCGCTTGCAGGATATTTCCCGCGCCATGATGTTCAGTGATAAGATATTTGTCACACTCGTAAATGGGTGGGCAATCGGCGGTGGTTTGTCATGGGTCCTGAATTCCGACTTTGTCGTCTTTGAGGAGGATGCGAAGGGCTTCTTTCCTGAGATTGGGCTTGGTCTCTTCATGAGTGGTGGCGCAACGGTGCTCTTGCCACTTCTCGCCGGATACCCGCGTGCAACAGCCTTGTTCGCCAAGGGGGAGCATATCGATGCGGTTGAGGCGAAGCGCATTGGTCTTGTCTCCGAAATGGCGCCCTCTGGGGGCGGCCGGGCCGCTGTTGATGCATTGTGTCAGGACTTGCTGGCCTTGCCGGATGAATTACTGGGCGCCCTTAAGCGTGTCCGCAATTTTGCGTCGAGGGACGCGATTGAGGCGGCGCTCCAGGAAGAATGCAAAACCCTGGTGCAGGCAATCGATGTGGTTCGAAGCAAGCAAGAAAGCCAATGGAGCGTTGCTGAGGACTAAGCGCTGCCGGGTGACAAAAATTATTGGAGTTGCAAATGTACACTCAGTTTCGAGCGTATCTGGAAAATGAGCTTGCAGGAATCCGCAATGCCGGCTTTTTCAAGGATGAGCGGGTCATTGCGGGACCGCAGGGCACAGAAGTGTCACTGCCGTCCGGGGGCAAGTTGCTCAATCTTTGTTCAAACAATTATCTGGGGTTGGCGCAGCACCCGGCGTTGCGGGAGGCGGCGCACAAGGGACTCGATGCCTGGGGCTATGGTATGGCGTCGGTACGATTCATCTGCGGAACACAATCGGTCCACAAACAGCTCGAAGATGTTCTGACGCGCTTCCTGCAAACGGAAGACACGATTCTTTTCCCTTCCTGCTTTGATGCAAATGGCGGGTTGTTCGAAGTTCTGCTGGATGAGAACGACGCCGTCATATCTGACGAACTGAACCATGCCTCCATCATTGATGGCATCCGGCTCTGCAAAGCGCGCCGTTATCGCTACGGCAACAATGATATGCAGGATTTGGAAGCGCAGTTGCGTGCGGCAGATGAAGCGGGCGCCCGCTTCAAGCTGATTTCGACAGACGGTGTCTTCTCCATGGATGGCTCCCTGGCAAGACTGGATGAGATCTGCGATCTCGCAGACCGCTATGATGCGATTGTCCATGTCGATGACAGTCATGCCACCGGTGTGGTCGGTTCGGCCGGCCGGGGCACACCGGCACATTTTGGCTGTACGGAGCGTGTTGATGTTGTGACCGGCACGCTCGGTAAGGCCTTGGGTGGTGCGAGTGGGGGCTATACGTCAGGCCGGCGGGAAATCGTGGAGTTGCTGCGCCAGCGTTCCAGACCTTACCTTTTCTCGAACACCATCGCACCGCCCCTGGTGGCCGGTGCAATCACGGCAGTCGAGCTGGCAGAACAGGGAGAGGATATGCGAGCGCGCTTACGTGAGAACACCCGGCTGTTCCGCAGTGGGCTTGAAGCTGCGGGCTATGACCTTCTTCCCGGAGAACACCCGATTGTTCCTGTCATGTTGCGCGACGCACATCTTGCGACGAAGCTCGCAGAGTACCTTCTCAGACACGGTGTGTATGTGATCCCGTTTTCTTATCCTGTGGTACCAAAAGGCAAGGCGCGAATACGGTGCCAGATTTCTGCTGCCTTCACGAAGGACGAGATTTCGCGGGCGGTCGAAACATTTGCTGCCGCGCGGGGGATTGTCAAAGGAACCGGGCTTGAAGCAGCCAATCGTGACGCATAGCCTCAAATAATGACGAATTCGCTCTTCCGCGATTTCAAGACTTCACCCGAAATAATCCAGCTTGTGGTGATGATGTATGTCAGGTTTCCGCGCGTAGCCGCGCTTCGCGAATGACGTGACCTTCTCGCCGCCCAGGACCTGCTCGTCCGCGGATAGCGGAACTGGTTCGCATGAGCCTAGCGCCACCTGAATCTCCAAGGGCGTAAGGCTCGCTTCTGTCGATTAGGTATTTTCCCTGAATTGAAAGCGATACCAAAAAACTAATAGTGTTAGATATCTTTGAAATGGGAGATGCCTAATGCCAGACACCGATACTCTTGACCGTCTACGCCCGCGCTATGGGTTGTCTCTGTTGGATCTAAATGAAAGCCAGATTGATGCAATCCACCGTATTCCGGCACATGGTGAAGCGGTTGCTCCGAAACTGCAGGCTCGACGGCCTGCCTCGATCTTCCTGAGTCAGGAGCGCTACGACCTTGAACAGGATCGAATCTTTCGGAATGAGCCCGTCGTTCTCGCTCCGTCCGCTGCTATTCCTGACAATGGCTCGCTCCTGGGGCTGGACGGTTACGGTGTTCCAGTCCTGTTGACGCGGGATAAACAAGGAGAGGTGAGGGCGTTCCTGAATGTCTGCACCCACAAAGGGGCCTTGTTGCATGAAGGCTGCGGGGCTCGCAAAGCAGGATCGGTCACGTGTCCTTATCACGCCTGGACATTCGGGCTGGATGGCGCTCTGCGGGGCGTGCCGCGCGAAGACACATATGAGAATTTCAGCAAGTCAGAGCGTCCGCTCACTTCACTTCCATGCAAGGAAATTGGTGGGCTGATTTGGGGTATTCTCGATCCTGCTTCGGGCGCCGGCTTCAACTCGGTTGATGAACAAATAGCCAAGGATTTCGAGTGTCTCGGTCTCCCCACAGCCTACCAGTATGGTTACCGTCGGTTCGACCTTGAGGCCAACTGGAAACTGGTGATGGAACCCTTCCTGGAGGGTTACCACGTGCAGCGCCTGCATGCGAAATCCATCGGTCCGCAGGGGTTGGATATGTTTGAAGATGTCGTCGGGGTCCAGGAGCGGTTCGGCCGTCATATCCGGCAGACCAATGGGCGGGGTAATTTCACGCCAGATGTGCTGCAGAAATCGGGTACAAATATCCGGAAATTTATCACCCACGCCTACAATGTCTTTCCGAATACGGTTGTCATCACCAGCCCGTATTATACGAGTGTCATGATCATCATGCCGACATCCGCCAGCACATCGTCGGTTGACTACTACATGCTCACCGATGACGCTCCCGATAATGCGAAGGCAGAAGAACTCTACGCCAAGTCCTTTGAAGTGATCCAGGACGTGTTCGGCAATGAAGACTTCAAGGCCTCAGAAACCTGCCAGACCGGACTTGCTTCCGGGGCCATCCCGGATGTGATCTATTGCGGAATGGAAGCGGCAATTCCAATGTTCTATGAGGGCATCGAGCGCGTCCTGGAGCTCTGAGGGCCGCGGTTCGATACAGTTCATAGAAATGGTCAACAGGCATCGCGACATCGCGATGCCTGTTTGCATTTTCCGGTGATTAGGCCCTCAAGGAAAAAGGAACGCAAAGTGGTCAGGACGTAATCTTCCCTTTGACAGCCAAAAACTAATACGAATAGATTGGCGGAGAGGGAGAAATTACATGGCATTAAATTCGGGATGGACGGCTTACATTTGCGGGGTCTGCATGATCGTTGTGACCGCGATTGGGTGCGGACGTAGTGTCGCGCAGACAGATCAACCCCCAGAATTTTTCAGCGAAGCAGATCCTTATGAAATTGAAGACGTCAGACCGGCGTCATCTTCACCCAATGTAATTGTCTGGGTCGTGGATGATCTCGGCTTTGGCCAGGTTGGAGCGTTTGGGGGGGTAATCGAAACACCAACTCTGGATGCGCTCGCCGCAAGCGGGCTCATCTACACCAATTATCACACGACACCGATCTGCTCGGCCAGCCGAGCAGCGCTTCTGACAGGCCGTAACTCGCACAATGTGGGAATCGGCGGTCATTCTGCGATGTCGATCGGCTTTCCCGGCTATGATGCGCGTGTTCCGCAAGGTGCGGGCACGGTGGCTGCAAATCTGAAATCAGCGGGCTACCTGACGTACGCCATCGGCAAATGGGATCACTTGCCACCGGAACACAGCTCCAAAGCAGGCCCGTTCACATATTGGCCAAGTGGGCAGGGGTTTGACCGCTTTTATGGGTTCCTGACCTATGATGCCGACAATTTTTCGCCCGTGCTCTGGTCTGATCATACACCTGTCGAACTGCCCGATGATCCGGATTACCACCTATCGGCCGACATGGCGGACAAGGCGATAGAGTGGATTGGTTCAAGGGACTCAGAGCCGGATCTGCGACCTTTCTTCATGTATTGGGCTACCGGTGCTGTGCATTCCCCGCACCAGGCCCCTGAAGCTGACCGCCTGTATTACCGGGGAAAGTTTGATGCAGGTTGGGATGTCATCCGTCAGCAGATCCTGGATAACCAGATCGCGCGAGGTGTCGTTTCAGCCGGAACCGTACTTCCGCCCCGTCCGGACGGAATGCCTGCCTGGGACAGTCTCGATGAGGCGCAGAAGAAGAGTTATGCGAGGGCGATGGAGGTCTTTGCAGCGCAGCTCACCCATGCCGACCGGGAGTTCGGCCGTATCCTGGAGTCGCTTCGGGTAAGGGGTGAACTCGACAACACGCTGATCATGGTCGTGGCCGACAATGGCGCCAGCGCCGAGGGAGCCCCAGACGGGCTCTTCAGCGAGTTTATGATGGCGAATGGCCGATATCCAGATGTGAGTGAAAATCTCGAGCACTATGAGGATTGGGGCGGACCCAACACCTACCCGCACTATCCCATGGGGTGGGCCGTCGCGGGGAACACGCCGTTCCAGTATTACAAGCAGACTGCCTATGAGGGCGCTGTGCATGTTCCGATGATCGTGTCCTGGCCGGCGGGAATTGCTCCCAGCGGGGAGACCCGGCCACAATACATACATGCGATTGATCTCGCCTCGACGATCTTCGAGAGCGCTGGTATTGAACCACCAGCTGAGATCAATGGCACAGATCAGATGGCATTCGATGGGCAAAGCATGGCCTACACTTTCAGCTCTGCGGATGCGCCGTCCAAGCGCACTGTTCAGTATTACGAAATGTACGGGAACAGGGCGATCTATGCAGATGGCTGGAAGGCGGTTGTGCCTCACAGGCTAAGGACATGGGATTTTACAACACCGCCGTCATTCGAAGATGACACCTGGCAATTGTACGACTTGTCCGTGGATATCAATGAGCGACATGATCTGTCTGCAGAGCATCCTGAAAAGTTAAACGAACTTATCGACAAGTTCCGGGAAGAAGCCATCAGATACAAGGTTTTCCCGCTCACTAATACGGGAGATGCCCAGCGCCTCCGTGCGAGTGTGGCCGCAGAGAAAATGGCCTCGCACGACGATCTCTGGCGCTACGCAGGGCCGGTATCGAGAATTCCTGAAGCACTGGCTCCACCGATACAGACCCATTCATTCACCTTGTCGGCATCATTGGACCTTAGCGCTGACAGGACGGGCGCGATCATGGCGCTTGGAGGACGTAATGGGGGGATGTCGCTCTTCGTCGTGGACGGGACACTCAAATTCCTCTTTCGCAATATCGATCTGACCGAAACACTTCTGGTGGCGTCCGGCCCGCTTGCGGCGAGCGAGCAATCGATACAGCTTGAATTCCAGCGTGGGCCAGATGGGGCTGACGTTCGTATTTCGGCAGATGGCGAGACCATTGCGGAAGGCAAGGTGCCGGGGCCTCTGCCTGTCTTCCTGTTCACTTCCAATGAGACATTCGATATCGGCACCGATACCGGGTCGCCGGTTTCGGCTGAGCTGCGCGACGACCGCCAATGTTCAGATTGTATCAAATCGGTGAGCATTGTCGTCGTCCCCTGACGGAATTCAGGTCGATTACCGGCGATTTCTCTGACGCAATTGAATTTCACACTCAGAAATAATTGACAAACAGTCGGCAATCATAAAAACTAACGGCAATAGATAAAAGAAAACGCGCCTGGCGCGGAACCAATCGGGGAGACCGACATGAACCTTATCGACACGCAGGCGAATGACCTGGCGGGGAGTGGTGCGCCAGGCAAAACCGGGCTTAAGCGAATCCAGACCCTCCACGATCTCAGCGAAAGCCAAGTCTCTGCCATTCGCAAAATTCCGCCACACGACCAGGCAAAGCCGAAGGCGATCGAGGCTTCAAGGCCGGTCTCGAATTTCCTCAGCCAGGAACATTTCGATCTTGAGCAGGAAAAGATTTTTCGGCGTTTTGCTGTTCCGGTGACGGTCTCGGCGCTGCTGCCAAAGCCCGGCAGTGCGCTGGCCCATGAAGGCTATGGCGTACCGCTGCTGCTGACCCGAGACAAGGAGGGCAAAGTCCACGCCTTTCTGAATGCCTGCATGCACAAAGGGGCGAAGCTGATCGAGGACTGTGAGCCCCATAAGTCAAACAAGTTGACCTGCCCCTACCATGCCTGGACATTCGCCTTGGATGGCCGCTTGGTTGGTGTCCCCCGCGAAGAAACGCTGAAGAATTTCGACAAGTCCCGCCGAGGTTTGGCAGAACTCGCTTGCCGCGAAGAGGGGGGGGTGATCTGGGTTATGCTGGACCGAAATGCAGAGCCGGACTTCTCAAATCTTGATGCGCAACTTGCTGCTGACTTTGAGGCTTTCGACATTCCACGCATGCATGTCTATGGCCGCAAGACTTTTGAACTGAAAGCAAACTGGAAGCTTGTGCAGGAGCCTTTCCTGGAAGGCTACCATGTCCAACGCCTCCACGCCCAATCGGTGGGGCCGATGTTTGCCGATGTGCCCAATGTTACGGACGTCCTTGGTCTGAACATAAGGCAGATTTCCGGCAAGGTTGCCTTTACCCCGGACTGTCTCGACATCGAGGGAGAGAATATCCACAAGTCTGTGACGCATGCCTACCTGGTGTTTCCCAACACCGTGATCGTCACCAGTCCTTATTATATCAGCGTGATGTTCATCATGCCGAAGGGGCCTGGAAAGACGGTTGTGGACTATCTGATGCTTACGCGGAGCGCTCCGGATAACGACAAGGCGAAAGAGCTTTATCAGCGTTCTTACGAGATGGTCTTGGGTGTCTTTGGCGGCGAGGATTTCCGGGCGGCCGAGATTTCCCAGACCGGTCTCGAAAGCGGTGCACTGGAAGATCTTGTCTATTGCGGTCTCGAAGAGACGATCCCGCTCTACTACGAGATTCTCGAACGTTACCTGTAGAAGTTCAAACTGCCAGGACTGTGTCAGAGTGTGCAGGCCCTTCCTCGGCGGGGGCTGGTGCAATCCGGAAAAACTATTATCAATAGGCAATAGCCGCCGCTCACGAAAGAAGAGGCGCTCGGGAGGAGAGAATGCAAACAATCAGCAGCGCCCTGAATTGGTGGGCCGAAGACACGCCGGACCTGATGGCTATGGCGTTTGGTGCAGACCGCGTCACTTACCGCCAGTTGCGAGATTGGTCGGAACGCGTTGCTGCGAGCTTGATCGATGCGGGGGTGGAACGTGGTGATCGGGTCGGAGTTTGTGCGGCCAATTCCATGGAATATTGTGTCCTCATCCACGGCATCCTCCGTGCCGGTGCGATCGTTTCGCCGCTGAACATGCGTTATACGCGCCACGAGCTTGTCGAACTCCTTGAGGATACGACGCCGCGCATCGTATTTGCAGACGAGGCGCGGCGCGCCTTGTTCGAGGGAATGGATTATGAACTCAGAGCTCTTGAAGATGTACGTCGGCATTCTTCCGGCGACAGGATATGTCCGGAGCGAGCCCCTATGCCGGATGACCCGGTCGTAATCATTGCCACGAGCGGATCGACAGCAAAGCCTAAAGGAGTTGTGTTCACAAATCGTACAATGACGTCTTATGCGTCCGGCTGGGCATTGGAAATGCCGCACTGTACCAAGGGGTCGAAAATTATTGTTCCGGCGCCGCTCAGCACATCGGCCGGTTTCGTCCAGTTGATCCACTACACGACACTTGGCTGCTCGCTCTATTTCGAGACTGTCTTTGATCCTCAGGTGTTCCTGGACATTTTGGTCCGGGAGCAAATCAATGGATTTGGCGGCGTTCCTCTGTTCTTCCAACGTATTGCGGACCTGCCGGGATTCGCGGAGGCAGATCTGTCCTCGATCCGCGTTGCGACAACGGGCGGTGCGCCTGTAACGCATGCCTTGCAGGAAAAGTGGATGGCGAAAGGAATTGTCCTTCAGCAGATTTATGGACAGACCGAATGCGGCGGCAATGCCACGGTCATGCCTCGAGACCTCGCGGCGAAATATCCCGAAAAATGCGGGCGCGGCGGCATCTTCACAGAACTCGCCATTGCAGACAGTGAAGGCAATTTCCTGCCACCCGGAGAGATCGGCCAGATTCTGATGCGCGGTCCCGGAACGATGATCGGCTATTGGAACAATCCGGAGGCGACGGCTGAAACGCTTAAGGATGGCTGGCTGCATTCCGGCGATCTCGGCGTCCTGGATGAGCAGGGGCTTCTGACATTTGTGGACCGGATGAAAGACATCATTATTTCCGGAGGACTCAACATTTCGGCCGCAGAAGTCGAGCGAGCGGTCCTGGCTTATCCCGGTGTCGAGGAGGTCATGGTGATTGCAGCGAAAGACAAGAAATTCGGCGAAACGCCGATGGCCGTGCTGTATGCGCGGAGCGACATCGATGTTGCTGCCCTGGTCGCACATTGTAACGACTGGCTCGCCGATTACAAAGTGCCCCGCTATGTCGCAATCGAACGCGAGCCAATGCCAAGAACCGCCACCGGCAAGCTAGCGAAACCCATGATGCGGGAAAAATACAAGGACGCAGCCGACAGCCTGCCGCGGGTCAGGTAGACGGCATCAATCCGGACCTGTCCGCATTGGGAGGTCTGGATCGGCCGCCCATTCTTCTAGTGAACCATCATAGACCCGGACATCGTTCAAGCCGGAAAGTTCCAGTGCGAAGGCTGCCTGGGTCGCGGCGATTCCACCCCCGCAATATGTGATCACGGGCGCGTGGCTCAGGTCTTCGACTATTCTGGCAATGTCTGCCGGCACCCGGAATGTGCCATCCGGGTGCATGAAGAGGTCCGTGGGCCGGTTATAAGCGCCTGCAATATGTCCGAGCCTTCCATAGCCAAACAGGTCGCCTGCCTCGCCGCGGTAATATTCAGGTGAAAGGACGTCCAGGACCCGTACGGGGCTTCCCGGCATGATCGCCTGGAGGACAGTTTCCTTCAGGGCGATCCGGCTGGCGTCGATTCGAGGGGTAAATTTGGCCGGCAAGGGCGCAGTGATGGCGGACGTCACCGGTCGGTTTTCTGACGTCCACTTTCCAAGCCCACCATCAAGGACAGATACCCGTTCGAAACCGTGATAGCGCAGCAGCCACCAGACCCGTGTTGCCCACCAGACACCTGTCGCAGAATAGACAACTACATGAGTGTCATCGCCCACGCCAAGGCTCTCCATGGCGGTGGCAAACCGCTCCGGTGACGGAATGGTGAATCGGGCTTTACCCGACCGATCCGACAGCGCGTGCAGGACGTCGGCGAATTGCGCGCCGGGTATATGTTCCTCAAGGTAGGTGTCCTTGCCGGATCGAGCGTCGCTTTTGCCGTCTGGGCGGCGGGTGATATGGACCGTCGCATCCAGTATGCGAAGCTCTGGATCGTCCAGGTGGGCCGCAAGCCAGTCCGTACTCACGAGCATTGGGGGAGCAGACCCAGTCATCATGCTGTTTCCTGCAATTGCGTTGCCCTTATGACGTCAGCCGCGCGCCATGCCATTGCCATGGTCGGACCGTTCGTGTTGCCGGACGGGATGACGGGCATGATGGAGGTATCAATGACCCGGAGGCCCGTGACACCCCGCACGCGTAGGGCGGGATCGACAACAGAGGTCGCCGGATCATTGCTCATCCGGCAGCTGCCAACTGCGTGGTAGCCGCATGTCCCGAACTTGTCATAGGCTTCGAGGATTTTTTCATCTGTATCATAATCAGGACCCGGCATGGTTTCTTCCTCGATATATTGAGCCAGTGGGGCCTGCTTTACGTATTCCCGGGCAGCCTTCACCGTCCCAATCATCGCAGCGCGGTCTTCTTCGGTGTCGCGGTAGTTCGTCACCAATTCCGGCATCTCGTTAGGATCGGTCGAACGGATATGGACATGGCCGCGCGAGGAAGGGCGCAACGGGTAAGCAGTAATGTGCATGCCAGGGAAACGCTCGACATCCTGGCGCATCTTGTCGAAGTCGAAACTGAAAGGTGCGAACAGGAATTGCGCGTCTGGCCGGTTCAGCCCGGGGCGGGTCTTGAGCCAGGCGACCTGCTCATAGGCAGCAGCGGCAAGAGGTCCGGACCGGGTCATGTAATATTGCATGCCGGACATCAGGACCCGCCAGCCATAGTATTTCTTGTTGTGGGAGATGTCCTTGTTCAGCTTCCACTGAATGATAATACCCCGGTGTTCGATCAGGTTTTCGCCAACGTTGGAGTTGGCGACGCGCACCGGGATGCCCAGAGAAGCCAGGCGCTGAGGATCACCAATGCCTGAACGTTCCAGTATCCCTGGGGAGGCCATGGCTCCGCCGCACAGGATCACCTCGCGTGCCACGTTGAAGCGGCACGTTTCGCCCGCCACGATTGCCTCGACGCCAGTGGCATTCTTTCCTTCAAAGGTCACCTGGTTGACGGTGGCATTGGTCAGGATCGTCAGGTTGGAGCGATGACGGATGGGGTCGAGGAATGCCGTTGCTGCACTAACCCGGCGTCCTTTATAGACCGTTCTCGGAGCGTACCCGATCCCCTCAATGTCATTTGGCTCATTTGTATCAGGTTTTTCCGTCCAGCCGAGTGATTTGCCGGCTTCGAGTATGGCCTCGGTCAGCGTATCACGCGTATCCGGCACGGTGATATTAAGGGGGCCGTCGGCGCCTCTTGTTTCAGCTGGGCCAAGCTCGTGTGCTTCCAGTTGGCGGTATGCTTCACCGATATGCTCCCATGCCCAGTCCGGACTGGATATTTCGGCGATCGTGTCAAAATCTGCCGGCTGGCCACGGACATACATCATGCCATTGATTGAGCTGGAACCACCAAGAACCCGGCCTCGGACCCAGACTTCCGGCGTATGGGCGTTCGTTTTCTCCGGCTCGCTTGCATAAGCCCAGATATGGGACGGGTCGGCCATCACTTTGGCGAGCCCTTTGGGCATGTGAATGAAGGGGTGTTTGTCAGCAGGACCGGCTTCCAATAACGCCACCCGGACATCGGGATCTTCGGAAAGCCGGTAAGCCAGAACGCAGCCGGCCGCGCCGCCTCCCACGATAATATAGTCGAAATCCGCCAAGCGGGGCCTCCCATGAATATGCGGCTGCTCTTGGCCGCTTCGTAAAACTATTTGGCATAGATTTAGAGCGTGGCGCAATCGCTTGGAACGCCAATTGGAAAGATATTCGGCTTCGCAGTGCCAAAAAAATTCTCCGCTCCGCATTGATCTTTCTCCGAAAGCGCCGGATAACTAACGGTGATAGGTAAATGAGTGCGGACCCATCCGCACCCCGGAGGACAAGATGGCAGATGATTTCAAAGGTTTACCGGTTCCGGACCATGTCCCGGTCGACCGCGTGTTCGATTTAGACATTTATGGGGACCCACGCCTGACGGAGGATTTGCACAATTCCTACGCCTCACTGCATGAGGATGCGCCGGACATTTTCTACACCCCTCGCAATGGCGGGCACTGGGTGTTTACCCGGTTCGACGATATCCTCCGGGTTGTTCAGGATTACGAACACTTTTCTGTTCGCGAAATGCAGATCCCGCGTGTTGAAAATCCTCCGGTCTTCATTCCGCTGAGCCTTGATCCGCCGAAGAGCACGCCCTTCCGCCACGCGCTGATGCCGCACTTTACTCAGCGCGCTGTTGATGAGCTTGAGCCGGAGGTGCGCAAGTTCGCCGTCGAGTTCATCGAGAGTGTCAAAAACAAAGGCAATTGCGACTTTGTTGACGACGTATCCTCCCAGTTCCCTGTGTCCGTCTTCATGGAATTGATGGGCATGCCGCTGGACCGGCTCCGCGAATTCCGGGCAATTGCAGAACAATTCTTCAACGCCCGCACGGATGAAGAGATGGGCCCCTTGAGCGTCAAGATCATCGGGCTCATGACTGAGCTCATCGAGATGCGTAAGGCCGATCCGAAGGACGATCTCATCTCCAAGATGGCGCAGTTCGAAATAGAAGGCCGTCCGATTGCTCTTGAAGAGCTGCAATCCATGCTTTTCATCATGTTTCTTGGTGGCATGGACACGGTTACGAACGTCTCAAGCTATGCTTATCGCTACCTCGCCAGTGATCAGGCCCTTCAGAAACGGCTTGCAGAGCATCCCGAAGACATCCCGAAATTTGTTGAGGAAGCGATCCGCAGTTTCGGTGTTGTGAACACACCGCGCATCGTCACCAAGGATTGCGAAAAATTCGGGCTGCAATTCAAGGAAGGGGACATGGTCCTCTGTGTGCTGCCGCTTGGGAGCCGTGACGAGAAAAAGTTCGATCATCCGAACGAGTTCGACATCGACCGGAAGATGACGATGCACCTGACTTTCTCATCCGGACCGCACCTTTGCCTCGGTCACAATCTCGCGCGTCTCGAAATCCGGGTGCTGACGGAAGAGTGGCTGAAACGAATTCCGAAATTCTCCCGCGAACCGGGTAGTCATACGAAGAGCCGGACCGGCACCGTCATGGCCCTGGAAACGCTGCCGCTCGTCTGGGACGTCTGATCCATGACAGTCGATGACGCGAAGGCGCTCGCAAGTGGAGCGGAAGCCGACTATTGGGCGGGGCTTGCCGAAGGTGAGCTCCGGCTCCAGAAATGCGCGGCCTGTGGCACCTGGCACTGGCCGGCTGTCTTCAGATGCGCGGAATGCGGAAGCTGGGACCATGACTGGGAGCCGGTCGAGTTATCAGGCGCAATTTATAGCTGGACACGAACCTGGCATCCGTTCGGCGGATTGGAAGAGATCGAAAAGCCTTTTGTGATTTCTGTGGTGCAGCTGGATGGCGGCGGACAGGCGCGTCTCGTCGGCATCATGGATACACCGGATGATGTCCGGATAGGTCAGAAAGTGACCGGGCACATAGCCACAACAATTTATGCGGGGCGTTCGGTTCCGTCGATCAGGTGGACAGCATGAAGGGTGTTGCAGCGATCGCCGGCATCGGGCTCCGGCAGCACAAGCGTGGTACTTCGCCACTTCCGGAGCGCGGTGTCCTGGTTCAGGCAATTATGGATGCCTGTGAGGACGCAGGGTTTCCACCAGAGGAAATCGACGGCTTTGCGACTTATGGCGACGATCACAATGAGCCGGTCAGGCTCATGCAGGATCTCGGGACAAAACGGCTGACCTGGTCGAGTCAGGTATTTGGCGGCGGCGGCGGCGGCATTGCCGGGGCGTTCGGTCAGGCTGTTGGTGCCATCGCGACGGGGCAGGCAAGTGCTGTCATTGTGTTTCGGGCACTGGTCCAGGGAAACAGCGGTCGCTTGTCCGCGGCCGTCATGGCGCACCACCTTAATGCCCATATGATCGGCGCGGGCCTCGTCGCCCCGGCGCAGGTCTGTGCCATTCGCGCGCAGCGCATGTTCGAATATTTCGGTGTTCCAAGATCTGCGGTGGAGAACTTCGTCAGGGCGGCGTCCTTCCACGGCGAGAGGAATCCTGCGGCCGTGGCTTATGGCCAACCATTCGATGCTGAAAAGTACCATTCCTCCAGATGGATCAGCGAACCTTTCCGCTTGTTCGATTGTTCCCGGGAAAATGACGGGGCAGGTGCGCTTCTTGTCGTTTCGGCCGAGCGGGCGAAGGATCTGAAAAAAGCGCCGGTCCACATCGTCAGTGTGGCGCAAGGTGCCGCTGCTGGCTGGGGGGACCTTCTCGAGAATGACGACGACGACCAGTATGCGACATCCGGATTCAAGGCAGTTACGGAACGCCTCTGGGAGCAATCCGGGTTGAGCCCCTCGGACATCGATGTTGCGCAGGTTTATGAAAATTTCTCGGCGCAGGGCGTTGCCTCTCTCATCGACCACGGGTTCTGCGATTATGAATCTGTCGGAGAGTTCTGCAGGTTTGAAAACCTGGTTGCGCCGGGCGGCGGACTCCCGATCAATACGGCCGGCGGTAATTTGTCGGAAGGGTTCATTCACGGCATCGGCATGCCGATTGAGGCCGTGCGGGTCCTGCGTGGCGAGTCATCCAATAATGTTCCCGATGCGCGCACCTGCCTGCTCGCTGGCGGCCCTGGTGCGCCGATTGTCAGCTCGGCCATTTTCGCAACGGAGATCCCATGATGGATGCCGGCACGCCTGCCGCGCGCAGTCCTCCCTGGCGATGGCAGGCGGGGGCCGGTCCGGAGACGGGCCGGCCCAGCCTGACCTGGTGGCCATGGGCATCGCAGCCCAGCGAATTACTTGAAAGCAAACTAGGTTTTTCCGGTGCTTCCGCACGGAATGAATGTACATAAAAGGGAGACGAGCATGACTGATTTCAATTCAGATTACCGGATGCTCATCAATGGTGAGCTGGTTTCTGCCCAGGAGGCGCTCGACGTTGTGAACCCGGCGACGGGAAAAGCTTTTGCGAGCACGCCGAGGGCTTCTGAAGCAGACCTCGATTTGGCTGTGACCGCGGCGTCGAATGCATTCGAGACATGGAAAGACGTGCCTGTTGAAGAACGCAAGGCCCTGTTGCGCAAGGCAGGCGATATCGTCATGGCCCATGCCGACCAGCTCGCCAGCCTCTTTACAAAAGAGCAGGGACGGCCTGTCCATCTCGCCAGGGAAGAGGTCCTTGGTGCGGGGTTCTGGTTCCACGCAACCGCCGATCTCGATCTTCCGGTGGATGTAACAGAAGATACGGATGTGCGCCGCATTGAGGTCCATCACGTTCCTCTGGGCGTCGTTTGCGGTATTGTGCCTTGGAACTTTCCGATGCTGCTTGCGAGCTGGAAGATTGCGCCGGCGCTGCTCACTGGCAATACGGTTGTGGTCAAGCCCTCTCCTTATACACCGCTCTGCACACTGAAGCTCGGTGAGTTGCTGCAGGAAGTATTCCCGCCGGGCGTACTCAATGTGATTTCTGGTGGGGATGAGTTGGGTCCGTGGATGACAGCGCACAAAGGGTTTGCGAAGATCTCGTTCACGGGGTCGACGGCGACTGGAAAACGGGTCATGGAGTCGGCTGCACGTGACCTGAAGCGCGTCACACTAGAGCTCGGAGGCAATGATGCTGCGATTGTGCTGGGCGATGTCGATCCGGCGAAAGTGGCGGAGCCTCTGTTCTCGGGCGCCTTTTCGAACACGGCGCAAATCTGCGTGGCAACGAAGCGACTTTATGTGCATGACGACATTTATGATGAGGTCCGTGACCGGATCGTGTCGTTGGTAAAGTCTGCCTCTGTTGGCGATGGAAGCGAGCAGGGGATCCAATTCGGGCCGGTCCAGAACAAGGCACAGTATGAGCGGGTTGTGGACCTCCTGCAAAGTGCTCGCGATGCGGGCCTGACACTTCATCAGGCGGATCCGGTCGAAAGCGATGGCTATTTCATCCCGTTCACAATTGTGGACAATCCGCCCGAAGACGCCCGTGTCGTCAAGGAGGAGGCATTCGGCCCGGTCCTGCCAATGATGCGGTTCAGTGATATCGACGATGTCGTGAAACGGGCGAATGACTCTGAATACGGATTGGCCGGTGCAGTCTGGTCGTCCGATATCGGAAAAGCAGTAGAAGTCGCTTCACGCCTTGAAACCGGGACGGTGTGGATCAATCAGAACCTTCAATCGACACCGAGGACACCGCTGTCTGGTCACAAGCATTCCGGGGTTGGCGTCGAGAACGGGATTTATGGTCTGATGGAGTTCACCCAGCCCAAAGCCATATATATTCCGAAGTCTGCTGGGGACGTTATTTAGAGCGTTGGCTGCGGGCAGGGGAAGTTGCTTCCTCAGCCTCCGCCGTGGCGCGGACCCCGCTCAAGAGCATTTTCAGTGTGGCGATAAAGAGATTTTCATCGTCATGGCTGTTCGCCCGCACAGCCTTGGCGAGGGCGGGAAACTGCTTGGGATCAAAATCTGGCATGGGGGTCACCGCATGCGCCCTTGCCGCGGCTGCAAACAAGGCCGAACCGAAAGTAAGTTTTTCACTGGCTTCGAGAATCGGCAGCAAGAGAGAGTCGGGGTAGGGGCACTGGCCTGTCCAGTAGTCATAAGCCTTCAGGAAGATCTGGCGGGGGAAGTATTCCAGCAGCAGGGGCGCTGCATTCGGATGAAGCAGGATGGTTCGGCGTGTTTCGACACAGAGGCTGATCAGGGTCTCCTCCCAGCGGTCCGGGTCGACGAATGGTGCCTTGACGTCGCGCAGGATCTTTAGAGCCACTTCCGCCAGAAGTTCGTTCTTGTCCTTGAAATGGTAGTAGAGCGACGGAGCCTTTACGCCGAGCTGTCGCGCCACCAGGGCGAGGCTGAGGGAATCCAATCCCTGAGTGTCGATGACGTCGAGGGCTGCACGAGCGGCGCGCTCACGGGAAATCAAAGGCTTGTCGGGGCGTCCCAATCGTCAATCCAATCCAGTTTCGTTACAAAAAATCACAAGTGTTGCACTAGAGACATAGGGGGCAGCATCCTGCCGAAGCAAGGCAAAATCGGCCCCGACCGCATCAGGTTCGCAGGCGAGCTGAGCCAGTTTCCTGTAGCATGCCACTGAAATGTTTGCATAAAACTAAGAATGTTAGGCATTTTTACGTGCGCAAGTTCACCGCGTAGTTGACGGAATGAGGGCGCAATTATTTTCATTAGTGACAGCTAGTTGGGCAGTTGACGTGTCCTACGTATTTCTCCTAATCTCCAAAACTAATGATGTTAGGCTGCTCGATGAAAGTGGTCATTAAGGGAGGAAAATATGTCATTGGATTGGTCTGCCCCGCTTTGCCGGGACAAGAAGCGGACACTCGTCCGGTCGCTGATGTTTGGTGCATCCGGTTTTGCCCTGATCGCCACCGCAAATCCTGCATTTGCGGAAGAAGAAATCACGGATGGGGCGAGTGAGGCCACCACAGCACCGGAGATGTCGGCCGAAGAGCAGGAGCGTCTTCGCCGCCTGGGGATTGTCACCGTCACGGCTCGCCGCAAGGAAGAAAGCCTGAAAGACGCGCCGGTCGCGATCACCGCCCTCTCGGGCGAAGCGCTCGACGATTATGCGGTCAATGATTTCGTTGACCTCTCCTCCCAAGTCCCAACCATGATTGCCGGCCGTGCGGCCTCGGGTTCGTCGGCCAGCATCTTCCTGCGCGGGGTCGGATCGACGGCGCTCAGCGCCGGATTTGATCAGTCCGTGTCGTTCAATATCGATGGTTTGCCGATGAGCCGCGGCCGTGAAATCTCGATGCCGCAATATGACATTCAGCGGGTCGAAGTCCTTAAAGGCCCTCAGGCCCTGTTTTATGGCAAGAACACGACGGGTGGTCTCATCTCGGTTGTGTCCAATGATCCGACCGATACGTTCGAAGCATCCGGCAAGGTCGGGTATGGTTTCGAAGCCCAGGAGCGCTACGGTGAAGGTGTGATCTCCGGTCCGCTCACGGATACGCTGGGCGGACGCTTTGCCTTCCGGGTTTCCGACTACGACGGTGCGTTCGATAACAGCGCGGCCGAAACCTATCTGGATCCACTTGGCATGGAGCGTCACCGCCTTGAAGAACACCGGGGCTTTGGCGAGACAGCCAGCGGCCGCCTGACCCTCGCTTTCGAGCCGTCAGACACGTTCAATCTGAAACTCAAGGTCGGTGCGAGCCAGCAGAAGGATGGCGGGCCGACCGACGTCCTTGAACGCATTTGCGGGGCAGGCCGAACCGTGCCGATGAGTGCCAATGGGGTTCCGCCAAGCCCGAATGCAGATTGCCGGGTCAATGGCGTTTCGGATTCTTCCAGCCTTCCGCGTCAGGTGGCTGAGGCGAACTATCGCTACGCCGGTAATGGTGACATGTATGCCGACTTCAGTTCGGCCTATTCGGTCCTGACCGGCAAGCTGAACCTTCCAGGCGTGGATGTGGAATCTATCACATCTTACTACCGCTTCATTCAGAAAGATCTGAACAATGTTTCGGGTGAAGCCTATCCAGCAAGCTTCTCTCAGAAAGCCGATTTCAATCAGTTCTCAGAGGAATTGCGGTTCACGACCACAAGTGATGGCCCCTTCAATTCCACCTTTGGTCTGTTTCTTTCCAAGTCGGAATTCGAGTTCAATACTGACGCCTACATTTTTATTGTTCCGATCGATCCGGCGACAGGTACCTACACATCGTTCAAACGCAACAACGGCTTCGACGGACAGACCGTCTCGCTGTTCTATGAAGGCAGTTATGCCTTTACCGATCAGTGGGAACTGTCTGCTGGTGCCCGCTGGAGCCGCGAGGAACGCGATTCCTACCAGGACTCGCTACCGGCATCTTCCTTCTTTGCTGCATTCTTCCCTGGCGGGATACATTTTGACGACAAATTTGAGGACGAGAATGTCTCGCCGCAGGTGACACTGCGATACCGGCCTTCGTCCAACGTCTCCTACTATGCAGCGTACAAGGAAGGGTTCAAAGCGGGGGGGTATAACATCTCCCAGGCCATTACACCTGTCTCGACGGCAGAAGCTGGCAAGTACGGTTCGGAAACTGCGAAAGGCTTTGAGGCTGGTGTTCGGTCCGTTCTGTTTAATGATACGCTCAGCCTGAATGCCACAGTGTTCCACTATCTCTATGAAGACCTGCAGGTGCAGGTGTTCGACCCGGCCTCAGTCAGCCTGATTGCAGACAATGCCGGTGAGCTGACGACGCAGGGGATCGAAATCGATTTCAACTGGGTGCCGGATGCAGTTGAAGGGCTGAGTGTTCGCGGGGCGTTCGCCTACAATGATGTCGAATATGACAAGTTCATTGGGCAGTGTTTTAGCGGACAAACTATAGCACAGGGATGTAACCAGGACCTGGTTGGCGGTGTCTATCAGAGCCAGGTTTACTCTGGTCGGACGCCACCTAAAGCCCCCGAAACCGCTGGACGGCTCGGCGCAACCTATGAGTTCCCGGTTGGCCAGTACAACGCGTCCCTGTCAGGCGATGTGAGCTATACTGGTGAGTATAACTTCACCGATACGCTTCGCCCGGATGCGGTTCAGGATGCTTATACCAAGTTGGACCTCTCCGCGCGGGTAAGCTCACCTGATGACAGCTGGACCCTGTCTCTGATTGGACGGAACCTGACGGAAGAGTTCGTTGTGACGAGTGCCAATGACATTCCGTTCACGGGGGGCACCGGGACCGGGACGAATACAGGTGTCGTTTCGGACATGTCAGCTTTCGTTGAAAATCCGCGTGAGGTTTATCTGGAGTTGGCGTTCAGATTCTGAGCCGGATGCAAGGGAGCCATGGGGGAGGCTGGAAAGCCTCCCCTTTTTTTGACCTATAATAACTGAGCGCGGCCGGCATGAAGACAATCCGTAGGACAATGAGTGATGGCGTCAGGATTGTGGGCGACCTTGCCGGGCCGGAGAAGGGGCCGGGCATCATTCTTGCCCATGGAGGCGGCCAGACCCGGTTTGCCTGGTCGGCGGCAGCGACCTCTCTCGCGGCTGCCGGATACAGGACGCTCAGCTATGATGCCCGGGGGCATGGTGATAGTGATTGGTCGCACGACAATCGCTATCCGATCGAGCGACGCTGGCAGGACATGGCGGAGATGATCACTGAAGTTTCAGTGCCCTTTGCCATTGTCGGGGCTTCGATGGGCGCAGGTTCAGTGCTCTACGGACTTCGACAGGGCGCGCGGCCAGCGGCTGTGGTTCTGGTCGATATGGTGCCGAACGCTGAACGAGCGGGAATGGAACGGGTGCGCACCTTCATGGCAGGCGGCAAAGGCGGATTCGGCTCACTGGATGAGGCCGCCGATGTGGTCGCAGCCTATAATCCGGACCGGCCGCGGCCAAAGGACAGTTCCGGTCTCCTGAAGAACCTGCGTCTCGGTTCCGACAACCGGTATTATTGGCACTGGGATCCCGGCATGCTCGACCTCGACATCGACGCCGAACGAGCAATGCTTGGTACCACGATGGATGTTCTGAAGACGCTGCCGGATCTTCCCCTTCTGCTTGTCCGTGGCATGAGCAGCGATGTCGTTCCGGGGGCGGCAGCGGAAACGTTCCAGCGGGAGGTGCCGTGGGCAGAGGTTTGTGAAATCGGACAGGCGGGCCATATGGTCGCCGGAGACCGAAATGATGTGTTCCAGGATGCCGTCATGGAATTCCTGGGCCGGCATCTTCCTGTGATCTAGAGCCCTAGTGCCTGCTTGGCCAGGATGTTCCGTTGGATCTCATTCGAGCCGGCATAGATTGATCCTGCCCGGTCATTGAAGTACCTGGCGCTGACAGTGGTGAAATCTCCCGGCCCGACCAAAGGCGTTTCGGCCGGAGGGGCATTCAGTACAGGGCCGCCCGGACATGTATGGTGCGGCTGGAAGGGTAGGGCCCAGGTTCCGGCAACATCCAGGGTTAGTTCGGTTATCCGCTGGCTGAGTTCTGTTCCGAGAATTTTCATCATCGAAGCCTTGAGTCCAGGAGACCGGCCGTCGGAAAGCTCGGATACAAATTGTAATTCCGCTGCTTCGAGCGCTGCGCAGGATGTTTCAGTCTCAGACAGAGCGATATTTATTTCCAGGCCCGCATTGCCCATATCTGCCGCGATACGGCGGAGCTGCCGGATGCGCTGGAGTAGCCGGGGCGCATAGGACGATCCACCGCGTTCGAACTCGAGCAGGTACTTCGCAACGGTCCAGCCCTGGTTGAGCTCTCCGACGATGTTTTCCTTTGGAACACGGACATCTGTGAAAAACAGCGTGTTCTGAATATGCTCACCTGATGTCATGATGATTGGATCAACGCGAACGCCTGGTGTGTCCATGTCAATCAAGAGGAAGGTAATACCTTCCTGTCGCTTGCCGCTATTATCCGTTCGCACCAGACAGAAACATTTGTTTGCGACGTCGCCATGGGTCGTCCATATTTTCTGTCCGTTGCAGATGAGGTCGTCACCATCTTCTGTGGCTGACATGGAAAGTGCAGCAAGGTCCGACCCTGCCTGGGGTTCGGAATAGCCCTGACACCAGAAATCTTCACCCGAGAGAATGCGCGGCAGGTAATGTTCCTTCTGGGAGGGCGTTCCGTAACCAATAATGGCGGGGCCACACATTCCAATCCCCATAGGGGATAGCGGCGGAGCACCAGCGCGTGCCAGCTCCAGGTCAAATATGTAGTGCTGCGCAACGGTCCAGTCGCAACCTCCAAACTCTACCGGCCATGATGGGGCGGCCCAGCCTTGCTTGAGCAGGATGGCCTGCCAGGCGAGGTTGATCTCTTTTTCCGCATAAACGCTGGTCATACGGGCGGCATACGCCCGAAGGTCAGGGGTCAGATGATCAGCGAGAAAATCGCGGACCTCCTCGCGGAAAGCCAGTTCGGCGGATGAAAGTTCAAGCTGCATCGGTCGGTCCTTCTGGCTGTAATCATTCCGGTGGGGCAATGTGGTTGGCAAGGCTTTCCCGTATTGTATCCCCATGCTCTCCGGTATGGGGTGCCGGTTCTGATGGTCCCGGTTGATAACGTTCAAAGCGGATAGGGGAAGCTGTTTCGATCACGGTGCCTTCACTGGGATGCTCCCGGCGGCGAAAGAAACCGGTTGCCTGAAGATGCGGGTCGTCAAGGATCAGCGAAATGTCCCGGACAGCCATGCAGGGAATGCGGGCGGCGCGGAAACGTTCCAGCCAATCCTGGGTCGACCGGGCCGGGGTCAGCTCTGCGGTGCGTTGGTAGAGCTGGTCCTGGTTTCTGAACTGAAGCGCCGGCGTGTTCCGCTCCGGGTGTTGGAGAAAATCCGGATCGCCCAGTACATCGAAGACAATCGGCCAGGACGATGGTGTGTATGGCACAATGGATATGTAACCGTCGGCTGTCGGAAAGGGTTGCCTGTCGGGATCGATCTGTCTTGCGTAGCAGGCAGGAGCGTTCGGCGGATCAAATGTCAGGCCAGCCAGGTGTTCCACCAGCATGAACTGGGTAAATGCTTCGAACATGGGAACCTCGACGAACTGGCTTTCCCCGGTTCGGAGCTTGTGAATGTAAGCCGCCAGGGCAGCCTGTGCGCCGTGCAGTCCAGCCACCTTGTCGGCTATCAGGGAGGGGAGATAGCGGGCAGCGCCAGAACCATCGACCTGTCCGGCGAGCGTTGCGGTTCCGGAAGCTGCCTGGATGACGTCATCATAGGCCTGAAGGTCGCCATAGGGGCCGTCTGAGCCGAAGCCTACGCAGTGGATATAAATGATATTCGGATTGATCTTGCGGACGTCTTCCAATCCCAGGCCGAGTCTCTGGATCGCATCCTTACGAACATTGTGGATGAACATATCGCTGGTTGCGACGAGGTCTCGCATGGTCGCGGCATCTTCCGGTTCTTTCAGGTCGAGCGCAATTGACTGCTTTCCGGCATTCAGAGCGTGGTGCCCGGGGCTCATTCCGGGTGACTTCGCTGGCTTTCCCGAGAGCCGGAACGCGTCGCCCTCTGGCGGCTCCACTTTAATGACTTCAGCGCCGAGGTCGCTGAGAATGCGGGTGGCGTAAGGACCAAAAACCACACTGGTCATGTCAAGCACCCGGACTCCCGACAGCATGGCATCCGGGTGATTGGGTGACGTTGTCGGTTGGGTCATGAAATCGGCCTTTACATGTCGGTGACCAAAACCTAATAGCATTAGGTATCGTGTCAATCGCCTTCCAACGAAGCTCTGCAGCGACAGGTGAGATAACCCGGGAGAAATCATGCCAACCCTTATTTTTGTCGATCATGAGGGAGAAGAACGCTCCATCGATGCCACTGTCGGAGAAACTGTCATGGAGGTGGCAGTGAAGCACTCGGTCCCTGGTATTGTGGCAGAGTGTGGTGGTGCCTGCGCCTGTGCGACTTGCCATGTTTATATCGATGAGGCGTATGCTGATCGGCTTGAACCTGCAGGCGAGGTGGAACAGTCCATGCTGGAATTTGCGGAAGACGTGCAGGCCAACTCCCGTCTGTCCTGTCAGATCACTGTATCCGAAGGACTGGATGGGTTGAGAATTACCACACCGGAAAGCCAGCACTGATCAGGGATCAGTGTCAGCGGTGCCGCTATTCTGGCATGACTGTTTCGGCGCCTCACTCGGAGAGTGTCTGAGTAACCAGCCTTGAGGCGGTCCATTCGTCAGTGTGCCGTCACTTCGGATTCGAAGGACATAACAACGCCAGAGCCCGGTTCAAAAAGAGGTGAGGTGCCGCGCTTTTCGAATGGTGTCGTCTCATTGTCGCTTAGTGCCCGCTGGCACGCGTATCGTGGGCACTGGTCCGAACTTATCTGACAGCGCCTCTAAAGGTATTATGGATCGGTTTTTCGCGGCCCGCTGCAGACCTCGCGGAAACCTGCCGCCATAAATGTCGCCATACGTTCCTTGATCGATTCGAAGTCATCGGATTTGCAAACACCGCCTGACAGCTTGTCGATCCTTCCGGTGCGCGCCAGCGTAAGCAGAAGTGCGCCACTCACGAAGTGGTATCCCCAGAAAATGTCTTCTTCCGAGCACTCCGGCATTGCCTTCTTCAGGAGGTCGATCAGTCGTAGGACAACCGGGTCGAAATGCTCGTCCATCATTTCGGCGCCCCATTCGGGCGTGTTTGCGATTTGCGCGCTGAGGGCGCCGTAATTTTTCCAGCCTGTACCGCCCTGGCTGTAAAGGTCGAGGTCGGTGTCGAGAAAGGCCCGCAGGGCGCCTTCGACGGTCGGCTTCCCGTTCGTGGATCTTTCGTACGCGTCCAGGGCCTCGATCCGGGTCGTGCTCGTGATGACGGCGCGCCGTCCGAAGGCCTTGTCGAGGAGTTGTTTCTTGTCCTTGAAATAGTAGTGCAGCAGGGTGTGGTGGACGCCTGCGCGCTTGGCCACGTCCTTCAGGGTCACGCCGTGGAAGCCGTTTTTCGAGAACAGGTATTCGGCTTCGTCGAGGATGAGTTCCATCGTCTCCGCCCGCTGTTCGGCTTTTGACATTCGACGGCGATTGTTCGTTTGCTTGGTCACTACAGTATTCGCTTGTTTCGGTTCCATTTTATCAATGGTGTAACGTGTTTTCAGTCAACCTTCACACTGAGTTGCGTGGACCGGAAGCGTCGCTCGCCTCTTTCTGGTCAGTCGTGGCGCAGGCGGCTGCATCCAATTTCTGGAAGTACCGCATGCCACTTGAAGGTATTTGACCCCGGCTTTTTAGGGGGGGCGTGCCGCGGGCTCGTTCGCGACCTGTCTTTCTCCATTTCTTCGCGAGCGGATCGCAAATCCGGAGACAAAGTCACGCCATTTCCTTTTTTCATTCACACGAGAGTGAATTTTATTGACATGCGGTTCCAACTGGTCTCCAACTGCCTCGCGAAAGGCGACCAAACGTCTTCGCCTAGGGAGGAAAATATGAATCTACGGCTTCTGGCTTCCGCGTCAGCAATTTCGATTTCTGTTCTGGCCGCTCCGGCATTCGCGCAGGATAATGCGACGGATAACGAGGCTGCGCGTGAAACACCTGAGGGTGAGGCGCGTCAGGACAAGATCATTGTTACATCAACCCGGCGGGAACAAAGCCTGCAGGATGTGCCGCTCGCCGTCACAGCTTTCCAGCAGGAAGCCATGTCGGAAAAAGGTATCGTCAGCTATGACGGCCTCGCCCGCGAAACACCCGGCATCGTGCTGAATCAGCCGACGGCCAACTTCAACACAATCACCACGCGCGGCATCGCCACCAATGGCTACGGTGCCAACCTGCAGGCCGCCACCGCGATTTACATCAACGAGCTTCCGATCTCCTCGAACGGCAACTCGACCATTCTCGACCCGACCCTGTTCGATGTGGAACGGGTGGAAGTTCTGCGCGGGCCGCAGGGCACGCTGTTCGGCGCGAACTCGCTGTCCGGCGCTGTGCGCATCCTCACAAAGCAGCCCAATCCGAACAAATTTGAAGCATCCACTCTGGTGGACTTCGGCGTGACAGATGGCGATGCCGTCCGCCAGCGGTACAATGGCATGGTCAACGTGCCGCTCATCGAAGACAAGCTGGCGCTGCGTGTTGTTGGGTTTTACCGCGATGAGGACGGCTGGGTCGATAACCTCGGGACCGGGATTGAAGGTGCGAACTCATTGAAAGCGGTCGGTGGCCGCGCGCACCTGCTGTGGGAACCGACCGACAAATTCGACATCGGCCTGCTCATCATCCGTGAGGACAACGAGCCTGCGGATTCGAGTCTCACCAACCCGGACCGGGGTGAGTTCATTCGCTATACGGACCGCCCCGATCTCTTCCAGTCCGATCTGACCAGCTACAACCTGACAGCCAACTGGGACATGGACTTCGCGACGCTTACCAGCTCCTCGAACTATTCCAAGATCGACGGCAAGTTCATCGTCGACCTGGCGGGCACTTTTGGTGGAACCATTCCGTTCGCACTCGATGCGGTCGGTCATGACGAAAACTTCGTGCAGGAGGTCCGCCTGGCATCCGCAGATGGCGGAGCATGGGACTGGATCGTTGGCGGCTTCTACTTCAACAAACGCCGCGACATCGACTACGATTACCGTTCCTCGCAGGAATTCCTCGATGAGCGTGGCCTGACCGGTCTGCCGGATGAGTACTACTACCGCTTCAAGGGCTATTTCGACGCTATCGAATCGGCGGCATTCGGGGAGCTGACCTATCACTTCTCCGACAAGCTGTGGGCGACAGGCGGACTGCGCTACACCGAAACCTCGGTGCAGTCTCACACGCTTGCCGGTGGCTATAATTCGAACTACCTGACCGCCGCGCTTTTCGGCCTGACCAATACGGCCCTCACGATTACGCCGGTTGTCGCGGCAGACGGGCTCAAGGTCGAAGCCGACAATTTGTCGTACAAGGCCAGCCTCTCCTACAAGCCGGTGGATAATGTGACGACCTATGCGTCGATTGCGACGGGCTTCCGCTCGCCGGTTGCGAACGCCCGCGCTGGCCTCGCCAGCGGTGTGGATCCCAACGACATCATCATCCCGAACGGGGCCGATTCGGACGAGCTCATCAGCTATGAGGTCGGTATGAAGGGCGCCTTCTTCGACCGCAAGCTGACAGCGAACCTCGCCGCCTACTACATCAATTGGGAAGACATCCAGGTTCAGGCAAACCGCCTGTCTGACCAGGCACAATTCGCAACCAATATCGGTAAGGCCGTCAGCCAGGGCCTGGAGTTCGAGATCGGTTATTATCCCGGCAACGGCTTCAGCCTGTTCGCGAACGGCTCGCTCAGCGACACCGAAATCACGGACCTTACGGACGCGGAAGCTGCGATCTCGGGGGCCGAGGAAGGGCTGCAGCTCGCCATGCCTGACTTCCAGGGAGCTCTCACGGCGCGCTACGATTTTGATGTCGGCGACAAGGACGCCTTCGTGACCGCCACGGCCGCCTATGTCGGCGACTTCCCGGCCATGTTGCCGAACGTGCCGGGCAATCCGGGCACACCGGCTCCGACTTTCGATTACACGGAAGCGTACACGGTCGTGAATGCGCAGGCCGGCCTCTCGAAGGACGACTGGAAGGTGATCGCCTATGTCGAGAACCTGTTTGACGATAGTTCGATCACCTACGTCCACCCGGAAGGCTTCCTTGACAGCCGCTATGCCCGCGTGCGCCCGCAAACGATCGGCGTCCGGTTCAGCTACGAGTACTAGGCAGGCCGGAGGTGATACCGATGCTGACAAGTTTTCCGGCTGGCAGGTGGCAGATGATGCCGAAGTCTGGCGTATTTGCCCTGCTGCTTGTTGTGTGCATGCCGCTGCTGGCGGTGGGGTGCGCAACAGAACAGGTCGGAAAGTCGGTTGGCGAAATCGTGACGGACACGCCCGCGGGCGTGGTTCGGGGGCGGGTCATGGGGGATGTCGCAGTCTATCGCGGCATCCCCTATGCCTTGCCGCCCACAGGCGCGCGCCGATGGGCACCGCCGCAAGCGGTTCCAGACTGGGAAGGCGAACGGGACGCTCTGACGTTCGGACCGGCCTGCCCGCAACCGGCTTCCCTGCCGGGGAACATCTACGCGACCGAACTCGGCGCGACAGATGAAGATTGTCTCAGCCTCAATGTCTGGGTGCCGGAAAATGTGGAAGACGCACCGGTCTTCGTCTGGATACATGGCGGATCGCTGACCACCGGGGCGGGCAGTCTCGACATGTATGACGGTGCCCGGATGGCGCGCGAGCAGGGGCTGGTGGTGGTCACGATCAACTACCGCCTCGGTGTGCTCGGCTATCTCGCTCATTCCGGCCTGAGCGCCGAGTCTGAGCAGGGCATCTCAGGCAATTACGGCCTGATGGACCAGATCCTGGCACTGGAATGGGTCAAGCGGAACATCTCTGCCTTTGGTGGTGATGCTGACAATGTCACAGTGGCCGGAGAGTCCGCCGGTGCGCTTAGTGTGGTCATGCTGATGACTTCCCCCAAAGCTAAAGGCCTGTTCGACAAGGCGATTGCGGAAAGCGCCTATATGGTGACGATGGCATCCCTGAAGGAACAGCGGAACGGCCTGCCGTCCGCTGAGGCGACCGGTGAAGCGCTGGCGCAGAAAATGGGCGCCGAAGACGTCGACTCCCTCCGCGCGATGTCTGCTGACAAGCTGGTCAATCTGTCCCGCAAAGCTGGCTACTTCCCGTTCCCGGTCATCGACGGCGTGTACGAAACCGGCCAGATGGTCGAGATTTTCAACAAGGGCGAGCAAGCGCCTGTGCCGGTCCTCGCCGGCTTCAATGAAGGGGAAATCCGCTCCCTCCGTTTCCTCCTGCCGCCCATACCGAAGAATGCCGAGGCCTATGAGGCGGCGATCCGGAAGGGGTATGGCGAACTTTCTGACCGCTACCTGGAACTTTACCCGTCTGATAATCTGGACTCGAGCATGCTGGCCGCGACGCGCGATGCCATGTATGGCTGGACGGCAGAGCGCCTCGCCGCATCCCAAACCGCATACGGACATCCTTCTTTCTTCTATCTGTTCGACCATAGCTATCCTGCGGCCGACCGGCTTGGCTTGCGCGCTTTCCATGCCTCGGAGATCCCTTATGTTTTCGGAACTATGAAGAAAGCCGTCGCGCCATGGCCGGAGATTCCGGACACCGAGGAGGAGCGGGCGCTGTCGGAAGACATGATGCAATACTGGGCCAGCTTTGCGCGGGACGGAAAGCCGGTCGCCGATGGTGCCCCGGACTGGCCCGCTTATGGCAATACGGGCACCGGAATGGTTTTCGCCGAACAGCCGAAGACCTGGGACCTGCTCGCCCGTGAACGTTTCGACTTACATGAAGAAGTGGTCTGCCGCCGCCGCGCCGCGGGTAATGTTCCCTGGAACTGGAATGTCGGCATCCTCTCACCCCCTCTACCACCAAAGGACGCCGCATGCGAATGATCGACGGTTCGATACAGGATTATGCGCTGACCCTCGACAAGCTTCTCGACCATGGTGCCAAATGGCATTCCGGGAAGGAGGTCGTGACGGCACACGCCGATGGCAGCACGAGCCGTATCAATTATGTGGGGCTTCGGCACCGAGCCAAGCGCGTGACGGCGCTGCTCAGGAAACTTGGCGTGTCGCAGGGCGACCGTGTGGCGACGCTGTCCTGGAACACGCAGGCGCATATGGAATGCTGGTATGGCATTATGGGCATGGGTGCGGTCTGCCACACGCTCAACCCGCGCCTGACGGCGGAGCAGATCGCCTGGATGCTCGGCCAGTCGGAAGCGGAAATCCTGATCGTTAGTGCAGACCTTTCGCCTCTTGCCTCGAATGTGGTGGAGCTGGCGAAGGGTATCCGGAAAATTCTGGTGATTGATCCGGAGCAGGCGGACTCGCCCACCCCGGATGCATTACCGTTGGCGCAGCTCCTGGAAGAGCTGCTCACGGACGACGATGAAGAGCCGCTCTGGGGGGCGTTTCCGGAAACGACGCCCTGCGGCCTCTGCTTCACGTCGGGCACGACGGGTGACCCCAAGGGCGTCACTTACACGCACCGGGGCAACTTCCTGCATACGTTGCGCCAGCTTCAGGCGGATGTCTCAGGGATGACATCGCACGATGTCGTGTTGCCCGTTGTTCCCATGTTCCATGCCAGCGCATGGGGGCTTCCATTTTCGGCACCGGCGACGGGGGCAAAGCTCGTTTTTCCGGGCCGTCATACCGATGGCGAACGGCTGGCACGTCTGATTGTGGACGAGGGGGTCACCATCGGTGTCGGAGTGCCGACCGTATGGCTTGGCGTATTCGATTATGCAGATGCAGCCGGAATCGAGTTCCCCTCGTTGAAAAGCGTGATGGTCGGGGGCGCCCCGATGCACCCAGCCCTGATGAAGCGGATTGAAGACCGCGGTATCAGTGTGCAGACGACATGGGGCATGACGGAATTGTCTCCGCTCGGTACCGCCGCGCCGCCGGGGGATGCGCGCTCGCCGGATACGGCTGGCCGGCCCGCAATCGGGATCGATCTCATGCTCGCGGACAGCAAAGGCAAGCCGCTGGACGAACAAAGGGGACAGGAAGGTCACCTCTGGGTCCGGGGGACATCTGTTGTGGAGCGCTATTTCGGCCAGACGGAACCGGCGACACAAAACGGCTGGTTCTCGACCGGCGACCTCGCCCGTCTGAGTGATGACGGCCAGCTCTTCATTACCGGCCGTGCCAAGGACCTGATCAAATCCGGCGGTGAGTGGATCAATCCGACGGAGATCGAAACGCTTGTGTCCGGCTTGCCGGAGGTCGCGCTTGCAGCTGTTATCGGTCAGCCGCACGAGAAATGGGGTGAGCGGCCTCTGCTTCTTGTCGAGTTCCGCAATGGAAGCGCTCTGAGCGATCAGGCGCTTCTGGAGCCTCTGAAGGGGCAGGTGCCATCCTGGTGGATTCCGGAAGACATTATTCGCCTGAGTGAAATTCCTCTGGCGCCGACCGGGAAGATCGACAAGAAGCGCCTGCGCAGTATCTATAGTGACCCGGAAGTGGCTGACGGCTAAGGGACGTGACAATGGCTTCGCAAACCCGGTTCCTGAATCTCCTTCTGGCCATTGCAGTCACAGCTCTTTCTGCCTGCGGCAATCCGGAGCCTGAAGTCTCCGCACATCCTTTGGTCGAGCTTCGGCAGGGCGTTCTGGCGGGTGAATACGAAGGCAGCCTCGATGTGTTTCGCGGCATCCCTTATGCGGCGCCTCCGGTCGGCGGCGCACGATGGACCACGCCCGGGCCGGCCCCGGCCTGGGACGGCGTTCGCGATGCATCGTTTTTCGGCCCGGCCTGCATCCAGCCGCCGGTTCCTGAAACCAGCCTCTATTACGATCCGCCTACGGAATCTTCCGAAGACTGCCTCACCCTGAATGTGTGGGCTGGTTCCGACGCGGACGCGGCCCCGGTCATCGTGTGGATTCATGGCGGGTCCCTACGGATCGGGAGCAGTGCGGAGCCGATGTATGACGGGTCGGAATTTGCACAACGTGGTGTTGTATTCGTTTCGATCAATTACCGCCTCGGCGTGCTGGGCTATCTGGCGCATGCGGACCTGAGCGCAGAGTCACCAGATGGGGTGTCCGGTAATTACGGCCTGCGGGACCAGATCGCGGCGCTACAATGGGTCCGGGACAATATCGAAGCATTCGGGGGTGATCCGTCCAACGTGACCATTATGGGGGAGTCGGCGGGCGCGCTCAGCGTCTCCTACCTCCTGACCAGCCCGGAAGCTGAAGGCCTGTTCCACAAGGCGATCATCGAGAGCCCCAATGCGCGGAGTTTCCCGGAGCTGAAAACGGCGGCCTATGGCCTGCCATCGGCGGAAGCCATCGGAGCGTCAGTCTTTGATAGTCTCGGCCTCGAAACGCTGGCGGCCGCCCGCGCCATGGATGCTCAGGATCTTACGAACCAGGCGAAGTTTGCACCGCAGGGCACGATCGACGGCAAGGTGCTGCCGCTGCAGATCATTGATGCCTTCGACACGGGCCGCTTCGCGAAGGTGCCCGTCCTTGCCGGCTTCAACAGCGGCGAAGTCCGTGCCCAGCGCGCCTTCGCACCACGCCCGCCGGACTCCCCCGAGGCCTACGAAGCGGAAATCACCGCGCGATACGGCGACAAAGCGGAGGCGTTCCTAGACGTCTATCCCGCCGACGATGTGCCGGGATCGATCCTCGCCACGCTGCGCGACGCGATCTATGGCTGGGCGGCTGAGCGGATTGTCCGCAAGGAAGCCGCGGCAGGGCAACCGGCATTCATGTACGTCTTCGACTATTGCTACCCGGCCGCAGAGGCCGAGGATCTCTGTGCCTTCCATGCGAGTGAGGTGCCGTTCGTGTTCGGCAATCTGGAGTCTGAAAGCCTGCCTCCGAACTGGCCCGTTCCGGACGGCGATCAGGATCAGGCCATTTCCAAAGTGCTGTTGGATTACTGGACGTCCTTTGCTGCAACAGGCCAGCCCGAGAGCGTCTATGGTCCGGTATGGTCATCCTATGGTCAGGATCAGTCATACCTTGATATCGGTCAGACCCTCGCAAGTCGCACCGATCCCATCCCCGGAATGTTTGAACTGCACGAGCAACTGGTCGCTGAGCGCAAGACTGCCGGCGAGCCCTGGTTCCTGAATATCGGCCTGGGCGCCCGCCCCCTCGCCGATGCGGCAGAGGAGCAGGCGGAGTAAGAGAACCTTACTCGTGTCCGGCCTTGTTCGGCGCGGTGTAGGTGATCCCGGTATCGTAGTGATCACGCCAGTTTTCGGGGGGCAGGGCCAGCGCGCGGCTGTCCTCGCTGCGGGCCGGTGTGAAGGCCTTCTGCGGCGCTGGCGTGCGAAGCTGCTCCAGCCAGAACACGCCGTCATAGGTCCCGCTGTTCCCGCGCGTCGAGACAAGATCAACGTCACCGTCGCCATCCATGTCCAGCGGGATGAAACCGTCATACATCCCCCGCACGCGCCGGGAAATGTCGTGTCGTTTCCAGTCCTTACGCGCGTCGCCCGGGTTTTCGAACCAGGCGATGCGTCCCACGGTGGAGCTGGCCGTCACGCCGGGACTGTCCTCGGCGCGGGAGGCCCCTGAATAGGCACCGGCCAGAATGTTGAGACCGGAATATCCGCCGGTGATCGCATCAAGGTCACCGTCCCCATCAATGTCGGCCATCGCAATGCCAGCAATGAGATCCGGGAGTGTGTTGCCGATCCGGTAAAAGGTCCATGGCTGATCCAGGCTCTCAGGTTGCTTAAGCCAGCCCAGCCCGCTGATCATGGGATTTCCGGACTGCTCAGGCGATGTTTCGTGAACCGATACGATCAGGTCTTTGCGTCCATCGGCATCAAGGTCTGCGAAGACGGACTGAAAGGCATTGGAGGCGCCGGTCCAGTCAGATGGAACGGGAAAACCCGCGGTGACTGTAATAGGATGGGCAGTGACTGCCACGTCCCCATCCGGCTGTGTGCCGGTGTTTTCAAGGATCGCCATTTCCATCATCTGGCGCGCGGCAACCAACACGTCCGGGTCGCCATCATTGTCGATGTCGACCGGCATGGCTGTGTTGGGCACCACTTCCCATGACAGGGTCTGTTCCTGCCAGCTGTCTTGCTGCAACGGGTTTCCATGGATGCGGAAGAGGGATGTCGGGTGCGCCGCGCCTGGATGGCTCGGATCGAGGATGTCGGCTGTGCCTTTGTTGGCGGCGAGGACATCCTGCCGTCCGTCCCCATCCATATCCGTTATGAAAACGCGCAGCCACGAGCCGCGTCCCTCCGTGACTTGCGGAATGATGCGGTCCCATCTTGCCGAGCGGAAATCCATCCCCGGGCTCTGGACGTAGAGCAGATGGGCCTCTTCGCAGGCCGCGACGAGGTCGGGCCAGCCATCGCCGTCGATGTCTCCAATGGCAATATCTTCGATGGCGCCGACTTCTGCGCCTTCCGCGACCGTGATGTTCACCCAGAGGTCCGGATCGGCGGTCCCAAAGGCGATACGCAAATGGTTCGAATCTTCGTGCACCGATACGATGTCGAGGTACCCGTCGCCGTCGATATCTGCCATGGCGAGGCCATCGCCACCACGGATCGGAAGCCCGCCATTCACCTGCTCATCATCGACCGTATGTTCCTGCCACGAAATATACTGGCCATCAGGTGTCTGCGCGTCGCTGGGCGTATCGTCGACCGTCCTGAGCGCTGGCGGTATGTCCGTCGGTGGAGGATTGGTCGCTGACTGACAGGCCGATGTCACCAGTATGGCGGAGCCGAGCAAAAGCGATCTGCGAAATAGTGCGCGAGTATCCGGTTTCTTCCTCACAGTTCCAGCCTCTCAATGTCTGCCCGGATATTTTTTGCGGCGAGCGCATAGTGCAGGCAAGCCCAGAGCGCGCCGATCACGCCGCAGATCAGCATGGCCATTGCGAGCGGGGAATTGAAGCCTGAGGTCGCGAAAATATCGCTGAGCGAACCGACAATCAGCGGTCCGAGCCCAAGGCCAATCAGGTTCAGGATGAAGAAAAGGATGGCCGAGGTCAGGGCCCGCATCCGGGCATTCACGAGGCTGTGCGAGACAGCAATGACCGAGCCCAGATATGCGGCGGTCAGGAAGTGGAACGGGGCTGTCAGGATCAGTGCGACAAGAACCGAGTCCGATGTCAGCGCGACGAGCAGGACTGGGACGATCAGGAAGGTGAGGATGCCCGGTGTCCAGAGATACCAGCGGGCGTCACGCGCCCCGAACTTGTCGGCCATCCAGCCGCCGAAGAAGGATCCGAGTGCACCGCCGATGCCGTTCGTCAGCGCCATCCAGGTGCCCACCGTGCTGAGACTGAGCTCGAAATTGCGCAGGAAGTAGGAGGGGAACCAGTTGCCGATGCCGTAGATGAGGAAGGCCTGAAGGCTGGCCGCTATGGCGATGTGCCGGAAAGAAACGCGGGTCCAGAGGAGGCGGGCCACATCGAGAGCCGGCGGAGCCGCGATGGCCTTTTTTTCAGCCCCCTCAGACCAGCCCCGAATGGGTTCGCGGACCGTCAGACGTACCACCAGCGCGATCACTACGCCGGGCAAGCCAACCACGAAGAAAGCGAGGCGCCAGCCGAAGGTTTCGGCAATCCGGCTGCCCAGCGCAAAGCCGATCAGGATCCCGATATAGATGCCGATGGAATAGACCGACAGCGCAAGGGCGCGGTTCTTTGGCTTGAAAATATCGGAGATCATAGAGTGGGCTGGCGGGCTGCCGCCTGCCTCGCCGACACCGACGCCAATGCGGGCCAGCAGGAGGTGCGTGTAATTGCCGGCGAGACCACATACAGCCGTCATCGCACTCCAGACGGTCAGAGCGAGCGCAATAATGTTGCGGCGAACGCCCTGATCAGCCCACCGCGCAATCGGTATGCCGCAAATCACGTAGAAGAGCGCGAAGGCAAACCCGGTTAGCAGGCCGAGTTGGGTGTCAGACAGGTTCAGTTCAGCCTTGATCGGCTCCTGTAGGATCACCAGCAATTGCCGGTCCACGAAATTGAGGACGTAGACGGTCGTCAGGATCAAAAGGACGTAAATCCGGTAGGGCCCGCTTGAATAGGCGGTCCGTGGCTGATCCGTCGCTGGTTGCGGTGCGGGCGCGCCCGTCTGTGCGGACTGAATGTTTTCGGCCGTCACTTTTTTCCTCCCATGTGGAATTTTTTGTGCGCCGCTTGCTGCGGCTGAATAGTGCGAACGTGCAGGGTGTCTCCCGTGCGAGAAGGGGGCCTTGCTTCGGCTGGGGGAAAGAGAGCCCCGGTTATTCAGAACGAGCGCAGGCCGTGAGATAGGCGAGTCAAAAGGTTACGGACATGACTGCAAGATATTCACTCAAAAGTGAGTGAAGTCAATTGTTGTCCTTGCCCCTTAAATTTGGGCCAATTTGATTTTCGGAATTCCATCGCCGCTGGATTTTGACCCCAAGGCCGGACCACCAGAGCCAGGCATTTCAGGCCTCGCCTGAGGCGCCCGCAATCCCGGAGAATATGGGGATCACCTCTGCAGCGCTGCTCTATACGCCCATGACGCAGCCAATCGATCCGGATGGTGAGGGCTCTGCCGTGAGCGGTCTGATTCTTTTGATCTACAATGCGATTCCAAAATCCGCTGCGAACGTGATTGAGAGCCCGATCCGGCTAAACCTCACTTTGGTTCAACGTTAGTTCCCTCTCGGAACAGCAAGTTCGTGCGCGGTACGTAATGCTCCTGAGACCATTCTGCGTGGAGGACGCATTGAAGCCGTTACAGGAACAGAAACTCTGGATGTACGAAAAGATGGTCGAGAGCCGTCATTTCGAAGATCTCATCAAGCCAGCCTATTTCGAGGGAAAACAGCCTGTCTTCAACATGGCCAAGGGCCCGCTCCCAGGTGAAATGCACCTGTCGGACGGACAGGAGCCTTGCGCTGTTGGCGTGTGTGCGCATCTGACGCCGCAAGACAGTGTAACTGCTACGCACAGGCCACATCATGTCGCGATTGCCAAGGGCGTGAACATTAATGCCATGGCGAGCGAAATCTTCGGACGCGCCAACGGACTGTCCGGTGGACGTGGCGGACACATGCACCTTTTCGACAAGGCAGTGAATTTCTGCTGTTCGGGCATCATCGCAGAGGGCATGGGGCCCGCCGTTGGGGCTGGAATGGCGGCGAAGCTGCGAGGCCGCCCGGACGTTGCTGTCGCGTTCATCGGAGAAGGCGCGGCCAATCAGGGGGCCTTCCACGAAACACTGAATCTCGCGGCTGTCTGGAATGCGCCGGTTGTCTTTGTGATTGAAGACAACGCTTACGGTATCTCGGTCGCCAAGGGTGCCGCGACTGCCATCGAACGAAATGCCGAGCGGGCGGCTGCTTACGGCATGCCGGGTACGTTCGTACCAGGAAACGATCCGGACCTAGTGTTCGAAACTGCGGGCGATGCGATTGCACGTGCACGTGCAGGCGGTGGGCCGAGCCTGATAGAGATCGAAACGATCCGGCTGGAAGGGCACTTTATGGGGGATGCCGAAGGGTATCGCCCTGAAGGCGAGAAGGAAGCCCTTCAGGCGCGCGATCCGATCAAGATCTATCGCACCCGCCTGGAAAATCAGGGCACATCACCTGCAGACCTCGACGCGATTGAAGAGGCGGCCAGGCAGCGTGTCGCCGCCGCTTTCGAGCACGCTCGGCAGTCTCCTGCGCCCGCGCCGGAAGATGCCTTCACAACGGTCTTTGCGTGAGGAGCCACAGCGATGGAAAAGAAACGTAAACTGACAATCGCGAAAGCCATGTCTGAAGCCATCGCCCTGGAAATGCGGGCCAGCGCGGATGTGCTGGTCATGGGCGAGGATATTGCCAAACTGGGGGGTGTGTTCGGCAACACGCAGGGCCTGTTGGATGAGTTTGGCCCTGATCGTGTGCGTGACACGCCGATTTCAGAGACTGCATTCATCGGTACGGCGGTCGGAATGGCTGCGGCAGGCATGAAACCCGTCGTCGAACTGATGTTCGTTGATTTCTTTGGCGTGTGCATGGATGCGATTTACAATTTGGCCGCCAAACAAAGCTATTTTTCGGGCGGCAACGTCACATGTCCGATGGTGCTGATGACGTCTGTTGGTGGGGGCTATGGAGATGCCGGCCAGCACTCGCAGACCCTGTTTGCGACTTTCGGCCACCTGCCGGGCCTCAAGGTCGTTATTCCATCCAATGCCTATGACGCAAAGGGTATGATGGCGGCCGCGATTTCCGATCCGAATCCGGTGGTTTTCATGTTCCACAAGGCGCTGCAGGGCATGGGGTGGTTGGGGACTGTTCCCCGTTCGATCACACACGTACCGGAAGAGCGCTACACGATCACGCTCGACCGCGCGCACATCGTCCGTGAAGGCCGGGACATCACACTGGTCGGCCTCGGCCACACCGTGCACCTGGCGCTGGATGCTGCAGCTGAGTTGGAAGGCGAGGGGATTGAGGCGGAAGTCATCGACCTGCGCAGCATCGCGCCGCTGGACAGGGAAACCATCCTCACATCTGTTGCCAGGACCGGGGCGCTCATCAGTGTGGATGACGATTATCATTCCTATGGCGTCGGTGCAGAGATTCTAGCCAGTGTCGCGGAGCAGGATGACCTTCGCCTGAAAGTTCCGCCGAAGCGTATTTCCTATCCGGACATCCCGGTGCCGTTCGCACCCGAGATGGAGCATTTCGTGCTGCCCAATGCGGATAAGATCGTCACTATGGTCCGTAAGCTTCTGAAGGAGGGTGCAAATGTCTGAGATACGTATTCCTGAAGATTGCTGGGACGATGACAGCGAAGGCGCCATTTCCACCTGGTATTTCGATGATGGCGACAAGGTCGCGCTCGGTGATGTTGTCTGCGAGGTCATGAACGAAAAGGTGTCGACAGAGATCCTCGCACCTGCGTCCGGCGTTTTGAAAATTGAGGTACTGGCAGAAACGCCGGTAAAGAAAGGCGCTGTGATCGCTTCGGTGAGTAGCTGATATGCGGCCTGCTGAGCCAGATCTGCCGCAACGTCTTGGCGGTGTACGGAAAGTGATTGCCGAGCGTATGCTGGCCTCGCTGCAATCAACCGCGCAGCTGTCTTATCATGGAGACGCAGACATCACCGAGCTGATGGCCCGCCGGAGTACATGGAAGGCGGCAGGACATGCCATCAGCCTCGAAGATTGCCTCATCTACGCCATCGCCCGGGCGCTGGAGGCGTTGCCGGATTTTAATGGCGTCGCAGATGACGTCTCGATCACCCGGCATTCCGCCATCGACCTGTCGCTGGCAATCTCGACCCCGATGGGGCTGATGACGCCGGTCCTCCGGGATGTGGGCTCTATGCAGCTTGGAGACATTGCGTCCGAACGGCGCGACCTGATCGGGCGGGCGCAGGCTGGCAAGCTTGCCGTGTCCGAAATGAAGGGGGGCAGCTTCACGTTGTCCAATCTGGGCCATACGCGCGTGAGGTATTTCACGCCGATCCTGAATTCCGGCCAGGTCGCGCTGCTTGGCGTCGGACGTCTGGCGGAGACCGTTGTCTTCGATGAGGCTGGCCATCCTGCGCCGGCCCGCATGCTGCCGCTTTCCCTGACGGCCGATCACCGGATTGTGGATGGGGAGCCGGCCGGTCAGTTCCTCGACCAGCTTTGCCGGCATCTTGAGCAGTTCCGTGCAGACCCTTGAGCGCCATCATGTCCGGTATCATCAGGCGCCGGACGGACTGGATTTTGAAGCGACGCAATTTGAGGCCGTAGCGAACGAGGGGGCGCCGCAGGTGCAGCTGCATGTCTGGCAGCAGTCGAAATGCCTTGTCGTGCCCCGAGCCTATTGCCGGCGTGCCGGGATTGGAGCCGCCATGGCTGCGGCGGATGATCTTGGCTGGCGTGTGCTGTTCCGTGCGTCCGGCGGCTCATGTGTCTTTCACGGGCGTCATGTCCTGTGCATCACCCGACTGATCTGCGAACCCTGTGGGACAAGCGGAATTGACGCGCATTATCGCAGCTTTACGGAATCTCTTGCTGGCGCTGCGGAGAAGCTTGGCGTGCTGGATGTGCGTACCGGTACTGCGCCTGATGCCCCTTGTGACGGCCGGTTCAATCTCCTCGCGGGAGACCGCAAACTTGCAGGCACGGCCATGCGCCGGCGAAGCCGGGCAGGGATGGACACAACCCTCGCACATGCCTGCCTGTGGCTCAGCGGCCCGCTGGAGCCATCACTCCACGCGGTGGAAGTGTTTGAGAGCCATCTGGGGGCGCACAGGTCTTATCCGGCCTCTGCCTGCATGACATTGGCAGAAGCGACAGGCCGGACGGGTGAGGATCCGGCGGTCCTTGCCAATGATTGGGCCCGCGGAATGATGGCCGCCGCTGATCCTACATGTTCAGCAAGCGTGTGAAACCGCCATCCACGACCAGAGATTCGCCGGTAATATAGCTCGCCTCATCACTTGCCAGGAACAGCATGGCCCTGGCGATCTCGTGGGGTTGCCCTACGCGTTTCATCGCGACGGTCTGAGAGAGCGTCTCCCGTAATTCTGCCTGATGTCCTGGGGCCAGTCCTTCTTCGGCGCGTTGCAGCATCGGCGTATCGATGAGTCCGGGATGTACCGTGTTCACACGAATCCCGAACTGCGCGAGATCATTGGCGGCCGCACGTGCCAGCCCCATCGCAGCCATCTTGCTCGTCGTGTAGGGGCTGGTATTTCCGAATGCGCGCAATCCATTTACGGATGATGTGATCACCACACTCCCGCCACGGTCTTTCATCGCCGCACCGAAAACCTGAAGCCCTTCGAATACGGCGCGGACATTGATGCGAAGGACTTTGTTGAAGTCGGCCGGGTCGATCTCGAGGATATTCCCCATCGGCCCGTCGATCCCGGCATTCAGGAGCGCGATGTCCAGACCACCGAATTCCTGCGTTGCCTTTTTAGCGAGGCGTTCCAGCGTTGTCCGCTCCGTTACATCGCCGGTCTCAGGGATGAAGCTGGCACCCAGTTCATCGGTGAGGCGCGCCAGGCCTTCACCGTTCATGTCGAGGCCGAGCACACGGGCACCCGCGCCGGTGAAAAGGCGAGTCGCAGCGGCGCCGATGCCGCTGGCTGCGCCTGTGATGATTGCGGTCTTTCCGGTCAGGTCTGTCATTCAGGTGCTCCGATATTGGAAAAGCGGGATACCGGCCTTTCAGAGGGACCGGTATCCCGTAAAGGTCTGGGAGGAAACGAACGCGGGATCAGGCGTCGACTGTGAAGGAAACAGGCTCCATGTTGCCTTCCGCGACATCGCTCAGGAGCCGGGCATCCAGGATCTGGGCAATGTTGCCATTCTCATCGGTGAAGGCGATCGGACCGTAGCCGATGAAGAGCAGTTCCGTCTCGACATCGACATTCGTGTCGGCATGAACGGCCCCCAGGGGTTCATAGCCCCAGTCACCGGCTTTCGCGATACTGTCCTTGTACTTCAGCTCGCCCTTCAGCATCAGGAATTCACCGGCGCCGAGATGGTAGTGACCGGCGAACATCCCCCCGGCATCGAGCTTCAGGATGATGGAAAATTGTCCGGTCTCCGGGCTGACCCGCAAGAGGCGGTAATGGGCCCCGTTTCCCAGGCTGTGCCAGGGCAGGTCCTTCGGGCTGTGGAGTAGTTCTTCTTCTTCGCGCATGGCAGGGTCTCCTGGTTGGTCGTTAGAATTCGATGCGGGCTTCAATGCCCCAGCTCTCGCGGGGGCCGTAGTAAGTCGGGATTAATCCGAAAGTTGCCGTCAGGTCGGCTGCATCGACGACGTATTGCTCGTCGCCAATATTCTTGGCCCAGAGTGCAACTTCCCATCCGCCGTCCTGTGGCGCGAAGGAAAGGCGGGCATTGACCAGTTCATGCGAACCGCCTGAGCTGATGGCTTCGAGTTCGTTCGAGTCGAAATAACGTTGATCCACATAAACGTACTCAAGGCGCGGGGTCATGACCCAACGGTTCGCAATCGTGAAGTCCTGCTGGCCAGCGAAATTGATGTTCCATTCCGGTGCGCCCGGCAGGCGGTTCCCGCTGAGATCGCCGGCGATCAACGATACGTAGTTCTGGTAGTTTGCGTCCAGATACCCGATGCCAAGCGAGAGGTTCATGCCATCGACCGGCACGGCCGTGAACTCGCCTTCGAAGCCGGAAACCTCAGCGTCTGCAGCATTTTCAAGTGCAATGACAATCGGATTGGCCGTGCTGGACCCTTGTGTGAAGGTAAACACCTGCAAGTCTGTATAGTCGTATTTGAATACCGCCATGTTCGCGCGCAGGCGATCATCCAGTATCGTTGTCTTCAGGCCGAGTTCATAGGAGGTGAGATATTCAGGGTCGACCTTTGTGAACTCGTTCGGGTCGAAGAATGCCCCCAGATTGTAGCCGCCCGAGCGGAAGCCGCGCGATACGCTCGCATAGACCATGCTGTCGGCGCCGAATTCATATTTGGCCAGGACGCGGCCGGACCAGGCATCCCATTCGTCTGACCGGCTTGTTTCAGGAATGATCGGGACCGTCAGGCCGGCCGGCTGTGTGCCGAAAGCACCATATGTCAGCAGACTGTCGAGTGTCGCGTCCTTTTCTTCTGACGTGTACCGGAGACCACCCGTGAGTGATAAGGCGTCGGTAAGCTGATAGGTCGCCTCACCAAAGACCGCGTAGGTCTTGGTGTCACGCTGGGACTCGGCGTCCAGAGGCAGTGTGGCGCTCGGTACGTCGCCGAACAGGGGGCCCGAAGTCCGGTAGTGGAAGTCTTCTTTGAGATAATACAGACCTGATATCCAGGTCAGGTCGCCGCCGCCATCATAGGACAGGTTGAACTCCTGGCTGATCTGGTCGCCGTCCTGCTGGAAACGCAGCTCGTCCAGGCTCAACGGGCTCTGGTCGATGTCACCGAGATAGTCGGTTTCGACATCCTCATAACCGGTCACCGATTTCAGTGTGTAATTGCCAAAATCCCAGGTGATGGCGAGATTTGTGCCCCATGTGTCCGCGTGGTGACGATTATCCGTCCGGTTTACATTGATGTATTTGGCATCGTCCGGCACCGGATCGACATAGCCGAGCACATTGCCACCATTAATGGTGCCGACCGGTTTGCCTTGCTGATAGTCTGAGCGATCTTTCCCATAGTGGATATTCCACAGGACTTCGACATCATCGTTGGGCGTGTAGCGCGTAATCGCGCGCAGTGAAGCAAGGTCGGTCGCATTCGCCCGTTCACCATTGTACAGATTTCTCCGGTCGCCATCGTCCGAAACCATCCTGCCGGCGAAACGTGTGCCGAGCTTGCCATCGATCGCAATTACGGTGCCTGCTGCTTCAAGTTCGGTACGATTGTAACTGCCAATCCCCATGCGGACGTAACCCTCCTGGGTGTCGCCTGGCTTGCGGGAGTAGAAATTGATTGCACCGCCGGTCGTGTTGCGCCCGAACAGGGTACCCTGAGGCCCGCGCAGCACTTCCACGCGCTCCAGGTCGAACATCTGCATCATCTGTCCACCGGTCAGCCCCTGAAGGACATCGTCGGAATAGATGCTTACGGGGGACACGGTCGTTGCATTGAAATCATTGTTGCCGACACCCCGGATGAAGATGTTCGGGTTGCCGCCAAATGTCTTGATTTCCAGATTGGGAACCTGGTCGTCGATCGCGAGAGAATCCGTGAAACCAAAATCGGCAATTGCCTCGGCATCGAAAGCCGAAACGGACAGCGGTACATCCTGAATATTTTCAGACGTCTTGCGCGCTGTGACGCTGACGGATGGGAGGCGGCGTGCGGCCGTCTCATCTTTGGCTTGGTCGGGCGCGTCCTGCGCGATGGCGGCCGAGTACGGCGCGGCAATGATCAGAGCGGCAATCGCGGCAGATGCAGTCAGTGTCTTTTTCACGGAATCCTCCCAGACTCTCAGTTTTGTTTTTGAGTGTTTTGATAGAAATTTGCGTAGGCGGCGCGGAGATTCTTCTTGTCGACCTTTCCAGTCGCCGTGAGCGGCAAGCCATCCACCGCGACAGCAGCTTCCGGCACCCACCAACGCGGCAGTTGCGATTTCAGGAATTCCAGGACCTCGTCTTCAGAGACAGGGGTGCCGGGCCGGATTGTATAAACGAGCAACGGACGTTCATCCCATTTCGGGTGCGCAAGACTGATCGCTGCGGCCATGTCCACGTTGGGGTGTTCAATCGCCGTATTTTCCAGCGTGATCGAACTGATCCACTCTCCGCCAGATTTGATGATGTCCTTCGTGCGGTCCGTGATCTGCATGTAGCCAAGCGGATCGATTGTCGCGACATCCCCGGTGTCGAACCAGCCGTCCTCAGTGGTCACTGGTTTCTCATGTCCGAAATACTGATTCACAACCCAGGGCCCGCGGATCATCAGCCGGCCGCTGGCCTGTCCATCCTGCGGCAGTTCGTTGTCAGCCTCGTCCAGCAGCTTCAGGTCTACACCGAAAGGGATGCGCCCCTGCTTTTGTGAGAGAAGATTGGCGCGGTCATCATCTGGCAACGCGGCTGCCGTACTGGTCAGAGTCGAGATTACCCCCATGGGGCTCGTTTCCGTCATGCCCCAGACCTGAACGACTTCCACGTCAAGCGCTTCTGCAAAAGCGCGTTTCAGGTCAGGTGGTACGGCGGACCCTCCCATGAAGATCCGCTTCAGTTTCGGCAGGCGGCGTCCCTGATCCACAGCGGCATCAAGTACGGTTTTCCAGATCGTCGGCACGCCCCAGGCAAGCGTAACGCCCTCGGCCTCGCAGAGATCGAGCAGAGAGGCACCATCCAGCCTCGCCCCAGGCAGGACGAGCCGGGCACCATTCATCGGTGCCGTCATGGGCAGGGCCCAGGCTGTGGCGTGATACATGGACGCGCAAGGCAGGATGACGTCAGTTGGCGCGATGTTGAAGTTTCCGGGAGCGCTGGCTGCCAGTGCGTGGATCAGGCAGGAGCGATGGGAATAGAGCACCCCCTTAGGATCGCCGGTTGTGCCTGACGTGTAGCAGAGAAATGCGCCGTCGCGCTCTGACAGGCCGGGTGGCCCGTTGCTGGGTGTCCCGTCAGCAATGAAGTTTTCATAGTCCGTCAGTGTTGGTGTGCTCAGTGTCTGCGCCTTTTCTGGCTCTCCCAGAACGATGCAAGCACGCATCTGCGGGCGGTTCGCAGCGATTGCTTCTGCCTGAGCGGCGAAGGCAGGATCGAAGAACAGAAGGTCTGTCTCAGCCTGCCTGACAGAGAACAGGATCTGTTCCGTTGTAAATCGTGGATTGATCGTGTGGAGAATGTGCCCGGCGGCTGTCACGCCGTAATAGAGTTCCAGATGCCGCCGTGTATTCAGCGCCAGAGAGGCGATCCGGCTTTGTGGAGGCAGATCCAGCGCTTCCAGCGCTCCGGTCAGCTGTTGAACGCGCGCCTGTGTCTCTGCATAGGATTGATAACGGGTAGTGCCATCCTCATCCTGTGAGAACAGGTTGAGGCCGCCATGCCGACGGGCCGCGTATCGGAGAATTTCCGGCACACGCAATTCTACATCCTGCATCAGATAGTCGGCCAAGGCGCTGTTTCCCCGATTTTTTTATTATCATCCTCATTTGCCACGGGAATTTCGCGGACTGCTTGCCTGAGGGGGCCGTTTGTCTTTCCATCAGGCGCACAGAGTGGCGAGGTGTTTTGCGTCCAGACGAATTGGCATTAGTGTGAATCTAATAAGAAAAGGGATATCGGGAGGAAATCATGGCAGAGCTGCAAGACAGCGTCTCTCCGCAGGCGCGCCGTATTCTATTGGAAAATGCGAGCTTCAGCGATTTCTGTGAACGCCTGTGCGCGGTTCACTCGAACTGGGAGCTGAAACGTCCGGATGTGCCTGGATGCGATGCCGAATTCCGGCATGCACGTATGGGCGACACAGACTTTACCGATGTCCAGGTCGGGTTCGGCTTGTCCGGACAACGCACAAACAGCCAGATTCAGCGCGCCAATGATGTGTTTTTTGGCGTCATCCTCATGCTGGCCGGAGGGCAGCGGTTAATTCAGGATGGCCAGGAGATCGACCTTCAGCCTGGAGACATTTCGGTCTGGGATGCCTCGCGCCCGGCGCAGTTCAGCTCTACGGGAAGTGTGCGGCAGATCTCGGTCCTTGTTCCTCATAAAAAGCTGAAGCTCTATTCTTCCAATATTGAAGATGTCTGCGCCCAGCGCATCAACGGCCGATCCGGACTCGGACTTCTTCTCGCCTCGCATCTTCAGGCGCTCAGCGTGGTCCTCTCCACGTCCGACGACATTGACCATGCCAGTACCGAAGCTGCCACACTGGACCTCGTGAGCGCAGCCATCCGCCCGGACAAGGCGGGGGATTACAAATCGTCAATTCACAAGACGATGCTTCGCCGGGTTCAGGATTACATCGTCAACAATCTTCGCGACCCAAACCTTTCGCCCGCGACGATTGCTGACGTCTTCCGGATAAGTCCCAGGTATCTCCACAAGCTGTTCGAAGCGTCAGACTACACTTTGTCTGAATGGGTTTTGCAGCGACGCTTGCTCGCTTGCCAGTCATCTCTGAAGGACCCCGCCCTCAATCACATGACGATCACTGAGATTGCCTTCAACTGGGGTTTCAACAGCGCTCCATATTTTTCCCGTGTGTACAGACAAAATTTTGGTACGACACCGAGCGGCACAAGAGCGGCCCAGAATGAGTTTGGTGGGAAATAGGTTCAAAGGGCTGGCAGTTTCCATCGAGGAAATAGAAAGGGGACTGCGCCGCTCTCGCTGCGCAGTCCCCTTCATGCTCGCTTATGTTACCTCACCGCCTGGGGGGTGACGTGGTTATCTCTCACTGCCAAAGCGATAGGTCAGGCTCACGCCATATGTGCGCGGGTCGCCATATACCAGTTCGTCGAAACCGAAGTCGGCGACATCGAACGCATCGACGACATATTCTTCATCCGACAGGTTCTTGATGAACGCTGCAAGCTCCCAACGCGCGTCATCCGGCTGCAGGGACAGACGGGCATTGGCGATCCAATAGGCATCCTGTCCGATGCGAGCGGTATTCTGCGTATCGAAATACTGATCGCCCGTATAAGACGCATCCGCGCTGGCAACGAGGCCGAGGTCTCCCCAGATCGGTCCGGTCTCGTAGCGTCCACGGGCCACAAGGCTCCATTCCGGGGCGGCAACCATCGTGTTGCCAGAGAAGTCCTGCCCGATCGGGGTGACGAAGTCTGTATACTCGGCGTCCAGATAGGTTGCTGCGAGGTCCAGCTGAAGGCCGGTGAGCGGAACGCTGGTCACGTCAAATTCGAAACCTTTGATTTCGGCTTCCTTGGCATTGAACAAGGTTTGCGTCGGCACGGCACCCGGCGCGAGACCGAAGACCTGGAGATCGGAATAGTCATAGAAGAAGGCCGCTGCGTTGGCGCGCAGGGTTCTGTCGAACCATTCGGACTTAATGCCTGCCTCGTACGCCATCAGCTTTTCGGGTTTGACGACAGAGGCTTCGATCGGATCCGATGTGGCGCCGGTATTGAAGCCGCCGCTCTTGAACCCGCGGGAAACGGATCCGTACAGCATGACTTCATCGGTGGCGTCATAGGAGAGGGCCGCACGGAAAGTCGGTTCCTCGAAGTTGATCTTGTCCGTTCCGAAAGCTGTTGTGTCCAGCAGTGTCGCATAGATCGGGTTCTCACCATCCAGAGGCACGGCGTTCACAGGGCCTGCATACGCAACGTGGTCCAGCGTGCGTTCTTCCCAGGTGAAGCGGGCGCCCAGCGTTGCTGTCAGGCGGTCGGTCAGCTCATAGTCCGACTGGGCAAACACGGCGAATGTATCTGTCTTCTGTGTGTAGAAGCGATCCGTCCGGAGAATGAAATTCACGGCATCGAAATAGGGATCAGCCGGCGTCGGATTGGCGTCAGCGAGGAGTTCGAAGGAATCCTGTCCGTTCAGTTCGTCCTGCAGGTAGAACGCGCCAAGGATCAGGCTCATCGGCCCGTCCCATTCGGAGGCTAGGCGGAATTCCTGGCTGAACTGTTCCGACCCGTCTTTGATGTATTCTTCGACCAGGCGGTTCGGCGATGCATCGACTTCCAGGATCGCTTCACGGTCGGTGTCGAGGTAGCCCGTCACAGACGTCAGAGCCCAGTTGCCGAGGTCCCATTCCACTTGCAGGTTTGCCGTAAACGCCTCGACGTCTTCGGGCGTGTGCTTCAGGTTTTCCGCGCCGGAATAGGGATCCGCATCATCGGTATAGCCGAAGGCGTCGGCGCAGATGGCTGCGCCACGTCCGCCGCATACGCCGTCATAATCGGTCAGGCCATACTCACCTGTCGCGAAGTTGATGAGTCCCTGGCTCTCATAGGAGCGCGATGTGGCGCTGCTTTTGCCGTACTCAAGTTTCCCGAGAATGCTGAGATTGGAGGTCGGCTCCAGCAGCATCTGAAGGCGGCCGGCCTGAAAGTTGACGTCGTTCTTTTTTGTGCTGGTGCCATCAGGGAAGGAAATATCTCGCGTTCCGTCGCGCGTATTGGAAACGCCGGAGATGCGGAACGCCAGCTTGTCGCTCACGGGGAGGTTTACGGCGCCTTCGAAATCCAGCTGATTGAACCGGCCGATCGTTGCATTGACGTAGCCGCCCTGTTCGAAAGCCGGCCTTTTCGTGTGGACGCTCAGCACGCCGCCCGTCGTGTTGCGGCCATAGAGCGTTCCCTGCGGACCTTTGAGAACTTCGATACGGTTGAGATCGAACAGTTGAAAGAGCTGACCTGTGGTCGAATTGTAGAACATGTCGTCAATCATGACACCAATCGCGCCGCTGTTGGCGGGATTGAAGTCATTGATGCCGACACCGCGGATGAAGATCGTGGGGTTGGAGGCGGAGAAAGAAGATTTGATCTGCAGGCCGGGAACCTGCTGGGCGAGGTCTTCGCTGGTGCGGTAATCCCCTTCGGTCAGCATGCGTGCATCTACGGATGTGACGGTGACCGGCACATCCTGCTGCGAAGCTTCCCGCCGCTCTGCCGTGACTTCGACAGTCTGGAGAACGCGGCTCCTTGTGTTTGCCTGTTCCGTTTCCTGTGCCGCGGCGGGCGCTGCTGCCGACAAGGCAATCGTCGATGCAAGCCCCATCACGAGGGGTAGCCGGTCAAATTTATTCATTCTTCTCTCCCTGATCCGCCTCACGACCACATCGGCGATTGACGGTATTAAAATGGAAGCTCTTCGGGCTTCATTTGCACGAAGACACTTTTCTTCAGTGTGTATTCGTCGAGGACATCCCAGCCATTCTCGCGGCCGATACCGGATTGCTTGTAGCCGCCGAAGGGGATCTGCGTCGGCTGGGCCTGGTAAGTGTTGATCCAGAACATGCCCGTCTGGACATTGGCGGCGACGCGGTGCGCGCGTGTCAGGTCTTTTGTGACCACGCCGCCGGCCAGACCATAGTCAGACTGATTGGCGCGGGCGACGACCTCGTCTTCGGTTTCGAATTTGAGGACACTCATGACCGGTCCAAAAATCTCTTCACGGACATGTTCCATGTCATCCGTGCAATCGGCAATGACGGTAGGGGCGTAGAAGGCGCCATTTTCATGGCCGGGCACTTCCGCTCTGTGACCGCCACAAACGATTTTTGCCCCGGCGTCGCGGGCGCGGTCAACAAAGCCGCCGACCACACCGAGATGGTCCATGGAGATGAGCGACCCGATCTGGGTTTCGGGATCTGCCGGCGAGCCGACTCTCAACAGTTTTGTACGCTTCACGATTTCATCCAGCACGGCATCATAGATGCTGGAATGAATGAACACCCGTGTGCCATTGGCGCAGATTTCGCCCTGGGTCAGGAAGTTTGCATACATGGCGAGCCGGGCGGCATGTTCCGGGTCGGCGTCCCCGAAAATGATGAGGGGAGATTTGCCGCCGAGTTCCAGCGACACTTCCTTCAGGCGCGGGGAGGCGGCTTCCATAACCTTGCGGCCGGTGGGGGCGCTGCCGGTCAGCGAGACTTTTTCAATGGCCGGGTGGGCGGCCAGCGCGGCGCCGGGATTGCGTTCGCCCTGCAGCACATTGAACACGCCGGGCGGCATGCCCGCTTCGATATAGATTTCCGCCAGGTGCACGGCATTGATCGGGGTCAGTTCTGACGGCTTGAAGATCATCGCATTGCCGGCTGCCAGGGCAGGGGCCGACTTCCAGCAGGCAATCTGCAAGGGATAGTTCCAGGCACCGATACCGGCGCACACCCCGATGGGTTCGCGGCGGGTATAGTAGAAGCCGTAACCGAAATCCTGATATTCCCCGGCGATGCTGCCGGCGAGGTTGGCGTAATGCTCGATCGCGTCTGCGCCGGTCTGGATATCGACCGCAAGGGCTTCTGCGATAGGCTTGCCTGTATCCTCGACCTCGATACGCGCCAGTTCGTCATTGCGTTCCCGCAGCAGGTCTGCGGCTTTGCGAAGGATGCGCCCGCGGTCTTCAGCAGGCATGGCGGCCCACACCTTCTGGGCTTCCGTGGCAGAAGCGACTGCGGCTTCGATCTGCGCGGGGCTGGCCTCACGGAACCTGCCGATCTCGCCGCCCGTCGCCGGATTACGGCAGATGAACTCCGTTTCGCCGTCACCGGCCACACGTTTGCCGTCGATGAACAAGTCTATGGCGTAGCTCACGTCGCGCTTCCTTTTCCCTTGCGGATATCCGTCTTGTCGATTACCTGTACAAAAAATAACTGCACGTTCAATTACATTTTGTCAATTGCGTACGGCCAAACCGCTCTCGGAGGTGCCAGTTCGGTGCTTTGAGGGACTTTTCAGCCGTGCGTTCAGGAAAGGGGAATCATGCGTATTGGATTTATCGGTCTCGGAAACATGGGCGCCAACATGGCCATGGTGCTGTTGCGTTCGGGTCTTGAGCTGAAAGTGCATGACATCGATAAGTCGCGCGCGGCTCAGCATATCGATGGCGGGGCCAGGTGGGCCGACACGCCGGCAGACTGTGCCCGCGATGTCGACATTCTCATCACGTCTTTGCCAAAGCCGGATGTGGTCGATCGCGTGATGCGCGGCGAGAACGGCGCGTTCGAAGGGCTCGGCGAAGGCACAATCTGGGTGGACACAACCACCAATGATGCGGGGCTTGTCATTCAACTCGCAGAGCAGGCCGCCGGAATGGGCGTGAAGACAGTTGATTCGCCGGTGACCGGCGCTGTCGATGGTGCGCGCCGGGGCGAATTGACCCTGTTTGCAGGCGGAGATGAGGAAGCGCTGGATGTCAGTGAACCCATCCTCGCCCGGATGGGCCGGGTGATCCGGTGTGGCAGGCTCGGCACCGGCAATGCCGTGAAACTGGTAACCAATTATCTCTGGTTCACGCATGCGGCCGTGATCGGGGAGGGGCTGATGCTCGGCAAGCGGGCGGGCGTTCCGCTGGACGTCCTGTGGGATGCGATCAAGGACAGCGTCGGTGACAGCTTTGTTGCCCGTCATGACGCCCCGTCGATCTTTGCCGGCCACTATGATCCATCTTTCACGCTGGATCTCTGCCTGAAGGATTTGCGTCTGTGCGCCGCGCTTGCCGAGCGTGGGAATGTTCCGATCCCGATCGGTTCGTTTGTGCGTGAGCGCTTCGCTGACGCCGCGCAGATCTATGGCGGCGACGCCGGTGAACTTCATGTTGCCAAGCTGATTGAGGATGCGGTGGGAGAAGACCTGCGCCTGGAAGGTGACTGGCCCCTGCATTGGGAGGCCTGAGGCCTCCCGCACGCTACTGTTCGAGATGGGACTGGAGGCAGCCCTGGGCGATTTCATCGGCCATATGGGATGTCAGCTCCGAGCCGCGTTGTGCGTGAGCAATCCAGAGCCCGTCTACGATGAGCGAGATTTCCGACACAAATGCCTCGGCTTCCTCCGGCGGCATTAGCCTTTTCGCATAACGGTTCAGGCTGCGACGAAGCAGGCGGTCGCTGAGGCGCTCGATCCGCGAGAAGCTCGGATATGACTGGGCGTGCGCCCAGAAATGCAGCCAGACCGTACAGAATTCGGAGTTGAAAAGCGCCGGCGCAAATTTTGACGAGATGACGCCCTGTAAGCGCTCCGTATCCGTATGCGCCTCGGAAACAGCGCGCTGCTCTTCGATCAGGACGAGTTTCAGCAGGTGCCGCATCGTGGCTTCGAACAGGTCGCGCTTGTTGTCGAAATGGCGGTAGATCGTGCCACCGGTCAGGCCGGCGACCGCTGCGATCCTCTGAATGGTAGACTGGGCGTAACCATATTTGTTCACGCAGATGATCGTTGCCTCGATCAGGCTTTGCTTGCGCAGCAGTTTCTTCTCGGCGCGTCCCATCGCGTTCAGCCTCTGCCCGCCGCAGCACCGAGGCGCCGCTCAAGATAGCCGAACACGGTTGCCTGTGCGGCTTCCGGGGTGACCGCAGCATTGTCCTGCGCCTTGCGGATCCAGAGCCCGTCGACCATCGCAACGAGCTCCTGCACGATCTTTTCCGCATCTTCCCGTTCGAGCAGCTTGCTCAGGGCATCCAGAAGATTGCGGTGAAAACGCTGGGCATTGATACGCTCAAGCCGGGCCAGTTCTTCCGACCGTGCGGTCTCTGACCAGAACTGGAGCCAGACGAAGCAATTGCGATGCGTGTAGAGCGGCTCGGACAGGTTCGCATGAATGATCGCATGCGCGCGCGCCAGCGGCGTGTCGGCCTTACCGAGTTCGCGCACCAGCGTGTCGCTGATGTCCGACATGAGCTGCCGCATGACGGCAGCAAACAACTCTTCCTTGGATCCGAAGTGATAATGAATGTTGCCGGCAGACAGTCCGGCTTCCTCGGCAATCCGCTGGGCGGTGGCCTCGTGGAACCCGTACTTGTAGATCGCCGAAATGGTTGCATCGACCAGATGGCTCTGGCTTTCATTCCGGTGGCGGCGTTGGCGTGGCGGTGTCGTCATGACCCCTGTCTGGCGTAAAGTGATGTGCATCGTCTCTCGCACAGGTTTTCATACCACCAAAGGGAAGACTGTACTGTAAGACGGTGGAGAACATAGCTAAGCACAAATGTAATTGCTTGACCATTTACATTTTGTGGGCATTTTGCGACTGTGTGTTCTCGTAATGGAAAAGACCGGGAGGGAAACAAATGGGTGCGACCGTGAAACAGCTGCCAGGCTCATCAACTGGCGCAGAAATCAATCAGGTGCTCGAAGAAGATGGCGTTGTCATCATTGAAAACTTCTTCCCGGAGGCGCGGATCAAAGCGCTCAACGAGCAGCTGGAACCCTATATTGCAGAAAGCCGTCCGCGTGTTCAGAACAACATGTATGACGATTTCCTCGGCGGCTACACCGTGCGCCTTCATGGCATCGCCGCGAAAGCCGATAGCTTTGGTCCCGTACTCACGGATGCGCGCATCCTGGAAGTCATGGACCTGCAGCTGAAGCCGAACTGCACCGATTACCGTCTGAGTGCGGCCGAGCTGATCGAGATCCGCGGCGGAGAGACGGCCCAGCCGATTCACCGGGATGACGATTCCTGGCCGCGCGCGGCTCAAACTGCGGCGCCGCTGGTGATCAATGTGATGATCGCGCTCAGCGACTACACGGCAGAGAATGGTGCAACCGTGGTCGTACCGGGCAGCCACAAATGGGAACCGGGCCGCGAGCCTCAGCCAGACGAGATCACCCAGGCGGTGATGTCGCCGGGCTCGGCAGCGATCTTTACCGGTCAGACCCTGCATGGCGGGGGGAACAATGTCAGCGGTGTGCCACGGCGCGGGCTGTCGGTCTCTTACTGTCATGGCTGGCTGGTGCCCGTCGAGAACAGCTGGCTTGGGATTCCGCTGGAGAAGGTCCGCGCACTGCCGGAGCGTGCGCAATCCCTGCTTGGCTACGATCTTTATGATGGGACCAGCCGGGGGGGCGGGATCATAAACATGTATGAAGTCGGCAGCCCAAGAGCGCTTCTGGACCAGTAGGAATGGCTGGCTCTCCCGAAATCGGAACGGCGGACTATGTGATCGTCGGGGCTGGCTCAGCCGGCTGCGTTCTGGCGAACCGCCTGTCTGCGTCCGGCAAACATGATGTGGCCCTGCTGGAATATGGCGGCTCGGACATCGGGCCGTTCATCCAGATGCCGGCCGCATTGTCGTATCCCATGAACATGAAGCGCTACGACTGGGGTTATCGCAGCCAGCCGGAGCCGCATATCGGCGGACGACGGCTTGCCACGCCGCGCGGGAAAGTCCTGGGCGGGTCCTCCTCCATCAACGGACTTGTCTATATCCGCGGCAACGCCAGAGACTTTGACGCCTGGGAGGCTCAGGGTGCGACGGGGTGGAGCGGAAAACATGTCGCCCCGTATTTCCGCCGCCTCGAAAATGTCGACGGCGCCGACCCGGCCATCCGCGGCACCGAAGGCCCGCTGCACATCACCGTCCCGGAGCAGCAGCACCCGCTCGATCAGGCGTTCATGAACGCGGCGCAGGAAGCCGGTTTCAACAAGACGGCAGATTGCAATGGTCTGCACCAGGAGGGCTTCGGCCCGATGGATCAGACCATCTGGAAAGGGCGGCGCTGGTCTGCGGCGAATGCCTATCTGAAGCCCGCCCGCGGCCGTGATAACCTCAAGCTTTATAACGGGCTCGCCTGCCGGGTGTTGTGGAAGGGCGACAAGGCGATCGGTGTCGAACTGGTCCGGAAGGGCGAGCGGCGCGTGCTGATGGCGCGCCGGGAGGTCATCCTTAGCGCGTCTGTCTTCAATTCGGCAAAACTGCTGATGCTGTCAGGAGTTGGCCCGAAGGACGAACTCGGCGCGCATGGCATCGACATGGTCAGCGAACGCTCCGGCGTCGGGAAAAACCTTCAGGACCATCTGGAAATCTATCTTCAGTCACGGTGCACCCAGCCCATCACCCTGCGCCGCTACATGAACCCGGTCAGCAAAGGCCTCGCCGGTCTGCAATGGCTGCTGACGAAAACAGGGATTGGCGCCAGCAATCACTTTGAGACGGCCGGCTTCGTCCGGCTGGACGAGCAGGCCGACTATCCCGATGCGCAGTATCACTTCCTGCCCGCAGCAATCCGATATGACGGCACCCAGCCGGTGCAGGCCCATGGCTTCCAGGCACATATCGGGCCGGGACGCACCGCTGCGCGAGGCGAGGTCCGGCTGGCGTCTGCAGATCCGCTGGCGGCGCCCTCTATTCAGTTCAATTACATGTCCAGCGACAATGACTGGAAGGCGTTCCGCGCCAGCGTGCGCCTGACACGGGAGATATTCTCCCAGCCGTCTCTCAGAGCGTACAATGATGGGGAAATCACCCCAGGCCTTGAATGCATGAGCGATGACGACATCGATGCGTTCGTCGCGCGGGAAGTCGAAAGTGCTTACCATCCATGCGGCACGTGCCGGATGGGCAGCCCGGATGACCCCGGCGCCGTGGTCGATCCGGAATGCCGGGTGATCGGCGTCGAAGGCCTGCGGGTGGTCGATTCCTCCGTGTTCCCCAACATCACCAATGGCAACATCAATGCCCCGACCCTGATGCTGGCAGAGAAGGCCGCCGACCATATACTGGGAAATGAAATCCTTCCGGCGGATGCAGACTGATGGACAAGGTTTCCGGGACAGGCGCGCTGCAACACGCCGGCCCAGGCCGGGGTGAGGTGTTCGCGGCCATCCTGATAGGCGGCCTCGGCGTCACGCAGGTTGTGGCGATGCCGCTGCTGGCGAGCCTGATTGCGGAAGCTTACGGGGTTGCAGAGATCAATTCAGGTCTGGTCGGTCTTGCCAATCTTCTTGGCACGGCGGCAGGGTCCCTGTGCGTTACCATCTGGCTGCAGCGTCTGCCTGTCCGGCTGACATCCATCATTGCGGCCTTGCTGGCGTGTCTGTCGCAGATCGGGGCTGCCCTGATGCCGGACTTCAACGGCGCGATCCTGATGGAAGCGCTTGCCGGGGGCGGCGCGGGCATCCTGCTCGCGCTGTCTGCGGCAATTGTTGGTGCTTCCAGAAACGCAGACCGCGGCTTTGCCTTCATCCTGACCCTGCAGGCCTTGATTGCGGTCATTGTCCTGCTGGCCATTCCGGCGCTCGGCGGGGCGTCGGCGCTGCTGCCGGTCGGCCTGTTCCTGGCGGGCATGCAGCTGTTGCTTGTGCCGGCGAGTCTGGCGCTACGCCGGAATCCGTTTGCTGCGGCCGAGGCGCGTGAGACGGACGAAGGGATGTCGATGTTCCATCCGGGCGTGTTGCTCAAGGCCGGGTCCTATTTCGTCTTTTCTGCCGCTGTAGGTGTGCTCTGGGTCTTTGCGGGCGTGCTCGGCTCGGTGGCCGGGCTGTCGCATGGCTCGATCGGCCAGGCCCTGGCGGTCGGGAATGTTGCGGCGATCGCCGGGTCGCTCCTGGCCGCGCTCATCACTTCCCGGTTTGGCCGGGTCGGGCCCGTGCTGACGGTCTGTCTTACGGTTGCCCTCAGTGTGCTTCTGTTCACCGACCATATGAGTGTGGGCCATTTCTATGCAGCAAGCGGCCTCTTCCTGTTCGCATGGGGCGGGGGATTGCCGCTGATGATGGGGATTGTCTCAGAAGTCGACCCGACGGAACGCGTCACGTCTCTCTTGCCGGTGCTCGCTTTCGCCGGCATGGGCGTCGGACCGGCGCTGGTCAGCCTGTTTCCCGAAGCCCATGACCTGTTCCTGCGGGTGTCTGTCAGCACCCTCTCCCTCACCATCCTCTCATTCGGTCTGTTCATTGTCGCGCACCTGTGCTGGCGTAGACAATTGCCCGAAGCCTGACTTCTGTTGCCCCGGTTCGTCGGATTGCCCGCAGGCTGTCCGCCGCTCTGTTCCAATGTCTATGGGAGTGAGGGCCTGGCTTATCCGTCTGATAAGCGCCTGTGCCAGTCTTCCCGGCATGACTTATCCCACCGATTTCATCACGCACGCTTTTAGGACGATCGCCCGCGCCGTCGCTGAGACCGGCGTGAATGCAGACCTGTTCAAACATCCGGAACTGATCCCGAAAACGCTGAAGCAGCGAGTCTCGACGGAGCTGAAAAGGCTCGCCGTGCTGCTCCGCCGTCTGATCTTCCTGATGGCGCTGCAGGTGGAACTGGCGCCCTTGGTGCCGCGCCCGGCGAGCAATTATTTCGAAAAGAGTGAGGGCGAACCGAAAGCGCGCAAGGCGTTCTTTTCTGTTTTGCCTGTACCTGCGGGCGAAGCGCCGGACTTCCTGCGCGGACCGATCACCGTGCCGACGCGCGGGCCCGTGCCCGCTGCACCGCTGATCGCCCGCTGGGAAGCCATGCTGGACACGCTGAAACACGCCAGGCGCCGGGCGAAATGTCTCGCCCGCACGATCCAGCGCTGGAAGGCTGATGGCGAAGCCCGGCCCTATATTGCACCCGTTCCGAAAACCTACGCCATGCCCGCCGCGCTCGCCCTCGTCTCGGGCGGGCTCACCGTGAAGCTGACCGCGGCCCTGCACGACTGGCCCAGTTTCGACACGAGCTGAGTTTGCCGAACAATCAGGTCTTTTGCCGGAGCGCGGGAGCGTGTCCGGGCGGACGTGCTGCATCCCCCCTCCGCCTCGCTGCGCTCGGCACCTCCCCCGCAAGCGGTGGAGGATTAAGTGCAGGCCATGCGGCAGGAGTATCCTCCCTCGCTTGCGGGGGAGGTGGCAGTCGGCAACGCCGGCTGACGGAGGGGGGATGCGGAGCCTGCCAGCCCGCCCTGGGTCCCGGATATTTGCTTCGCAAATTCCGGGATGACACGGGAAGGACTACCGCCGCACGTCGAACTTGTCAGTCTTCCGGTCGCCCATCAGCATGCGCTGTTCCAGCCGCCGGCGGAGGGCGGCGTAATAGGCTTCGAGGAAGGCGATGTCGGTTTCGCCGGGCTGGGCCGTCCAGCCGATCTTGATACGGATCCGTTCGGCAACCTGGGATTTGATCTCGCCCGTGGAATTGCGCAGTACGTCCTCCAGGACATGCAGCTCGTGAATGCCATAGGCATCGGCTTGTTGCGGGGTAAAGGCGAACATGTTGCTACGCGGCGCGGTGACGACGACTTCTGCGATATCGCCCATCAGCTGGACCTTCGGCGCCTTGATCACCCAGGTGCCGGCAATCAGGTCGCCGACACGCATCTTGTCCTTGTTGAAGACCGGGAAGAACAGGAAAACACCGGACCAGAGCAGGCCGAACAGCGCCATCCAGGCGCCCAGCTGGTCACCGCCCATCAGCAGGAACTGGATCGGCAGGCCGACTTCCACTTCGCGCGTGAAGTTCCGGGCGAGGACCGCATTGGCCGTAAGCCGTCCACCATCGCGGGAAGCAACCCGGAGGCCCAGCGCCCGCTTGCCCGGCGTCGCGGCCTTCCGGCCAATCTCGAAGAAGATGTAGTAGAAATTGCGGACGAAGAAATAGAAGACCAGCCAGAAGGCAAACGCGATATTGGCATTCTCAAATCCCATGGACGAGGCGGCAAAGCCGAGACCGAGCAGGGTGGCGATGACGATTGCCCACTGGATGGCGACATCCATGGCAAAGGCACCGGCCCGCTCGGCGGCCGTGGCGAGCTTCAGGTGAAGCTGGGCGCCCTCCGGCGTGACGAGGATTCGCGTCATTTTGTTGAGGCGCTGTTCCTCCGCCATGCGCGCGCGGCGGCGGCGGGCGGCCTCGATGTCCATCTGCCGGGGGGAGGAGGCGGCCTGAGCGGTCATGTGCCGGGCCTCCGGCGAGGGAGGTAGAAGTAGAGCAGCCAGAAGACAAGCGTGGTGCCAGCGACCACATAGCGGACCGTGTCGGAATTGATCAGCTGCCGGCCGAACCCTTCCAGCACGGCGGCGATGATCAGCATGATCACGCAGCCCATCGCAATGGTCGCCGCTTTCTGCCCGGAGTCCCTGGCAGAGGAGAGGCGCGATTTTCGGCCGGGGAAGGCGACCGCGCCGCCGATCACGAAGCCGCCGGCACCGGCAAGGATGATGGCGAAGAGTTCGGTCACGCCATGGATCATCAGCCAGCCGGTAAACTCATAGCCGAGCCCTTTGGCCCAGAAGACGGCGTACATGGAGCCCAGATTGATGCCGTTCCAGGCCAGCAGCCAGGCCGTCGGAATGCCGAAGGCAAAGCCAAGGGCGAAGGCGAAAAGCGCAATCTGGGCATTGTTGTTGAACAGGAAGCTCGCAAAGGCGGTGAGCTGGTCCTGTCCGACCTCGCCGGGCTGGGTATAGATGGTGGAGCGCAATTGCTCGACCGTTGCATCCGGCGTGCGGATCTCGCCGAAGTTCTGGCCGTGGATGGTCCAGTACCAGTCCATGTCCTGAAGGCAGAGGAAGAAAGCGAGTGCGGCGCCGCCGAACAGGAACAGGGCCGCGAGGAGGGTGGAGAAGACTGCGCCGCGGACGGCATCCGGCCAGTCCGCCCGGATGAACTGCGCGATCCGCTCTCCCATGGAGGTGCGTGCGCCATAGACATAGAAATAGGCCCGCGTGCACAGGCCTTCCAGATAGGTAATGACGTTCTGGTCGAGTGAAATGGAGCGCGCGACGGAAAGCGAGGAGACGGCCTGGCGATAGAGATGCGGCAGCGCCATCATGTCTTCATCCGACAGTGCTTTCACGCCGGCATTCTCGGCGCGGGTGAGGATCAGGTCCAGCTTGCGCCAGTCGGATTCGCGCTCCTCACGGAACCGGTAGGACTTCAGCATGTCGCTCAAAGCATGTCCCTCCTCTTGATCTCAAGGTAGCGGGAGATGAGCGCGCCGCCGAAATGCTCCGGCCGGGTCTCGATGATCTGCACGCCCATCCGCTGCAGGCGGCGCAGGACGACATCGCGCTCGGAGAGGAGATTGCCCGCAATCACCGCGCGGGAAACATCCTCGGTCGTTTCCGGCGGCGCGTCGGCCATGGAGGAGAGGGCCTCATCCTCGAACGTGGCGAACAGGACGAGATGCCGGTCGGTCAGCCGGCGGACATTTTCCAGCATCAGTTCGGCCGAGATCGTGTCGACGAAGTCAGAGAAGATGATGATCAGGCTGCGCCGTTCCAGCTGGCCGGCCAGTGTGGAGAGGGCGAGCGTGTAGTTGGACTCCTCCGCCGAATAATCCAGCCGGGCCGCGAGGCTCTGCATCCGGGGGAAACCGCGTGAGCCGGAGAGGAACCCGCTGGAGAGGCCTGGCCGGGCATCGAAACCGAAATACATCGTCCGGTCGCCATTGCGCAGGGAGACATAAGACAGGAGCAGGCCCGCATTGATGGCCCGGTCGATCTTCGGCACGCCGCCCAGCGGTTCGCTCATCAGGCGGCCGGTGTCGAAGGCGAAGACGATATTGTGATTGCGCTCGGTGCGGAATTCCTTGGCCAGCAGGTGGCGGTGGCGGGCCGAGTGTTTCCAGTCGATGGCACGCCGGTCCATGCCCGCGGCGAATTCGCGGAGTGCGTCGAACTCGCTGCCATCGCCGCGTTCGATCTGTGTCTTGATGCCGAACTCCGCATCGCGGGAGAAGAGGCGCACAGCCTCATCCTTCACCCAGCGGACATTTGGGGTGACGACGATTTCGGTGCCCAGCTCACGAACATGGCGCTTCTGCACCAGGCCGAGCGGTCCCTGCCACCGGCACCAGAGGCGTACCAGTTTCGCGGTGCCCCGGCGCAGGGGCCTCAGCGTGAAGTCATAGCGGCGCTCGCGCCCTTCCCAGCCGCGCAGCCCACGCGTGGGCTGGTCTTCCAGAAGCTCATTGGTTTCCAGCTGGACTTCCAATCGGGCCGGCAGGCTGCCGCGCACAAACCGGAATGTCACCGGAAGCGGGTCGCTGTCCCCGGCATAGAGGATCGGCGGGGCATCCACATCCGTCTCGAAGGCCCGAAGCGTCGGGCCGACCATCGCATCCAGAAGGATCAATCCGCCGACCAGCGCAATCCACCCGGCCGAGAGCGTCCAGAGATCCGGACGCAGCAAGGCAATGCCCACCATGAGCGGCAGGCCGAGCAGCATCAGGAAGATGGCGCGGGCGGTTGGGGAGATCACCGGGGCGCCGCCGTCTGTTCGATGATGGCCATCAGCGTTTCTTCGCTGGTGCGGCCCTCAATCTCGGCTGCAGGCGAAAGCAGAACGCGGTGGCGAAGGGTGGGCAGAGCCAGGGTTTTCACATCATCCGGGATGACGAAGTCACGCCCGTCAAGCGCGGCGCGGGCGCGGGCCGCTGTTGCAAGCGCTGCAGCTGCGCGCGGGCTGGCGCCGGTTTCAAGTGCGGGAGAGGTGCGCGTGGCGCGGATGATATCCACCACATAACCAATGACGTCATCCTGTACTTTGGTGGCGGCGACAGACTCGACAGCGGCATCAAGTTCGTCATGCGAGATGACGGACTCCACGCCGAAGGCCTGCGGTGTCTTCATTCCGGTGCGGGTGCCGTGTTGGGCAACGATGGCGAATTCTTCTTCGCGGGAAGGGTAATCGAGCGTGTGTTTGAACAGGAAGCGGTCGAGCTGGGCTTCCGGCAGCGGGTAGGTGCCCTGTTGCTCGATCGGGTTCTGGGTGGCGATCACCATGAAGCGGGCGTTCAGCTCGTAGGCATCGCCATCGATCGTCACCTTGCGTTCCTGCATGGCTTCCAGCAGGGCGGCCTGTGTCTTGGGCGGGGTCCGGTTGATCTCATCGGCGAGGAGGAGGTCTGTGAAGATCGGGCCCTTGGTGAGTGTGAACTCATTGGTCTGGAAGTTGAACAAATTCGTGCCCAGAACATCGCCCGGCATCAGGTCCGGCGTGAACTGGATGCGACCGAAGTCCAGCGAGATGGAGCGGGCGAAGCATTGCGCCAGAAGGGTCTTGGCCGTGCCGGGCGGGCCTTCCAGCAGGACGTGCCCGGTGGAGAACAAGGCGGTCAGCAACAGGTCGACGGTCGTGTCCTGGCCAATCACGGCTTTACGGACTTCGCCGCGGATGCGCGCGGCGAGCTCGCGGATGTCAGCTGGGGTCATTCATGGATCTCCTGAGAATATCGCGGCGCCAGCGCCAGAGGTCGCGGGCCTTGTGCATCAAGTCTTCCCGGCTGGCGGCAGGGCCGCGCAGTCCGGCTTCGATCTGCGAGAAAGTCTTTCCGGAGGTTTCCTCCGAACCAAGACGGTCGAATAGTTCCGATAGCTGCGCTTCGGTGAGATTGCGCGGTGCGCCGATCTGCCGGGCAAGCCGCCGCCGGATAAGCGAGAGGTATCCCGGTGCCATCCGCGTTTCCCGGCGCGCCATGGAGACGAGCCCGGCGGAATTGTCGGCAAGTGCCTGCTTGCCAAGCGCAATGGCACGGGATTCCCGGGCGGGCGGGCCGAAGCGGATCGAGGCGGCCCAGCCGAGCAACAGGGCGGCGGCCAGGGCCACCAGAGTCACCGCCAGGAACGGGATGTCGAACATCATCTGAAGCAGGTTTTCCGACTGGCTGAAGCCGTGCAGCGTGGCGTCGAAAATAATGGGCTCATCATCGCTGTAGCGCATCATATTGACCATCTGCACTGCGAAGCGGGCATTCTCCCGTTCCGCCAGGCCGAACGTGTTGATCATATCCGGATCGGCGAGGATGTAGATGTCACGTCCGGGGATCTGGGCGAGCAGCGCGCCGTCGCGGGTCGCCACAACCGGGGTCAGGTCGTCCGAACGGATGAGCTGCATCTGCAGGTCAGGTTTTAGCGCCATGCGGCCGAACGGTGTCAACATGCGGGACGGCACATCGGTCCGTTCGATTTTGGCATCGATGTTGAGCGCTTCCAGCAGCGCGTCGATAGAGCTTTCGGTCGCGAGATCGGTGTCTTTCAGGCGGGATGGATCGAACCGGTCGACCATGCCCGACCATTTGGGCAGGACGATGAGCGTGCCGTCCTGAAGGTCATATTCTTCCAGCTCCTTGCGCATGCCGCGTGGTGACAGCGTCAGCACCATCAGGCCGTAATGATCATCCAGAGTGCTTTTGAAGCGGGAGATCTCGACCGGGTAACTCTGTGCTTCCAGAAACTGGACGAACCCGTTGTAGCCGACGGCCGAGGTTGAGAAGGGGTGGTCGCCCGCGCGGTCGCGGTCTCGCAGTTCCGGCGACCAGCCGGCGAGGACCATGATGGCGCCAAAGGAAAAGACCGCGACGGCGATCAGGATGGCGACGGTACGGACGGCAAAGGGCGCCGCGTTGTTCTGCGTGCTGTCGCTCATGCCCAGCCCTCTCCGAAGGCGAAATCTTCATAAGAGGCGCGGGCTTCCTGCCAGCCTTCGGAATCCACCGGACGGCCGCCGAAGAAGCTGCGCTCGACGATCCGGATGATCGGGCCGAGCCCCCGCTTCGCCCGGTCCGGCAGATGCTGGAGACCGCCGATCTCACGGGCGGTCAGAGACTTCGGAACGCCGCCTTCCAGCCGGGTCTGGATGTCTTCAATGGATCGGAACAGCAGCAGGTGAACCGCTTCGGCGAATTTACCGGCCCGGGCCAGGGCATCGGCATCTTCCAGAAGGCCGCGTGCCATAGCCTCGTTCGGGCGGACATCGACCAGCACATCGTCGGCCAGATCGACCTTGCCTTTGCCTGACCGGCCGAAGCGGACGCGGATCGCTTCGCCGAACACGAAATAAAGGAAACCAGCGATCACCAGGGCAATCATCGCGTAGAACAGGAACTGAAACAGCGGGCCGAGATTGCTCAGCAGATCTCCCAGCCATTGCAGCCAGCGCGGCGGCGGATCGGGCGGCGGCAGAGGTTCAGCTTCCCATTCGGGGCGCTCCAGCTGCATGTCTCCGCGTTTCAGGTAATCAGCATGGGCGCGGTCGAGGGCCTCAAGGTCTGTCTCCGGGCGCCAGTCGTCCGCAACGTATCCGGGATCGAATTCGTCATTGATGACGGTGCCGGCATGCGTGGCCGTCCGGTCGTTTGCGCCCTGCGCCAGCGCGGCCCCCGAAACGGCGGATCCGGCAAGCAGGCTGGCGAGCGCAAGGGCAGTTCCTGTCCTTAACCTCAACCGCACCGGATACTCCTCTCATGGCGGCAGACAGGCAGCCGTCTGCAACCGACTATTTCAGAGGTCGCGGCAGGCTTCAACGCCCTATTGCGAACCCGGACCGGCCAACCGATATAGCCCGGCCAAGGCAGAGATGAGGCAAACCATGGACAAGGCGGCGGTCTATCGTGACCTGAAAATGGAAATCGAGAGCGTCGTGGCGGGCGAAACCTCCGTGACGGCCCGGTATGCGACGGCGAGCTGTATCCTGGCCGAGGCTTTCCGGCCGCGCTTTTTCTGGACTGGCTTCTACGTGGTCGACCCGCTGAAAGAGCGTGAACTGGTTGTCGGGCCGTATCAGGGCACGCTCGGTTGCCTGCGTATTCCTTTCGGCAAAGGCGTCTGCGGTCATGTCGCGGCAACGGAAGAGTCGATCATCGTGCCCGATGTGCATGCTTTCCCGGGGCACATCGCCTGCGACTCCGCGACAAATTCGGAGATCGTCCTGCCGGTGTTCGGCGCAGACGGAAAACTGGCGGCTGTGCTGGATATCGACTCGACCCAGCCGGATGCTTTTGACGAGGTCGACCGCGAAGGCCTCAGCGCGATTTGCGAAATCCTACTCGTCGCCTGATTTCGGGACAGTTGTCATCAGGGTCGCCTCATAGGGCAACTGGCTGGACGTCGCGCGGCTGACCGCATCGATCCGGTCGATCAGATTTTCCTCCAGAATGTCCAGCTTGCGGGCACGGACACCGGCGACGGTGAGGATTTCGTGGTCCAGCACTTGCCATTCATCCCGGTTCGGGTCGTAGGCGGGCCATTCAGGCAGGCCGGGGCCATTGGGATCGCCCGTCCGGGCAAAATTGGTCCAGTAGGCCTGCATGGTTTCGGCCAGCTTCTCATCCTTGTCGGACATGGGCAGGAGCGGTGAAGCGGATCCGAAGACGAACGGGATTTCCGAGCCGTGATAGGCGCCGATCGATTGCGCCCGGGTCGGCGTGGCGCGGGTGAAGAAATACATCCATGTCGGATTGCCGGCGGTGGCATTTGCCTTGCCGAGGAAACGCATGTGAACGCCGAACATGTCATCGCCGAGCATGTCGGTTGCGCCTTCATCCCAGGTTTCCAGCGTGTCCATGCCATAAAGCGCTTCGAGGGCTTTCGCCTGGTTTTCTCCAAACACTTCAGCGAGGCGTTGCTCGCGCTCCTCCATGGGTCCGGTGATGCCGCGTGCCAGGACGGTGGGGGACTGGAAGCCTGAGTAAAACAGGCTGCCCTCATCGGCATTGTAGCCGGCCAGGACGGGGACGTCCGCCACATTGCCGGCCCGGATTGTCGCGCCAACCGTATCGGGCAGGATCTTGTCATCGACATTGGGCAGGAAATAGCCGGCAAGGTCAGCCCGCTGTTCGGCGCGGGTGATGATCGAGGCAGCTGGAATGGAGCGAAGTTCGGCAGCGGTTGCCGTCCTGTCCACGAATGTGCTGAGGAATTCCTCGCCAACCGACTCCATGCTGCGGGAGCCGGGCAGAGGCGCTTCAGACAGGTAGTTGGCGTTGTAGCTGCTGCTGCCGCTTTCGAGGATGGCCTTGTGATAGAGGCCGCCAGCGATGGTAGATGCCATCAGCTCACTGACAGACTGGGCGCCTGCGCTTTCCCCGAAGATGGTCACATTGTCCGGATCGCCGCCAAAAGAGCGGATATTGTCACGCACCCATCGCAATGCGGCGGCCTGGTCCATCAGGCCATAATTGCCGGAGGTTCCTGCCTCTTCCGTGAGGGCCGGGTGGGCCATGTAGCCGAAGGGGCCAAGGCGGTAATTAAACGTGACCAGCACGACGCCGTTTTCGACCAGGGCATTCGCCTGATAGAATTCCGACGAGCCCGCACCTGCCTGGTGGCTGCCACCATGGATCCAGACCATGACCGGAAGCAGTGTGTCATTGCCGATATTGGACGTGCGGACGTTAATGAACAAACAGTCTTCCGCCTCCGCCGGGGCAGGCATGGCGGACATGTATTTCTTCGCGGCGAAACGCTTCCAGCCGGGAAGGCCTGCGCCGTCGATGATCCCGTTGACAAAGCCATTCATCCCCTTGCGGACCTGAATGCACTCGGCGCCGTATTCGCGGACATCGCGGGGCATCGCGCCCCATTGTGGCGGCGCACCCGGCGCAGCCCAGCGGCGTGCAGACGCGTAGGGGATGCCGTTGAATACCTGAATGTCGGAATTGTCAGCGTCTATGCCGCCCAGAACGAGGCCCTGGTTAATGCGCAAAGGTTCCGCCAAAGCGAGAGGCTTTGCCGGAGCGGTCATTGTGAACCATCCCCACACACCGGCCGCTATCAGCAGCAAAAACAGAACAATACTAAGGCGCTTCATGTAATCTACCCGCCCCCGACTTCGTGCAAACACTATACCAGACGACTAGGGGGTGTCACCGAGTTGTCGCCTTGTTTAACCATGAGAATCCAACCGGCGTGTTAACATGGCCACAAGTTGGTGACACCGGCCGCAACCGTTGGGTCGTCTGTCGTGCCTTATGGCGCAGTTAACCGGGAGGAAGCGTATGAAAGGCTGTGGTTGCACTTCTGGTCTGCGAAGGTTGGGAATCTCTTCAGGTCATTGAAATCAAAAAACATATTGGGATGCCTGCGTTGCTGGCCGAGCTGTGCCGGTTTTCCCGGAACGTAAGCAGGGCGGGCGTATACGAGATTGGCTGAAATTGAAGACGCACTTTGCGCTCCGTGATCAGAGTGTGCGCAATTTGGCGGCAACGAGCCGGTGGCCAGACGTCCTGTGCAAGCCAGGGGCGATCCGCTCACCGGTTGCTCGCGCTTCAGGCGAATGCTTGTGCGTGTTTAGAGGACACCTTCCGCCCGGATTGGGCGGGTTGTCAGCAATTCCTGGCAGAGGAGTCCGGCCTCACGGTGACTGGCCATGGATTTGTAGTCGGGGTGGTTCAGGGTGGCGATGAAGGCTTTGCGGTCCGGGAAGAACATCACCATGACGGCGTCCCAGTCTCCATTGCCGATAAAGTAGCGCTCGACTTCTCCCATCAGCAGGCACCGTCCGCCCACTTCGGCGGCGGCGATACCGAAAGCGTCGGCATAGCGCTGGTAGGCGGCCGCGCCCGGTTCATCGTTTCCGAATTCCGGGTCTTCCGGCCGGTATTCGGCTTTGACGCGGAATTTCAGGATGTTCACCTGTGCGATCGGCCCATCATGGGGATCATCCCGGAAAGCGCGGAACTGGTCGGCAGAGGGTTGGAAGGCGGGCATGGCAGGCTCCTCTATGGGGTTTCTGACGGGCGCAGTTCCGGATGGCGCGTCAGGAAGCGTTCGGCATAGAACAGGGCTGCGGCATGCAGCGCATGTTGAACTTCCAGTGCGCCATAGTCCAGGAATTCTGTATACGGCATTTCAAGCACTTCGATTTCCTCATTGGGATCGAGGGACTGAGTGCTGGTCGGTTCGCAGCCGAGCGCGAGGTAATAGTGCAGCCGGTTGTTTTGTGTTGCGGGATTTGGATAGCAGGTTCCGACATGGTGCATGGCACGGGCCGTATATCCTGTCTCTTCCCGCAATTCCCGGGCCCCGACAGATGGCCAGTCCGTTTCGCCCGGATCGGACACGCCTCCTGGCAGGCCGAGCGTGAACACGCCGCCGGCGTGCCGGTATTCCCGGACGAGAACGACGTTACCAGCATCTGTTAGCGGAATGACCGTGACCCAGTCCGTGAGTTCGGTGACATGGTAGGCCTCGACGATATGCCCGTCATCCCGAATGCATCGATCCGTACGCAGGCCCATGAAGCGGTCTCGCATGACCTGTTTCGATGAGAGGATTGTCCAGGGCTTCATGTCATTTCACCAATGTCATCCGGGCCAGCTTGGCGAGCAGAACGGCCCAGGGAAGGGCGTGAAAGCAGAGATCGAAAATATCGACTGGTTTCTGCAGCGTCCCATTCGCCAGCATTTTGATCTTCTCCCAGATGTGCGGCTCTGGAAAGAATGGCGCGAGGCCAAGTGTCAGGCATCCAAAGATGACCAGTATAAGGGGCAGTCTGTCGAGGAAGTCGAGCATGGTTTCTCCGCCTCAAGGCTGGTCTGAACCTGAGGGTTTCAGGTGCCGGTCAAGAAAATCCAGCCGGGTCTTCATCAAATGTGTCTGCAGCGCTTCACCGCGGATGCCGTGGCGCTGTCCCGGATAGGTCATCAGTTCAAACCGCTTGCCGTTCTCCTGCAGGATCGTCATCAGGCGGGTCGTGTTGTCGAAAGTGACATTGTCGTCCGCCATGCCGTGCATCAGCAAGAGGGGTGTGGTCAGGTTTGCGGCATAAGGGAGGACGCCAGAGGCTGCATAACCCTCAGGATTGTTCTCCGGCGTTCCCATGTAACGCTCCGTATAGAATGTATCGTAGAGGCTCCAGTCCGTGACCGGCGCGCCAGCGGCTGCGGCGGCGAAGGTGCCTTCGGGTGCCTGCAGGATAGTCATCAGCGTCATGTATCCTCCATAGGACCAGCCCTGAATGCCGATTTTGCCTGCATCCACGAAGGGCTGGGACTTCAGCCACTCTACACCGGCCAGTTGGTCCCGGACTTCAGGTCCGCCGGTGCGGCGGTGAATGACATTCTCGAATTTACGACCGCGATTGTCGCTGCCGCGATTGTCCAGCCTGAATATGATGTAGCCCCGCCGCGCGAGGAACTGGTCCGACATGCTGCCCCAGGATCGTGACACGGTCTGCACATGCGGGCCGCCATAGACTTCGACGATCACCGGATATTTCCTGGACGGATCGAACGCCGGAGGTTTCAGGATTGAGTAATGAAGGTCTTGTCCGTCTTCGGCTTTCAAGGTGCCGTATTCGGGAACCACATGACCCGCCTTGTACGGTGCATAGGGGTGGTGTGCGTCAAGCGCGTTCTCTTCAATCCAGCCGAGAAGTGTTCCATCCATCCGGTAAAGCCCGGTCTGTGGCGGATGTTCCGGAGAGGATGATGTGCCGACGAAGGTTTTCCGGTCCGGGCTGATCCGGACGTCCCACGTTTTTCCGGCTTCTGTTATGCGTTTGGGAGTGCCCGGGCCGCCCTGTGGATCCAGAGATATGCTGTATAGGTGGCGTTCGAGAACCGTGTCAGCGTAACCCGAGTAATAGAGCGCTGTTCCGTCGTCGGAAACCGTCTCCACAGAGTCGACCACCTGGCCTGCAGGGGTGACGAGAATAACTTCTTTTTGTCCTGAAGGTGGCAGGATGGCCGCCTGGCGTACTCCGCTGTCTTCCGTGGTGATAAGGAAGCGCCCGTCTGGTAGTTCCCGGAAGTCCTTGGAGAGATTTACCCATACCGGGTTTCGTTCCGTATAGGGAGACCAGACACGCCAGGGCAGGGAGTCGGTCCTGTTGTACCTGATCTCCGTCTGGTCCCGGTTGACGGTCTGGAACCACAGGCTGCCGCTCGTCCAGTTTACACGCGCAAGGTAGGTGTCAGGGCCTGTTTCGAATATCCGGTCGGTTCGCTCTTTCACGAGGTCGTTCACGAATAAGGCGACCCGCGCATTTGGCCGTCCAGCCCTTGGGTAGCGTTGCTCGACAACAGTCACCTTGTCAGCCTCGATGTCAAAACGGGGGACTATGTCCACACCCTTTTCGTTCACCTCAGTGAAAGCGACGTAGCGTTCGTCCGGGCTCCACCAATATCCGGTGAAGCGTTTCATTTCTTCCTGTGCAACGAACTCTGACACACCATAGCTGATCGCCTGGTCCGGATCTGCGGCAGGTGTCAGGCGGGTTTCCTTTCCTGTGGCGAGGTGGATCGCAAAGACCGCGCCTTCCCGTATGAAGCTGACATAATTACCGCGTGGGGAGATCCGGCCGTCGTATTCGAAGGCGTCCGTGTCCGTCAGCTGTTTCACGACCGGGCCGTTCGTGGTCAGCGTAACGAGGTGCAGGTCGCCGGCGATCGGCACGAGAATCGTATCGGCCGTTCCCCAGACATAGTCGGCGATACCCACCGTGCCTGCGATCCGTTTGCGTTCGCGGAGGGCTTTTTCCTCCTCGGACAGATCGACCGTTTCAGGCTCCAGGAGCTTGGAATCGACCAGCATGCTCTGCTCGCCCGTGGTTACGTCGAATTGCCAGAGGTCGAACCGGTTTTGCTCTCCTGTGCGGGACTTGAGAAATGTAACACGCGTTCCGTCCGGAGAGTATTTGACCAATCGGGCCACTGGTCCGGACAGGGAGGGTGAGGCGTACAGGCGTTCCAGCGGCAGCGTATAGGGCGTATCGGTCAATATTTCGGTCTCCGATGTGTTCGCTGGCGACTGGGCCTGCGAGTGAAATGAGGGGAGAAAAAATGCGGTGAGGACGGTGAACAGGGTGTAAATCGTACGTTTCATGCTTGCGAACCTAGCCGGGCGGTCGATTGATTGTCATCAGATGTTGCTCACCAGTTTGGCAGGTTTGGATTTTTTCTACACAGACTGCTTTCGCCCCCTAGCCAAGCGTGGACCTCACAATAAAGTAAGACCCATGATGAATGGGGTGGGATTGTTTCAGCAAGCAATAGCCCTGGTCGCCTCGGGCAGAGGCGGCAACGCCCTTCTTCGTGGTGCCGATATGATGCGCCGCGCCGCTGATTTCGGACATGTTGCAGCTGCAAACAATTACGGGGCCATGCTCCATGCTGGACGGGGCGTGCGTCAGGACTTGGTCGGCGCGCGAGCCTACTACCATCAGGCCGCCAGTGCAGGGCTTCCTATCGGTCTGTTTAATATGGGTTTTATGTGCTTCCATGGCCTCGGAGGGCCGGTGGATCATAAACGGGCCCGGTTCCTGTTTCTCAGGGCGGCGCAACAGGATGAGACGGATGCCATCACTTATCTTGGCCTGATGCTGATGTCCGGGCAGGGCGGCTCGGCCGACCCGCGCGCCGCGCGTGCCTGGTGGAGCCGTGGTGCCTCACTCGGGAACAGCCGGTGCGCTTTCAATCTCGGGATCGCTCATGCCGGTGGTCATGGGTGCCCGCAGGACCTCGTCAAAGCATGGCGCTGGTTCCGGCAGGCCGAGCGTCTCGGCAATCCGGACGCCGAAAGCGAACTTCGCCGGCTCGAATTTGCCATGAGCGATGAAGAGCAGAGCCGGGCATTCCGGCGGGCAAGCTGACCGCAGACATCTGCGCGCTTGATTTTATGGGTCGAGTGCGTAACTCAGCGGCGACAAATCTTTCCCTTCAAACAGGATCTTCCGCCATGGCCGGACCTCAATACGTTTACCACATGCAGGGCCTCACCAAGGTCTATCCAGGTGGCAAGAAGGTGTTTGAAAACATCCACTTGTCTTTCCTGCCTGATGCCAAGATCGGTGTTGTCGGCGTCAATGGTGCGGGTAAGTCCACGCTGCTGCGCATCATGGCGGGGCAGGATAAGGAATTCATCGGCGAAGCCTGGTCGGCCGATGGTGTGAAAGTCGGTTACCTTCCACAGGAGCCGAAGCTCGACGAGAGCAAGACCGTTTTCGAGAACATCGCCGCCGCTTGCCCGGAAAAGATGATGCTCGACCAGTTCAATGAAATCTCCGGCAAACTCGGTGAAGACTATTCCGACGAACTGATGGAGCAGATGACGGAGCTGCAGGAGAAGATCGACGCGGCTGATGCCTGGGACATCGACTCCAAGATCCAGATGGCCATGGAAGCCCTGCGCTGCCCTGACGACGATGCCGACGTCACCAAGCTCTCCGGCGGTGAAATCCGCCGCGTCGCGATCTGCGCGCTGCTCCTGTCGAAGCCCGACATGATCCTGATGGACGAACCGACCAACCACCTTGACGCTGAGACAGTCGCCTGGCTCCAGAATTACCTGATCAATTTCCCCGGCTGCGTCATCCTCGTGACTCACGACCGTTACTTCCTGGACGACATCACCACCTGGATCCTCGAACTCGACCGGGGCCGCGGCATGCCCTATCAGGGCAACTATTCCGACTGGCTGGAGCAGAAAGCCAAACGTATGGAGCAGGAGGCCCGCGAAGAGCGCGGCAAACAACGCTCTCTGGCCAAGGAACTCGAATGGGTCCGTTCCAGCCCGAAAGCGCGTCAGGCGAAATCCAAGGCGCGTATCCAGTCCTATGAGCAGAAGGCCGCAGAGGCCGAGCGCGAGAAGGTCTCCACCGCTCAGATCCGTATTCCGCCCGGCCCGCGCCTCGGCAATGTGGTTCTGGAGGCCGAAGGCCTTCGCAAGGGCTTCGGCAACAACCTCCTGATCGAAGACCTGGACTTCAAATTGCCGCCAGGCGGTATTGTCGGCGTGATCGGCCCGAACGGTGCCGGTAAGTCGACACTGTTCAAGATGATCCTCGGCCAGGAAGAACCGGATGCTGGCACGCTGCGCGTCGGCGACACGGTAAAGTTCGGTTATGTCGACCAAAGCCGCAACAAGCTCGACGACAAAAAGAACGTCTGGGAGGAAATCTCCGGCGGGACGGATGTCATTGATCTTGGCGGCGTCGAAGTGAACTCGCGCGCCTATGTCGGGGCGTTCAACTTCAAGGGCTCCGACCAGCAGAAAAAGGTCGGCCTGCTCTCCGGCGGTGAGCGCAACCGTGTGCACCTCGCCAAGATGCTGAAGGAGAGCTCCAACGTCCTCCTGCTCGACGAACCGACCAACGACCTCGACGTGGAAACGCTGCAGGCGCTGGAAGAGGGCCTGGATGCGTTCCCGGGCTGCGCCGTGATCATCAGCCACGACCGCTGGTTCCTCGACCGGATGGCGACCCACATTCTCGCCTTCGAGGGCGATTCTCATGTCGAATGGTTCGAGGGCGATTTCTCCTCCTACCTGGAAGACAAGAAGCGCCGTCTGGGTGAGGACGCCGTCAATCCGAAGCGCCTGAAATTCAAGAAATTCGCGCGTTAGGCGCCGGGCACCTGCCAGTCGGTCTCTACTTCCTCGTCGGGGCTGTCGTAGTCTATTTCCGGTATTTCATCCAGCATTTGAGCGTACTCTGTACCCTTTGAGTGGGTCGTGATGGTATCGGCCGCTGACTCACGCCATCCGGCCCTGACGGCTTCTCCCAGCCAGTCAGGGGCATTGGCGGACTTTCCGCGTTTGCCCCAATATGCCCGGGTGCCGTATCCAATGTGGAGTGTGTGTGGTCCCATATAGTCGACGGCGGCGCCAATGCCTGTCGCTCCGAGGCGTGCGCAGGCACGAACGAAATCTACAATTGTTTTCTGTTCTTCGGGCACCGTGAAATCCAGCCATTTGCCCGCGGCTTTCACTTGCAGGTCTGCTGCCATGCCGCGATCATGACGAGTCGACCCCGTGCGTTTCGTGCATTCACCCTTGGGACACTGACCTCCGGACGTGACTCGGATGATGTCGATGCCACATTCTTCTGCCGCATTTGTCAGGAGAGTTTTGAGTTCACTGCTGATCGGTAGGTCGCGCGTTTTGCCTTGCGTTTCTTCTCTGATTTCCACCATCTTTTTCTCCATTTTGTGGATATACAGGACTGCCAGATTGCAATCAAAGGTAACATAAATGAGAGTGGACGAGAATGAGAGAAGCAAAATTAGGCCCGCTATGCCATCGTGATTTCGCTTAACGGGCGAATAAATGCAAAACCTGCCATCCTGCTTTATGCGATCCGGCGTAAATCTTGCGTTCGGAGGACGTCAGGGAGTCCGATATGACGACAAGTGCCTCGCCGAAGCTTTCGGTTGTGATCACGAACTATAATTACGCCGCCTTCGTTGCGACGGCGATCGATAGTGTCCTGTCTCAGGATGTCGAGATCGAGCTCGTGGTTGTCGACGATTGTTCGAAGGACAATTCGCGGGACATCATCCGATCTTATGGCGATCGGATCATTCCGGTCCTGCAGGAGGTAAATCAGGGCCATGGCGGGGGCTTCAATGCCGGATATGCCCGTGCGACGGGCGATCTGGTCATGTTCCTGGACGCCGACGACTTCCTGCTGCCTGGCGCTGGCAAGACCATTCTTTCCAATTATGACCCGGACATCGGCATGTATCTCTACCGGATGAACTATGCCGATGAGCAGGGCATGCTTGGCGGCTTGTTTCCTCCGCCGCAAGTGCCGCTGGCTGACGGCGATGTTGCTGCGCAGCTGCGGGAAATGGGGCACTATTCCGGTACGATCACGTCTGGCCTGGTCTACACCCGCACCGCTTTGGAACAGGTCATGCCGATGGATTCGGAGATGTTCCGGCAAGGCGGCGATGGTTACCTGTCTGCGACCGTGCCGCTGCACGCGACGGCCAAAGGCTTTGACCAGCCGATTTCCGCTTATCGTCTCCACGGTTCGCAGCATTCCCAATTCGCAAAGGCCTACGCGAAGCGCGCCCGCTGGCGGATCGGTCACCAGCAAGCGTGCTTTGACTGCATCCGGGACCATGCGGGGCGTCAGGGATTGCCGACTGCAGAAGATCTCGGAGAACGCGATCCGGGACATCTGCAGGAACGATTGGTCTCGCTTTTGTTTGAGCCGGAGCTGCACCCGGTAAGCACCGACACGCGTGCCGGGCTCCTGAGAAAGCTCCGCACCGCCAATCGTGAGAGGTTTGGCGGCAAGGCGCTCGCCCGTAATGCCTGGTGGATACTGATCGGCCTCCTGCCGAACGGGGCGGCGCGTACCGTCCTGTCGTGGAAGATCGATGTTGCGGCCCGTCCGGCATGGATGAACAAGCTGGGCCGCATGCTTCGCAAGCGCCTGGGCATTGTAACCTGACAGCACGGCAGGATTGCTCTTGCCCTCAGATACCTGTCCGCTAGGCTCCGGCTCAGCGTGTAAAGGGGTATCGGATATGAGAGTTCTGGTGACAGCTTCTCTGGCAGCACTTTTGCTGGCTGGATGCGGAGGGCCTCCTGCGCCTGCCTTGCAGGAAGAAATTGCCGTCACGCCAACCTATGAAGCCACCGGGGTTGCAGCAAAAACACTTCCGGAACTGGTGGATGATCTGTCGGACGGCGCCGTGAGTTCTGAAGAATTGGTGCAGGCCTACCTCGATCGGATTGAGCGGCTCGACCGTGATGGTCCGCGGCTTCAAAGTATCATCTCACTCAATCCGAATGCGCTTCCGCTGGCGCGTGCCAGCGACCAACGCCGGGCGAACGGAAACACGCTCGGGCCGCTGGACGGCGTGCCCGTGCTTCTGAAGGACAATATCGAGAGCCTGGACCCGATGCCGACGACCGCAGGGTCGCTGGCACTGAAAGACAATATTACCGGGCGGGATAGTCCTCTGGTGGCAGGCTTGCGTGCTCAAGGTGCAATCATTCTTGGGAAAACAAACCTCAGCCAATGGGCAAACTTCCGTGACGATGATTCCATGAGTGGATGGTCGTCCGTTGGCGGACAGGTTCACAACCCCCACATGCTGGATAGGAACCCCTGCGGATCCAGCTCCGGATCGGGGGTGGCTATTGCTGCGTCTCTGGCCGCCGGGGCGGTTGGCACGGAGACTAATGGCTCGATTATCTGCCCGTCCAACGTGAATGGCATCGTCGGGTTCAAGCCGACGGTCGGGCTGGTATCGCAGGAATGGATTGTCCCGATCTCGCCGTCGCAGGATACGGCTGGCCCGATGACGCGCACGGTTCGCGGGGCCGCCCTGATGCTGAATGCGATGGATTTGGGGGATGAAGACTACACGCTGAGCCTTTCACCTGATGCGCTCAACGGGATGCGGATTGGTGTGATGCGGTTCGCGGAAGGTTCCAACAAGGATATCAAGGATCGCTTTGCCGCTGCTCTCGCCGAAATGGAGGCGCAGGGGGCGACGCTTGTCGATATAGATGAGTTTGAGCCAGCCGCAGAAAACTTCTGGGACAGTACGCAGCCCCTTCTGGAGTTTGAGTTCAAAGACAGCCTGAATGCCTATCTCGCAACGACGCCAGACACGGTGACGACAAGAACCCTCCGTGAGCTGATTGCGTTCAATGAGGCTAATGCGGACCAGGAAATGCCCCTGTTCGGGCAGAGCCTGTTCGAAGCGTCCGAGGCGCGCGGGCCTCTCACCGATCCGGCATATGTTGCTGCCAAGGCGGCGGTGCGATTTTCAACACGGGAACAGGGGATCGACCGCCTGCTGGCCGAATACGATGTGAACGTCCTGGTCTCGCCATCAGGCCCCGTTGCCCCCCGGATCGATCCGGTCAATGGCGATGTGTGGCCGCAATGGGCAGGGGCCGGCTGGATGGCGGCTCAGGCAGGCTATCCGCACCTGACGGTGCCAATGGGTAATGTGCACGGCATACCGGTGGGCGTGTCGTTTATTGGTTCAGCTGGTGATGATGCCGCGATCCTTGCTTACGGGTATGCGTATGAGCAGGCCAGCAAGCTGAGGCCTGATCCGCATTATCTGAACAGTGCCGAGGACCGCCCTGAAATCTCCGAGGCGATGCTGAAGTAAAAGCCATCCTGGTCTGCCGGCGAACGAGTCAGAATCGGTTTTTGAGTGAGATCACTTTGGTGATCAGCTTTGCTTCTTCTTCTGTGATGTTCAGCAACCCGATCAGTTTCTCGAGAAACTCTGCTTCGGCGGCGACGAGGACGCCATCGGCAAGGGCAATGTCGAGACAATGAGCGAATACGGCGGGGTGCATGTCCTTGGGCAGGGCTTCGCATGCTTCAGCCAGCCAGTCGGGCCGGTCGGATCGGCGCTTCAGCACGACACGGTTCACCTGCGCCAATTCGTTCTGGTCGAGGTTCTTGAGGGTGCGCGACCTGCGGGAGAGGGCTCGGATTTCCTCCTGCTCCTGTTCGGCAATCCGTCCATCCGCAAAGGCGGTGGAAAGGATGAGGCAAAGGAAAGCTTCCGGGATGCTCCAGTCATTGGGGTGATCCGGGAATTCGGTCACCAGTTCCTGCATGCTGAAACCCGATTTCTTTTCGACCGTTATCGGGCCGAATAGGGCCTGGGAGTTGTCTTGTTGGTCACCCATCTGCGTGTACTCCTGCTTGGGTATCTGAGGCGGCAAGCGGTTGGATCAATCTGGTCGAACGGGCGCCGGAACCGGTGGCCAGGCTTCGACATCTGACTTGAGCTGGGCGAGGGCGTCGCGGCGCTCCGTCAGGCTGGTGATGACGTCATCCAGCCACTCGACATTCTCCGGAAGCTCTCTCAGACGGCGGGGCGCGTTGGCACGGCTCGGTTGGGCCAGAAGGTCGGCGATGTCCTTTTCCAATGCCTTCGACTGCTGTTGCAGCTGAACGATGCTCTGGAACCCGGCATAGCTGGCGATGGTTGCCTGCTGTTGCGCGATGACCTGTTCGCGATTGCCGATCTGGGTTTCCATTTTTTCCAGCTCAGCCGCCTGAGTTGCCAGTTTCTGATCGGCTTCCGCGAGCTGTGCGTCCGTATTCGAAAAGACCATGAACAAGGCCACCACAGCGGCGACCAAAACGCCCGCCAGGAAGATCACCATGATGAGCAGCCGGGCCTGCCCGCGCTTGGCTTCCTTTAGCTGATGCGACAAGGCCATCATGTCGTCATGCGTGGGCACTGACTGGAACACTTGCATATCCGAATTGTCGGAAGATTGGACTGTTGGCACCGTCATACCGAGGTTTCCTCATTCTCTGTGTTCATCGCTATCAGGAGCATTTCAGGACTCCGTAATGGCCATAGAAAGCGTTCAGGTCGTTCCAGGCCGGATCCTGTGGGCCAAGTGTGATCTCGCGATTGCATCTCTGGATGACGGTCAGGCCCTGTTTCAGCCGGGCGGAGATGTCTATGTCCGCCTGTAGATCATCGAAGCGCGCAAAATGCTCCCGCTCCGGTGCATCCGTGAGCGCTTCCTGTCCTTTCGTGAAGGCGGTCTCAGCGGCACGCAGCACGCTGCGCCATTGTGTTTGAGAAGCGAGATTGTACGCGCTTACATCCATCGACTGAGCCTGCTTCAGGAAATACATGCCGCGCAGCAGGTTCGCTTCCGGTGTGCCTGTGTCCGGGCATCGGGCGAGGCTGCTGCCATTTTTGACGCTGTTGCCGGCTTTCAGGATTGTCGCGAGACACGCCTGCCGATTGTATTCCCACGTCCGGGCGTTCAGTGAAACGGCCCGCTCTGCGTGTGCAAGCGCACTTTGTTGCCACCCGGATGGCCGGGTGATCGTTTCTGCGACGCTCATCATATAGTTCGCATCTGCGGCCTGTGCCCCATTCAGACCGGCTTCTGCAGCTCTCAAGGCACTTAGCGCGGCACCGAAATTCCCCTTGTCGAATTCCTTCCGTCCGATTTCGTACCGAACTTCTGCAGAGACGGCGCCTGCGGAATTTGCCTGATTGAGTGCTTGCAATGCGAGGTCCGGTTGGCCGCAGGCGTCATAGGCGGCTGAAAGTGCCAGAACCGCCGAGATCTTTTCCGTTCCCATCAATCCGGGCAGTGCGGAATTGTATGCAGGAATTGCAAGCGTGCACTGGCCTGTTTTGTCGTACGCCTCTCCGAGACGTGCATAGCGGGCAGGCGTGGGGGCCAGATCGACCGCATCCTGCAAAGTCGCTGCGGCGCGTTCAGCCAGGCTCGTGCGTGCTTCTGACCCTGGCGTGCCGGTCACGCTGGCGAGTGCCAGAAGGGAGACGCCGAGATGTTCGAGATCAGCTGCACGTTCAGCGGTGGGTGCGGAAGCAGACAGCAATGCTGCATCACCGTAGGCCTTAACCGCATTTTCCAGATAAGTCCGGGCGCCAGACGGGTCGCGCCGCGAAAGGGCCTGATAGATGGCGCCCATGCCCCTGTTGGCCGGCAGTTTGAACCGATCGGTCCTCAGGGCATCCCGATAGTCCGTGATCGCTCCGAGTGCAGCTTCAACCGACGGTGCCGGATCTGCGCTGCTCAGGGCTTCCTTCACACGCTCGGCTCGATCGAATGCGATCGCGGCTAGTTGATCTGAGGCAGATGCTGCGAATGAGGGGCAGGAAGTGACGAGGCGTCTCAGGTCTTCGACATAAAGATACTCACGTTCCCGCCCGAGGTCCCTGTTAATCCGCCACCGCGTGTCGAGCACTTCGCAACCGAGGCGGGCCGTCTCCGGCGCTTCGTCGCCAGTGGGAATGTTTACCGATATCGAAGAGAGCAGCGCTGCGGCATCGGTCAGGCAAGCCGATGGAGTGCCGCAGGTTGCATCGGAGGCGCCGCTTTGAGCAACGCCTTGCAAGGCGCGGCTACGGGCGAGCGTACGCCGCAGCATGAAGCGTTTGCTGGTTGCGATTTGCTCTGCGGTTCCGGTCAGGCTGATCTGGCTGTCCTGCTGCGATGCCAGTGATTGATCGAGCAGGTTGAGGGCTCGCTGGCTGCACGCGCCTTTTGTCGGACAAAGCGTATTGGCAGCATTCACCGATGCGAGGCGATTGTAGGCGCTCGCGGCATTGAAGGAGGCATTGGCCCGGTCGATCCCGCTGCGGGAAGGATCACCCGCTGCGGAGGGGCCTTCACAGGTTCGCGCCATGTTTTCCACGCCTGTCTGCGGGACAGCAATGCTGCGCTCGAAACAGTCTTTGAGAGTCGTCCATTGGCTGACACCTGTCGATTCCGGTGTCGCCGGCGGCGCAGAGGCGCAACTGGCAATCGACAAAAGGCACAGTGCGCCGAGGGGCGTTTTCCAGAGTTGACGTGCTGTCTGTGCTGTCATTGCCTCACCCACCAATCTGCGCAGCTTTCTGCATTTAAGCGGCACTATAGTGGAAAGCCGCATCAATCGACAGCCGCGAATTAACCATATCATCTCCTGATGAGGGAGGCATGCGGCGTTCCGCGCCGTCTGAGTTTCGTTCGAAATCGAAAAAGCCCGCTTCCATGAGGAAACGGGCTTCTTTTTATGTTCGAGAACTTGAAAGAAATCAGGTCCGTTTTTCGCTTTCCAGCTTGGCCATCATGCTCTCGATCTTGTCGATCAGCGCTTGGGCGGAGCCATTCGTCCGGTCGAGCAGCGCAAGAAACTGAGCGCGTTGTTCAATACCAAGCCAGATCAGGTTGCCGTCGAGATTCAGGGCGACATCCACCACCTGGTACTGTCCATTGCGCAGCAGAACACGCCAACGAACATCCATGTCCTTGCCGTCTTCGCGGCGAATGACGGTGTTGACGATCGAATCGGTGTCAGACCGGTCGACCGAATCCTTCACCACGACCGCTTCACCGCGATAGGCATCGAGCTCGTTTTCGTAAACGGCCAGCGCGTATTCCCGGAAGACTTTCTGGTAGGCGGCGAGTTCGGAGTCGGTGAAACGTCGGGCATATTTGCCAATCGCAAAATTGGCGACGGCCTTCATGTCCGTGAACTCATCCATATAGGCATTGAACTTCGCGGTGCGCTCGTCTGCGTTCAGGGACGGATCATTCAGGGAAGCGAGCACTTCACTGGCGTTTTTCTGAACATAGGCTTCGGTCTTGGCGTCTGCGAACGCCGGCATCGCCAGCGCGGACAGCGCAGCGAGGGCAATTGCGGGGGTCACAAGGCGTTTCACGGGCGGGCTCCTGCTTCAGTCGTATCTTCGTCGCTATTCATCATATTCGTCAAAATCTGGGAGATCTTCGTACATTTCTGAATCATCTTCCGGACGACCATTACGAATTGCTGCCTGACGCTGAGATGAATAAATACGCCGGAGGGCTACATAAGGTTCCGGCTGGGCGTTCAATTGCTCGATCTGATCGTCCAGCGCGACGCGGGCATTCAGGCCGGACAGAACGCCCCGGCTGACCGCGATTTTGTCGTCCAGATCGGGGTCACCGTCGAATTCCGTCCAGGTCAGTGGGTCAAGGGCCCGGTCGACACCTGAGCCGAAAAGGTCGCGCGGTGTTGTTGGCCCCATGATCGGCATCACCAGGTAAGGACCGCTGTCGACCCCCCAGACGGCGAGCGTCTGTCCGAAGTCTTCCGAATGATGCTCTACGCCAAAATGGTCAGCGGCATCCCACAGGCCAGCGACGCCAACTGTTGTGTTGATGGTGAATCGAACAAACGTGTCGGCAGCCCGTGATGGTTCTGCCTGCAGCACGTCATTTACGAAAATAACGGGCGCCCGGAGGTTGCGCAGGAAATCGCCAATCCTGTCGCGCGCGAAACCGGGTGTGACGGTCTCATATACATCAGCGGCTGGGCCCAGGGCATATTTGTCCACGCCATTGTTGAAGGCGAACATCTGCCGGTTGAACCCTTCATAGGGGTCGGCAATCGAACCGGGGTCCGAAGGATTCGGTGGAGTTGAAGCGCATGCGCCGAGCGTGAAGACCACCGCAGTGGCCGCAAACCGAACGTTCATGATTGCGATTTCCCGTTTCTTGGCCCGGTACATGGTTATTTCCCTCAAATGACGCAACTGCCTCATATGTAATTTCAATTACATGCGACAATGGTGCAACAGCGTGACGCTTCTTGCAAAACGTATAAAAGAATGTTTATACGATCCTCATGAGTGATCGATTTACCCTCACGCTTGAACAACTGCGGGCGGCTGGAGAGCCGACACGCCTGCGTATTCTCGCACTACTGCGTGAACGCGACCTTTCTGTGGGGGAAATCGTACAAATTCTTTCTCTCAGCCAGCCCCGATTGTCCCATCATCTCAAATCGTTGACGGGCGCCGGACTGGTTGAGCGCCTGCCGGAAGGATCGTTTGTGTTTTACCGGGCCGCCAGCAGCGGCGCTGGGCGATTGTTTCTGGACTCGCTTTTTGATCAGCTGGGCGTTGATGTGCCGGAATTGCAACGAGACGCAGAGCGGTTGGATGAGATAAGCGCATCGCGCGCTGCTTCCGCACAGGCCTATTTCTCGTCTGTTGCAGACAATTGGGATGCGATTCGGACGCTGCATTATCCAAATGAGGCCATCGAGCAGGCTTTGCTGGAGATTGCCGGACCTGGACCGTTCCGACGTGTTGTGGACTTCGGAACCGGAACCGGGCGGATGCTGACGCTCTTCGCGCCGCTCGCTGCGGAGGCTGAAGGGATCGACCTCAGCCACCACATGCTGACTGTCGCGCGGGCGAATCTGGAACGGGATGGAAGCCCGGTTGCCCGCGTCAGGCAGGGGGATGTCACGGCAGCCCCCTTTAAAGACGCTTCGGCTGATCTGGTGATCATTCATCAGGTGCTGCATTATGTAGATACGCCGCATCGCGTGATCGCTGAAGCGGCGCGTGTCCTGCAGCCTGGCGGGCGCTTGCTGATCGTCGATTTTGCGCCGCACGATCTGGAGTTCCTCCGGACCGAGCATGGCCATCACCGCCTGGGCATGTCGCCGGAAGCGATGGAGCGATGGGCTTCCTCGGCAGGGCTGAAACTGTCGGAGCCGCGCGCTTTGGCGCCACCTCCCGAGAACGAACAAGGGCTGACGGTCCATATCTGGACCGCTTCAAAGCCCGCAGATGCGCAGGAGACCGCCGCATGAGCACCTCTACGCCCCACGTTTCATTTGAGTTTTTCCCGCCCAAGAGCGACGCGATGGCAAACCGACTGTGGGACACGGTACAACGCCTTGAGCCGATGGCGCCGGACTTCGTGTCTGTGACCTATGGTGCAGGCGGTTCGACCCGTGAACGGACGCATGAAACCGTCAAGCGCATTGCCCAGGAAACCAGCCTGAAACCCGCCGGACACCTGACCTGTGTGTCTGCGACGAAGGGGGAGGTGCTGGCGGTTGCGGAGGAGTATTGGCAAGCGGGCGTGAAGCATATTGTGGCGCTGAGGGGCGATCCGCCAGCAGGGATGGGAGCGAAGTTCGAGGCGCATCCGGGTGGCTTCCGCGATGCGGTGGATCTGGTGAAGGGCCTGCGCGAACACCGTCCGGAACTCGGAAAATGCTTCGAAATATCAGTGTCCTGTTACCCTGAACTCCACCCGGAAAGCCAGGGCTGGGAGGCCGAGATCGCCTATCTCAAGGCCAAACAGGATGCCGGCGCAGACCGGGCCATCACGCAATTCTTCTTCGAACCGGAGACCTATCTGAACTTCCTGGACAAGGCCCGGGCAGGCGGTGTGACCATGCCTATCGTGCCCGGTATCATGCTTCAGGCGAACTTCCGCGGACTACAGCGGATCAGTGGACTCTGTGGGGCGACGATACCGGACTGGCTGGCGGACCTTTATGACGGCCTCGATGATGACGTGGAGACCCGCGAACTGGTCACAGCAAATGTCGCCGCCGATCTCTGCCGCAAGCTGGCGGAGCAGGGCGTCGAAAACTTTCACTTCTACACGCTGAACCGGGCGGGGCTGGCACTGTCCACCTGCCGCCTGCTCGGCCTGAAACCTCAATCGGCGGAGGCGGCCTGACTCATGACCCGGCAAGAACGAATTGCAGCTCTCAAATCGGCTGCGAAAGAACGCATCCTCATTCTCGACGGATCCTGGGGGGTCATGATCCAGCGCAGAGGCTTGGACGAGTCTGACTATCGCGGCGATCGCTTCACCGAGGCGAAATATCCCGGGCAGATGAAGGGGAACAATGACATCCTCTGCATCACCCGGCCGGACATCGTGACCGACCTGCACAATGCCTATTATGCCGCCGGTGCCGACATTTCAGAGACGAACACGTTCAGTGCGACGGTTATCGCGCAGGATGACTACAAGCTGGATGCGGATTCCGTTCGAGACATCAATCTTGAAGGCGCACGCCTCGGCCGTGAGGCGGCGGATGAATGGACCGCAAAGGAACCGCACAAGCCGCGTTTCCTGGCTGGGTCCATCGGGCCGCTCAACAAGATGCTGTCCATGTCGTCTGACGTGAACGATCCAGGCGCACGCTCTGTGACGTTCGACGAAGTGTATGAAGCCTATCGCCAGCAGATCCAGGCTCTGAACGAAGGCGGCGTGGACCTCTACCTGATCGAGACGATTACCGACACGCTGAACTGCAAGGCCTGCATCAAGGCGATCATGGATCTGGAAGCGGAAGGCATGGAGAAGCTGCCGATCTGGATTTCCGGCACGATTACCGACCGGTCCGGCCGCACGCTGTCCGGCCAGACGGTAGAAGCATTCTGGAACTCAGTCCGCCATGCGAAGCCCTTCGCCATCGGCTTCAATTGCGCCCTCGGGGCCGATCTGATGCGCCCGCACATCGCGGCGCTCTCCCGCGTGGCAGACACACTCGTCGCAGCTTATCCGAATGCCGGCCTGCCGAACGAGATGGGCCAGTATGATGAGCAGCCGGAACAGACCTCCGGCGCGGTTGGCGGCTGGGCGCAGGATGGGCTGGTCAACATTCTCGGCGGCTGCTGCGGTACAACGCCCGAACATATCGCGGCCATCGCGAAAGCCGTCGAGGGCGTGAAGCCACGCGACCCCGCTCCGGAGAAACACACGATGCGCCTCGCCGGCCTTGAGCCATTCGAGGTGGCCTCGTGACAAAACCACCTGTTCAGACCGGAGACCTGTTTGTCTTCTACGGCCTCCTGAAACTGGGCGCTGCCGGGCAGCCGGCGGACCTGCCGCTTGGAACGGCGGGGGCCTTTGGGGCACCCTGCCGGTTCCGTGGACGGATGGTTGACCTCGGCGGCTTTCCCGGCGTCGTGGCCGGTGATGAGCTTTGCCATGGTATCCGCTGGAGGCTGGACGATGTTGGCATTGTCGGCCCGATGGATGAATTCGAGGATGTGACCGACGACCCGGCCACCAGCCTCTATATCCGCACGCGCATTCCGCTGTGCGACGATGCCGGCAATGAGACGGGCGAAACCGCCTGGATCTACTGGTACAACAAACCGGTCGACGGCTTCCCGGCCGTGGCCGATGGCAACTGGCCGCTCGACGCTGGAAAAACAAGAAAATGACAACATCAGCTTCCCAATCCTTCGTGAACGTTGGTGAACGTACCAACGTCACGGGCTCCGCCGTATTCCGCCGCATGATCACGGAGGGCCGCTATGCGGACGCCGTCGAGGTCGCGCGCCAGCAGGTGGAGAACGGTGCGCAGGTGATCGACGTCAATATGGACGAAGGCATGCTGGACGGTGCCGAGGCCATGCGCACCTTCCTGAACCTGATCGCCGCCGAGCCGGACATCGCCCGCGTGCCGGTTATGATCGACAGTTCAAAATGGGAGGTGATTGAGGCGGGCCTGAAATGCGTTCAGGGCAAGTGCATTGTGAACTCGATTTCCATGAAGGAGGGCGAGGACACGTTCCGCGAGCAGGCGGCAAAGTGCCTGTCCTACGGGGCAGCTGTTGTCGTTATGGCTTTTGATGAAGTCGGGCAGGCGGACACGAAAGACCGGAAGGTCGAGATCTGCCAGAGGGCGTTTCATATCCTGACCGAAGATGTCGGCTTTCCAGCGGAGGATATCATCTTCGACCCCAACATCTTTGCTGTGGCGACGGGGATCGAGGAACACAACAACTATGCGGTCGACTTCATCGAAGCCACGCGCATCATCCGCGAAACCTGCCCGGGGTGCCATATCTCCGGCGGCCTCTCGAACGTGTCGTTCAGCTTCCGAGGAAACGAGCCCGTGCGCCGTGCGATGCACTCTGTGTTCCTTTATCACGCCATTCCGGCGGGCATGGACATGGGGATCGTCAATGCTGGCCAGTTGGACATTTATGACGACATCCCTGCCGCACTGCGGGAGCGCGTGGAAGATGTCATCCTCAATCGCCGCGAAGACGCGACCGAACGTCTGATCGAGATTGCCGAAGGCCTGAAAGGGCAGAAGGGCAAAACGGCGGTAAAGGATCTGTCCTGGCGCGAGGCGCCGGTGAACAAACGCCTGGAGCATGCGCTCGTTCACGGAATTACTGAGTTCATCGATCAGGATACGGAGGAGGCTCGCCAGCAGGTGGAGCGTCCTCTGCATGTGATCGAAGGCCCGCTGATGGACGGCATGAATGTCGTCGGCGACCTGTTCGGATCCGGCAAGATGTTCCTGCCTCAGGTGGTGAAGTCCGCCCGCGTGATGAAACAGGCCGTCGCCTGGCTCGAACCCTATATGGAAGAAGAGAAGCAGCGCCTCGGCACAGTGGATGTCTCCAATGGCAAAGTACTGATGGCGACCGTGAAAGGCGATGTGCACGACATCGGTAAAAACATTGTCGGGGTGGTTCTGGCCTGTAACGGGTATGAGATTCTCGACCTCGGCGTCATGGTGCCAGCGGAGACGATCCTCGATACGGCTGCCAAGGAGAACGTTGATGTCATCGGCCTGTCCGGCCTGATTACGCCCAGCCTGGACGAGATGGTCTATGTGGCGGCTGAAATGGAGCGGCGCGGTATGGTGCAGCCGCTTCTGATCGGCGGGGCGACGACGAGTCCGGCGCACACGGCTGTGAAGATCGACCCTGTGATCAAAACGGCTCCGGTTCTGCATGTGACCGATGCCAGTCGCGCTGTCGGTGTCGTCAGCGCGCTGCTCAGCGCCGGTGAGAAACAGGGCCTGGTCGAGCAGACGCGGGCCCGGTACCTGCGTATGCGGGAATCCCGTCAGGGCGGTCCGCCCAAGCCACGCCTGCCGATTGAAGTTGCGAGAGAGAAAGCGCTGCAGCCCGATTGGGATTCCTATGACAGGCCCGCGCCGACGTTCAGCGGTGTGCAGACATTCGAAGACATCGATCTGGCGACACTTGCGCGCTACATTGACTGGACGCCGTATTTCTCTGCCTGGGACCTTGCCGGGAAGTATCCGGCGATCCTGGAAGACAAGATCGTCGGGGAAGCCGCGACAACGCTCTGGCATGATACTCAGGCCATGATGCAGCAACTTGTCGGTGAGGCGTGGCTGAAACCGAAAGCTGTTGTTGGCTTCTGGAGGGCCAATCGCGACGGAGACGATATACGCCTTGAGACAGGGGATGTCTTCCATACACTCCGCCAGCAGATGGAGAAGGATAACACGCGCGCGAATTTCGCGATGTCCGACTTTGTCGCGCCGGAAGGCGAGGACTGGATCGGTGGCTTTTGCGTAACAGCCGGTGGCGAAGCAGAAGCGATTGCGACAGGTTTTGCGAAGAAGGGCGACGATTATTCCTCCATCATGGTGAAGGCGTTGGCCGACCGTTTCGCAGAAGCCATGGCGGAGTATATGCACGAGCGTGTGCGCCGCGAGCTGTGGGCTTATGCACCGGAAGAGGCGCTGACGGAAAAAGACCTCATCGCCGAGAAGTATCAGGGTATCCGCCCGGCGCCCGGCTATCCGAGCCAGCCGGATCATACCGAGAAGGAAACCCTGTTCCGCCTGCTGGATGCTGAGAACCGGATCGGCGTGTCGCTGACGTCCAGTTTCGCCATGACGCCGGCGGCCAGCGTTTCCGGGATGTACTTCGCGCATCCGGAAGCGGTCTATTTCGCCGTCGGCCGGATCGAGAAGGATCAGGTTGAGGATTATGCCCGCCGGAAGGGCTGGGACCAGCGCACGGCAGAGCGATGGCTGGCGCCAATCCTCAATTACGACCCTTTCGCGGCCTGAGTTTTCGGTTTTCGCCGCCTCGGTGACTGGAAGGCAGGCTGCGAGTCGCCTAAACAGGAGTGGTGTCCACGGGAAGGGGCGGAGCCATCATGACAGAGAAGCCTCTTCTGGGGGAAAACGCGAAGATTGTCGCAACGCTTGGCCCGGGCAGCCGTTCTCCGAAAGAGGTGGTGGCACTGGCCTATGCGGGGGTGGACGTCTTTCGCCTGAACTTCAGCCATGGCGAGCACGCCGCTCACCTCGAAGCGCTTCAGGCTGTGCGCGCTGCAGAGGCAAAAACCGGCCGGCCGCTGGCCGTTCTGGCAGACCTGCAGGGGCCGAAAGTCCGCGTTGGGAAGTTTCCGGACGGGAGTCTGCGTCTCGGCTTCCGGAAAGAATACGACATCGTGGCGGCCGAAGAGAGCGCTGACGAGAACACGATCCCGGTGCCGCACGCGGAGATCGTCGGGATTCTCGAAGAAGGTGACACGATCCTCGTCGATGACGGGAAGCTGATCCTGACGGTGACAGAGGCGGGGAAAACGCCGAAGGTCCGGGCGGAAGTACCGGGCAAGCTTTCCGACAAGAAGGGCTTTACTGTTCGCGGTAAACCGCTCCCCGTTCGTGCACTGACAGAAAAGGATCGGGCTGATCTGGATTTCGCTTTGGAGATCGGCGTCGACATCGTTGCGCTCTCTTTTGTGCAGAGCGTCTCAGACGTTGAAGAAGTGAAAGCCATCATTGCCGGGCGCGCGCCGCTGGTCTCCAAACTGGAAAAGCCCGCGGCGATCACAAATCTGGAAGCCATCGTGGAGGCATCCGACGCGGTCATGGTTGCGCGGGGTGACCTCGGGGTTGAGTTTGCACCGGAAGATGTGCCGGTCATCCAGCGCCGGATTGTGCGGGTGGCGCGATCGCGCGGGCGTCCGGTCATCGTCGCGACGCAAATGCTGGAATCCATGATCGAGAATGCGGCGCCCACCCGGGCGGAAGCTTCTGATGTGGCAACAGCGATCTATCAGGGCGCCGATGCCGTGATGCTGTCGGCAGAGACGGCTGTGGGCCGGCACCCGGCGACCGCTGTGGCCATCATGTCCAGGATCATACGCGCAACGGAATCCGCAGAAGACTATCGCCAGTCCATTGCTCAGTTCGCCGGTACAGAGGCCGAAGCATCAGCTGTGGATGTCGTGGCAGCAACCGCTCAGGCGATGGCCTCTGCTGAAGGGGCGGGCGCGCTTGCGCTCAGAACCGGCGCGTTTGACCGGCTGGCCAGATTCTCCCGTGTGCGTGGCCCGGCACCGATCCTGTACGGTTCGCTGGATGACCGACGCTTGCGGCAAGCCTGCTTGCTGTGGGGCGTGCATCCGCAGCGCCTCAACGCCGGCGCGACCTATTGGTATCGTGACCTCATGGAGGCTGCCGGCCTCAAGGGCCGTGTCGCCTATGCGCGCTGGTCCGGGGATGAGGCGCGTTTCGCCTGGGAAGTCGGCGTCGGCAAGGGCGAAGACGGAAAGCCGATCACTGGCGTATGATCAGCGTGTCGCCTTTGAACTCGTAGGAATAGAGTTCGCCGAGGAAACTCATGCCGAGCAGGGATTGCTCCAATCCCTCTTTCAGCACCATGGCGCTGACGTCTTCCATCTCGACGCGGCCAATACGCACCCGGTCCAGCACGATGTAGGCCCCTTTGGTCAGGCCACCGGCGGTGCGCACCTCATTGTCAAATTCCAGCTCTGCCGGATTGAGGCCGATCCTCTGGGCATCGTGCAGTGTCAGGGCAATGATGCTGGCGCCTGTATCCACCATGAACCTGACATCGGTTCCCTGCACATCTGCCCGGGTCCAGTAATGACCATCCGCTTCGCGGCTGATGATCGCGGCCTTGTCGAAGTTTGCCCTTGGGCGTGTGCTGACGTCCGTGGGGGCAGAATTGGTCAGTGACGCGGCTGCCGGTGTTGCGCCGCCCATGGCATCTGTTTTCGGGACGACGAAAAAGACCGCGGTCGCAGCGATCAGAAGCGCGGCGGCGAGCATGGGCAAGATATGTCGGGCGTACATGGCGTCAGCGCTTCCCCAGAGCCTCCAGTTTGCCGATCCGGTCAGGCAGTTCGCAGAGAACGCTTTCGCGGCCAGTTTCCCCCATGGCGACCCATTGGCCAATTTCTTTCAACGTGCGGCCGCAGCCTAGGCACCAGCCTGTTGAGGCGTCAACTGCGCACACGTTGATACATGGGGACTTTATCGGTTCGCGAGACATCAATATACCCTGTGGCCTGTGCGGGTTGCGGGGCGGAGTGTATAATCGGCAAGGTAACAAATCCTTGTCATACAGCCACCTTGCAACCTGCTAATATGACGTGTGTAACGCGTCAGAGAAATGCAGGAGTAAACAAACGTGCCAGAACCTGTTCGCGAAGGCTCACCATTGGCGGATGTGCGTGCGCTCATCATGAGCGCGCCGCCCCCCGCGACAGAACCTGGTAAACAGGTCCGCGAAGCCCTGCTCGGAATGGGCCGGGAAGGGGATTTCGGGCGTCTGGGCGAGGCTGCAGAGTGGCTTGCGAACTGGCAGAACCGGTATCCGCCGCGCATCGAAAAACCAACACTTGCCATTTTTGCAGGCTCTCACGGCATTGTTGAGGAAGGCGTTTCCATGTCTTCCAACAGCGATACGCAGGCACATGTGGATGCACTCAGGGAAGGACGCGCGCCGCTTTCGGCCATCGCGACACAGGCTGGAGCTTCCATTCGGGTCTTTGAACTAGCTCTGGACAAGCCGACGCCGAGCATCGCCGAAACGGCTGCCATGTCCGAAAAAGAGTGCGCGGCGACCATCGCCTATGGTTTCGAGGCGACGGAAGACCATCCTGATCTGCTGGCGCTCGCGGTGGCGGGTGCGGGTGTGGGGACAGCTGCCGCGGCCGTTGCCTGCGCGCTGTATGGCGGGTCGCCTGACTACTGGGTCCGCCCCAGCAGCCAGACGACAGCAACCCTTGCCCGCAAGCGGATCGATCTCGTCAGCCGGGCGCTGACCCTGCACCGCGGTCACCTGTCGGATCCGCTGGAAGCGCTGCGCTGCCTTGGCGGGCGGGAGCTTGCAGCGTGCGTCGGGGCCATCATCGCGGCGCGGCATCAGGGAATTCCCGTCGTTCTGGACGGTTTCGCAACAACGATCGCCGCGGGTGTGGTGCATGCCATCGACCCGAAAGCAATCAGCCATTGCCTGGCGTCGCACATCACGCGCCGGCCGGCACATGAGGCTGCGCTGGAGCGGTTGGGTCTGAAACCACTCATGCAGATGGAGTTCCAAACAGGGGGCGGCCTGGGATCAGCCTCGGCCATTGGCTTGCTGAAAACGGCCTGCGCGCCCTTCATCGCAGAGCCGGCATCGACCTGACGCAGGGTCATCTGCGACTTATATGCGACTTCGTTTACGTTGACGTTCGCGTCACCTTGCCAGCCAATACAAATGACTGACATAGAGAGCGTGTGCCTGGCAGCAGGATCAGACCGTTTCGGAGGAGCACGTAATGAATCTGGAGTTTACACCGGAAGAGATCGAATTCCGTAAGGAAGTTCGGGCCTTCATTGAAGAGAATTATCCCAAGGAGCTGGTTGGAACCGGCACACGCGAGGATCTGAGCCGCGAGCAATTCCTCGCCTGGCACAAAATCCTCGGCAAAAAAGGCTGGTCCGTTCCGGCATGGCCGGAGAAATACGGCGGCACAGGCTGGACCTCGACCCAGAAATATATCTGGGGTGAAGAGAATGCGCGCATGGATGCAATCATGCCGCTGCCGTTCGGCGTCTCCATGGTTGGCCCGGTGATCTACACCTTCGGCAATGAAGAACAAAAGGCAAAGCACCTGCCGGGCATTCGCTCGGGCGATGTCTGGTGGTGCCAGGGTTATTCCGAGCCGGGCGCAGGGTCGGACCTCGCAAGCGTGAAGACCACAGCCGTCCGCGATGGCGACCATTACGTCATCAATGGCCAGAAAACCTGGACCACGCTGGCCCAGCATGCCGATTGGGGCTTCTTTCTGTGCCGGACGGACCCGAACGCGAAAGCCCAGGAAGGCATTTCGTTTATCCTCGTCGACATGAAGACGCCGGGCATTGAAGTGCGCCCGATCAAGCTGATCGACGGTACGCATGAAGTGAACGAGACCTGGCTGACGGATGTCCGCGTTCCGGTCGAGAACCTTGTCGGCGAAGAGAACAAGGGCTGGACCTATGCCAAGTTCCTGCTCGCGCACGAACGTTCCGGTATCGCCGGCGTTGCCCGCTCCAAGCGCGGCATCGAACGCCTTCGTGACATCGCCACTCAGGAAACCGTTGACGGTACACCTTTGATCGAAACGCCGGAATTCGCGCGCAAGATCAGCCAGCTTGAGATCGATCTGACCGCGCTCGAATTCACCGAGCTTCGTACGCTCGCGTCCGAAGCGGCTGGCAAAGGGCCGGGACCGGAAAGTTCCATCCTGAAAGTGAAGGGTACCGAGGTGCAGCAGCGCCTGACGGAACTCACGCTGGAAGCCGTCAATCATTACGGCGCGCCGTACGCTTATGGCATGGAAGCCACCGGCAATGGCGCTGGCATCGGTCCGGACTATGCGGACTTTGCGGCCGAGACGTATTTCAACATGCGGAAGACGTCGATCTATGGCGGCTCCAACGAAATTCAGCGCAACATCATCACGAAAATGATCCTGGGCCTTTAAGCCCGAGGCCAGAGAGGAAACGACTCAAATGGATTTCAATTTCACTGAAGAACAGGGAATGCTTCGCGATAGCCTCGCGAAGATGATCCGCGACCAGTACGACTTCGAAACCCGCCGCAAGGTGGTTGCTTCGGCTGAAGGCTGGCGCAAGGACATGTGGATGCAATTCGCCGAACTGGGCCTGATGATGGCGCCGTTCAGCGAAGAAGACGGCGGCCTTGGCGGCGGTCCGATCGATGCGATGGTCGTCATGGAAGAGTTCGGCAAAGGCCTCGTGGTCGAGCCGTACGTGCCGAGCGTTGTTTGTGGCGGTGGCTTCATCAAGCGCGGCACCGACGCGCAGAAGGAAGAGTACCTCACAGGCATCATGTCCGGCGAAACAATCTTCGCCTTCGCCTATGCTGAGCCGCGCGGCCGCTACAATCTGGCTGATCTCGAAACCACCGCCAAGAAAGATGGCGAGGGCTTTGTGATCAACGGCCACAAGGCCGTGGTTCTCGGTGCGCCGTGGGCCACTCACCTGATCGTCACCGCGCGGACGTCCGGCGATCGCCGTGACAAAAACGGCGTGACGGTCTTCGTTGTCGAGAAGTCGGCACCGGGCATTACGACGCGTGACTACCCGACGGTCGATGGCCGCCGGGCATCGGAAGTGTACTTCGAAAACGTCGCTGTTGGTGCAGAAGCCGTGATCGGTGAGGTCGACAACGGCCTGCCGCTGATCGAACTCGTTTCCGATGAAGCCATCGCTGCGCTCTGCGCCGAGGCCTGCGGTGCGATGAAAGTCGCCCATGAGATGACGGTCGAGTATTCGCGCCAGCGTAAGCAGTTCGGTACGCCGATCGGCAAGTTCCAGGTGCTGCAGCACCGCATGGTCGACATGTTCATGGAATATGAGCAGTCAGTTTCCATGACCTATATGGCCACGCTGAAGCTGGGTGACGATGAAGTGACCCGCAAGAAAGCGGCTTCCGCTGCCAAGGTTCGCATCGGTCAGGGCGGCCGCTTCGTGGGCCAGCAGTCGATCCAGATCCATGGCGGCATGGGCATGACGGACGAACTGGCTGTCGGCCACTACTTCAAGCGCTTGACCATGATCGACTCCGAGTTCGGCAATGTCGATCATCACCTGAAGCGTTACACGGAACTCTCTGCGGCAGACGTTCCGGCCGCGGCTGAATAAACCGACCCTGAGAATTCAGGATTAAAGACGGGGGATCGTTCAGGCGGTCCCCCGTTTCTTTTATCATGCAGGTTTCAGGGATGCCTGTCTGGTGAGGAAATCTGCGACTTCCTGGTTCGACAGAATTTCCCGCGTGCGGGCCGGGGCGCCATCGGAAAGTTTTTCGCGCTCTACCTTGTCATTCAGCAGGCGGATGATGGTGTCTGCAAACATGGCGGGCGTGTCGGCAATTTCGACCATGCCATCAAGCCGGCCGCCGAAGCCCTCCATTGCCAACGGGTAGGCGACGACTGGCATGCCGAGCATCAGGTATTCGGCAACTTTGATGCTGACCCCTGTCGCCAACCGCGTCGGTGCGATGCCTACGGCATGTGATCCACCGATGTCTTCCAGTTTTTCGACCCGGCCCAGAAGCGTCATGTTTGGAGATTTCTTTAGGGACGGTTCGATCGCGTCCCCTACGCTTCCGGCAACTTTCAGCACGGCGTCAGGCTGGCGTTTCAGAATGATGGGCCAGATGTCCTTCAGGAAATGGTTGAGCGCATCCACATTCCCTGCATGTGTGGTCCCAAGAAACACCACTTCGGCTTTGCCATCGGCGGGCAAGGTACCGAATTCAGGCGGGACGGGACGCAGCCAGACCTTATGCGCCTCCGGAAACTGAGGCGGAAAAAGCTCCATTTCATTGGCCGAGGCGTGGACGAAAAAGTCAGCCGCCTTTACCCAATCGCACTCTTCGGCTTCGCTGGTTTCATAGAAATCGAAGGCGAGCGCTTTCTCGCGATAGCGGTGGGCGCGCATCCAGAGCACATCGTGCACGAACACACCTTTACGGGTGGGTTGCTGCAAGTGATCCAGAACAGGGCCAACGGAGCTGTATTCGGCAATGGTCAGGTCACTGGGCTCACGGTCGGCAGCCCGGGCCATGGCGCGCACTTCACCGGGCGGCATGGGGCGGCCGAAATAATTTCGCCATTGCACTTTCAGACCGGCGCGCCGCATGACCTCATGCACCAGACGGATGGCAAAACGGGTCCAGATGCGCGGTGACAATGACCAGTAGCGTCCACCGGCCTCCATCGTGCCGTCCCAGACAATCTCATCGATCAGGGCGCGCAATCTTGGATGCACTGAAGCAAACGGACGGTTTCCGAAGGCGTGCCAGGGCGCGAAGACGACCCGGACGCGGAAACCCGCCGCTTTCGCCGTCCGCAGAAAGGTTTCGAGGAAAGCCCCATTACCAGTGGTAATGGCGTCGAGCTGGCGCTGCACCAGAAGAGTCAGTGTCTTGGGGGCGTCGGTCATGGGCATCGGTGTTAGGGTTGTTCTTCCCTGACGCCAATGCAAGTTCACCGCCAGTGCGATGTCTCAGGTATCAATGGTTTACAGGCCCGAGCAATTTGAGCCCGACTTTGTCTTCTTTCTGCCAGACGACAAGGCAGGAGAGGTGGATGTCGTCGGTGCCGTCCACAGGTGAAACAGCCAGAATGGCGGGGCCAAGCGGAACGTCGTCAACCGGCCCTGTCAGGCTGACACCTGCAGCAGACCAATCCACCATCGAGGCGCGTATCCAGGTTCCGTAGCCGTTCGGTCTCAAACGGGTTTTGCGAGCGGTGCGATGCCGCTGATAGCTCCGGCGGGGGGCGATTGCAGTCATGGTAAATGCGGGGTCCTTCTACCAGATGTATGCACAAGGACGCCAAATGGTTCGGAACAAAACTCAGATGCGTTCTGAAAGAAGGCCCGCAACCTCGTCTGCGATGGCAAGGGAACTGGTCAGGCCAGGGGACTCAATGCCGAATAAGTGCACCAGTCCGGGATGGCCGTGGATGTCCGGTCCATCGATCCGGAAGTCTGCTGCCGGCTCTCCCGGAGCGGAGAGTTTTGGCCGGCATCCGGAATAGTCTGTTGCGATCGCGTTATCCGGCAAACCGGGCCAATACTTGCGGACGGATTCATAGAACTGATCCGCCCGGCGGAGGTCGACCTGGTAGTCGATCCTGTCCGGATCGTCGTGGCCCAGCCACTCCACGTCCGGCCCGAAACGCATGCGTCCGGCAAGGTCGAGGGTGATATGTACGCCAAGCCCGCCTTCTACCGGCGCCGGATAAATCAGGCGCTGAAAAGCCGGTTTGGTGAGGCAGCTGAAGTAATTCCCTTTTGCCAGCGTAAAAAATGGAATGAGATCAGATGCGTAGCCGGTCATGTTGCGAGCAATGCGGACGGCGTGAAGGCCAGCGCTGTTCACGAGGACGGGAGTGGTGATGCTGGTTGGTTCTGCTCCGCCCACATCCAGGCGGAAGCGTCCATTCGATAGTATTTCGACGCGGTTGACCGGCGCGCCGATGACGACGGTACCGCCATGGTCTTCCAGGTCTCCCTGCAGGGAAAGCATGTAGGCGTGGCTGTCGAGAATGCCTGTTTCTGCTGACAATACGGCGGCTGTGCAGGTCAGCTCGGGTTCCAGCGCAATGGCTTCGGCCCCTGTAAGGAAATGCAGGCCCTCAACATCGTTGCGCTGGCCCTGTTCAAACAGGGCTTCCATGCGCGGGATCTGCGCGTCCGATGTTCCAACGATCAGCTTGCCTGTTTTCCGGTAAGGCACCCCGCGTTGCGATAGCCACTGGTAGAGTTTCCGGCGGCCGCTGACACACATCCGGTGACGTAGAGAACCGGTTGGGTAGTAGAGCCCTGCATGGATCACTTCGCTGTTGCGTGCCGACGTGCCTGTGCCGATCCCTTCCGCGCTTTCAAGAACGAGTGTTTCACGTCCGGATCTGGCAAGGGCTGCAGCGCAGGCCAGCCCGACCGCGCCAGCCCCGATGACGATGGCTTCGGTTTCCATCAACTGTCGTTAACCCTGTGTGTGGCTTTTGCCGGGATTGCTCTTTAGTGTTGCGGTTCATGCATATTAAGGACCAGCCTCGCCCGCAGGTATTTCCCGTTCCGGCCCGGTTCTCGGCATGCGGCGGGCGATTGTGCCAAAATGCATGATATTTGCCCGTAAATTGCATATCCTGACATCAGACAGAAGTGTATTTCAGAACCGATGCCGGTAGAGCCCGCCCTCATGACGTATGACGAGACCAAGGTCGCGATCATAATTCCGCTCTATAATGACGAAGCGAATATTGCGCGTGCGCTCGAAAGTGCCGTCGCGCAGAAAGCGCCTGAAGGCATCCGTTTTGACGTGATCGTGGTCGATGACGGGTCTCGGGATTCCGGTCCCGAGATCGCAGAAGATTATGCCCGCAGGTTCGAAAACGTCACCTTCGTGCGTATGAATCAGAATGGTGGCCCGGCGGCAGCGCGGAACCGGGCGCTGAAAGGGACCGACGCTGGCTGGTTCACACCGTTCGACAGCGACGACATTATGCTGCCCGAAAGGGTCGCCAGCCTGCTCGCAAAAGCCCGGGAAGGCGATCTTGATATTGTCGCGGACAATCTGCTGATAAGTTCCACCCGGGAGCCGGAGACGGTGATACGTCATCTCTGGCCGGGTAAGCCGGGGGGCGATGTACCGCTGACCACGGAGCTTTTCGTCAGCCGGTCTTATGCGGCGGAGACCGAGCGGTCCGAGCTTGGCTTTCTGAAGCCATTAATCCGCCGCCGCGCCGTCAAATGCGGGGCAGAACCCTACCAGCCCGGTCTCCGGTTTGGCGAAGACTTCGAACTTTATGCCCGCCTGCTGGCGGATGGCGCGAAAGCGGTTCTGACCGACCCGGAAGGCTATTTGTTCGTTGTCCGTGACGGCTCGGCCTCGCACCGGCAAGGCGCCGACGATCACCGCAAGCTGGCCATGATGGGCCGGGCCTTCCTGAAGCGGGACGGGCTTGCACCGGCAGAGCGCGAAGCGTTTACGGGATTTACGCGCTATTGCGAACAGGAGTGGGCGGCCTGGACCGCCATAGAGGCCATTCGTGCAAAGCGGCCTGCGGGCCTGGTCCGGGCGCTCACCATATCGGGGCCGGCAAGCTGGCACGTCGCGCGCAATCTGATGAGAGCGTTTGGCGGCAAGATTTCCGGCAAGGGGCACCAGGTAGGAAAATCGGCCTGATCTCGCCATGATCGGGCGATAATTTGGTCCATATCCTCGGTATGGGTCTCCGCAGACGTCGGGGAGCCCATAAGAGTGATCTAAAGCCCTTTTTCATAGTTAATTTAACGAGTTTGAAGCGTCGCCGCTTGAAAAGGTACGCGCAACAGGGGAGGTTGGCACGAAAATTCGCCGTAGGGGCTAGTTCTCGTGTATTTAAAGGTTAACAACCTCCGGAAACCTTGCAGGTCGATGGTATAACACTTGCAAAACGGATGAGGTAAATGGCGACCTGTACGGTTACTCGGCGCGCATTTTGAGGGAACACAGAAAAAATGAACCACCTGAAAAGTCTTTGTCTTCTTACGGTTGCCGGCAGCAGCCTCATTGCTGGAACAGCTGCCGCGCAAGGGCAGGGCGCCGACAATTATTACAGCAGAAACAAGTATGAAGCGGTCAAAGACCGCCAGCAGCCGGCATTCGATCCGGAGCCTATTCGTCTGGGGACTTTCCTTGTCGACGCGACCGGCCTGGTTGGTTTGACCTACAATTCGAACGTTTACGCTCAGAACAATAACGAGAAATCCGATGTGATCGTCCGGATCGGCGGCGAAGTTGTCGGGCGGACGAACTGGGCGGTTCACGAAGTCGGCTTCGATGTGTCGGCCTATCAGAACGAATATCTGGATCTGTCCGATGAGTCGGCGCCGACGTTTCATGCCGGCCTTCGCGGCCGCCTGGATGTGACCCGCGACTTCTCGCTGGGCGCCCGTGTGTTCGCCGATAAAGCTGTGGAACAGCGCTATGAGCCGGCCGGCCTTGGCGGTCTGGAAAAGCCGATCGAGTACACGGTAGCGGGCGGCGAAGTCAGCGCCGACTACACCAATGACCGGTTCCGCTGGAACAACGCGGTCGGTGTGACGTCCTATGACTATAAAGATGGCCGGATCATCGGCACGGGCGCGGAAGCCGATCAGGATTTCCGTGACCGCGATAATACCTACGCCCGGACCCGTCTGTCCTACGCTATTTCACCGGATCTGGCGGTCTACACGCAGGGCACGTTGCACGACGAAGCCTACAACTCGACGCAGATCGTCGGCGGTTTGCCGCGCAAGCGTGACTCCGAAGGCTACACGGTTGCAGCCGGTGTCGATTTTGAGCTTCAGTCCCTGATCCGCGGTGATGTGGCGGTTGGCTATCTCAATGAAGACAAGAAGGACGACTATTTCGCGGACGTCGACGGCCTGTCGCTTGATGCGCGCATCCAATGGTTCCCGTCGCGCCTGACCACGGTTACCTTCCTTGGCAGCCGCCGGGTTTCGGACACTGGCGTCTTCACGTCGCCGAGCGCCCTGGCCACGACCTATCGCGCCGAAATCGATCACGAGCTTCGCCGGAACCTTATCCTGTCCGCTCATGCCGGGTTCACCGACTATGACTATCAGGAAATCGACCGGACCGACGAGATGTCGAACATCGGCGTGGCCGCGAAGTACAAGATGAACAAGCGCCTGCACATTGATCTCTTCGCGCGGCACCTGGCCTGGGATTCCAGCGGTGCCGACGTGGCGTTTGTACCGTCTTACGGAATCGATCTGATCGGGGTGGAGCTTCGCTTCCATCCCTAAGCAAGGGCGGACCTGTCCGCTTCTCCTGCTCACTCTAATTTTGGTGTGGTGTTTTGACCAAGAGTTTCAGCTTCGAGCTACCTTCCCAGATGACCGGCCATGACGGCCCGTCGGGCGAGGAAACATCTTTTGACCTGAAATCTCTGATCGGCATGGTCTATCGCCGGTTCTGGCTGATCGTGACCGGTTTCCTGGTCGTCTTTCTGGCAGTGGCCTATATCACCTTCACTGCGACGCCGGTTTTCAAGGCTTCGACGACGATCCAGCTGGGGTCCAACCAGGAGAACGTTATCGACCTTGGCAGCGTGCTTGGCGGTATCGTTGCCAACACGGCGGCGATCGACACTGAAGTGATGGTCATCAGCTCCAAATCCCTTCTGACGAAGGTGGCGGAGCGCCAGAAGCTGGTCGAAGACCCGGAGTTCAACTGGACCCTCGTGGAACAGAAGCCCGGTCTGATCGACGGTCTGGTCACGCCGATCAAGAAAAGCCTCGGCATGCGGACCGAGCGGGTCGATCCTTATGCCGGTCTCAGCGAAGAAGAACGCGAAGCCGCGATCCTTGAGGCTGTGGTCGAAGCCCTGTCAAACCGCGTGACGGTTTCCCGGGTCGGGACAACCTACCTCCTGAAGGTGACAGTGATGTCGACCTCTCCGGAGACGGCTGCCCGCCTTGCCAACGCGGTTGCGGATCAGTACCGGGTCCAGCAGCTGGATACCAAACTTGATGCAACCCGCCGGGCTACAGAGTGGCTGGGTGAACGGGTCTCGGGGCTTCGCGATGAAGTGGCCGAGAAGGAAAAGCGCGTTGCCGTCTATCGCGCCGAGAACAATCTCGATACTGCGATGGGCACCACGCTGTCCGAACAGAAGATCGCCGATCTGACAAAACAGAAGACCCAGCTCGATTTCGAACTGAGCCAGGCACGGTCCCGTTATGAAAACATGCGCCGCCAGATCGATGCTGGCGAAGGGGTCGACGGGATCAGCGAAGTGCTTGATTCCGGGCTTGTTTCACGCCTCAAGGAGCAGCTTTCCGTTCTTCGCGGCCGGGTTGCTGAACTGGAAACGAAGCTGGGCCCTCAACACCCTGAACTGATCGGTGCACGGAACGAAGTTCGTGATGTTGAGCGGCAGATGGCCGCCGAGGTCAATCGGATTGCCGACAACCTTGCGAGTGAAGTTGCGGCGAAACAAAGCCAGGTCAACGCAATCCAGAGCCGTATCAACCAGGCGAATGCCCAGCTGCGCGGCAACTCGATCGCCAGCGTGCGCCTGCGCGAGCTTGAGCGCGATGCCGAGACGAGCCGGGTTCTCTATGAAGAGTTCATTGCCCGTTCGAAGGAAACCAGCGTCCAGGACGACCTCGTCCAGGCGGATGCTGTCATCCTGTCTGCGGCGTCCGTGCCGAGCCAGCCAGCCGCACCGAAAAAGAAACTGAATCTGCTGATTGGTGCCGTGCTCGGCGCTGCAATCGGCGCCGCCATGGCGATCCTGGCCGAAATGTTCGATGCCAAGATCAGCTCGACCGAAGACATTGAGCGCAAGCTCGGTGTGACGTCGATCGGCTCTGTGCCGCTGATACGTGCCTCCAGCCTGTTCGGCCTCGGCCAGACCAATCCGGCCGACTACCTGGTTGAGAATCCTTTATCAGCGTATGCGGAAAGCGTCCGATACTTGCGCGCGGCCATTGCCTTCTCTGACCTCGACAGCGAGACGAAGACTGTGGCGATCACCTCGTCGCTGCCGGACGAAGGCAAAACCAGCCTCACACTCAGCCTCGGCCGCATGTCGGCCATGTCCGGCTCGCGGACGATCGTTATCGATGGTGATTTCCGCCGCCGCCAGCTGACTGAAGCGGCAGGCATGTCGCCAGAGATTGGCTTCATCGAGCACCTGTTCGGAGCCGGCCAGCTGTCGGATGCGATCCAGAAAGACAGCAAGACGATGCTGGACATCCTGCCATTGTCCCAGTCTGGTCATACGCCGCATGACGTGTTCGGAACGCGCGCTTTCGATGACCTGCTCTCGCGCCTGCGCTCCATGTACGACCTGATCCTGATCGACACCGGTCCGCTTCTGCTGATGGCCGAAGCCCGCGTGGTAGCCGGCAAGGTCGACAAGACGATCCTGATGGTGCGTTGGCGCCATTCCACCCGCGCCGCCGTCAAGCAGTCGCTCAGCCTGCTGCGCTCGTTCAATGCGGATGTGCTCGGCGCGACCCTGAACATGGTCGACCTTAATCGCCGTCGTCATCACCGCGATCCGGGCGCCAGCTACAAGGCCTACCGCAAGTACTACCAGATGGAGAGCAAGAAGTCCGTGTTCGGCTTCGATCTCAATGGTGGGGGCAAGCGGAAGAAAGGTGGCAAGGGCCCCGTGGCCATGCAGACGCCGCCTGAAAAGGCCAAGGGCACGATGGAAGAAGAAGTCCCTGTGGGATTTGAGTAGCCGGCACGAAGCGAGACGGTTCCATGTCAGGAGATGCGCGGATCGCGAAACCATCCATGGAGCGCGAGGCCGTGACGGGCTCGCGGCCAAGGCGCGTCGCCTATTTTGGGCATGATGCCGGCGATGCCGCAATCCGCCGCCGTGTCCGGGCTTTTACAGATGATGGCGTTTCCGTCACCGGCTTCATGATGCGCCGGGGCGATGCCTCTCCAACCGAATGGAAAAATGTCGACCTTGGCCGCACGGCGGACGGGGCCTTTCTTCATCGCATCCGGCAGGTCTTCGCTGGGGCCGGCAAGGCAGCAGCAAGGCGGGACGAACTGGCTGAAGCAGATGTGATCGTCGCGCGTAATCTGGATATGCTCGCCTGCGCTTTCCTGGCCAAGCGCAAGGCAAAACTGGATACGCCTGTGATCTATGAGTCGCTGGACATTCACCGGCTCCTTTGCCGGCAGGATCCGATTGGCAAATCCCTGCGCTGGCTCGAAGGCCGTCTTCTGCGCCGGACGAGGGGGCTGATTGTCAGTTCGCCGGCATTCCTGAAAAATCATTTTGAGCGATACTATCCCGGCCAGTTCCGGCCGTTCCTCGTGGAGAACCGTCTCGCTGCCGGCGCCGAGTATGGCCCGCGGCCTGTTCCGGAAATGCCGGCGAAGGATCGTCCGTTGCGTCTTGGCTGGGTCGGTGTGCTCCGATGTGAACGGTCGCTCGGCCTGCTCTGCGCGCTGGCCGACCGGTTTCCGGAGACTCTGGAAATCCACCTTCATGGCGTGCCGGCCCGCACGGAAATCCCCGTCTTCGAGCCGGAGATCGCGAAACACCCGAACATGATCTATCATGGTCGCTACAAGTCACCTGAAGATCTGTCTGAGCTCTATAATGGTCTCGATATGGTCTGGGCGGGGGACTTCATGGAAGCCGGGTTCAATTCCGTCTGGTTGTTGCCGAACCGGATTTACGAGGGCGGTTATTACTGTGTGCCCGCCATTGCACCCGCCGGAACGCAGACGGCCGAATGGGTCAACCAGCGGCAGGGTGGTTTCATTATCGAAGAACCGCTTGGTGAGTCATTGCCCGGGCTTGTCGCGGGCCTCATCAACAATCCCCAGCCCATACTGGCATGTGCCCGCGCGCTCGCGGCCTGTCCTGAAGATGACTTCGTACAGCCTGTTGGCATGCTTGCGGATCTGGTAGATTCGGCGCTTGCGGAAGGCGGTGCGCCATGAACGTCATGTCCCGGAAAATGAAGGTGACCGAAGACACGACGCTGGTCTGGGCAAAGGTCTTCTCGGAAGACAAGAGTGCGCCGATCTGGTTCCAGTTCATCGTCACCGCCTGGTTCTTCGCGACCTATATCGACTTTCCAGCTGTGACTGCGGTCCGCTACGCGCTCGTGCTGGCGCTGTTTGGTGTGATCGCGCTGAAGAGTTCGACGGTTCTGCCGAACGTTGTGCGCGCCTGGCCGCTATTCGTTCTGCCGGTCTTCGCGACGTCTTCCATTCTATGGTCGCCCTATCCTTCAGAAGCGCTGAAGCAGGGGGTGTATTTTATTCTCACGCCGCTGTTCATCATCACGATTATCTCGGTGCTTGATGCCCGGCGGGCCATGCGATGTCTCATGTTCGCGGGCTGGATCACGTCTTTCATGGTGCTCGCAAAGTTCTCCTCGATCGACTCGGGCGGGCCTTATCCATCCAAGAATTATGTCGCCCTGCAGATGAACTTCATGATGCTGCTGTCTCTGGCGGCCGCCCTGAACAAGAGCGAACCAACATGGATTCGCCTGGCGGCGCTGCCCTTTATTCCTATGGGAATTCTGTTCGTAGTCGCGGCCAATTCGGCGACCAACCTGGTTCTGGGCGGTGCCGGTATTATGGGTCTCATCGCCCTTCGTGTCCTTTGGGTTGATATCGGCGGCATCAAGAACGCCCGGAGCCTGCTATTCCTGAGCGGTGTCGTTTTCATCTTCTCGATTTTGACGGTTGCGCTTGCCATGCCGGGCGAAGATTTCGTCGGCGTCGTGTTGCAGGCCCTGGGCAAGGACGGAACGTTGAGCGGACGAACGGAAATCTGGGCAGCCGGACGAGTTATACAGGACCAAAACCCGCTCTTCGGGACGGGGCTCTCGGGTTTCTGGCAGCCGGACAACGGCGCTGCGCAATCTATCAATTATTATGACTTTAAGCCCTACGGCACCGTGCTGACCTTCCACAATTCCTACATGGAGGTGCGGGTCCACCTCGGTTATATTGGCTGGGCGCTCTATGTCGGCACATGGTTCTGGCAGGGGCAGCGGGCGATCCGGAACTGGATGGTGTCCCGCGATCTGGAGGCTTCCGCGCTCCTGATGCTTCTCGTGCTTGTCTTTATCACCACTTTTACTGAATCCACGCCCTGGGGGGCCTTCAATACGCCGGTGAATATCATGCTATTGGCGTCCACAGCGGCCTTCAGCTCTAACCGCCGAAAGTTCGAGGGTTACGTCCCCGTCAAGGTAAGTGAATCCAGCGTCAGGCCAGCCCGCTGACGCAGCGCGCCTGAAGCTCTTACTGCCGTAGTGGGTAGGGAGCTGCGCTACCGGATATGATCTCACATTGATATTGGCTTCCCGAGCCTCTGCTGGCTCGGTGTAAGGACGCAAGCCGATGGCCGATCTTGATCGGACATTGGAAATTCCAATTAAAACAGTGTAGTGCCTGTCTCTTCGGGGCCGCCGGTTATGCCGTTGTTGTCCAGGTGACAATTCAGTCAGCCGTACATGCTGCCAACTCTAAACACATTGCTGCCACGTACTGGAACCAAATTCGGATGTGAAACGTATAGACTTCAACGGGCATTTAACACGCCCTTAAGAGTTAGAGGCGTTGATGGGGTGTGATGAGTAACGCCACTTCATCCGTGTCAGGGAGCAGACCTGTGGTCGACATTGCAAATGCTTCAATTGCTCACCGTACCTGGGACACAGGCGCCAATGCTGAGCAGGAAACCTATGACAAGTGGCCGGTCTGGGCCCGTCTGGTGATCATCGTGGGCCTCAGCGCATTGCTGTGGGCCGGCATCATCAGCGCCCTTGTTGCATTGTTCGGCTAGAACGCTCCTGAATTCAGACAACAAAAAAGCCCCGGTATGAGCCGGGGCTTTTGTTTCGCTGAATACTTCAGGCGCTGAGGATCAGCGGGCGCCTTTCGAAAGCAGGACAGCGGGGACCGTGCGGAGCATGATCATGATGTCGCCGGTGAACGTACGGCTGCTTGCGTATTTCACGTCCAGCTGAACGCGCTCTTCATAGGTCGTGTCGCTGCGGCCTTCGACCTGCCACAGGCCGGTCAGACCCGGACGGACAGCGCAATAGTCGCGATAATATTCGCCATACTTGGCAATTTCGTTCTCGACGATCGGGCGCGGCCCGACGAGGGACATCTCACCGCGAATGATGTTGATCAGCTGCGGCAGCTCATCGATCGAGGTCTTGCGGATGAAGTGGCCCAGCGGCGTGATGCGCGGATCGTTCACGAGCTTCTGGGTCTCTTCCCATTCAGCGCGGGCTTCAGGGTCGGTTGCCAGGATCTCCTGCAGGCGCTCGTCAGCGTTGGCGACCATGGAGCGGAGCTTGTAGCAGCTGAAGGTGCGTCCGTTGCGACCGTAACGTTTCTGGGCATAAACCGCCTTGTCGCCGTCCTGAAGACGGATAAGCGTGCCCACAACAAGCAGCAGCGGGAAGACAAACACCAGCGCGACGCTCGCAATAACGATGTCCGTAATACGCTTGGCGCTCGTACCGGTCTCATACTCCGTGCGATCATGTCGCGTGGAGGAGTATGCGGCGGTTTCCGCATGTCGTGATTGGTTACTTAATCTTAGACCCATAACTGTCCCCGGAACTCTACCAAGAGGTGCGCGAAATCTTCCCGGAATTTCCCGCACCCAGCCAACAAACGTTAACTTGGAGAACAGGAAAACCTTTATTTCATTTGGGGAGGTTTGCAATCTGTATACCGGGATTGGGCCAAATATTTGGGCCTTTTTCCCGAAATTCGCCTGACAGGAGAAGTAATTTTCAAGTAATCGGGGTCATGTGCGCATTTATTAACCAAAATACCTCGTTTTGAGGTGTATCGGGCTGACAACGTGTGCCAAGACAGGTCAGCTCCGTACCATTACGACACGAAAAAGAAAACGGCAGGAACCTGGGTTCCTGCCGTTTTGATTCGTGAGTCTGATGGATGAAAATCAGAATCTGCGTTCACCAATCCGGATCGTGTCGCCCGGGCTGACGACCGTGGAAGTTGTGAGCTCGATCGCCTGCTCTTCATTCGAATTCACGCTCTTGATGTAAACCACATTTTTCCGGGCGCGGTAGGTCCAACCGCCCGCCGCAGCAACAGCATTCACGACAGTCAGGCCGGAATTGTAGGGGTATTCACCGGGGCGGTTCACTTCGCCGAGGATGTAGTAGGGGCGGTAGTTGATCACCTCGGCGCTCACGCGCGGGTTCAGGACATAATCGCCTTCGAGTTTCTCGACGATGCGGCTCTCCAGCTCAGGCGTGGTGAGGCCAAGGGCTTCGACCTGGCCGATGAGCGGCATGGAGATGGAGCCGGTGCCATCCACTTCAAATTGTCCGGACAGGTCCGGCTGCCCGAAGATCGTAATGCGCAGCTGGTCGCCATTGCCCAGAGTGTAGGCGCTAACTGCTTGCTGCTGCACCACTTGCTCTCCAGAGGGGCTGGGGCCAGCAGGGATCGCTGTCTCACAGGCGGCAACCAGTAAAAGCAGGCTGCCCAGAGTGGCCATGAGAAGGGGGCGCAGGAAATTCATCGTCTCTATTCTCCCAGGTTTGGCGGTCCTGCCGCGTAGCAAGACCTATTCCAGAATTTCAGGTCGAGAGGAAGGAAACTTCATCCCGGAACAGGCGCACGGCTGAAAGTTTTCCGCTGATGAAGGCCCCCGTATCCAGTCCGATCCGGCGATTGTCCCGGAAGACTGCATCGGTAGGCGTGTGCCCATGAACCACCACCTGAGGAAACTGTTCGGGCGCATCCAGAAATTCTTCCCGGATCCACAACATGTCACGCACGGTCTGTTTCTCGAGCTCTTCGCCCGGGCGCAGGCCGGCATGCACGAAAAGATAGTCCCCGGAGACGTGGTAGTGCTGAAGCCCCTGGTAAAACTTCAGGTGATCTTCAGGCAGCCGGTTCCGGAACTCGGTCCAGACCTTGTCCCAGGCGCGCTGATAGGCCTGCATCGCTTCGTGAGACTGCATGGCCGCCCGGGCATTGGGAGGTGGTTGAAGGCCATAGGAGTATAGCGTTTCAGCGCCGCCATAGCGAACCCATTGCTTCCCGAAATTCACATCATTGAGGAAACGCAGCAGCGCTTCCTCATGATTGCCCATCAGGAAGACCCGCTCGAATGCCTGAACCTTTTCGCTTTGCAGAAAGTCGATTACGTCTTTCGACTGCAGGCCGCGGTCAATATAATCTCCAAGAAATACAAGGACTCGCTTCGTGCCTTCCGGAAGGGACTTTGAGTCCTCTTCGATCTGCTCGACCAGTTTTTTCAACAGGTCACACCGGCCGTGAACGTCACCGATTGCGTAAATACACTGACCGTCCGGCGCGCGGGTCTGGCGGGTTACCTCAACAGGTGCCGGTTCGCTTTCAGGCTCGGCCACTTCAGGTGAGGGTTTGCCGATACCCCGGCGGATTCGCGCACGCAGAGAGGTCGCGGACCGTGTCAGGTTGCCGATCCGTTGCAGGAAGCTTTGCCGGGATTGTTCGGACATTTTGCTCATCTGGGCGTCAGTATTAACAATTACTTATAGCGCTTTCTGGTCTTAAACCAATCGGGGCGGGAAATTCAGGGTTTCGAACCGGTCATCGCTTCCTTCAGGAAGCCGGCTGCCCAGCTCATATGCATCGTGCCGGAAATCAGGCCCGCAAGAAGGCCGCAGATGGACCGTTTCCAGACAGCAACCGCGAGAGACGCGGCGGCCAGCACGCCGATATAGCCGACTGGCAGGAGGATGGCAGGCAGGAAAAAGGGCGAAAGAACAAACCCGCCGATGCTGGCGAGCAGGGCGAAAACCGGCAAGGCCTGGCGGATCTTCAGGCGTTGGCCGTGTTTGCGCACATTGCGCGCGCGGCCCTTGCCATAATTGAAATACTGCTTCGCCACCCGGTGGACGGACCCGCGGGGAATGTAGCGGATGCGGATGCCGGCATCGAGATAGATCTTGCCGCCGGACTGGGCCACCCGTTCATCATATTCGGCGTCTTCATTGTGCGAGAAGGTTTCGTCATACCCGCCGACCTGACGGTACATGGCGATGTCGAAACCGGCATGATGGCCATGATCGACATAGCCCGAAACGGTGCCGCCACGATGGGCAGATCCGCCCGAACCGAGCGGCGTATCCACGATCCAGGCATTTGCGCGTTCAAAACACGTGTCGCCGATGGCATCCATGGGGATGACGACAGATGCCGCGCCCGTTGCCTGAAGGGTCCGGGCGACGGAAAGGATGAATCCCGCAGGATAAATCGAGTGGGCATCGCAGCGCACGATATGGCGTGTCTGAGGTGTGCTGAGGCTCTCAACGGCCAGGTTCATCGCGGCTGCCTGCAGCCGTTTCGGGTTGTGAATCACCTGCAGCTTTGGGAATTCCGACTTCATGCGCTCGACAATGGCGACGGTTCCATCGGTGCTGCCGCCATCCACCACGACGAGCGGCACCTGGCGAAGTTGCGGGCTGCCCGCCATGAGTGAGCGGATACATGTTTCAATGTGGCGCTCTTCGTTCAGAGCCGGAATGACAGCCAGAATCGCACCGGGCACCGGTTCCGGTGCGTTGTTGTTATCGATTTGAGCCATTGCATGCGCACTCATGGCGACCTCTGGTAACAGTTTTCCCCTGATGGGGGAGCAAATTCCATTCCACTCCGCTGAGCTTTGCGGACAAAAGGCAGACCCAACGTCAATCTTGCCGCGCTGGCCGAACCCCATATGGTGGGTTGAAACAGGAGGAGATGCTCAAAATGATTGGCGTTGTGGCGAAACTGACGATCCAGCCGGACAAAGAGTCTGAATTCGAGCAGGTCGGCAAGGACCTTATGGCCAAGGTCAAGGCGAACGAACCGGGCTGCCTGACCTATCAGCTCTACAAGTCCAAGAAGGACGCGCACGTCTATATCTTCATGGAGCAGTACGCTTCCGAGGAAGCCTTCAAGGCACACGGCCAGAGCGACTATTTCAAGGCTGCTGGTCCGGCGATCGGTGCTTGCCTCGCCGGTGCGCCCGAAATCCAGTATTACGACATCGTGGAATAGGAGGCCGCCATGGACCTCGCCTTCACGCCGGAAGACCGTGCGTTCCAGAAAGAAGTTCGTGACTGGATCGCCGAAAACTACACACCGGACCTGCGCGCCAAGAGTGCCGCGTCCAAGAACGGGTATCTCGACAAGGAAGGCCAGGTTGCCTGGCAGAAAAAGCTCTACGAGAAAGGCTGGGTCGCTCCGAACTGGCCGGTAGAGTTTGGCGGTCCGGGCCTGTCGGCGTCCGAGCGCTACATCCTGAACATGGAGCTTTCGTCCGCGGGAACGCCGCCGGTCAGTCCCATGGGTATCTCCATGGTTGCGCCGGTGATCATGGCGTTTGGCTCTGACGAGCAGAAGAAGAAATACCTGCCGCCAATCCTGCGTTCCGACGTCTGGTGGTGCCAGGGCTATTCTGAGCCGGGCGCGGGATCTGACCTCGCCTCGCTTCAGATGAGCGCAGTGCGTGACGGTGACGACTATGTGCTGAACGGGTCGAAGATCTGGACGACCCATGCCCAGTGGGCAGACATGATCTTCTGTCTGGTGCGGACCTCGCGGGAAGGAAAGCATCAGGAAGGCATCAGCTTTATCATCTTCCCGATGACGCTGCCCGGCATCAAGATTTCCCCGCTGCCGACTCTCGATGGGCCGGCTGAAGGCGCTCAAGAGATCAATCAGGTCTTCTTCGAAAACGTTCGTGTGCCGATTGCCGAAGCGCTGGTCGGCGAAGAAAACAAGGGCTGGACCTACGCGAAGTACCTGCTTCAGTTCGAGCGCGGCAATGCCTATGCGCCGGGCCTGCGTGCCATGCTCAACAAGGCACGTAAAATTGCCAGCGTCGAGGAGGCCGATGGGGAAGCACTGATCCGGGATACGGATTTCGCCCGGAAAATGGCGCAGCTTGAGATCAAGATTGACGGCCTGGACGCAACGGAGCAGCGGATCTTCTCGGCTTTGTCGGCCGGACAGGCCGTCGGACCGGAAAGCTCCATGCTGAAATGCGCAGGCTCGGAAACCCAGCAGGCAATCACGGAGCTCGTCGTCGAGGCGGCCGGCACCTATGGCGCGCCTTTCGTGCGGGACAATTTCGCGATTGCCCGGGAAGGAGCGAATGCAGACCTGCCGTTTCCTTCCTATTCGGTGACCGCTGTCCCCAGCTATCTCAACTATCGCAAAACCTCCATCTATGCCGGTTCCAATGAAATCCAGCGGAACATCATGGCGAAGATGGTGCTCGGCCTCTGACGGCTGGCGATGACGGACGCGACAACCGCGAAGGCCTCCGGCCCGAGCCTGCCGACCCGTTTAGCATTCGGGTTTGGCGGCGCCGCTGAGGGGATCAAGAACAACGGGTTCGAATACTTCCTGTTGTTCTTCTACAGTCAGATCCTCGGCGTCCCTGCGGCGATGGTTTTTCTGGCGCTGATGATCGCGCTGGTGGTTGACGCATTGTCGGACCCGATTGTTGGCTATTGGTCGGATAATCTGCGTACGCGCATTGGGCGGCGGCATCCGTTCATGTATGCAGCGCTCCTGCCGGTCGGGCTCACCTATTATTTGGCCTGGAACCCGCCTGAAGGCTTGTCGCCAAACGGGTTGTTCATCTGGCTGCTGGTCCTCACCATTAGTGTCCGATTGTCTTTCACGATGTACGAAGTGCCGAGTACGGCGCTTGTTCCGGAACTGACGCCCGAATACGACGCCCGTACCAGCTTGATGTCCTACCGGTACTTCTTTGCATGGGTCGGAGGCCTGTCGATCCAGATCTTCCTGCTCTTCTTCCTGTTGAAGCCCAGCGAGCAGAACCCCTCCGGCTATTTCCATATTCCAGGCTGGCACCTCTACGGCCAGGTTGCCGCCGGGGTCATTCTGCTTGCGGCTGCTGTGTCGACCTTCGGCACGCATGCGCGCATTCCGCACCTCAAGGCCCCCCCGGCGCAACGGAATCTGACGCTCGGCAAGGTGTTTTCGGAAATCTTCGAGACAATCTCGAATCCGTCTTTCAGGGCCTTGTTCCTGGCCACGCTGTTCGGCCTGCTGGCCTCCGGCGTTTCGGCATCGCTGAACCAGTACATCAATGGATATTTCTGGGGCTTTACGACAACTCAGACCGCAGGCCTGACTGTCGCCGTCTACATCTCTGCAGTGCTTGCCCTGATTATCGCACCGATTGCGGGACGAGTGTTCGGCAAGAAGCGTGCGGCGCTTTCAATCGGGGTGCTGGCATTCACCATCGCGCCGGCGCCGGTCTTTGGCCGCCTGATCGGGATCATGCCGCCGAATGGCTCGGACGCGCTCTATAACATCGTGCTGACCGTCACGATCTTCGACCTCGCCCTCATCATCGCGACGCAGATGCTGATGGGCTCGATGGTTGCTGACATCGTCGAGGATAGCGAGGTTCAGACAGGCCGGCGCTCGGAAGGCATCTTCTATGCAGGCATCAGCTTCATCCGGAAGCTGGCGCAGGCATCCGGAGTCTTTGTGGCGACTCTCGTTCTGACCTTCGCAGGCATCCAGGAGGGCGCTCAGCCAGACAAGGTGACGGACAGTTCGCTCACCTCGCTCGGCTGGGGATATGCGGTGACCCTGCTGGCAGCGTGGACGCTGATGATGTTCTGCGTGAGCTTTTACCGGATCAGCCGAGAGACACATGAAAACAATCTCGCGGCCATCGCGGCGAAGGCGGCTGAAGAGGCAAGTCACTGAATTCCTGACCGAATTGTCATGAACCGCCGAATTGCCACTCCCTTGGCGCCGCAATAGAGCCATAGACATGATACACGCTCTTCGTATGACAAGACATGTTTCAAAGTTCCTGGCTGTAGCCGGGCTTTGCGTGGTGGCCCTTCTGGTGCTGGCGGTTTCACCCCTTGTGGCGCACGCTCAGCGATTGCCGGAGACGCGGTCCGAGATAGAGCTGACCTTTGCGCCCCTCGTGAAGGAAGTCTCGCCTGCCGTGGTGAACGTGTTCACCCAGAAAACGGTAAAGACCGGCGTCACGCCGATGGAGATGCTTCTCTATGGCCGCGCCGCGCCGCGAAGCCGGGTTCAGAATTCCCTCGGTTCCGGAGTGATCGTGCGGGAAGACGGTGTGATCGTCACGAACAACCACGTGGTTGAAGGCGCCGACTCCTTCCGCGTGGTGCTGAGCGACCGGCGGGAATACCCGGCCGAGCTCGTTCTGAATGACGAGCGGACAGATCTGGCAGTCCTCAAAATCGATACAGGCGGCGATACGCTGCCGGTTCTCCAGTATGCCGACACGCGCGAGGCACAGGTGGGGGATCTGGTCATGGCTATCGGCAACCCGTTCGGGGTCGGCCAGACGGTAACCAGCGGCATTATCTCCGCCACGGCTCGGACAGATGTCGGCATCTCCGACTACTCCTTCTTCATTCAGACCGACGCAGCCGTGAACCCGGGCAATTCCGGCGGCGCGCTTGTGAACATGAAGGGCCAGTTGGTCGGTGTGAACACGGCGATTTTCTCTCGCGGCGGCGGATCGAACGGGATCGGCTTTGCCATTCCGTCCGAGATGGTGAAGCGCGTCGTCGATGCCGCCATGAACGAGGGCACGTTTGTGCGTCCATGGCTTGGCCTTGCAGCGCAGTCGGTGAGCTTCGACATGGCGAAAGCCCAAGGCCTGTCGCGCCCGATCGGCGTGATGGTCACGGAAGTCTACGATGGCGGCCCGGCGGATAAGGCAGGCTTGCGCCGCGGCGATCTGGTCACTGCCATCGACGGCCGGGAAGTCTTTGACGAAAAGGGCCTTAAATTCCTCGCGGCCATCCGCAATCCCGGAGAGAAGGCGCAGCTGAACGTTCTGCGTGGCGGCCGGAACCAGGTGATTGGCGTGAAGGTCGCGCCGCCGCCCGGGGCGACGGAAGCGGACATTGTTCTGCTGGAAGGCGAAGACGTCTTCAATGGCGCCCGCGTTGTGGAGCTGTCACCTCGCCTTGCTGAAGAGAACGGGCTCGATCCATTCCAGAAGGGGTCCGGCATCTATGTCTACTCGGTCGCACGCCGCTCTATTGCGCGCAATTACTTCCGTCCGGGAGACGTTATCCGCTCCGTCAACGGAAAGAAGACGACGACCGTGAAAGACCTTGAAGCTGTCCTGCGCGACTCCGGCCGGAGCTGGGACATCGAGCTGGACCGCAATGGGCGGACCATCCGCGGGAAGGTCCGCCTCTAACGCGGGATCAGTTGGCTTTCGGGTGCAGAACCACCGGAAGATGCGTGTATCCGAGGACGAAGTTGGACAGGACCCGTTCCGGTTCTCCGACGACCTCGACTTGTTCGAAGCGGTTCAGGATCTCTTCCCACAGGATACGCAGCTGCATCTCGGCGACGCGGTTGCCCATGCAGCGATGAATGCCGAAGCCAAAGGAAACGTGACGCCGGGCGTTCTGACGATCGATCAGGAACTCGTCCGGCCGTTCGATGGCTTCTTCATCGCGATTGCCTGAGGCGTACCACATCACCACTTTGTCACCCTTGCGGATCTTCTGTCCGCCGAGTTCGGTGTCCTCTGTTGCAATCCGGCGCATGTGCGCCAGTGGCGTCTGATAGCGGATGATCTCCGATACCATATTGGGGATCAGCGACGGATCCGCTTTCAGTTTGGCGTATTGATCCGGGAATTTGTTGAGGAAGTAGACCCCGCCCGAAATGGAATTCCGCGTGGTGTCATTTCCTCCGACGATCAGCAGCATCAAATTGCCGAGCAATTCGACCGGATTGTTGACCATGTCCTTCGTCTGCGGGTCATGAGCGAGCAGGGAGATGAAATCGAACTTCCGGGGCTGGGCTGCGCGCTGGTGCCAGAGTTCGGTGAAGCTGGCGAGGCACTCGTTAAGGTGCTTCATCCGCCATTCCATGTCGGCCCCCGCCACGCCGACCGCATCCGACGTTGTTGCGACATCGGACCAGAAGGGCAGTTTGTGCCGGTCTTCAAACGGATAGTCGAACAGGGTAGCAAGCATTTGCGTCGTCAGCTCGATGGAGACCCGGTCTACCCAGTTGAATTCCTCGTTAACTGGCAGGTCATCGAGAATATTGCAGACGCGCTGGCGGATCAGGTCTTCCAGTTCCGAAAGCTGGCTGGGCGCGACAGCGGGCTGGGCTGCCTTGCGCTGGATGTCATGGATCGGAGGATCCATGGCAATGAACATGGGCGGCTGGAAATCGTCAGACGGGTCACCGATCACAATGCTGGGGACCGATGAGAACACCTTGTGGTTCGAATCAACGGCAATGATGTCGTTGTATTTGGTAACGGACCAATAGGCGCCGACCGCGCTTTCCGGACAATAATGGACAGGCGCTTCCTTGCGCAGCCGGCGGAAATATTCGCCCTGTTTGTTTTGCTGGAAAATTTCCGCTTTTGAAACGTCCAATCCTTCGAGCGGCAGGCTCCAGGGATCTGGTACTTCCACGTCGATCGGCTGTGCTGTGTCGGCCATATTTTCCTCCCAAACAGGCATTTTTTCGCCCTTATGGGAAGCAGAGTACGTGCGAAGCCTGTTTCTGGGAAGTTTTTATGCCGCGCCAATTGTTGTGCGGTGCAGCAAGCGATCGTGCCCGGTATATCCGCCGGTGGCCATATGCAGCAGGCAGCGATTGTCCCACATCAGCAACATGTCGGGCTCCCATTTGTGCCTGTACTGGAATTCCGGCCGGGTCTGCCAGCGATAGAGGTCGGTCACCAGGTTCCAGCCTTCGTCATGCTCCATCCCGGCAATTCCCACGATGTAGCCGGCACAGCCGAAAATGGACTTACGGCCTGTTTCCGGGTGCGTGCGGATGATGTCGTGGCGCTCCGTTGCGTCCGCATCCGCGGACGGGCGGATGTCCATGCTGCGTCCCTTGGCTTTGTCGTCATCGCCATACATGCCGACCGGGGAGTAGGCGTTTCGGGCCGAGTGAATGGCGTGACGCCCTTCGAGCCGTTTCCGCAAATCATCCGGCATCTGCTCCAGCGCCATGTACTGGTTGGCGAAAAGCGTATCACCGCCGCTGGGCGGGATCGTGATGCCGAAGAGGCAGGTCCCGGCTGGCGGGCGCTTCTGGAAGCTCCAGTCGGAGTGCCAGCTCTCGGCAAAGATCGGGGCCGTCTCGTCAGCGGCCCGCTTCACGGCGATAATGTGCGGGTGTCTTTCGATCGGAGCAATGAACGGGTCATCCCCGAACGGTCCGAAGTATTGCGTAAATCGCTCCAGGTCCGAATTAGTCATCTTCTGGTCCGGGAAAGACAGGACCTGGTGGTCCAGCCAGGCCTTCCGGATGTCAGCGATCATGTCTGTATGCAGTGGCCGGGTCAGGTCCAGGCCGCGCACAGTGGCGCCGCAGGCCTGCCCGGAGGGGATAATCTCCAGGCTCATATGCGTTTCCTCCGGTGCCCACCTTACCACGGCGCGCCAGCTCGCCTAGAACACTGGCCATGAGTGATCTGTTCGAATCTGCCGGTCTGTCGGATGGGGCTCCGCGCCCCCTCGCGGACCGGCTGCGCCCTCAGAAACTGTCCGACGTTGTCGGGCAGGACCATCTTGTCGGTCCGGAGGGTACCCTGTCGCGGATGCTGCAGGCCAAACGGCTGTCGTCCATTATCTTCTGGGGGCCGCCTGGCGTCGGGAAAACAACGATCGCCCGGCTGCTGGCGCAAGAAACCGATCTCGAATTTGAAGCTATCAGCGCCATATTTTCAGGCGTGAAGGATCTGCGGGCCGCGTTCGACCGCGCTGAAGGCCGCCGGAAGGTCGGCAAAGGAACGCTCCTGTTCGTCGATGAGATCCATCGCTTCAACAAGGCGCAGCAGGACGGGTTCCTGCCTTTTGTCGAAAGCGGGGTCGTCACGCTGGTTGGTGCCACGACGGAAAACCCGAGTTTCGAGATCAATGGCGCGTTGCTGTCACGGTGCCAGGTGCTCGTGCTTAAACGGCTGGAAGAGGCGGCGTTGCTGGAGCTTGTCCGGCGCGCCGAAGCCCTGGAAGGGCGCGCCTTGCCCGTCGCAGAAGAGGCTGTCGCGCCGATCCTCGCCATGGCGGATGGGGATGGGCGCTACCTCCTGAATATTGTCGAGCAGATCTATGCGCTTGCCGGCCCGAAGACGGTGCTGAGCCTGCCGCAAGTGACGTCCGGACTGCAGAAGCGCGCCCCGGCCTACGACAAGACGGGGGATGGCCACTACAATCTGATTTCGGCCTTGCACAAGGCTGTCAGGGGATCGGATCCCGATGCCGCGCTTTACTGGTTTGCGCGAATGATCGATGGCGGAGAAGATCCGCTCTACCTCGCCCGCCGCCTTGTTCGCATGGCCAGCGAGGATATCGGTCTCGCCGACCCAACGGCGCTGATGGTGACCAGCGAGGCGGCCCGGGCCTATGAACGCATGGGTTCGCCGGAGGGAGAGCTGGCGCTCGCGCATGCGGTCATCCATCTCGCAACGGCACCGAAATCCAACGCGGCTTATGTGGCCTGGAAAGCCGCGCTCCGGTCGGCACGCGAGACTGGCAGCCTGATGCCCCCAAAGCACATTCTGAACGCCCCGACCCAAATGATGAAAGATCAGGGTTATGGTGACGGTTACGCTTATGATCATGACACGGAGGAGGGTGTTTCGGGGCAAAACTATTTCCCGGATGGTATGCCGCGCCAATCATTTTACCAGCCCAAGGGCGAAGGACGAGAGAAGCCAATTGCTGAACGCCTCGCATGGATCGCCGACATTCGGGAACGAAAGGGTGGCAAGTGACGCGGAACCGTCCGGTCCGGAAAGTCAGTGCAGAGGATACCGCTTTTGTGCGGGGGCTGGTGATTTATGAGGACGACAAGGTCATCGTCTTCGACAAGCCATCGGGCCTGGCCGTTCAGGGCGGTGGGGGTGTCGAGCGGTCGCTGGATGGATTGCTGGCTGCATTCGCCAGATCCAACGGAAAACGTCCGCGCCTTGTACACCGCCTCGACCGTGGAACCTCCGGCGTCGTAATCACCGCACGAACCCAGCCGGCGGCTGCATTCCTGTCTGAGGAGTTTGCAGCCCGGCGGACCGAGAAAACCTATCTGGCCCTTGTGCGGGGTGTTCTGCCTCCCAAAGATGGCGGAACCCTGAAGACGCCACTGGTCAAAGTCGAAGAAGGTGGCCGGCCGCGCATGATCGCCTCAAAGCCAGACCGCAAGGGCGCGCAGGCTGCGACAACGCACTGGCAGATACTTGCCAGGAACGAAGATACAGCGCTGGTGGAGGCGCGCCCGGAAACCGGCCGGATGCACCAGATCCGTGCGCACCTTTCCATTGCAGGCATGCCAATACTGGGAGACTGGCTTTATGGTATGGGCGCTGAAAGTGCCCCGCGCCTCATGTTGCATGCCAGAAGACTGTCGATCCGGCATCCGGATGGGGATGAGATGCATTTTGAAGCGCCAGTCCCGAAAGACTTTGCAGCGCTTACGGCTGAGCTTGGCCTTCAGTCCGGCTTGTAATAGCTGCGGTACCAATCGACGAAGGCTTCGATGCCGCGCTGCACATCCGTGGTGGGGACATATCCCGTCAGGGCCTTCAGTAGACTGACGTCTGCATAGGTCTGCTTCACGTCGCCTGGCTGCATGTCGAGCATGTTCTTGACGGCCTTTTTGCCGATGGCGCGTTCAATCGCTTCAATGTAATCTATCAGGCGGACCGGCGCAGCGTGGCCGATATTCACCAGCCGATATGGGGCGACCGGGCTCAGGGAGTCATTTCGTGTGACTGGCTGCCCGGCAACCGGCGGCGTGTCGATCAGGCGGCGGATTGCTTCAACCAGGTCATCAATATAGGTGAAGTCGCGCATCAGGTCGCCATGGTTGTAGACGTCTATCGGCTCACCCTTGAAGATACGATTGGTGAAAAGGAAGAAGGCCATGTCGGGCCGGCCCCATGGTCCATATACGCTGAAGAAGCGGAGCAGGGTGGTCGGCGTGCCATAGAGGTGGGAATGGCTGTGCGCGATCAGTTCGCTGGACAGTTTGGAGGCGGCGTAAATCGTCAGCGGGTGCGGCGCCGGATCCGTCTCCTCGAATGGGAATTTCTGATTGGCGCCGTATGCGGATGAAGTGGATGCCAGCACGAGGTGCTTGGTTCCGTGCTGCCGGGCGAGTTCGATCACGTTGAACGACCCGACAATGTTTGAGGAAATATATTCGCGGGGGTGCTCCAGACTGTAGCGGACACCGGCTTGCGCCGCGAGATGGACCACAACATCCGGCGCGCTGTCGCGAAAGGCTGCCGTCATGGCCGCTTCATCTTCCACTTTCACTTCATGCATGCGGAAGTTGTCGTAAGCGTCCAGCCGTTTTACCCGGTCGCGTTTCAGGGAGACATCATAATAGGCGGAGAAGCAGTCTACGCCCGTCACCTCGTGGCCTTCCTTCACGAGACGCAAGGACAATTCATTGCCGATGAAGCCGGCTGCGCCGGTGACGAGAACTTTCATACCTGTGACCTGTTTTGCCTTCCGGGCTATATGATCGCCGTCATCCGTACAAGCACGTGAAGCCGTAACCAAGAAAGGCCTTCCGATGCTTCGAAAGGCCTTTCCAATTCAGAAATGGGCTGACGCCCCGGCTTACCGCTCGCGGATGCGCGGCCCAATGGCCTGTGCTTCTCCGGAGCTGAGGGCTCGGGCCGTGGCCAGTTCCTCCAGCAGGACCTGAACCCGCTTGTCGTCTGTCAGGCTGGAAATGGCAGCCATCGACTCAGCCGTTTCCGCGGATGCGCCGAACAGGCTTTCCAGGGCTTCGAAGCCGGACTTGCGGTGCGGGTAGTAGATCAGGCGCGGTGTCGTGTCCGCATCGATGCCTGCCAGTTCCTTCGCTTTGGCAATCGCGTCGGTATAGGAGCCGATCTCATCGACCAGGCCGCGTTCGAGGGCGTCTTCGCCGCTCCAGACGTGACCTCTGGCAACCTCGTGCACTTCGTCGAAAGTCATGCCGCGGCCTTCAGCGACAATGCCGACGAAACGGTCATATCCGCGTTTGAGCGATGCTTTGACCTCGGCCTCCTGTTCGGGGGTGAACCGGTCCATGCCGTATGCATCGGCAAATTCGCCGCCCACCGAGATCGTGTCGAACGTGATGCCCAGCTTGTTGAAGCCGCCGGCGAGGGCGAACTTGCCGCCAAAGATACCGATGGAGCCGGTGATCGTGGAGCGGTTGGCGACGATATAGTCGGCGCCTGCTGAGACGTAGTATCCACCCGAAGCCGCCAGTGAGCCCATGGAGACCACAACCGGTTTGCCATCCGCCTGAACCCGTTCAATAGCGTTCCAGATCTGGTCAGAAGCGGTCGGGGAGCCTCCGGGGCTGTCGACGCGGAATACGATGGCTTTCACCTTGTCGTTCTTGCCTGCATCGAGAATGGCCCGGGCGACCGTGTCCGATGCGAACGCCGGTGCCGACTCGAAGGGTGAGCCGCCATTGGCGCTTCCCGTCACAACTGCGCCTTCTCCGCCGACAATGGCAATTGCCGGCGCCTTCAGCGGAAGGGAAGGCGGGGTGTAGCTGGCGAGGTCCATGAACTCGGCGCCTTTTCCTGCCTTTTCCTTCGCGGCTTCTTCGGCCTCTTCGGGATAACCTTCCTTGTCCATCAGCTTGTTGGCGATGGCCTGCTCCGACGTCATCGGACCGCTTTCCAGAAGGGCTTTGACATCTGCAACCGACAGGTCGCGATCTGCAGCAATGTCATCCAGCGACTGTGTCCAGAGGGATTCGGCCAGCTGGGTCATCGCTTCGCGGTGAGGCTCGGTGTAGCCGGTCTCATTATAAGAGTTCGGCGCATTCTTGTATTCGTAGAAGGGATAGATTTCCGGGGTGACGTCGATCTTGTCGAAAAGGCCCTTGAGGAATTCCGTCTCGAACGTCACGCCTGCCGCGAAGACTTCGGAGCCGGGCTGGATCCAGACTTCATCCGCCGGCGTGATCGAGCGCAGGGCTGACGGGCCGCCAACACCAAAGGCGCCTTGCGTATGCGCAATCACGAATTTTCCCGAGTCTTGGAAACGGAGCAGTGCTTCACGCAATTCTTCTGCGCGGGAGCTTCCAATGCCGACTGTGGCACCTCTCAGATAGAGGCCTTTCACCGAGTCGTCAGTTTCAGCTGCCTGAAGTTTGGTCAAAAGGTCTACAAAACCGGGCGTTTCTGAAAAAGCTGCAAATCCGCTGACAGGCGCCTGATCCGTGTATTCCGTGTTCAGGTCGAGAGACAGAACGATGTTGTCCGGCGTATCCGGAGTGGATGAGGCTGCGCTGAAAATGATTCCGACGAAGAAGATCGCCATCAGGATCAGGAAGATGAACATGGCGACGAGGGCACCTGCCATCGACAGGAAAAAAGTTTTCATTGGGGTGTGGTCTCCGGTTCTGACCAATGGGCGATGTTACGCTGATATTGTCGATTATCGATAAAATGTAAAGGTCATGCTCTGCTGAGAGGCGAAATTTGCAGCAAATCACACATATAGAGAAAGAACTGCTGGAAAGCGGTGCGAACGGGTGTTGCCAGCGATACAAAGAGTGGCTATCTCGGCGCCTCCGTTGGGGTGTCGCCAAGTGGTAAGGCACCGGTTTTTGGTACCGGCATTCCCAGGTTCGAATCCTGGCACCCCAGCCACCCTTTCCCATCTATTTCCATACATGGCTGTTTCTGGACAGGTTTGCGCCCGGCGCCTGACTGATCTAGCACGTCTGCACTGCAGCCGACGTGTTGCGTTCGAGCGGGCGCCGGATATTTTCTAAATGAATCGTAAAGCCTTGTTGATCGTGTCACAGAGGGTTGTTAGCGTCTGGTTTCACAGCTAAGGGCTTTGCCGCAGGCCTGCCAGAAGGCGGGCCTATCAGGGATCAACGACAGAGGACGGACAACGTCCCGAAAAACTCAGGGGAGGTGTTGGGCGGTCTCCGTCTCTCTGCTTCCAAGGGAACTTGCCTCGTTTGTGTGTGAGGCGCTGTAAGGACCGGGACGCTCTCGCTAGCAGAGTGCCCGAATGTCGGATTTCCCGCGCAACACCAGCGCGACCGTTTGGAGAGTGAGAGGCAAACCTCATGAAGAAACTTCTGTCACCAGCTCGCGGCGTGATTGCCGCGGCGCTTATCGCAGGACTGGCCATCCCGGCCCAGGCCCAGTTGCGCCAGGCGCTCGATGTGGGCGAACAGGCGACCCGCCGAGCTGAGCAGGTCCAGAACCAGATCAACCAGCTGGACGACGAGCGTACCGATATGGTCCGCGAGTATCGTACGCTCCTGCAGCGCCGCGACGCCGCAGACCTGTACGCAAAACAGCAGGAACTGGTTGTTGCCTCGCAGCGCGAAGAGATTGTCTCGCTGACCGAGCAGCTCGGCTCGATCGATGACATCACCGCACAGACCGTCCCGATGCTTCTCAGCATGGTCGAGGATCTGAAGACTTTCGTCGCTGCCGACCTGCCGTTCAAAACGGTTGAGCGTACTGCGCGTATTGAAGCCCTGGACGGCATCATGGCTCAGCCGGATGTCACCCCGGCCGAACAGTATCGCCTCATCATGGAAGCCTATCAGGCTGAAATGGAATACGGCCGCACGATCAGCACGTGGCAGGAAGAAATCGACATCGACGGTAACCCGACGACCGTCGACATGTTCCTTTATGGCCGCGTTGCGCTCGTCTATCTGGCACCGAACGGCAAAGCTGCCCGTTACAACCGCACCACCGGTTCCTGGGAAGCGCTTCCGGGCAAGTATGTCTCCGACATCCAGAAAGCCATCCGCGTGGCGCAAGCCAAGGCACAGCAGACCGTGCTGTTCGCCCCGGTCCAGAAGTTCCAGGTCCAGTAAGGCCAGGCTCAGAGAACTAAGAGGAAAACCGTAATGTTGAATTTCAAATCCTCGCTGAAGGCTCTGGGTGCAGCATCGCTGCTCGGCCTTAGCGCAATGACGATCGCCGCACCGGCGTCCGCTCAGTCCCTCGCAGACGTGCTCAAGCGCGTTCAAGCTGACTCCAACGAGATGACCGCTGAAAATGCGCAGCGTCTGAAAGAGTTCCAGCAGGACAAGAACGCCCAGGAAGCCAAAATGGCTGAAGCCCGGGGCGCTCTGAACGCTGCTGAAGCTCGCGGCCGTGCCCTCGGTGCCGAGTTCGATGCGAACGAAGCCACGCTCGCTGATCTGGAATCCCAGGTCACCGCACAGGCTGGCGACTTCCAGGAACTGCTCGGCCAGTTCCGTTCGGCAGCTGGTGAAACCATGCCGGAAATTGCGAACTCCTTCGCAAACTTCGACTATCAGGGCCGCGTTGAAGGTATCGCCGAAATCGCAGAAGCCCGCACGCTTCCGAACCGCGCTCAGCTTGAGCGTCTTCCGAAAGCAATCCTGCAGGAAATGATCGCTCAGTCCGAAGTGAAGACTTTCACCGCCACGGTTGACGGTGTGGGTCCGGACGCTTCGAACGCCGATGTCGAACTGATGCGCGTGGGTGTGTTCACCGCCGCAACGACCGACGGCGTGAAATTCGTCGAGGTCAAAAAGAAAGACAACGGCGACACATTCCTCCAGGCCTTCAAGACCCAGCCGGCTGGTTCCTATGCTGGTGCAATGAAGTCGCTCATCAATGCCGGTCCCGACCAGCTCGTCCGCGCGCCGGTCGATCCGTCGAAAGGTAACCTGTTCGGCATCCTCGGCGACCTGCCGGTCCTCAGCGACCGTATCAAGCAGGGTGGCCCGGTTGGTGCTGTCATCATGTTCCTGCTGGCAATCGGCCTGCTGATCGGCTTCTACAAGATGTTCACCCTGTTCACGATGGGCGGCTCCATGCGCAAGACGGCGAAAACCCGTCAGGCTGGCGACGGCAACCCGCTGGCACGCCTGTTCGAAACCTACGAACAGAACCGCGGTTCCGACATCGAGACCCTCGAACTCAAGCTGGACGAACAGATCCTGCGTGAATCGCCGCGTATCGAACGCTTCAATGACATCGTGAAAGTCCTGTCGGCTGTTTCTCCGCTGCTCGGCCTTCTCGGTACCGTTATCGGTATGATCATCACCTTTACGTCGATCACCATCTATGGTGCCGGCGATCCGAAGCTGATGGCTGGCGGTATCTCGGTTGCTCTTATGACAACCGTGTTCGGTCTCGTCTCCGCTATCCCGCTTCTGCTGGTCCACGCGATCATCGCTTCGATGGCTCGCGGTAATCAGCAGATTCTCGACGAGCAGGCTGCTGGCCTGATCGCTGAGAAAGCGGAATCCCTGCGTGGTGCGGCGTAAGCCGCTCCCCGTAGCCTCAACTGAGGAGGAGCCCGTATGGGTTTGCTAGACTTACAAGCTTTCCTCGACCGAGGCGGTCCGGTGTTGCTGGTTATTATGTTTGCAACATTCGTTATGTGGGCACTGATTCTGGAACGTGTGTTCTATTTCAGATTTGCTCATAAGCAGGTGGCCGCTGAGGCGATTGCGGAGTGGCGTTCGCGCTCCGACAGGAAATCGACCTTCGCTCATTGGATCCGCGACAAGCTGGTCTCAGAAGTCCGCATGAAGGCGGAGCAGAATGTCAGCCTGACCAAGGCAATGGTGTCTCTGGCACCGCTGCTCGGTCTGCTGGGTACCGTGACCGGGATGGTCGCCGTGTTCGACGTTATGGCGATCACGAATGGTGCAGACGCAAAAGCCATGTCGGCTGGTGTGTCGCGTGCCACCATCCCGACCATGGCCGGCATGGTGGCATCTCTGTCCGGCATTCTATTCACTTCCGGCATGGACCGCCGGGTTGCCCGCTCGGTCCAGCAGGTTGAAGATGCGATGGAGATTAGCTGATGCGAGGACGTTCACACGAAGCGCCTGAAGAGGCCAATGTCGACCTCACGCCGATGCTGGATGTTGTGTTCATCCTGCTCATCTTCTTCATCGTGACCTCGACCTTCGCTCAGGAAAAGGCGATGGGCCTCGAGCCTCCGCCGCCGCCTGCACCGCCGGATCAGGAACAGACACAATCCGTGCCTGCCATTCTGATCTATGTGGATGAGTCCAATATGATCACGGTCAACGGCCGGAACACCGACATCGGCTCTGTCCGGGCCAACATCGAACGGGTCCGCGCTGAAACACCGGAAAGCCAGGTCATAATTCAGGCACATCCGCGTGCGAAGAGTGGTGTCATCGTCCTTATCCGGGACGCAGCCTATAACGCCGGCTATCAGACAGGGGTTAACCTTGTTCTGTCGCAGGAACAGTAAGAGGAGCACCCAATGGCACGCAGAAAACGCCAGTCCATGGCAGCTGGGGGTGCAGAGGATGATGTGAACCTCACGCCGATGCTCGACGTGGTTTTCATCCTTCTGATCTTCTTCATCGTTACGGCGCAGTTCATCAAGGAACCGGGTGTGGCAATCATCCGTCCCGACGTGGACAACAAGGCTGATGCCAAGCCGCTCGCCATCCTGATCGCGATCAACCCAGAAAGCGAAATCTACATCGACAAGAAGCTGATCTCTCCGGAGGAAGTTGGCTTCACCATCAAGCAGATGCGTGAAGACAACCCGCGCGGTGAGATCGTCGTCCAGGCCGATGTGAACTCGTCTGCTGAAACGCTGGTCGATGTGATGGAGACCATCAACCGCCTCGATGGTGCCACCGCCATCAATATCTCGGCCAAGATTGAGTAGGAGAACGCCATGTTCACTAATCCCCTGACGAGACTTCTGGTTGGTGTCGCTATCGCCATTCCGATTGTTTATCTTCTTTTCATCGTCATGAGCCAGCTCATCTCGGTGAAGGAAGTGAACCTGGAAAAGGGTGAGCAGCGGGTCCTGACCGCCATCACGCCTCAGCAGCAGGATTCCGAGGTTCGTACGCGTCAGCGTTCGAAACCGAAGCGGATCGACTCGGCCAAAAAGCCGCCGCCGCCGCCGAAGGTTTCGGCCACGAAATCCAACATCAACCTGCCGACACCACAGATTGAGGGTGCTGCACCGACCGAACTCAACCTCGGCCGCATGCAGTCGCTTGCGATCGACCCGGTGGCGATCTCGGACCGTGACGCTCAACCGATCCGCCCTCCGGTGCCAACTTATCCGCAGCGTGCTGCTGAGCGTGGTATCGAAGGTTCGTGTGAAGTGCGCTTCGACGTGGACACGCGCGGTAAGCCGTACAACATCCAGGCAACCTGCTCGGACAGTGTCTTCAAGCGTGAAGCTGAACGGGCCGTCGGCCGGGTTGAGTTTGCACCGAAGATCGTTCGCGGTAAGGCGGCTGAGCGCCGGAACGTGGTTTACCCGCTGGAGTTCAAGCTTCAGTAAGCTGCTGACTTCATTGTGATTATATTGGAAAAGGGCGCTCTTCGGAGCGCCCTTTTTCATGCTGTCAGGCGGGCCTGATTCATCGAATGAGAGACGCAGTTTTTCTGCGTCGTTCATTGAGGGGGGCAATCGTCGATGGAACGAATTTGTGGTTGCTGATCCAGTTGACCTTGCGTAACCCTGCCGGGTATGTAATGTGATTACATAAATAAAACACGGAGGAAGCGATGATCAGCATTCAGGGAAACAGTATCAGCGGAGGTGCGCTTCACTCGCCCTTTGGCACGGCAAGCCGGCGAATGGCTTCAAGACAGGACAGGCGGCTTCTCACTTCAATCGTGCCGGCAGCCGCCATTACGCTCGGTCTCTTTGCCACGATGACTCAACTGATCCGGGTCGATGAGATCGTACTTGCGCCCGTGACCCACAGGCCGTTGCCAATCGTCACGCCGCAGTTCGAGGAAAGTGAGCCAAACCGGATTGACCGGGTTCCTGCGCCCGTCATGGATGTGGAGCTTCCGCCTATGCCGCCGGTCAAAAAGGCCGTTTCATCGGTCGAAGGCCTGCCTGTACCGGTTATTGACCGCGGGAACTGGGACCTCCAGAGGGAAACGATCCGCTTTGAGCCACCTGCGCCACAGGCCATTGGTGAACGTATTGCCCAGGCCATCCGGCGGCCTGTGGCATCCTATCCGGCAGATATGGCCCGGCGGGGAATGGAAGGCAGCTGTGACGTCCATTTCAGCCTGAGTACGCGCGGTTTACCGTACGATATCACGGCCGCATGTTCTCATGCCGGATTCGAAAAAGAGGCAGTCAGGGCGGTCAGTAAAGCCGAGTTCCTGCCAGAAATCAGGCAGGGTCTGCCTGTTGAATCGCACAATTATGTCTATCCGATGGAATTCAGGCTTCAGTGATGTGGAATCGATGCGTTCTGATGTGTATCAGCATTGACGAAAGGGGCGCGACCGAACCATATCAGGGGCAAGTCACGACCAAGCTGGAAACGGGTCATTTGGCGCAGATAAAAAGCCTAAGAAGCGCGCTGAAGTCCTTGATCCTGCCGGGCAATTCCGGTTGATTGGGCACAACTCCGCTACACCAGCGGTCAGGAGAGGAATTATGGGTATCAGATCTGTTCTCAAAGGCGCCGTCATTGCCGGCTTCATGGTGTCGGTTGGCGCCGGTTCGGCACTTGCTCAGGCTTGCGAAGAAACAGAGTTTTCGTCGAAGACCGGCCAGATTTATCTGGAAGCCGAACAGGCGGCGATGACGAACAACGATTACACGACAGCTGCGAGCAAGATGAACCAGCTTAAGTCGATGGGCCTGAACTGCTACGAAGAAGGCGCTGTCCTGAAGCTGTCGGCCTATATCAACATCCAGAAGGGTGATCGCCGGGCTGCTGTGAACGATCTCCTGTCGGCCCTCAACAAAGGTTATATCGCAGACAAGGACCGGGCGCAGACCTACTACAACATCGCCCAGATCTACCTGCAGGAAGAGGACATCAACAAGTCCCTCGAATACATGACCAAGTGGCAGCAGGCTGGCGGCAAGCCAGACCGGACCCAGAAGTGGCAGCTTGCGGTCCTGTACCAGCGGGTCGACAACTTCAAGGAAGCCATCAAATGGGCTGAAGAGGTCAAGGCCGATGACGGCTCCAAATATGACCAGCAGCTCTATGATCTGCTGATCTTCCTCTACAACCAGGCTGACGACAAAGCGAAACTGGCCAGCATCCTTGAGGAAGTGGTCGCCCACAATCCGACGGAACGTAAGTACTGGGATGCGATTGCCGGCAACTATTTCGCCAGCAACGAAGAGCGCCGTGCGTTCGAAGTCCAGAAAGCAATGTATCTCGCCGGTATGCTGAAGACCGAAGACGAGATCATGCGTATCGTGAACTTCTACAACCGGTTCAACGTGCCTTATCAGGGCGCCAAGATCCTTGAGAAGGAAATGAATGCCGGGCGTGTTTCCCGCAGCCTCGACCACCTTGAGCTTCTGGCAAACCTCTACCAGGTGGCCCGCGAGCACGAGAAAGCCATTCCGGTGATCCAGGCGGCTGCTGAAGCTGGTGGCGGTGGTGCGATGTATGAGCGCCTCGGCCGGTCCTATGCCGACCTCCAGCAGTGGGAAAATGCTGAAAACGCCCTTCAGAAGGCCCTCAGCATGGGTGGCGTGAAAGATCCGGGAACCGCATGGGTTCAGATCGGCCAGTCTCGCTATGAGCGTGACGACCGTGCCGGTGCCCGCGAAGCTTTCCGCAAAGCTAACAACCGCGCGGGCAGCAGCTGGCTCGGCTTCATGGCCTCGGAAGAGGCGACGGCCGCAGCGCTCGATTGCTTCCAGTATCAGTCGGCCCTGCTGAACGTCACCAACGAAGCCAAGATCTGTAAGCGTCTGTCGGTGCTTGGCGAAGATCAGATGACGGATAACTGCAAGACCGTGAACGAGCGTCTTGATGCCGCTGAGAAGGCCTTCAATGAAGCGCCGTCCTGCAAAGGCCAGCAGACCTGATCGGTTACTGACCAGACTTCTCGAAAGCCCCGGCAACTCGCCGGGGCTTTTTGTTTCCGGGCTTCTTTGATTTCTGGTGGTTAGTTGTAGGCGCTGAGGATCTCGTCGACCGCGCGTTCCAGGTCTTTCAGGGTCGAGACATGCGTGACCTGAGCACAGAAAGGCGCGTAGCGCGGGATGACGCTGTCGCCGGTGCCCCACAGGCCGGGCGCTTCAGGGTTCAGCCAGATGACGCGCTTGGCGCAGGCGGAAAATTCGCGGAACAGGTCCATCCGCGGATCGCCATAGTTCGACCGGGCGTCCCCCAGGACGAGAAGCGTGCTGCGGCGGTCAATGATCTGTTCGTGATGGATTTTCAGGTCAGACCAAGCCTGGCCGTAGCTGGTCGACCCCATTCCGTATTCGCGCAGGATTTTCGCCATCGCGGTTTCGAAATCGTTCTGCTCAAGCACTTCGTCCACCGAGCCGAGGCGGAAGGAAAAGGCAAAGGCATGAAGGTCCGGCACGACATCCTTCATCGACCAGAGCAACAGTAGCAGGAAGCGCACATATTGCGCGACTGAACCGGACACGTCGCAGATGACGACGATCTTTGGCTTGTCCTTGCGCTTCTGGCGCCAGACGACATTGAAGGGGACGCCGTCGAAGCCGGCATTGGCTCGCATTGTCCTGCGCACGTCCAGCTGGCCGCGATTGCGGCGGCGTTTACGGCGGGAGTGTTTGACGGCGAGGCGTTTGGCGATCTTGGCGATCAGGCGCTTCATCCGCTCCATGTCGCTCCGGTCGATGGCGGAGAGTTTCTTCTCTGCCGCGTAATCGTCGCGGAATTGCTGCGTCTCTCCGGCCCCGAAAACCTGGAAGGCCTTTTCGGCGCGCTCCCTCGCTTTCATCGTGACATCGCGGCGGACATCGATCAGGCGTTGGGCTTCAGCGTCGCCGTCCTGTCCGCCTTGTTGCAGGGCTTCCAGCAGGCGGGCCTGCAGGGCTTCGCCGCCCATCTGTTTCACCATCTGCTGGGCGTAATAGGCGACCTGGGTGGAGAAGCGGATGTTATCCACCCCGGCGGCCTCGGCGGCTTTTTCCAGGGCGAGGGAAATCGCGCTCTCGTCGCCGGTTTCCATCAGGTCGACCAGGTCGGCAGCATCTTGCTGACTGGCGGCAGAGTTGGAGGAGTCCGTTTCTTCCTGTTCGCTGCGGGGCGCGGTTTCCTGCCTTGAGAAATAGAGTTCGAACAATTCGTCGAACGTGATTTTCTCATCCGGCGATTTGGCGAGCACGCAGGCGAGCGAATCCTTCAGCATGCCGCGGTCTGCATAGCCGATCAGTTTCAGCGTATGCGCGGCGTCGAGTGCCTCGCCGGTGGAAACCCGTACGTCCGAGGAGCGCAGGGCACGGATGAAGTTGGTGAGCGGGCGTTCCATTGCCCCGTCAGCCTCCTGTCGTCATCCGAGATCCGGATAGCCGGACGACGTGCGGCTGCCGGGTTTCTGAGCGGCAGCTTCACGCAGCATTTTCGGCACTTCCGGGCCGATCACCGCAATGTCGCTTTCATGCTTCAGCAGCACATTCAGCGTGTCTCGTACGAAGGTTTCGTCGAGCGCGGTCGAGTGCAGGAGGAGCAGGGTCTTCGCCCAGTCCACCGTCTCGGCAATCGACGGGCGTTTCTTGATGTCGACTTCGCGCACGGACTGGACGAAAGAGATCATCTGATCCAGCAGTGCTTCTTCCAGGCCTTCAACACGGGCGCGGACAATGCGGCGTTCGCGGGCGTGATCCGGGAAGCCGATATGCAGGTGCAGGCAGCGGCGCTTCAGGGCGTCGCCAAGTTCCCGTACATTGTTCGAGGTCAGAATAACCAGCGGCGGCACATTGGCGGAAATCGTCCCGATCTCCGGCACGGTGACCTGATAGTCTGAGAGGACTTCCAGCAGGAAGGCTTCGAATTCCTCGTCCGACTTGTCGATTTCGTCGATCAGAAGGACAGAGCCGACTTCCTGCTTCATCGCCGTCAGCAGGGGGCGGGATTCAAGGAATTGCTCAGAGAAGAACAGGTCTTCGAACGTAGAGAGCTTCCCAAGCGAGCTTTCCAGCGAGCCGGCATCGCCGATCACTTCATTCAGCTTCTCTTTCAGGATCTGGGTATAGAGCAGCTGCTTGCCGTATTTCCATTCGTAAAGCGCCTTTCCCTCATCCAGGCCTTCATAGCATTGCAGGCGCAGGAGCGGCAGGTCGAGCCAGCGCGAGAGCGAGGCGGCAAGGTCTGTCTTGCCGACACCGGCCGGGCCTTCGATCAGGATCGGCTTGCGAAGCCCGTGGGCGAGGAAAACAGCCGTCGAAATCTGCTTTGTGGAGATGTACCCCACGCCTTCGAGGCCCGCAGTAATTGCGTCAACGGAAGTCATCGGCTCGTAGCCGGTGGAAAGGTCTTTAGCCATATTTCAGGGGTAGGGCGGGGGGGCAAAACTGGCAAGCCATATCGCGGGGGAAGCATCCCCCAGCACCTTCGCCCGGACACGCCCATGGCGCTCCGGCAAAAACCCCTGATTGTGGCGAGGCTCAGCTCGTGTCGAAGCTGGGCCAGTCTTGCAGGGCCGCGGTCAGCTGCACGGTGAGCCCGCCCGAGACGAGGGCGAGGGGCGCCGGCATGGCGTGGGTCCTGGGGATCGGTGCGATGTAAGGCCTGGCCTCACCTTCGGCCTTCCAGCGCTGGATCGTGCGGGCGAGACACTTCGCCCGGCGCCTGGCGTGTTTCAGCGTGTCCAGCATCGCTTCCCAGCGGGCGATCAGCGGGGCAGCAGGCACGGGGCCTCGCATCGCCACGGTAATCGGACCGTGCAGGAAGTCCGGCGCTTCACCTGCGGGTACAGGCAGGACGGAAAAGAACGCCTTGCGCGCTTTCGGGTCGCCTTCGGTCTTTTCAAAATAATTGCTCGCCGGGCGCGGCACCAGAGGCGCCAGCTCCACCTGCAGCGCCATCAGGAAGATCAGACGGCGGAGCAGAACGGCGAGCCGTTTCAGCTCCGCCGAGACGCGGCGTTTCAGTGTCTTCGAAATCATCTCCGGCTGTTTGAACAGATCCGCATTCACGCCCGCTTCGGCCACGGCGCGGGCAATCGTTTTAAAAGCGTGCGTGATGAAATCGGTGAGGTCTGTCATGGCACAGAGTTTGGCACCGGCTTCTCTCCGGGAGGATATCTCTGTCGGGAGCGTGTTCGCACCCTCAATGAGAACAATGGGTTGCGGCAGACACCTATGGTGGATTGCCACGAAATTATCCTCCCGATTCTCCTTTCAGGACGTAGAGCGCGGGACTGGATTTCGTTATATTCCGGTCTCCGGCGCGGGACACGAGTACAGGCAATGGGACAGGCAAAAGAACCACCACGCGCGACAATCGTTTTGACGACACGGGACCGTTACAGCCTGATGCGGGACTCGATCGCAAACCTCTACGACAATACGGAGTATCCGTTTGACCTCGTCGTCGTCACCGGCGCAGCGCCCGGCCGGGTGAGGCGCTGGTGCGATGAGGAGGCTGCCCGCCGCGGGTTCCGGCATGTCGCGGTCGACCGCCCCCTGACGCCTGCGGAGGCCCGTAATACCGGCATCGAACATGCGACCGGCGAATATATCGCCTTTGTCGAGAACGACATCATGTACAGGAAAGGCTGGCTTGAGCCATTGATGAAATGCGGCGACGAAACCGGCGCCGGGATGATCGCACCGCTGACCTGTGAAGGCCGCCCGATCCACACATTCGTCCACCATATGGGCCCGGAAGAAAACAATAACGAAACGCTGGAAGATGCCGGTGACGGCCACAAGGATTTCAATGAGGATTTCTACCTTCAGGGCAATACGCTGGATGAGATCCAGCCGCACCTGAAACGCCGCCGCACGCAGAGTGTGGAGATGCATTGTTTCATGGTGCGCCGCAGTCTGTTTGACCGTATCGGGACGTTCGATCCGGATATCGTGTCGAAGGAGTATCTCGATTTTTCCTGGCGCGCGCGGGAGGCCGGGGAGAGCATCTGGTTCGAGCCGTCATCCGTGATCACGTTCCTGATTCCGTCAGAGGATGATCCTGTCCGGATGGTCGACTTGCCTTACTTCCTGCTGCGCTGGTCGCGGTCCTGGCAAAAGCGCAGCCATGACGCCCTGAAGGCGAAGTGGAACATGCAGGAAGATGGGTTCATCAGCTATCGCCGGTCGCTGGCGGATTGGCGGATTGTCGACCATGTCACCAAGCCGACCCTGTCGCATGTGCCCGTTGTGGGCAAACGCTGGGGCTTTGTCCACCGCGCGGCGGTGCCGGTGAATTTCTGTCTCAACGCGGCCTCGAACCTCATGGCCTGGCGCTATGACCGGGCGCGCGGCGGCAAGGGCACAAAGGGCGATCACGCGGTCTGACCTGAACCTGATGCGGCAGGATGACGGAGGCAGGCTGAGGGGCTAAGCCTTGGCCTATGGCCGTCGCCCGGATTCTCTTTCCCATGCCCCTGCCGGAGCCGTTTGACTATGCGGTGCCGGACGATCTGGATGTGTCCGAAGGCAGCTATGTTGCTGCGCCGCTGGGCAAGCATCAGCGGCTGGGAATCGTTGTTGAAATGCTGGGCGATGAGATGGCGGAGGGCCGCACGCTGAAGGCCGTGTCGGACGTGTATCCCACGCCGCCGATGACAAAGGCGATGCGGGATTTCCTCGCCTTCGCCGCGCGCTACACGGTGAGCCATCCGGGCCATTTGCTGTCCATGGCGCTCCGGGCGCGGGCCGGCCTGTTGCCGTCACCGACCGAGACCGTGTTCACCGCGACCGGCGAGGCGCCGCCGCGCATGACCGAGGCGCGCGCAAAGGTGCTGGACGTGATGGCCGCCGCGTACGACCCCATGACAGCCGCGCAGATCGCGGAGGCGGCTGGCGTGTCGTCCGGCGTGGTGAAGGGGCTGGCCGAGGCGGGCGCGCTGCGGGCGATTGACGTGCCGACCGACCCGCCTTTCCCGCCGGTCGATCCGGACCTGCCGGGTGCGAACCTGACTGCGGAGCAGGCCGAGGCGGCAGACGCGCTGCGCGAGGCGGTCCGTGAAAACACATTCCACACCTTCCTGATCGACGGGGTCACCGGCTCCGGCAAGACGGAGGTCTATTTCGAGGCCATTGCCGAAGCGTTGAAGGCGGATCCGGAAGCGCAGGTGCTCGTCCTGCTGCCGGAGATCGCGCTGACGCAGGCGATCCTGTCCCGTTTTACGGCGCGATTCGGCGCTGCGCCCGCGCCCTGGCATTCCGGCCTGTCGGACAAGGAGCGCCGGCGGACCTGGCGTGAGACGGCGCATGGCAGGGCCCGCATCGTGATCGGCGCCCGGTCGGCCCTGTTCCTGCCGTTCCGGAAACTGAAACTGATCATCGTGGACGAGGAACACGATGGCAGTTTCAAGCAGGAAGACGGCGTGACCTATCACGCCCGCGACATGTCCGTGATGCGCGGCAAGCTGGAGGAGGCGGTGGTGGTGCTCGCCTCGGCGACGCCGGCGCTGGAGACAGTCGTGAATGCCGAGATGGGACGCTACACGCGGCTGAAACTGTCCGCGCGGCCGGGCGCGGCGCGGCTGCCGGATGTGGAACTGGTGGACCTGCGGGCAGATCCGCCGGGCAAAGGCATGTGGCTGTCTTCGCGGCTGGTGCATGAGATGCAGGTGACGCTGGAAGCGGGCGAGCAGTCGCTGCTGTTCCTGAACCGGCGGGGCTATGCACCGCTGGTCATCTGCAAGGCGTGCGGGGAGCGGCTGAAGACGCCCGGCACGGAGAACTGGCTGACGGAGCACCGCTATACCAACCGGCTGGTCTGTCATGTCACAGGCTATTCCATCCTGAAGCCGCAGAAATGCCCGCATTGCGGGGCAGTCGATTCGCTGATGGGCGTCGGCCCCGGCGTGGAGCGCGTGGCTGAAGAGGTGCGGGTCCTGATGCCGGAGGCGCGGATCGAGATATTCTCCTCCGACACGGCGCAGGGCGGCGAGGCGACACGCGGCATTGTCGAGCGGATGGAGCAGGGCGAGATCGATGTGCTGATCGGCACGCAGATCGTGGCCAAGGGGCATAACTTCCCGAATCTCACCCTTGTGGGTGTCGTGGACGCCGACAGCGGCATGAAGGGCGGAGACCTGCGCGCGGGCGAGCGCACCTATCAGCTGCTGAGCCAGGTGGCTGGCCGGGCAGGGCGGGCCGAACGGCCAGGCCGCGCGCTGGTACAGACCTATGCGCCGGACAACCCGGCCATGCTGGCGCTCGCCGATGGTGACCGGGACGGCTTCCTCCAGATCGAGCGGGATGTGCGGGCGGAGCTCGGCCTGCCGCCCTTCGGCCGGCTGGCGGCCGTTATCCTGTCGGCGCCGTCTGCGGAGATGGTGGATCAGGCCGCACGGGACGTGGCAGCGCTGGCGCCGAATGGGCAGGGAATCGAGCTGTTTGGCCCGGCCCCGGCGCCGATCACCGTGCTGCGCGGGCGGCACAGGCGGCGATTCCTGGTGAAGTCCCCCCGAAATGTCGACCTGTCGGCCTATATGACGGCCTGGCTGGCGAAGATTAAGTTGCCGGCGCCGGTTCGCCTGTCTGTCGATATCGACCCTTATTCGTTCCTCTGAAGGCGTGGATCCGGTGTTTCCGCTTCCATGACCGTATCCCTTTCAGTGCAGAGGACGCGGAGGAGATGACTGGCCGTCTGGCCCGGCCCGGCTTCCCCGGAAGTGAGTCGGGAACCGGGCGCTGAGCCATCGCCCCGACCGGCCGGGATTGTGCGTATCTGCGATGCTGAGCCGGTCTCAATATTTCCTTTGAATCTATTGGTTTCGCGGGCACATTGTCATAATTGTCATTTCGCCGCAGACATTGGCGCCACGCCTGTGTTGTCAGGTCAGATGACTGATGCTAAGCGGCGCACAGTTTTCATGGGCGCGGGCAATTCGCACGCAGCCCTGTTTGCTGTTTTCGGGCCAGACCGCCCACCTGAACATGGACGAAGAGACCCTTGGCTGGATCAAAGATGACACATGCGAACGAAGCCGCACGCCGCTATGCGAGCGCGCTCTTCGAACTCGCGCAGGACAAAGGCGAACTCGCCAATGTCTATAAGGATTTCAAAGCTTTCGCCGAAATGGTGAAAGGCTCTGATGATCTGGCGCTTCTGCTGGATTCTCCGGCTTTCTCCCGTGAAGAGAAGGTGAAGGCGGCGGGCGAACTCACAGCGAAGGCCGGTCTCTCCGGCCTTTTTGGAAAATTCGTCGGCACGATGGCGCAGAACGGCCGTTCGGGCGACATCCTCGGTGCCGCAATCGCTTTTGATGAGCTTTACGCACAACAGCGCGGCGTGAAGCGCGCTCTTGTGCGCACCGCAAAGGAAATGACCGGCGCAGAGCGCCAGCGCATTGAATCAATCCTCGCCAAGGCCGTTGGCGGCGAGGTCGAACTTACCAGCGAGGTTGACGCCTCGCTCATCGGCGGCATCCAGCTGCGCATCGGGTCTCAGCTCGTTGACGCAAGCCTTGCCGCCAAACTGGAACGCATGAACACCGCCATGAAGGGAGCTTAGTCGCTCGATGGATATCTCAGCAGCAGAAATTTCGGGCATCCTGAAGTCGCAGATCGAGAATTTCGGCGTTGAAGCCGAAGTCTCCGATGTCGGTCAGGTTCTGTCAGTGGGCGACGGTATCGCCCGTATCTACGGCCTCGACAGCGTTCAGGCCGGCGAAATGGTCGAATTCGACGGCGGCATCAAAGGCATGGCGCTGAACCTTGAAAGCGACAATGTCGGCGTTGTGATCTTCGGCGACGACCGCGACATCAAAGAAGGCGACACCGTCAAGCGCCTCGACGAAATCGTGTCGGCACCGGTCGGCAAGGCTCTGCTGGGCCGCGTCGTGGATGCCCTCGGTAACCCGATTGATGGCAAAGGCGCGCTGGAAAACGTTGCTGCACGTGAACGCGTGGACGTGAAAGCGCCGGGCATCATCCCGCGTAAGTCTGTTGACGAGCCGATGATGACGGGCCTGAAAGCCATCGACGGGATGATCCCGGTTGGCCGCGGCCAGCGCGAGCTGGTCATCGGTGACCGCCAGACCGGCAAGACCGCGATCTGCATCGACACCATTCTGAACCAGAAGGCGACCAATGACGCCGCCAAGGACGACAGCGAAAAGCTGTTCTGCGTCTACGTCGCCATCGGCCAGAAGCGCTCCACGGTGGCCCAGGTCGTCAAGACGCTCGAAGAGCGCGGCGCCCTCGACTACACGATCATCGTGACCGCGACGGCATCCGAACCGGCCCCGCTGCAATACCTCGCACCGTTCACCGGTTGCGCCATGGGCGAATGGTTCCGTGACAACGGCATGCATGCCCTGATCATCTATGATGACCTTTCCAAGCAAGCCGTTGCATATCGTCAGATGTCCCTGCTGCTGCGCCGCCCGCCGGGCCGCGAAGCTTATCCGGGTGACGTGTTCTACCTGCACTCGCGCCTTCTGGAGCGCGCTGCGAAGCTGAACGAGGACAATGGCAATGGTTCGCTGACGGCCCTGCCGATCATTGAAACCCAGGCCAACGACGTGTCGGCCTATATTCCGACGAACGTGATCTCGATCACCGACGGCCAGATCTTCCTTGAGACGGACCTGTTCTACCAGGGTATCCGCCCGGCCGTGAACGTCGGTCTGTCGGTGTCGCGCGTGGGCTCTGCCGCCCAGACGAAAGCGATGAAGAAGGTTGCAGGCTCGATGAAGGGTGAACTCGCCCAGTATCGTGAGATGGCCGCCTTCGCGAAATTCGGTTCCGACCTCGACGCCGCCACCCAGCGCCTGCTGAACCGTGGTGCCCGTCTGACCGAGCTCCTCAAGCAGCCGCAATACTCGCCGCTTCTGATGGAAGAGCAGGTCTGTGTGATCTACGCCGGTACGCGTGGTTACCTCGACAAGGTCGACCTGAAGGACGTCACCCGCTACGAGAAAGAACTGCTGGTTCATCTCCGCGGTGCGAACAAAGACCTGCTGGCCAAGATCGCTTCTGAGAAAGCTCTCAGCGAAGAGATCGAAGCCGGCATCAAGAAGGCCCTGGACGACTTCACTTCGAAGTTTGCCTGAGCCCCGGACGACTGAGCACGAACTGGAAGGCCTGACATGCCCAGCCTGAAGGACCTGAAAAACCGGATCTCAAGCGTGAAATCCACGCAGAAGATCACGAAGGCCATGCAAATGGTGGCCGCGGCGAAGCTGAAGCGCGCGCAGGACGCCGCAACGGCTGCCCGCCCGTATGCCGAACGCATGGCTGCGGTTCTCGCCAACCTGTCGGCATCCGCCGGCGCAGGCGGACCGAAACTGCTTGCCGGAACCGGCAGCGACCAGACCCATCTGGTTGTCGTCATGACGGCGGAACGCGGCCTCGCCGGTGGTTTCAATACCTACACTGCCAAACTCGCCAAGCAGACGATTACCGCGCTGCAGGGTGACGGGAAAACTGTGAAAGTGCTGACCGTCGGCAAGAAGGGCCGCGAGCAGCTGAAGCGCGACTTCGCCGACCTGTTTGTCGGCCATGTCGACCTGTCTTCCGTGAAAAGTGACGACTTCTCCGAGCCGGCGATTGCCCTCGGCAAGAACCTCACCACACGGTTCGAAGATGGCGAGTTCGATGTCGCGACGCTGATCTATTCGCAGTTCAAGAACGTGCTGAGCCAGGTTCCGACCGCGCAGCAACTGATCCCGGCCGCGGCACCTGCCGATGCCGAGACCATCGATCTGGGCAATGCGATCTACCGTTATGAGCCGTCGGAAGATGCGATCCTTGAGGCGCTTCTGCCGCGCTATATCAACACGCAGATCCTGTCGGCCCTGCTGGAAGGGTCTGCTGGTTTCTTTGCGAGCCAGATGACCGCCATGGATAACGCGACCCGCAATGCCGGCGAGATGATCGACTCGCTGGAACTGCAGTACAACCGCGCACGCCAGGCCCAGATCACCAAAGAACTCATCGAGATTATTTCGGGCGCGGAAGCGCTCTAGAGAACAAGAACCCAGAGAATACCCGCTCCAAAGGAGACGACCCGCATGAGCACTCCCGCAAACGCCAAAGGCCGCATTTCCCAGGTCATCGGCGCCGTTGTCGACGTTGAGTTCGATGGCGAGCTGCCGGCTATCCTCAACGCGCTTGAAACCGATAACAACGGTACGCGCCTGGTGCTGGAAGTTGCTCAGCACCTCGGTGAGAACACGGTGCGCACCATCGCCATGGACTCCACCGAGGGTCTCGTGCGCGGCGGTCCGGTGGCTGACACCGGCAAGTCCATCACCGTTCCGGTTGGCCCGAAAACGCTCGGCCGCATCATGAACGTCATCGGCGAGCCGATCGACGAACGCGGTCCGATCGGTTCCGACATGGATCGCCCGATCCACGCCCCGGCGCCGGAATTCATCGACCAGTCCACCGAATCCGAAGTGCTCGTCACCGGTATCAAGGTTGTGGACCTGCTCTGCCCGTACGCCAAAGGCGGCAAGATCGGCCTGTTCGGCGGTGCCGGCGTGGGCAAGACGGTTCTCATCCAGGAACTGATCAACAACATCGCCAAACTGTTCGGTGGCTACTCGGTCTTTGCCGGCGTCGGTGAGCGGACCCGTGAAGGGAACGACCTCTACTACGAGATGATCGACTCCAAAGTTATCAACCTGGAAGGCGAGAGCCGCGTGGCCCTGGTCTACGGTCAGATGAACGAGCCTCCGGGCGCCCGTGCCCGTGTCGCCCTGACCGGTCTGACCCAGGCCGAATACTTCCGCGACGAGGAAGGCAAGGACGTGCTGTTCTTCGTGGACAACATCTTCCGCTTCACCCAGGCCGGTGCCGAGGTGTCCGCACTTCTCGGCCGTATCCCGTCCGCTGTGGGCTACCAGCCGACGCTGGCCACCGACATGGGTCAGCTGCAGGAGCGTATTACCTCCACGAACAAGGGCTCGATCACCTCGATCCAGGCCGTCTACGTTCCGGCTGACGACCTTACCGACCCGGCCCCGGCCACCTCGTTCGCCCACCTTGATGCAACGACGGTTCTCAACCGCGCCATCTCGGAAAAAGGCATCTACCCGGCTGTGGACCCGCTGGACTCCACCAGCCGTATCCTCGACCCGCTGGTCGTTGGCGAAGAGCACTACTCGGTTGCCCGCGGCGTGCAGGAAATCCTGCAGAAGTACAAAGAGCTGCAGGACATCATCGCCATCCTCGGCATGGACGAACTGTCGGAAGAAGACAAACTCGTCGTGGCGCGCGCACGGAAAGTGGAACGCTTCCTGTCGCAGCCGTTCGACGTGGCTGAAGTCTTCACCGGTTCGCCGGGCGTTCAGGTGAAACTCGAAGACACGATCAAGGGCTTCAAAGGCCTGATCGCTGGCGACTATGACCACCTGCCGGAACAGGCCTTCTACATGGTCGGCGACATCGAAGCCGCCAAAGCCAAGGCCGCCAAGATGATGGCAGACGCGTAAGCGGACAGGATATATGGCCGATAAACTCCACTTCTCGCTCGTTTCGCCCGCGAAAGAGCTCTTCTCCGGCGAGGTCGATCATGTGATCGCACCTGGTTCGGACGGTGAGTTTGGCGTGCTGGCGCACCATGCGCCCTTCATGACGACGCTGCGCAATGGCGTGGTGCGCGTTCTGGAAGGCGACACGGTCAAGATGCGCATCTTCGTGCGCGGCGGCTTTGCGGACATCACCTCTGCCGGCCTGACCATCCTGGCTGAAGAAGCCCGCATGCTCGACGACGTGAACGCCGAAGACGTGCAGGCCGAGATGGACGCCACGCTCCTGAAGATCCAGTCGCTCGACAAGGACGATACCAATCGTTCGATGCTGCAGGAACACTACGACTATCTCGAAAGCCTGAAGGCTGCTCTGGTCCACTAAGGTGACACCGGAACCGAATTGAAAACGCCGCCCGGAAACGGGCGGCGTTTTTCATTGCGGCGGTAGGGGCAATCAGTCGCCCGTGAATTCCGGGTCGCGGCCTTCGAGGAAGGCCTTGATGCCTTCGCGGAAATCGTCGGACCTCTGGAGCAAGGCGAAAGCCTCAAGGTCGCGGTGGGCGGTGGCCTTTGCCAGCGCAAGCGCTGCCACGTTGACGTCCTGCTTCACCATCTTCAGTGCCGTTGGGGGCAGGCGAGAGGCAGCTGCGGCCACTTCGTGCGCCTTGTGCATGGCTGTCCCGGCGGGCACGACATGGTCGGCAAGGCCCCAGTTCAGGGCAGTGGCCGCGTCGATCTTTTCACAAAGTCCGGCGATTCGCTTGGCACGGGCCGGGCCGACCAGCGCGACGAAGCGGGGGATCGAGCCCCAGCTCATATTCATGCCGCGTTCGACTTCCGGCACATAGAAGACGGAATTCTCGGCGGCGACGCGCAGGTCGCACGACGTGGCCAACGCCACACCGCCGCCGACGCACCAGCCTTCAATGGCGCAGATGGTCAGCGCGTCCACATTTTCCCAGGCCTCGCACATGCGCGGACCACGGCGCAGGAGGATCCTCCGTTCCCGGAGGGTTGATTTTGCAGCGCTTGTACCGGCCGGATCTTTCAGGTCCGCGCCCATGGAAAACTGGTCCGCACGTCCGGTGAGGATGACGGTGGAGATTTCCGGCGCGTCGTGGAATTGAAGGGCCGCCTCGGTCAGGTCCTGCATCAATTGCTGGCTGAGCGCGTTGGCGCGGGCGCCCGTGTCAAACCGGACAATGGCTGTGCGGCCATCGATATCGGTCTGAACGAGCGAACTCATGCGGTTTCAGCTGGCGGATGCTCGGCCGCATGTCTGATGAAGCGCGCGAGCTTTTCAGGCGTTTCGGCGCCCTGTGCCGCAAACTGGCGATTGGCAATGTAGGTCGGCACGCCGGTGATGCCGACTTCCCGGAAGAATTTCTCTTCGGTGCGGACAGTTTCGACATCAGCATCCGTAGGCAGAAGGTCTGCCACGATTGTGGTGTCGAGATCGATCTGTCGGGCGATGTCTACCAGAACGCCATGATCGCCAATATCGCGCCCGTCGTGGAAGAAGGCGCGGAACAGCGCTTCCTTTGCAGCGGCGCCCTTGTCCTGCCCCTGAGCCCAATGGACGAGGCGGTGCGCGTCCAGGCTGTTCGGGCGCCAGCTGATTTCATCGAAACGATAGGGGATGTCCTCGGCTTCACCATAGTCGATCAGCGCCTGACGCATCGCGCCCGAGCGTTCTTTCGCTTCGGGCGAGCTGAACGCCTTTCGCATATATTCCTTGTAGTCGACCCCGCCCGCTGGAATGGACGGGTCCAGTTCATAGGGGCGGAACAGGAGTTGTACTTCAACGTCCGGCACCATGGCGATGGCCGCTTCGATACGGCGCTTGCCAAGCCAGCACCACGGACAGACGAGATCGGAAACCATTTCAATAATAACAGGCATGGCATGAACCTAGGCGCCGCCGCTGGCCGGCGCAACCAGCGAGACCGGCTGATCCGGGGCAACGGGTTGACCAGGCACAATTACACAATTAATTGTACAATAAATTGTGTAGTAGGTCTGACGTTGATGAACGATACGAATTTTGTCGATTCCCACAGGCTCAGCGCGGCATTCGTTGCGAACCAGCTTGAACGCCTGGTGGATGTGATTGTGACCCAAGGCAATGACATGCTGGATGCGGCAGGGATTGAGTTTCCCTCCCGTACGGTCTCAACAGTCCTGTTTGTGGGAGAAAATGAGCCGGCTTCGACAGCGGATATCGCACGCGCGCTCGGACAGCCTCACCAACTGGCGACGCAACGTGTCGACCTCCTGATCCAGATCGGCATTATCGAGAGAATTGCTGATCCCGACGATGCCCGCCGGAAACTGCTCCGCCTTACACCGAAAGGGCGAGACCAGTTTCAGGTCCTCAGCGATCGGTTGGAAAAAGCGGGCCAGGCATTCGGCGCCTTGTTTGCCGAAATTGGATGCGATTTCCCCGCCGCCACCCAGCGTGCCGCCGCTGCACTCAGGACAACGCCTCTCGTTACACGCATGAAGGCTTTCTGACATGACCAGACTTGCAGGTCCCCTTATCTCGGTCGCGTGGCTTGTCCTCGCAATGGTGCTGTCGGGCTGTGCTTCGTCCCCCAATACTGAATCGGACAAAACCGTCTGGAGCCGGGCCGAACTCGAATCCGATCTGGATGCCTGGCTGGACTGGACGCGGTCGACCCATCCGGCGTTTGAGCAAAGCGTCGACCCGGATGCATTTGAGCGCCAGCTCAAACAGGTTCGCGGGGAGCTTCGCGATGGAATGGAAACTTCGGAAGCATGGTATGTCTTTGCGCAACTGAACCCGGTCCTGAAGGATGCGCATTTGGGGTTGGAGTTGCCTGCGATCGATCCTGATCTCGAACCCTGGCGGGCCAGGATTGAGAATGGGCATGCTTATGTTCCGGTACAGGCACCGGACAAGAAACGTCAGGAGATTGTCGCGGTTGATGGCGTTTCCGTACCGGAGATGATCGCGCGGACATTGCCGCTGATCCGCGGCGAATCCGATGCATTAAGGCAGCGCATTCTGGAGCTTCGTTTTCGGGAATTGGTGATGCTGAATCTCGATGGTGAGGCACCTGTGGAGTTTCGGCTGCAGTCAGGGGACGGAGCCGAACACGTCGTATCCGAGATAAATTCCGCCACCCCGGAGTCCGGTGGCAGTCCTTTCAGCCTGTCGTTTCTCGATTCTACAGCGATCATGAGGATTGATACGTTCGAGAAGGACTTCGATGCGGAATTCGCCAATTTCGTTGACGAGAGTTTTGCCAAGATCGCCTCTGAACAAGCCACGCAGCTGATCATTGATCTGCGAGGTAATGGCGGCGGGGCGCATGAGGTATCAGATCGGCTGCTCAATTATCTGACCTCTGAGCGTTACACACCAATTTCCGCTGTTCGCGCACGCGTCACCGAAGCGAACATGGCTCAGATTCCGGGAGCAAAGCCCGGAGATGTCGTGGAGATGCCATTTGCACAATGGGTTGAGCCTGAAAGCAGCCTGAAACACCGGTTCGATGGAGACGTCGTGGTTCTCATTGGCCCGGCGACTTATTCGCAGGCCATCGTCTTTTCAACCACTGTCCAGGATTACCAGATTGGTTTGATCGCCGGCGAAGAGACGGCAGGCAAGGCCAATCAAACCGCTCAGGTCCAGCACTTCGAATTACCGAATACGGGGTTCCGTGTTCGCGCGCCCCTCTACGTGCTGACCCGGTCTTCTGGTCAGGAGACAGGGAGAGGGGTTATGCCGGACCTTCTCATCCCGAATGTGGAGAACCGTCCAATCGATCAGGTGAAAAATGATATTGATCAGTAGGCGGCAGAAACCAGTGCGCCGGATCTGACCGTGCCGCGCTAGGGCTGAATCTGCTCCGGCTGTTCGCCGGCATCTTCTGCCGTGTCCGGGAAGGTGAATCCGTCACGCTCCAGGATGTGGCGTATGTCCGTCTTCAACCATGTCTCGCGCGAAGAGGGCTTTTGTCCCGATTTCTTCAGTTCCAGCCCAAAGGGCAGAGACACCTTGTCCGGTTGCCCGTCAGGCACGATTTCCGGGCCGGAGAAGAGTGTGCGCGGGGGCGGTTCCGGTGTCATGGCGGCCAGCATCAGGCCAAGCGCGACGAGCGCCCCCGTCCAGACATTGGACTTGAAGACTGCCAGCGCGACGCGGTCGCCTTTGCTTTTCAGCCGGGAGACCTGCGCGGTGGCATGGCCGAGGAAGACGAGCGATGTGATGGCGCCCATGCGGCCGGCGCCCTGCAGGCCCGAGGCAGCTGCGATCAATGCCGCGGCGACGATAAAGAAGCCGAAACTGTAGAGCGCTGCATGCTTGCCGAAGAGGCGCGCGGTGGACTTTACACCGATCAGCGCGTCGTCTTCCCGGTCCTGCAGGGCGTAAATCGTGTCATAGGCAACCGTCCAGCAGGCGAGGCCGACATAGAGCAGGATGGCGGGCAAACTGATCGTGCCGGCGACGGCGACGCCTACCAAGGCGCCCCAGTTGAATGTTGCCCCGAGCCAGGCCTGAGGCCACCAGGTGACACGTTTCATGAACGGATAGGCGCCGACCAGCGGAATGGAGAGGAGGGCGACGATCTTCGCATCGCCCGGCAGGCAGAGCCAGACGAGGAAGCCAACCGCCAGCTGGATGCCCAGAAAGATGTGCGCCTCGCGCAGGGTGACCAGGCCGGCGGGGATCGGCCGCAGGGCCGTGCGCTCCACTTTTGCGTCGAAATCCCGGTCTGTGATGTCGTTCCAGGTACAGCCAGCGCCGCGCATGGCGATGGCGCCGATCAGGAACAGAATCGCCCAGAGCGAATCGGTGAGGTAGAGGCCGGTCCGGATGCGCTCAAAGGCGAGGCCGATCAGGCAGGGCAGATACAGCAGCCAGACGCCCACAGGCCGGTCCCAGCGTGCCAGCATCGCATAGGGCTGCAGGCCGGCCGGAAGGCTGGAAAGCCAGCCCGGCAGCGCGCTGTCGGCAGGAGAGATCTGCGTCTCGGTCATCGCGGCGGGTTATAGCGCGGATTCCCGTTTCCGACAGGGGATCGCGCCTCTCAGGGGAATGATTACGCCACCGAGACGGTCTTGCGGTTCACGAAGGCGCGCAGACCATCTGCGGCGAGCTCGCGCCCGTAGCCGGATTGTTTGATTCCCCCGAAGGGGAGGCGCGGGTCTGAAGCGACCATGGAATTGACGAACGTGGCACCGGCTTCCAGCTGCCGGATGGCCTGGTCGATCTCGGCATCGTCTTTCGAGAACAGGACCGAGCCCAGGCCGAACTGGCTGCGGTTGGCTCGGGAGATGGCGTCATCGAGGCTCGAAACCTTCCAGAGGTTCGCGACCGGGCCGAACATTTCCTCGTCGGTCGAGGGCGTGCCGGAATGCGCTTCCGCCAGGATTTGCGGGGCAATCCACGCGCCTTTCTTCGGGACGGTCCGGTCTTTCGTGAGGCTTTCAGCCCCCCCCTTGAGAGAGCGTTCGATCTGATCGGCCAGTTCATCCCGGATCGCCAGCGTGGCCAGCGGACCGACGTCGGTATCGGCCTTCATCGGGTCATCCACTTTCAGGGCATCGAACGCTTTGACGAAGCGTTTGCTGAAATCTTCGAAAATGTCCGCGTGAACAAAGAAGCGCTTGCCGGCAATGCAGGACTGGCCAGAATTCTGGATCCGGGCCGTAACGGCGTTTTTCACGGCCTTGTCGAGGTCTGCGGAGGGCATAACGATGAATGCGTCCGAGCCGCCAAGCTCCAGTAGGCTGGGCTTGATACAGTCGCCCGCAATGGCGGCGACGCTGCGGCCGGCGGGGCCTGACCCGGTCAGGGTGACGGCTTTGACGCGGTCGTCGCGTATGACGCCCTCGACTTCTGACGACCCGATCAGGAGTGTCTGGAAGCAGCCGTCCGGGAAGCCGGCGCGGCGGAACACGTCTTCAATATTCAGGGCGGACCGCCAGACGTTCGAGGCGTGCTTCAGCAGGCCGACATTGCCTGCCATCAGGGCGGGGGCGGCGAAGCGGAAGACCTGCCAGAAGGGGAAGTTCCACGGCATCACGGCCAGTACCGGTCCCATTGGCAGGTGCCGGACAAACGCCCGGCGGGCTTCGGTGTGGAAAGTTTCGTCCTGAAGGTATGTCGCGCCGTGCTCGGCATAGTGACGGCAGGCCGTGGCGCATTTTTTCACTTCAGCTTCTGCCTGCGAGAGGGGCTTGCCCATCTCCAGCGTGATGTCGCGTGCATATTCTGCTGCCTTGGTTTCCAGGACGTCGGCGGCGCGATTGAGCAGCTCGGCGCGCTCGTCCAGAGATACATTGCGCCAGGTCCGGAAGCGCTCGGACGCCTTTTCGAGGGCGGTCTCAATGGTGGCGTGCGTCAGGGGTGTGAAACTTTCGATCACCTCGCCTGTTGCCGGATTGATTGACTGCACCTGACGGTCTGGCATGGCGTGCTCCTGACTTAACCTCTTGTCTGTATAAGCCTATACCCCGCCCATGAGTTCCATACCCCGACTGTTTGTGGCGCAGGATCTGGTGGAAGGCGTAGCTTTTCCGCTGGACGATGCGCAAGCCAATTACTTGCTGCGTGTGCTCCGCCTTGTCGCGGATGCCCCCGTGCGTGTCTTCAATGGCCGTGATGGCGAATGGGAGGCGCGGATTGTCGATGTTCACGGCAAGCGCGCGAGTCTCACGCCAGACCGGTTGGTGCGCCCGCAGCCGGACACCCCGGCTAGCGCGCCGGTCTTGCTGTTCGCGCCCGTGAAGAAGGCGGAGACGGATTTTATCGTAGAGAAGGCGACCGAACTCGGGGCCGCGCAGATCTGTCCGGTTCTGACGGAGCGGACGCAGACCCGCACGGTCCGGCTCGACCGTTTCCACAAGATTGTGCTGGAGGCCGCCGAACAGACCGAAAGGCTGGGCCTGCCGGAGGTGACAGACCTTCAGCCGCTTGCCACGGCGCTGGATGCGCTGGCGGCGGGAACGGTCGTGATCTTCTGTGATGAGCGGGGCGACGACACAGATGCGCCCTGGGGCGGCGAGACAGGCTGGGCAGGCCCCATCGCGGACGTGCTGGCAGGGCTCGGCGAGGCGCCGGTCGCGATCCTCATCGGCCCGGAAGGCGGGTTCACCCCGGAGGAGCGCGACTGGCTACGTGGCCGGGCAGATGCCGCTGCGGTCAGTCTCGGCCCGCGTATCCTGCGTGCAGAAACGGCAGCTGTCGCAGCGCTTTCTGTCTGGCAGGCGTTGAAGGGGGACTGGCGCTGAACGAAAGCAGGGTTCCCTGTCTTGACGCAGGGGGACCAATACTTTTTCTCAGGGGCATGAATCGCGGGGGTGCAGTCATGAAACAAGATTGGAAGCGGGCCATTATGTCCGGGGGCTTGCTGGCTGGCCTTCTCTGCCTGACAGCGGCGCCGGCTTATGCGGAAGACGAAGCCAATCCCGTCGGCTGCGCGGCGATATACCGGCAACTGAACGAGCTGCGGAGCGAAGCGTTGGCGCCATGGACTATCCGAAAACGGCAAATAAACGAGTTCGAAGCGTTCGACTTCTCGGCACGTGAAGCAAAGATGCTCGAACTGGTTGAGGCGGATCCCCGCATGACGCCTGCCGATGTCGACACAATTTACACGTTCATGGCGATGACGTCGTATGAAGGGCTGATGACGGAGTATTCGATGACTCCTGAAATGATTGTTGGAACGCTCAAGACCGCTTCAGATTGCGACAGGCATTATGAATTCAGCCCTGTATCCGACGCGCTGATCCGGCATTTTAAGTAGAAAACCAGCCTGGCTCAGTAAAACCAGCGCTTGATCGGTTTTGGCATGGCGCCTTCCCAGCGGCGTTTCCAGTCGATGGCGAGACCGACGCGGTGATTGATCTTGCCGTCCCAGACCGGCTTCAGCCCCACCGATTGCAGGGTATCGTGCAGGCGCTGGCCGATGGCGACATTGTCTTCAGGTGACGCCGTTGCATCAGCCGCGCCGTAACTGATGTACAGGCTGCCGCTCTCCACGGCGCTTTCGGTATCCTGCTGATGGAAGAACACATAGCCCTTCGGCTCTCGGCCGGAGAGGTCGTGGAAGTCATCCATTTCGATGCCGATCTCGGCAGCGCCGCAGGTTCCACAGCAGGTGAAATGCTGGCGTGCGACGATGTCTTCGTCTTCCAGCATGTCAAAGGCGAGCGACAGACGGTCGAAATCGGTGAGAACCGGCCAGGATTCCTGTTCCTGCACCAGCACTGACACGGCATGGACCAGCGCGTTGCGCACTTCGATCTGACGGTCCCGTTCTGTGAGCGGGCTGCGGAAGTCCTGCGCGTAATCCAGGAGAATTTCCTCGATCTCCTCCAGTGGCTCATAGCCGCCGCGAACGTGCAGGCGGGCCCACATTTTCAGGTCGTCGCGCTCGTCGGTGGTCATCTTGGTCATCTGTGGACTCTCTACTTAAACTAATTCGTGAGAATAACGCGGTTGGCGAGTGAGCGAAACAACCTTATCTGCAACCTTCATTCTGGTTCGCAACAGGGGGTTCGGGATGACCACGCCAACGTCGGACATCGACGAGACCTCCCCGCGCATTGCGGGAAAACACGAGCTGGCTGCCTATCTGGAAGCCGGATGCAAACCGGCAGCCGACTGGCGCATCGGTACCGAGCACGAGAAATTCGGCTTCCTGCGCGAGAATCTGGCGCCGCTTCCCTATGAAGGCACGGCCTCGGTGCTGGCCATGCTGGAAGGCCTGCGCGACCGGTTCGGTTGGGATCCGATCGTCGAAAGCGGCAAGCTGATCGGTCTGCAGCGCGATGGCGCCAGCGTCTCACTGGAACCGGGCGGGCAGTTTGAGCTGTCTGGCGCGCCGCTGGAGACGATCCACCAGACCTGTACCGAGGTCGGGCGCCACCTGGAGGAAGTCCGCGAGATTGCCGATCCGCTTGGCATTTCGTTTCTCGGGCTTGGTGCGAGCCCCTTGTGGAGCCTTGCGGAGACGCCGGTCATGCCGAAGGGCCGCTACAAGATCATGATGGAATATATGGACAAGGTCGGGCGTCTTGGCCGCCAGATGATGTTCCGCACCTGCACGGTGCAGACCAATCTCGATTTCGAATCCGAAGCCGACATGGTGAAAAAGTTCCGCGTGGCGCTGGCACTGCAGCCACTGGGCACGGCGCTGTTTGCCAATTCGCCCTTCATGGAAGGCCGGCCGAATGGCTTCCTGTCCTACCGGTCGCAGATCTGGACGGACACCGACCCGGACCGGACGGGTATGCTGCCCTTCGTGTTCGAGGACGGCATGGGTTTTGAGCGCTATGTCGATTATGCGCTCGACGTGCCGATGTATTTTGTGCGCCGCGGCGGAAAGTATCTCGATGCGAGCGGCCTCAGCTTCCGGGACTTCATGGACGGCAAGCTGGAAATCCTGCCGGGCGAGCTGCCGGCCATGGACGATTTCGTCGACCACCTCTCAACGATTTTCCCGGAAGTGCGCCTGAAGCGATTCCTGGAGATGCGCGGCTCGGATGCCGGGCCGTGGTCGCATCTTTGTGCTTTCTCCGCTTTTTGGGTTGGGTTGCTCTATTGCCCTGTCTGTCTTGATGGCGCCTGGGACCGGGTGAAGAACTGGACGGCAGCAGAGCGCGAAGCGATGCGCCAATCGGTGCGGACGCTCGGCCTGAAAACGCCGATTCCCGGCGGCGCAACGATGCAGGATCTTGCAATTGAGATGCTGGACCTTGCCCGCATTGGCCTCAGCAATCGTAATAACCTGTCCGCATCTGGTGAAAACGAGACCGGATACCTGGCGGAACTGGATGAAATCGCCCGTTCCGGCAAGACACCGGCGGAAAGGCTGCTCGAACGCTATTACGGGGCCTGGAACCGCGACGTGCGTCACGTTTTCACGGAAAAGGCCTACTAGGGCACAGCCTTCCCCGTTTCAGGGTATGATTTGGCACATACTGCCTTGAGACCACTTCGTTTGCGTGGTCAAACTACAAGATCATAGGAATTTCCGGGGAGTTGAACGCGTGACAGATATCGCTGCGTCGGGTGAAGCGGGTAGGGTCCGTGACACGTCATTTTTTGGCCATCCGAAAGGATTGGCGATCCTGTTCTTCACTGAAATGTGGGAGCGTTTTTCGTATTACGGGATGCGTGGCCTGCTGGTTCTGTACCTGACCCAGCATTTTCTTTTCTCAGACGAAAAATCCTCGATCATGTACGGCGCCTACACCGCGCTTGTTTACGTGATGACGATTATCGGCGGCACCCTGGCTGACCGTTATCTCGGACAGCGCAAAGCGGTGACCTTTGGCGCCATCCTGCTGTGCCTTGGGCATTTTGGCATGGCGTTCGAAGGAACGGGCTCCAAAGAATATGTCGTCAGCAATGGCGCAGAAATCGAAATCCAGCATGAAGGACGTGGTGACAACCGCCAGCTCTTTGTGGACCTGGATGGAGAGAGCAGAAGAGTCGTGTTCGAGCAGGGAACGGGGGATCTGCAGATCCTCGAAACTGCGGACACCGCGAAAGAGCCGACGGCACCTGTTTATCAGCAGATCGCCAAAGACGATTACACAACTCGTATCGAGCGACAGCCGCTCTACACCAATATCCTGTATCTTTCACTGGCTTTCATTATCGCTGGTGTCGGCTATCTGAAGGCAAACATTTCAACGATTGTCGGCGCGATCTACGATTTTGACGACCCGCGCCGGGATTCCGGTTTCAGCCTGTTCTACATGGGTATTAATCTTGGCTCGCTGCTGTCGTCGCTTACGTGTGGCATCATCGGGATTGTCTGGGGCTGGAGTTATGGATTCGGCCTCGCTGGGATCGGCATGCTGGCCGGTTTGGTTGTGTTTCTCTGGGGACAGAAATTCCTGGATGGCAAGGCCGAGCCGCCTAATCCGGAAACACTGAAGAAGTCTTTCCTCGGGCCGATCACTGTCGAAACAGCCTGCTATCTTGCTGGCGTCGTCGTTATTGCGGTTGCCATGCTGCTTGTTATGAATGCGGAAGTCATTCCGGACTGGTTCGTTGGCTCTCTCGGCATCGTCATTTTCCTGGGATTGGTGACGTATGCGTTCGTTCAACTTCAGGGCTCTGAGCGCAAGCGCATGTTCGCTGCGATATACTTTGTCCTGGCGCAGATCCCTTTCTGGGCCTTGTTCGAACAAGCAGGTTCCTCGCTGACGCTGTTCACAGATCGTCTCGTCGACAAGCAGATCTTGGGGATCAATGTTCCGACGCCGGTCTTCCAGTTCCTCAATGCGGGCTATATTGTTGTCTTCGCTCCGATCTTTGCGTGGATGTGGATTGCACTGGCCAAGCGGAAGTTGGAACCGTCCACTCCGGTGAAGTTTGCCATCGGCGTGTTCCTGGCAGGGCTGGGCTTCCTCTCGCTGGTCGGGGGTATCGGCATGTCCGGAGCAGGCATGACGGCCGTCGGTTTCATCTTCCTGATCTATTGGGTTCACACGATGGGCGAGCTGATGGTGTCGCCGGTGGGACTGTCTGCCGTGACCAAGCTGGCTCCTGCACGTGTCGTTGGCATGACGATGGGGGCCTGGTTCCTGTATTCCGGGCTGTCGAACTATCTGGCTGGGGTTATTGCCCGCACCACCGGTGCTGAGACCATTGGTGGTCAGATCACAGATGTGGCGGCGGCGAAGGCGACTTATGTCAGCGTTTATTCCAATGTCGGATATGTCGCGATGGGGATAGGTGTGCTGATGCTCATTGTTTCCCCGATCATCAAGAGCTGGATGAAGGGTAACGAGCTGCCAGCGGAATCCTCGATGGTCTCGGACGAAATGTTCTGATCCCGCGTTTCTTGCGCACATGAAAAAGGCGGCCCGCTGGGTCGCCTTTTTTGTTTCGTCAGACAGGCTGTCAGTTTGGAAGAAGCTTTAATTGTAAGGCGGGATGAACGGGTCGACCGGCAGGCCGCGCTTCAGCCAGCCATCACCGGCACCCTCTTTGCCGAGCATGCCTTCCTTGATGTCGAAGACATGCGTGAAGCCGGCCTTTTCGAGCACGCTGGCTGCCTCGCTTGAGCGTTGCCCGGTCCGGCAGATGACGGCGATCGGATGGTCGAGGTCTCCCAGAACGGCACCGCGGGCCTGGGCGACGAAGTCACGGTCTTTCACATTGATGCCGTGGCTGTCACGGGGCAGGCCGGTCATGGCCCATTCTGTTGGCGTCCGAACATCCAGCACGACGATGTCGCCGCGCTGTACCATCTGCCAGGCTGAGTCTGCAGGCAGGTCGCCTGGCTCTGCAAACGCTGGGGTTGCCATGAAAGAAGCCGCAAGAAGGGCACCTGTCAGGAATCGCATTCTGTCACCGTCCTCTACTGATCGGGCACACGAGCGAATCAGCTCGTGTCCCTCTGCCCGATTGTGGCCAGAAAGTGACAAATAGACTCCGGCGCTTCAAGCCCCGGCCTACGGAAGTAACAGCAATTTTAGCCTGCGCCGCCTACGGTCAGGGCACCGATCTTGAGGGTTGGTTGCCCGACGCCCACCGGCACCGACTGGCCGGCCTTGCCGCACATTCCGACGCCATCATCCATGGCGAAATCATTACCGATCATCGTGACGTCCTGAAGCACCGTGGGGCCGTGGCCGATCAGGGTGGCGTTCTTCACCGGCGCGACCACCTTTCCGTTCTCGACCAGATAGGCCTCGGTGCACTGGAACACGAAATTGCCGGACGTGATGTCGACCTGTCCGCCACCGAAGTCGACAGCCCACAGGCCGCGCTTGATGGACGACACGATCTCCTGCGGATCCTTGTCCCCGCCCAGCATCACGGTGTTGGTCATGCGCGGCATGGTCTGGGCCTCATAGCTTTCCCGCCGGCCATTGCCTGTCGGTTCCTGGCCCATCAGGCGGGCATTGAGCCGGTCCTGCATGTAGCCTTTCAGGATGCCGTCCTCGATGAGCACCGTACGTTGGGTGGGTGTGCCTTCATCGTCGAAGGAGAGGGAGCCGCGGCGCGCCTCAATAGAGCCGTCATCGACAATTGTGACTCCCCTGGCGGCGACCTGTTCGCCGATCCGGCCGGCATAGACACTTGTGCCTTTGCGATTGAAATCGCCTTCCAGGCCGTGGCCGACCGCTTCGTGCAAAAGGACGGCGGGCCAGCCCGGGCCGAGCACGACTTCCATTTCCCCTGCGGGTGCTGCGATGGACTGCAGGTTTACAGACGCTTTGCGGATTGCGCGGCGGACCATGTCCTGCCAGCGCTCCGGCCGGATCCAGTCGTCATAGGCGGCCCGGCCACCTGCGCCGGCACCTGCGGATTCGCGACGGCCATTCTCTTCAAGAGTCACGGAGACGTTGAGGCGAACCAGCGGGCGGATGTCGGAATAGGCCGCGCCGTCAGGGCGCAGGATGTCGACTTCAGTATGGCTACCGGAGAGGGACACGGAAACCTGCACAACACGCGGGTCGCTGGCGCGGGCCCAGGCATCGATTTCGGCGAGCAGTCCGGTTTTAACAGAGAAATCCGGCGCAGCGGTCGGATCGATCGGCTGGTAGAGGCGCCGGTTCGTAGGGACGGGGCTGGCGGCCAGTTTTCCCGAGTATCCGCGTTTGGCTTCCGATGCGGTCGATGCGGCGCGCCGGATGGCGGCGAGGGACAGTTCGGAGGCATAGCCGGACCCCTGGGCCTCACCCGCCACAACCCTCAGGCCGAACCCCTGGTCTGTGTCGAATGCGGCAGACTTCAGGCGGCCGTCGTCAAAGACAAAGCTCTCCGACCGGGAGCGTTCGACGTAAAGGTCACCGTCATCGCCGCCGCGGACGGCTTCAGCAAGAATGTCGGTGGCCTGGCGGAGATCGAAGGGCAGGGCGTTTTCAGTCATCTACACTAGATGCGCGCCCGTGGCGTGAGCGGCAAGAGGCTTACGTGTGGATTCCGCTACAACCTGAACAGCGCGGGGGCTGTCGCTCAGTTGCTCACCGTGAAGCGTGTCAGCTGCCATTTGGCGCGTTCGAACTCCGGATTGAGTTCCACGGCTTTCTGGAAATCCATATAGGCCCCGGCGAGGTCTCCGGTGTTTTCGCGGGCGATGGCGCGATTGTAGTAGGCTGCGTAGAGCTCTTCGCTGTCCAGTTCGATGGCCCTATCCAGCGAGACCAGGGCTGAGTCGAAATCCTTCAGGAAAATGTAGGCGGCGCCTTCGTTCAGCCAGATGGCCCCGAATTCGGGTTTCATGTTCTTGGCCTTCTCATAGTCAGACAGTGCGCCGTCATAGTCACCACTGCGCATGCGCAGCACGCCGCGATTCGTATAGGTGGCTGCCCGGTTTCCCATTTTCATGAGCTCGGACTCGATCGCCTTGGTGCAGATACGCTCGCCTTCCTGGTTGGAAACCCGACCATACAGGGCAGCTTCATAGCAATCACGGGCGATTCCGCCGCCGATCACGGATACCTGAGCGGATGCTGCGGGTGTCGCAATGGCGGCAAAACTGGCAGCGAGCAGGGCTGTGCGGATCATTCTGGCCTCCGGAAAACGGGAACTCCTGACGACAATTTACCATCATTGCGGCGAGACGACGACAGGCTGCGACAATATTGAACGCGGAAAGAGGTAGGTTGCGGTAAATACGTATTGTAGATACAGGGACAGAGATTCCAACGAGACGAGGATTCCTTCGTGCGACACCTACTTGCCGCTCTCAGCGCAGCGTTGTTCGCCGCTCCGGCTTTTGCTGCCATTCCGCGCGATGGCGCGCTGGGTATGCAACCCGCCGCGACGCGCATTGCCGAGCGTATCCATCACTTCCACACTTTCCTGCTGTGGATCATTATTCCGATTACGATTTTCGTTCTGATCCTGCTGCTTTGGGTCATCGTCCGGCATAATTCCCGTGCCAACCCGACACCACGCAAGTTCAGCCACAATACGCTGATCGAGGTGATCTGGACCGTCGTGCCGGCGCTGATCCTGGTTGGGATCGCAAGCCAGTCCTTCCCGAACCTCTACTATCAGGATGTTCCGCCGAACCTCGAGAAGGTTCAGGACAAGGCCAACCAGCTGCTCGCCGATGGCAAATCGGCTGAATACGAGCGCTTCACGAAAGAATACAATCCTGAAGCGGCTGCGCAGGGGTTCGTGAACGTCAAGGCGCAAGGCAACCAGTGGAACTGGACCTATACCTATCCGGACATCACCGATGACGCCGGCTACCCGTTGGAGTTTGTGTCGAACCCGCTTCAGGTTGGTCTGTCGACCGATTCCAAAGTAGGCCCTCGCAATCTGGCCGTCGATTATCCGATGGTTGTGCCTGTTGGACGTTACGTCCGTTACTACACGGCTGCGGCTGATGTGATCCACTCGTTCGCCGTTCCGGCCTTCGGCATCAAGACCGATGCTGTTCCGGGGCGCCTGAACGAAGGTTGGTTCCTTGTGAAAGAGCCAGGCACCTATTACGGCCAGTGTTCGGAACTTTGCGGCGTGAACCATGCCTACATGCCGATCGAAGTCCGGGTTGTGCCGCAAGAACAATTCGACCGCTGGGCGGAGCTGATGCTCGCCGGCGACTATGATGCTGCAGCCGCTTCGGTGCAGACCATCGCTTCCGTAGAACCGGCGACCAAGTTCGCCGCGGTCACTGAATAAACCGAGAGAGAAGAGTACGTCCCATGCCCATGGATGAAGTCGCCCTCGACCACGCCCACGATGATCACGACCACAAGCCTGGTTTCTTCACGCGTTGGCTGTTTTCCACCAACCACAAGGACATCGGTACGCTGTACCTGATCTTCGCGATGATCGCGGGGATTGTGGGGTACACGCTTTCCGGCCTGATCCGCTGGGAACTTGCTGAGCCGGGTATCGGCGTGCTGACGCGCTTCGTTGCAGGCGAAGGCGATGTGGCAATCCAGAATGCCAAACACTTCTACAACATGGTCATCACCTATCACGGCCTGATCATGATCTTCTTCATGGTCATGCCGGCCCTGATCGGTGGTTTCGGCAACTGGTTTGTGCCGCTGATGATCGGCGCGCCGGACATGGCGTTCCCGCGCATGAACAACATCTCGTTCTGGCTGACCGTTACTGCTTTCATTCTGGCCTGCATCTCGATGACGATCCCGGGCGGTTCTGCCGGAAATGGCTTTGCGGGCGGTTGGGTGCTCTATCCGCCGCTGTCCTCGACGACCGGCCACCCGGGGCCAGCCATGGACGTATTGATCCTGTCGCTTCACACGGCCGGTATCGCGTCGATCCTCGGTGCCATCAACTTCATCGTGACCATCCTGAACATGCGCGCGCCGGGGATGACCCTGCACAAGATGCCGCTGTTCGCCTGGGGCGTTCTGGTAACGGCTGTCCTTCTGCTGCTGTCGCTGCCGGTGCTTGCCGCTGCGCTGACCATGCTGCTGACAGACCGGAATTTCGGGTCTCAGTTCTTCAACCCTGCGGGCGGTGGTGACCCGATCATGTTCCAGCACCTGTTCTGGTTCTTCGGTCACCCGGAAGTCTACATCATGATCCTGCCGGCCTTCGGCATCATCAGCCACATCGTGTCGACCTTCTCCAAGAAACCGATCTTCGGTTATCTCGGCATGGCCTACGCCATGGTGTCGATCGGGGTCATCGGCTTCGTTGTGTGGGCGCACCACATGTACACGGTCGGGATGGATGTGGACCTGAAGGCATACTTCGTGGCCGCAACCATGGTCATCGCGGTGCCAACGGGCATCAAGATCTTCTCGTGGATCGCCACGATGTGGGGCGGCTCCATCGAGTTCAAGGTTCCCATGCTCTGGGCCATCGGCTTCATCTTCCTGTTCACCGTCGGCGGTGTGACAGGGGTGGTGCTGGCCAATGCCGGTATCGACCACTCGCTGCACGACACCTACTACGTGGTGGCTCACTTCCACTACGTGCTGTCGCTGGGCGCTGTGTTCGGCCTGTTCGCCGGCTGGTACTACTGGTTCGAGAAGATGTTCGGCATCAAGTACAATGGCTTCCTCGGCGGCCTGCACTTCTGGCTGATGTTCATCGGTTCGAACGTCCTGTTCTTCCCGCAGCACTTCCTGGGTCTGCAGGGCATGCCGCGCCGCTACATCGACTATGCCGACGGTTTTGCGACCTGGCACCACGTGTCGTCGATCGGCTACGCCATCACCATGGTTGCGACGCTGGTCTTCTTCATCGGCCTTGCTGAGGCGCTGATCCGCCGCCGTAAAGGTGTGGCAAATCCGTGGGGCGAAGGCGCCACGACGCTGGAATGGACGCTGCCGTCGCCGCCGCCGTTCCACCAGTACAATGAACTGCCGCACGTGACGGCGAAGGGCGGCCACTAGGCGCTCTCCGTCTGAACCACTCAATCGCAGCGGCCTCTCGTTCCACGGGAGGCCGTTCGCTTTCGGAAGTCCCGGAAAGAAGGACCTGAACACGTGAACATGCGCCTGCCCATCGTGATCGGCATGTATGCCTTCATCGTGGTGTTCCTGCCGCGCAATCCGGCTGTGGACCGGATGTTCGACAAGGTCCGGACCATCGATCCGAATATCGCGATAACGGTCTCCGTTGTGGCCCTGATTGCCGGCGCCATCGGCTTGTGGCTCCTCTGGCGCCAGCCAAAAGGGCTGCTGCGCACCCGGCCCAGCCGCAAGCTGGTGATTGTGAATTCTGGGTTGGTCGGGATCGTGTTCGCAGGCATCTTCGACGTCATGCAGAAATTGTCTGGCGCCGCGACGGACCTCATCAGCCTGATCCTCGTGCCCATTGCTTTCATGATTGCTGAAGGCACCTATCTCGCCCTCGAATGGCGCCTGAACCGCAAGTTTGATAAGGAATGAGCCTGTCCTTGTTTGCGCCGCCCATATGTCGTGCTGACAGCGGCCCCTTCAAACCCATACGATACTCAACCAACCGGACCTGAAATGACCGACGCACCCGCCACTCCTGAAAAACGCTACGGCACTGCCGGTGATTATGTGCAGCTGCTGAAGCCGCGCATCATGATGCTGGTGGTGTTTACGGCCGTGGCTGGCCTGATCGCGGCAACCGGCGTGACCGGCCAGACCATGCATCCCTTGATGGCCGCCATTGCGGTGCTGGCCGTGGCGCTTGGCTCCGGCGCGGCTGGTGCAATCAATATGTGGTACGATTCCGACATCGATCAGGTGATGACCCGGACGTCGACCCGGCCCATCCCGTCCGGCGCCGTACCGAGAGAAGAAGCGATCGCTTTGGGCATGATCATGAGCGGTGTTTCCGTGCTGCTCATGTGGCTCGCCTCCAACTGGCTTGCTGCCGGGCTGCTCGCGTTTTCCATCTTCTACTACGGCGTCATCTATACGATGTGGCTGAAGCGCTCGACCCCGCAGAACATCGTGATCGGTGGCGGGGCGGGGGCATTCCCTCCGGTGATCGGCTGGGCCGCCGTGACGGGAAACACACCGCTGGACGCGTGGATTCTATTTGCGATTACCTTCTTCTGGACGCCGCCGCATTTCTGGGCGCTCAGCCTGCTGGCGCATTCGGAATATGAAAAGGCCGGCGTGCCGATGCTGCCTGTCACGCATGGTGCGAAAGCAACCCGCCTGCAGATGCTGCTGTACACAATTGTCCTGGCCGCGATCTCCATGGCGCCTCTGGCAACAGGGCTTGGCGGGTGGATTTATGGCGTTGTGACCGGCGCGCTCAACCTGGCCTTCCTGTATTACGCCTTCCGGGTCTGGCGTTCGCATGCCGGTGACAATGGCGCGCCGGGGGCTGACCAGAAGCTTGCGCGAAGCATGTTCCTGTTCTCGATCCTGTACCTGTTCCTGGTCTTTGCTGCTCTGATCGTGGAGCACGCTGCCGGGCTGCACTTTCCCGTGGGAGGCTTCTGATGAGCGATGACGGCTTCAAGCCGGGCGAGGAGCATTTCCCGGAGCAGGCGCATCTGGACCCCGCCGCGCGTGCAGCCCAGAAGCGGCGCAATTTGTGGCTTGGCCTGGCCCTTTTGGGGTTTGTCTTCCTTGTGGGCCTGACCACCTTCGTCCGGCTCAGCAGTTCACAGGACAATCAGGCCAATTTTTACTACAACATGAACCAGACCGGGCAGGAGGAGGCGCCGGAACTTCCGCCGGGCATGTCGCCGGAGCAAGCTGAACCGCCTTCGAACCTGTCCACTGAAACGGTCGTTCGCGAGGAAGTGGTCGTTGAAGAGGAGGCGCCCGAGCAATGAAGCTGTCCAATGCCAAGGTCGCGGGAATCTCGCTCACTGTATTTGCGGCGATGCTGGGGCTCGGTTTTTCTGCGGAGCCGCTCTATGGCACGTTCTGCCGGGTGACGGGCTATGGCGGGACCACGCGGATCGCGACATCCGCGCCGAAAGAGATTGTGGATCAGACGATTACAGTCCGTTTTGATACGAATGTGGCGGATGTGCCATTGGAGTTCCGCCCGCTTCAGCGCTCTCAGGACGTGAAGATCGGCCAGCACGGCCTCGCTTTTTTTGAAGTCTCCAATCCGACCGATCAGGAGTTCCATGTAATTGCGGCCTATAATGTGACGCCGCACTATTCGGGAAAGTACTTCAATAAACTGGAGTGTTTCTGTTTCGACGAGCGGGTCATTGCCCCGCATGAAACCAAGAAGCTGCCTGTCGTTTACTTCATCTCTCCCGATATGGTGGACGACCATGTGGCCGACCAGCTGGAAACCATCACGCTTAGCTACACTTTCTATGAAAGTTCGAAATATAATGGTCCGAAAACTCAGGCGGCCTTAGGTGCGGCGAATTCAGCCACGGGCGGCTGAAACTGTTGCACTTTTGGTGCGGAGCGGTCTAAACAGCTCAGAGATTCTAGGGATATAAATCAAGGGGTCCGCCAGACATGGCTCACGGCGAAGTCAAACACGATTATCATCTGGTCAATCCGTCACCGTGGCCGCTGCTCGGCTCGATGTCGGTACTGGTTCTGGCGCTTGGCGGCGTCAATTACATGAAGGGCCTTTTCGGCATGGAAAAGGGAACCGTGTGGCTTCTGGCCGTCGGTTTCGCCATGGTCGGCTGGGTCATGATTGGCTGGTGGCGCGAAGTCATCAAGGAAGGCAAACATGGCGATCATACGCCGGTTGTGACGATCGGTCTGCGCTATGGCATGATCCTGTTCATCGCCTCTGAAGTGATGTTCTTCGTCGGCTGGTTCTGGAGCTTTTTTGAATTTGCCATCTATCACAGCGCGCGTGTCGGCGAGAACTGGGACGCGGCGAACCCGCTGTTCGCAGAGGCCCTGGCCAAGTTCGGCGACTGGCCGCCGGTTGGCGTCGAAACTTTTGACCCGTTCCACCTGCCGCTGATCAACACACTGATCCTGCTTCTCTCGGGCACGACCGTCACCTGGGCGCACCACGCGCTGCAGCATGACGACCGTTCCGGCGCCAAGCTGGGCCTGTTTGTCACAATCGTGCTCGGCATGGCCTTCACCGCGCTTCAGGTCTTTGAATACAGCCACGCACAGTTCAGCTTCGATGGCACCCTGTATGGCTCGGCCTTCTTCATGGCGACCGGCTTCCATGGTGCCCACGTTGTGATCGGGACCCTGTTCCTGATCGTCTGCCTGATCCGGATGCTCACAGGCGGCATGTCGGCAAAGAAACACCTCGGCTTCGAATTCGCAGCCTGGTACTGGCACTTCGTGGATGTGGTCTGGCTGTTCCTGTTTGCCTTCGTTTACGTCACGCCGTACCTGGTTCTGGGTAACGGGCACTAGACAACCGCGCATTCACGCGCTGACTTTCAGGGGCCCGCCGGCGCGCATTCGCCCGGCGGGCCCTGTTTATTCGGGCAGGGCCGTTCCCTGTGACTGAAAGGACCGACGATGTCTTTCCGTCCGTATCCCGTCATGACAGTGCTGACGCTGATCAGTCTTGGGATCCTCATCTGGCTGGGCAACTGGCAATACGGCCGCTTCATTCAGAAGATGGAGATCGACAGGCAGACACCGGACTGGACTGTCCTGGACGGTGAGGTCGTTCCCGGCAGCGAAGTGCTGTCCTACTATTATGTTGAAGGCCAATCCGGATGGATGCGTGTCGTCGCGGTCGATACCGGTGATGACATCGTCTATACGCCGGTCGAGATTGTCCAGCAGATCGATCCGCCGGCAGTTTGCGATGGGGAAGGGTGCGCATCCGGCCGCTTGTCGGCGCGGGGCGTCTATAAGCCGCCGTTCAAACGAAATGCGTTTACGGCGCAGGACGATACGGCCAATCGCGTGTTCTATGTACTGGATCCGGGGACATACGCCTCCCTTTTGCCGACAGAGCTGGCGGCCCGTGTAAGAGCGGACGTGTTTGAGCCGGAAGTAATCCGCTTCGTTTCCGAGAATGGCCCGTATCTCATCGACAATCCCTATGCGCGGCTGCGTCTGGACGATGAATTGCCGCCACAGAGGCATTTTGGTTATGCAATCACCTGGTGGGGGCTGGCCATCGCGCTGATCGGCGTATATCTCGCCTTTCATTATCAGAAGGGACGCCTCAGGTTCCGGAACGAGGACAAATCGTGAAGTATATTTCTACCCGTGGGCAGGCGCCTTCGACAGATTTTGCCGGTGCATGCCTTGCCGGTCTTGCGCCGGATGGCGGGCTCTATGTGCCAGAGACATTTCCGCAGATTGCGCCCCCGGCAAAGGGCGAGACTTACGCTGAAGTCGCCGCGCGAATCCTCTCGGCCTTCACGGGTGACGCGATTCCGCTGGAGGACCTGAAACCGCTGTGCGAGCGCGCCTATGGCAGCTTCTCGCATCAGTGCGTCGCGCCGCTGACGCAGTGGCGGCAGGACGCCTGGCTGATGGAACTGCACCACGGCCCGACGCTGGCATTCAAGGACATCGCGATGCAGATCATCGCGCAGATCTATGATTACCTTCTGGGCAAGTCCGGCGAGCGCATGATGATTGTCTGCGCCACGTCTGGCGATACGGGCGGAGCGGCTGCTGCGGCATTTGCCGGTGCCAAGCAGACAGATCTGGTGATTCTCCATCCGCATGGCCGCATCTCTCCGGTGCAGCGCATGTTCATGACGACGACGGGCGCGGACAATATCGTCAACCTCGCGCTCGATGGCGATTTCGATGATTGCCAGGCCATTGTGAAGGATATGTTCGGAGACCGGGAATTTGTGGACCGGGTGAACCTCTCCGGTGTCAACTCCATCAACTGGGCCCGGGTTGCTGCGCAGTCTGTTTACTATGCGACGGTTCAGGCTGCGCTCGGCGGCGCGCTTCGTTTTGTTGTTCCCAGCGGCAATATGGGCGATGCACTTGCTGGCTATGTTGCCGCCCGCTGCGGCTTGCTGAGTGGTGGGTTTGAAGCGGTCTGCGCGGTCAATGCGAATGACGCTTTGGCGCGCCTGTTCAATACGGGCGTAATGTCCCGCGCATCTGCAGTGGCAACGCCTAGCCCGGCGATGGACATTTCGGTCCCTTCGAATTTCGAACGCCTGTTGTTCGAGATGACTGGGCGGGATGCTGCAGCCGTCCGGAAAACATACGATACTTACAAACAGTCCGGCGAGGCGCCGCTGCCGCCAGAAGCCGTTTCCCGCCTGAAATGCTCCGGCCTGTCGGCAGCGTCTGTCAGCAATGACCAGACGATGAGCGAAATGAAGCAGTTCGAATCAGAGACCGGCTGGCAGATCTGTCCGCATACGGCTGTTGGTACTTTCCATGCGCGCAGCCTGCCGGAGGCGGATGTGAAAACAGTCGTGCTGGCGACGGCCGCTGCAGCGAAGTTCCCAGAGACTGTGGAAGAGGCTACCGGACGAAAACCTGCGATGCCCGCCCGCGCCGAAGCGCTTTACCAGCGTGTAGAAGTCTTTGAGCAGACTGATGCCTCCATCGCCACTGTGCGCGCACGCATCGAGCAGCATGCCGGGCGGAGCCGGTAAAATGCATCCGCCTCTCCGCGAAACCCTGGTTACGACGGAGCGGCTAGTTCTGACGCCACCTTTCAAGGCCGATTTCGCAGAGTGGGCCGATATTCGGGATCGTAGCCGCGCTCATCTTGAGCCGTGGGAACCGAACTGGCCGCAGGACGTCCACAGCAAGTCAGATTGGGCGCGCCGCCTGAAAGCCTGGCACAGCGGGTGGCGCAAAGGCCGGGCGCATGTCTTCCTCATAAGGCGCCTGCAGGATAACCGGCTCGTAGGCGGGGTGTCGTTGACCAATGTCCGGGGCTGGCCGGCTCAGGCAGCCAATATCGGCTATTGGATCGGTGAGGCCTACGAAGGGCAGGGCTATATGCAGGAAGCGGTCGGCACTGTGTGTGCCTGGGCTTTCCAGGTTCTGGGCCTCTGGCGGATTGAGGCTGGCACGCTGCCGAACAATGAGCGGTCTCAGAGGGTCCTTGCGAAAGTCGGCTTCGAACGGGAAGGATATGCCCGCGATTATCTGGAGATCGCGGGAAAACGGGAAGATCACATACTTTTCGCCCTCGTCAGGCCGGCGCCGCAGCGTTAGATTCCCCTCATCATGGCGCACACCTCAGAGATCACCCCGCAGGGAAACTGGTACTGGAACGCTCCGGCCAGGCGTCTCGTGATCGATGTGCCGCGTGGATCGGACTATTCCGAACTGTCGGGTGACTGGTCGATTGATGCGCTTGAGCAGATGCTGGAGGGGCTAAGCCGCGGCAGGCTTGAGCGGACCTTTGACGCAGGCGATGGACCCGTCCGGTGCAATCTGCGTCTGTCGAGCGGACTCGGCTTCCACCTCGTGGGGGCATTTGTCGGAGATGCAGAAGCGCGCGGCATGTTGCTGACGGGCGATGATTTGCAGGAAATTGACCCATCAGACCTGAAACCCGGGCCGGACTTGGCGCCGGTCTTCCAGCCCATCGTGTCGCTGCGAAATGGTCAGGTTGCCGGATTTGAGGCGCTGGCCCGTTGGGACGACGGTGACCGCATGTCACCGCCAAGCCGTTATGAAGATGAGGCACTCGCCTCCAACATGCTGATCCGCTCTGCCGAGGCATTGGCCCGCCTGCGCGACATCACCGGCCGCGACGACCTGTTCATGCAGGTGAACCTGACAGCACGGGACCTGGCACGCGGTACGCTTCCGGCACTCATTGAGGCGCTGATGAATGGCTACCAGTTGCCGGAGCGGTCTCTGAAGATTGAGCTGACGGAACAGGCAGCCCTGCGGGATGCAGACTATGCCTTATCAGCCGCTCTGGCGCTCAAGGCGGTCGGCGCCGGTCTGGTACTAGACGATTTTGGCACCGGGCATTCGTCATTCGCCTGGTTGGCGGACCTGCCGGCTGACAGCCTGAAGATCGACCACGGCCTGACGCGCCGGCTGGGCCAGCACCGGACGGATACGATCCTCTCTACAATCACCTTGCTGGCGAACCGACTGGGCATGACTAGCACAGCCGAGGGAGTCGAGCAGAAAGAAGATGCTGCCCGGCTGCGTGCACTCGGCTTCGATCATGTTCAGGGGTTTGCGTTTGCCCGGCCGATGGACATCGATTCTGCCATTCGCTTCATGCGTTACTGATCAGGCATTTCCCGGATCCACCTGAAGCCTGCCACTGTCGATCCCCAGACGGCCCAGCGCATGGCGCCATTTACGTTCATGTGCGCTGGAGAAAATGAGTTCCGGGTCCATATCGCAAACAAGCCAGGCATTTTCAGCCAGTTCCGCTTCAAGCTGGCCGGCGCCCCAGCCGGAATAGCCAAGCGCCAGGACACTGCGCCGGGGCGGATGCGCAGACCCCATGGCGTGCAGGATGTCCCGCGTGGCGGTCATGCAGATGTCGCCCTCAACAGGCAGGCTCGCCCCTTCATTGTAGACATCGTCTGTATGCAGCACAAAACCGCGGTCCGAACTGACTGGGCCCCCATCCAGAACGAACGTGTCAGGCACGTCTGCTTCGATGGGCACGTCGAGTTGTTCGAACAGTTGCGGCAGGCGCAGATGCGCCATGGGCTTGTTGAGCACGATGCCCATCGCGAATTCCGGGGAGTGGGCGCAGACCAGAATGACCGAACGCGAAAAGCGTGCATCGCCGATGCCGGGCAGGGCGATCAGGAGCTTGCCTGTCAGGTCTGTATCCATTGTGCGCGGCTTCCTTAAATGCTGAGGCTGAGCCATCCCGGCAGCTTTGGCAAGGGCGGGAATCCTTGCTTCACAGCGCATGGCAGCCTATCTCCATGGTCAAACCTGCAGGGAGAAAAGCAGATGAGCATCAAGGTCGGTGACAAACTTCCGGACGCAACTTTCATGGAAATGACGGCAGATGGCCCGGCGCCATGCACAACGGCAGACGTCTTCGGCGGCAAAACGGTCGCCCTGTTCGCCGTGCCTGGCGCATTCACCCCGACCTGTTCGGCAAAACACCTTCCTGGCTTTGTCGAGAAGCTCGATGAGCTGAAAGGCAAGGGTGTGGATGATGTCGTCTGCACCTCGGTCAATGACGTGTTCGTCATGGGCGCCTGGGGCAAGAGTGCCGGCGCAGATGGCAAAGTACGCATGCTGGCTGACGGCAACGGCACGTTTGCGAAAGCCCTCGGCCTTGAGATGGACGGCTCAGGCTTCGGTATGGGCCAGCGGTCGCAGCGTTACTCCATGATCGTGAAAGACGGCGTGGTTTCCGAGCTCAATGTCGAGCAGGGCGGTGAGTTCAAGGTTTCCAGCGCGGACTATATGCTCGGACAACTTTGATTTAATTGGCGTAACGCCTTTTAACCATTTCAGTTCATGATCGGCGTGCTTGGGGGACAGGCACGCCGATTTTGTTTGATTTTTATTGAAAAACGGCAAATCCCTCCCCACTTAAACTGTGTGTAGCAGAGGAGAGGGACCTAATGGATCCGTATTTTGTGGTGATCGTGCTCGTCTTTGTGGTGGCGATCACGGGGCTTGTGTCGGCATTCAAGTTCGTGCCCCAAGGGTATAATTTCACGGTTGAGCGTTTCGGGCGCTACACCAAGACGCTGACGCCCGGTTTGTCTGTCATTACGCCATTTATCGACCGGGTCGGCCGGAAGATGAACATGATGGAGACGGTCCTCGATGTGCCTCAGCAGGAAGTCATCACCAAGGACAACGCCATGGTGTCCTGCGATGCCATCGTCTTCATTCAGGTGATTGATCCCGTGGCTGCGGCCTATGAGGTCAACAATCTCCACCACGCCATTCAGAACCTTTCGCTGACCAATATCCGTACCGTGGTCGGCTCGATGGACCTGGATGAGGTTCTGTCAAACCGCGATGACATCAACGCCCGCCTTCTCAGCGTGATTGATGCCGCAACGAACCCCTGGGGCGTGAAAGTCACGCGGATAGAGATCGCCGATCTGAGCCCGCCGGCGGACATCACCGAAGCCATGGCCCGCCAGATGAAGGCCGAGCGTTTGAAGCGTGCGGAAATCCTGACGGCAGAAGGCGACAAGCAGTCGGCCATTCTGAAGGCCGAAGGCCAGAAACAGGCACAGATCCTCGAAGCCGAAGGCCGCCGCGAAGCTGCCTTCCGCGATGCTGAAGCCCGCGAACGTGAAGCCGAAGCTGAAGCCAAGGCGACCGCTATGGTGTCTGAAGCGATCGCGCGCGGTGACGTCAACGCGATCAACTACTTCCTCGGCCAGGCCTATGTGGAAGCCTTCAGCAAGCTCGCGACGTCCAATCAGCAGAAGACGGTCATCATTCCGGCCGAGTTCTCCAGCATCATCGGCGCCATTGAAGGCATCAAAGGCCTCACCGGTGCCGCGAAAGACGTGCAGGTTCAGTCCGGCGCCGTGCCGCCGACACGAGGCTGAGGCCTGCCAGTTTCAGGTGCTCCGGACTGAGCCGGGGCACCTGACAGACGACCTGCTTTCGGAGGCATACAATGTTGGAAGAGCTTTTCACCCACCTGACCGTCTGGCACTGGCTGGCGCTTGGGTTGCTGCTGTTCGGCATCGAGATGATGACCGGAACCTTTGACCTGCTGATGATTTCCATCGCAGCCTGGCTGACCGCAGCTTTTGCCGCGTTTGCGCCGGACAGTCTGGCCCATTGGCAGGGGCAGGTTCTGTTCTTCGGGGCGGCATCAGTGGCTCTCTTTATTCTGGGCCGCACCGTGCTGTCCGGCATGCGCAAGACCACGCCGGAGCATCCAACGCTGAACAAGCGCATGGACAGCCTGATCGGGCAGCGCGGCGTAGCCACATCAGATTTTTCGAATGCCGGGCAGGGACGCGTGAAGATTGGCGACACGGTCTGGGGCGCCGAGACCGTGGATGGCTCGGAGGTCATTCACAATGGCGACGACATTGTGGTCGAGGGCACGCGCATGAACACGGCCCTCGTCCGGAAAAGTGCCTGATCCCGAGCGGGATTATTGTCCGGCCTGAATGAATCCACGAACATCGTTGGAGAGCTTCGCCCCGTCGGACTCCTTCAGATACATCATGTGCCCGGCGTCGTAGTAATCAAACTGGACCCGGTCGAGCACGACGCCATTCTGGTACATCGCCATTTCGGCGCCGAAGAATGGCGTTGCCAGATCGTACCAGCCTGATGCCAGCAGGACCTTCAGGTCCGGGTTTTCCCGCATGCCTTTGCCGAGCCAGGGCGTGACGTTCACATAGGCCGGCCAGCCCTGCTCGTTCATGCTCCAGTTCCATTGTGAACCGGGCTCTCCTGTCAGCACCTTGTAGGGGCGGGTGAAGTCCACTTTCAGCTCACGGGTCAGGTAGTCATTGATCGCAGCGACATAGGCCGTGTCCATTCCGTAGCCGGACGGGTCATTCTCGGGTGCGTCTGCCGTGCCTTCGCTGTCGATGCCTTTGTAGCGGCCGTCAAACCGGCCAACCGTGTAGCCTTCATTGCGCAGCAGTTCTTTGCGGAATCGCGTCGCGTCCACACGCAGGTTCGCCAGTTCGATCCATTTCGCAGATACGCCGAGATAGTCGCTCATGTCTGCAGCAATGGCGCTTTTCTGCTCTGACGTCAGAGTCGAACCACGGATCAGGGCCGGGGCGAGCGTGTCTGTCGCATAGGTGCGGGCGTCGGCAACGAACGCGTCGAAATTGTCATTCCAGCGCGCCTTGTTTGCTTTCCCATGATACCAGGCAATCGCGGCTTCGGTCGGGAAGAAGGCGATATGGGGGGAGTCATTGCCAGGCGCAAAACGCGCATTCTGGAAGTCCAGGATCGCCGAGATCAGGATGACCCCGTTCAGGCCGATCCCGTTCCAACCGCCTTGTAGTTTCTCTGTGAGGGCGGCGGCCCGTGTCGTGCCGTAGCTTTCGCCGGCCAGGAATTTCGGGCTGTTCCAGCGCCCATTTTCCGTCAGCCAGATGCGGATGAATTCGGCAATGCTCTCCGAATCTTCGTTGACGCCGTAGAACTCCTTGCCTTCCGTATCGCCCAGCGGGCGGGAGTAACCCGTTCCGACGGGGTCGATGAAGACGAGGTCGCTGACATCCAGGAGTGAATTCTGATTGTCCTGGATCGTGTAGGGCGGCGCGCCGACACCGCGCGCGTCCGATGGTGTAATCACCTGTTTCGGACCGAAAGCGCCCATGTGCAGCCACAGGGACGCCGAGCCCGGCCCACCATTGAAGACGAATGTCACTGGTCGCGTGGTCGGGTCGCTGACGCCATCGCGGAGATAGGCAACCGAAAAGATCGATGCGGTCGGCTGGTCTTTCTCGTCCCGGAGATAGGTCTCACCGGCAATCGTTTTGTACTTGATCGTTTGGCCGCGGAGCTTGAACGTGTGGTCGGAAGAGAAGGATTTTGCCTCGGGGATCGCTGCTGCGCTGGTCGCAGATCCGGACGCCTCCTGTTTCACCGTTTCATCCGCGAAAGCCGGTCCCATGGACAAGGCCAGACCGAGGGCAATCAACCACGCACGCATATCAAATACTCCGTTGTCACAATTGCGGCGGACCCTATCAGCTAAGGGAAGCCGGGCAAGGTTGCAGGCTGAGACAGCGGCTGTGAAACACACGAAAAAACGCCGGCATCTCGCGATACCGGCGTTTCAATTCAAATGCAGTCTGAATCAGGAAGCGGTTGGCGAAATGCCGAAGCCACCTGTGGCGTTGGGAGTCGCGCTCGGCGCTGAGGACGACGCAGCCGGACGAGCATCGCTGGCAGCTGCGCGCGGGGCGGCATCCTTCAGCGGATCGTCAGAGTGTTTGACCTGGCCTTCGAAAACGGCGTTCGACTGGATCTGCAGCGAAGAGTGAACGATGTCGCCCTTCACATGTGCGCCGGTTTCCAGTTCGACCTTGCGGGCGCGGATGGAGCCCTTGATGCGGCCTTTGACTTTCACGACTTCGGCTTTGACCTCGCCGGTGATGTGACCGGAGGCGCCGATGGTGATGTCGGTCGCGGCCACGTCGCCATCGACGGTGCCATCAATCTGCAGTGCGCCTTCCGACGTCACCGAGCCATTGATCTTCATGTCTGCGCAAATGATGGATGCAGCCCGGGCGGACGGCTTCGAGGCGGCGCCGCGGATGGCATCGACGGAAGGTTGGACTTTGGCCGGCTCAGGTGCCGACGGTGTGTCGTTGTGTTTGTTACTCTTGGTGAACATGACGGCCTGCTTTCAGGAATTTTATTGGATCATAAGGTTTGCCGTTAAACCAGACTTCGAAATGAAGGTGGTCCCCCGTGCTACGACCGGTTGTACCCATCTTGCCCACAAGATCGCCGACCTCCACGGTTTGGCCTTTTTTTACCGTAATTCCGCTGAGGTGGCCATAGCGCGACTTGAAGCCGTGCCCATGGTCGATTTCCACAAGCCGCCCGTAGCCCGAACGGGGACCTGCGTAAGAGATAACGCCAGGGCCGGCGGCGACGATCGGTGCGGCATGATAAGCCGCCATGTCGATGCCATTGTGCCAGCCTGGGCGTTTCTTGAAAGGATCGACGCGAACGCCGTAATTACTGGTCAGCCTGTATGGCACCCCGACAGGGACGCCGAGCGGCAGAGAGGACACGATGTCCTCATAGTAGAGCATTTCCGCGACCCGGGCCTGTGTTTGCGACAGGCGGGAATAGAAGGTGGTGTCGGTCAGGGAAAGGCTGCTGAGGTCAGGCCCGGACGTCGCATTGGCGAGCGAAATGAACGGGCCGCCCGTTTCGCTGCTAGCCACGATGCGGTCAGATCCGACCGATGTAAGGGCGAGAATGCCGCGTGCGCGTTCCGTGCGCTCCGTCGCGATATCTTCCGCTTCGTCCAGAATGCGTTCCTGATCCATCTTGAGTGACCGGACGGATCCACGTGAGCTGGCGGTTTCGAATTGCGCGGTAATCCGGACCGGTTCGCGCGACTGCCGGCTGTCCGCTTCTTCGATCGATGCCTGGACCAGCAGGGACGCGCCATCACCCTTAAGGGAGGAGGTTTCGAGATCGTCCTCGCCCTTAAGCTGTTTGTAGAGGTCTTCGAGTGCCTTCTGGCGTTCTTCCCACTCGACGGTCTCTTTCTGGAAAGCGTCCGTGCGTTCTTCAAGCAGCGACCGTGACAGGGCGTCCTTGGCGCGAAGCTCCTGCACCCAGCGTTCGTATTTGGCGAGTTCGCGGCCATCCGGGTTTCCGGACAGGGTGCTTCCGCCACCGCTCAGCACGAATGAACCTGTCGCAAAAATCGTCCAGCCTGCCAGCGCGGCAACGCCGGCCGCAAATATTGCCTGCTGCCATGGAGACACGGAGATATAGCGGACCGTGCCGCCACTGCGATGGTAGATTTGACGCTCAGGGAAGGCTTTATTGAAGGCCGCCTTCAGATTCGCGCTCCACTTCGCCATTAACGCCACCCGTAGAACCGGAAAATCACTCCCCTGCTGCAATAATCATTACAGCAGGTTTCCCAAACCCTTGGGGATAATACATACCGATTTCGATACGCTAAGAAACCCCTCGGGCACAGAATTCGTGTAAATTTTCGCTCATGAGGGTAAAAGGCTTGTTAAACATGGAAAAAACGTATGCAGAAGGTCAGAACTCAGGCGCCTGATTTGATGACATTGAGTACATCTTCGGCATGTCCCTTCACGCGTACTTTCCGCCAGATTCGCATTACCTTTTTGTCAGGTCCGATGAGGAAGGTTGAGCGCTCGATTCCCATATAGGTCTTGCCGTAGTTTTTCTTCTCGACCCAGACCCCATAGGCCTCGCAGACCTTGCCATCTTCGTCCGATGCGAGCGTAACGCCGAGGTCATGTTTGGCCGCGAATTTCTCGTGCTTAGCCATTGTGTCGCGTGAAACCCCTACGACTTTGGCGCCGGCCTTCTCGAACTCGTCAGCCAGGGCCGTGAAGTCTTTCGCTTCGGTCGTACAGCCCGGCGTGTCGTCCCGCGGATAGAAGTAGAGAACCAGGAGCTGATCCTTGTAATCGGCAAGCTTTATCAGCCCTTGCGTTGAATCCATGCTGAAATTCGGGGCAGGCCCGCCTTCTTTGGGTCCGATTGCCATGTAATCCTCCTATGGTGCGCCCCGGCTGTCCTGCTTATATCAGACACAGCGCCGAACGGCGTGTATGACTGGACCCGACTTGTACGGAGCGTGCCCTTGGTCCGCCAGACCGCCTCACTGATTTTTCTTGAAATACTTGGCGGCCTGATCCTGCTCGTCCTTGTTGCGGCAGGTTTGCTGGCGGCCCGGCTCTATTCAGGTCCCATGGACCTGTCCATGTTCCAGGACGATCTGGAGCGGGCCATGACCGAGGCGCGCGATGGCCGGGAGGTCCGCCTGGGCGGTGTCCAGCTCGAATGGTCGGCCGAAGACAAGCGCCTCCATATTTCCGGTTCCCGCCTTCAGATGATGGACGCAAAAGGCAACCTCAGTGCCGAGGCCAGTCACGCGAATATCGTCCTGTCCGGATCGTCGCTGGTTCTGGGGGATATCGAGGTCCTGCGTCTCGATCTGGTCGATGGCTGGGTCAACATCGATCAGGAAACACCGTCGATCTGGTTCGTCGGCGGGGAACCCTTGCCGGAGATCCCGGAAGGCAAATTGCCGGAAACGCCGCAGGAGTGGCTTCAGCGTGCCAATGAAGTGCTGCCGCCCGTGCTGGAGGCGCTCAAGCAGGGCGAGCAGAACTACGCACTGGAATATCTCGGCTTTACCGGTTTCGAATTTCGCCTGCGAGACAGCAACCAGCAGCCGGTTCTCGACATTACCGACGCCAAGGGGAGCATCTCCCGCGAAGCGGATGGCATTCTGGTCAGTGTTGCCGGCAGTGGTGCGGGTGAAGGATTACCGGGCGGGCTGGCGGCGACCGTTCGGTCTTACACGGCGGAAGACAGACTGCATGCAGAGATCGCCGTGGCCGATTGGCCGCTGGCAGACCTTGCAGCGCGGTTCGGTGCGGAAGTTGATGCCTTTGAAGGACTTCCCGCCAGTGCTGATGCCACGCTTGATTTTGCAACATCGACCGGGATTGGCGAGGTCGCCTTCCACTCCGAAATGGGAGAAGGCCGCGTTCCGTTCGCTGGAGGCGTCGACGTAAAAGGCCTCGATATCACGGCGACCTATCTCGCCAATGATGACACGATGCAGATCGACATCACAGGCGACAAAGTCGGGCCGGCCAGCGGTGAGGCGATCCTGACGCTGAAAAACATTCTGGAAGGTCAGGCGGCCCATGAATTCGAACTGAAAAGCGACAGCTTGAAACTCGACTTCACCCCCGTCTTCGAAAGGCCCGTCACGCTGACCGGTGTCGAAGGGGCAGGGCTGCTAAGCGTAAATGCGCGGCAGATCGATGATCTGGACCTCAAGTTCATGGAGGCGGACGCTGGCTTCCACGTGACTGGCAGTATCGGCCTGACGCCGGACAAGCAGGACGGCGAACCGCCCATCCTCGGAAGTATCTCCCTTGAGACCAGCGGGGACGTGACCAAGAATACGGTGATGGCGTTCTGGCCCGTCGGTCTGGGCACGGGCGGTCGCAATTTTGCGCGTGATAATATCGAGGCTGGGGCGATCCGGGATGTCAAAGGGCACATTGATCTGAAGCGCGACAGCTTTGGTGAAGATGGATACCTGCGAGACAGCGATCTGGAGCTGACTTTTGTGGCAGAGGATGCCTGGGTGAAGTTCCTGTCTGATCTGCCGCCGGTGGAGAGAGGACTCGGAAAAGGCCGTCTGACCGGAAATTCTTTCCGGGTGACGCTCGACTCCGGGGAGTATGGCGGCTGGGATCTGGACGAAGGCGCCTTTGTCATGCCTGCCTTCAATGATCATGGCGGCGACTTCCGTGTTTTCGCGCGCGGGCATGGCCCCATTTCTCTGGTCATGAAGACGCTGGTCGATTCGCGCCTCCAGATCGACTTCGATCCCGAGCGCTTGTCTGGCGATGGCGATATGACCTTCGAGATGTTCCGTCCCGCGCTGGACGATGTTCCGTATGAGGACATACGGTTCACGGCGATCGGTTCGGTGAAAGAGGCTGGTCTCAAGGATGCGGCCCTGGGCTTCGACCTCACCGATGGTTCGGCCAAAGTGAATGTCGATCAGGATGGCATGACCATTTCGGGGTTCGGCGATCTTGGGCCCTCACCGGTGCAATTCACCTGGCGCGATGCGTTTAATGATGGCGACCAGCCGTCATTGCTGTCGGCGTCCAGCATTGTCACGCCTGACTTCCTGAATGAGTTCGGAGTGCTCGGCCGGGCTTACCTTTCCGGCGAAATCCCGATCGAAGTGCAGGCAGAAATTGGCGAAGGCTCCAGCATCGTCGCGGATACGGCGCTTGACCTGACAGAGGCCCGGCTGGATCTGTCAGAGATCGGCTGGGTCAAGGCGCGCGACAAGGAAGCCAAGGCGTCGGTGCATTATCAGGGACTGAAGGACGGCTATACGGCGACAGTCGTGTTCCACGCCGACGATGCGTATCTTGATGGCGACTTCACATTGGGCGGAGACTCCAAGCTTGTCTCTGCCACGCTCCGCCGCGCCTATCTGAAGAACAAGGCCGATGTCGGCGGCACGGTTACCCGCGAGGATGGCGCCCTGAATCTGGGGCTGACAGGCACCTATCTGGACTTGTCCGGTGCAATGCCGGGCGTCGGGGTGATCGGTGAGGCCGACGATGCAGGGACGAAGACTCCGCTGCGCGTCACCGCAAATGTCGACACGCTCACACTGAGACCGGGCCTCGATATGACTGAGGCCAAATTCTCCATGGCGTCCGGCGCTGCCGGGATCGACACGTTCATGGCGACAGGCCTTGCCGCGGACGGGTCACCCTTTGAAGCGCGCTTTGACACAAATGGCGGCAAGGCGGCGACAATCCACGTATCCAGCGGCGATGCCGGCTTCATTGCGAGTGCGTTTCTCGGGATCGACTATCTCGAAGGCGGCCAGCTCGACATGGATGGTACGCTGGCGAACGGCGACCAGCCGTCGAAATTCGACATTTCCATTACGAACACCCGTATGATCAACTCGCCATTCCTGACGCAGATCCTGTCGCTCGCGTCTCTTCGCGGGCTGGCCGATACGCTGGGCGGGGAAGGTGTGCTGTTTTCCCGGCTCGACATTCCGTTGACCATCGCTGGAGAGCGCTATGTGGTGACCGGCGCCAAGGCGCAGGGGCCAGCCCTTGGCCTGACCACAAATGGCTATTACGATTCCAAGACCAGCAAGATTGAGTTCGACGGCGTGCTGGTGCCGAGCTTCGGCATGAACTCCGCGCTCGGAACAATTCCGATTCTGGGGGACCTGGTTGTCGGTCGGGACGGTGAGGGCGTCTTCTCCCTCACCTACTCGATCCGGGGGACGATGGAGAAAGCCAACGTCTCGGTGAATCCGCTTTCCGCACTGGCGCCGGGGGTGATCCGCCGGATCTTCGAGAACCCGTCGGACACACGTATCCCGGAAGCCAAGCCGCGCCCGCCGGATGAGCCCATCCCGTCAGAACTTCCGCCCATTCCGGACGAGGAATTCTGAGGCCTAGACCGGCTTCACCAGCGCGTGGCGTTTCTTGCCTGCCGATAGCTTGATGCTACCGTCGACTACGTCCGTTTCCACCAGCGTCGCGTTCTGGTCCTTGACCTGCTGGTCGTTGACCTTCGCGGCGCCCTGTTTGATCAGGCGGCGTGCTTCGCCATTGCTTTCGGTCAGGCCCGCAGCCGTAAAGGCAGCAGCAACCAGATAATCACTGAAGAGCTCCGCAGACGGAATTTCGACGGTCGGCAGGGCCGCGGCTGTGCCGCCGCCTGCGAACACTGCAGAAGCAGCCGCTTCAGCTTCCTTCGCAGCGGCTTCACCGTGCAGCATGGTGGTCGCTGCGTTGGCGAGTGCGATTTTGGCCTTGTTGACCTCGGCGCCGTCGAGTTTCTCAAGCGCTTCGATCTCGTCCAGCGGCAATTCGGTGAACAGGCGCAGGAAGCGGCCGACATCGGCATCTTCGGTGTTGCGCCAGAACTGCCAGTATTCGTAGGGGCTCTTGCGGTCAGCATTCAGCCAGACTGCGCCATCGGCCGTCTTGCCCATTTTGCCGCCGGAAGCGGTGGTGATGAGATGCGCGGTGATGCCGAACACGTCGCCGCCAGCGGCCTTGTGCACCAGGTCCACCCCGCCGACGATATTGCCCCACTGGTCAGATCCGCCGAGCTGGATGCGGCAATTCTGCCGCTGGAACAGTTCGAGGAAGTCGTAGGACTGCATCAGCAGATAGTTGAATTCGAGGAAAGTGTAGGGCTGCTCATTGGCGAGGCGCCGGGCGACCGTGTCCTGCTTCACCATCGTATTGATCGTGAAATGCACGCCCACTTCGCGGAGCAGTTCGATGTAGCCGAGCTTGCTCAGCCAGTCGTCATTATTGACCATGATGGCGTCGGTCGGGCCGTCGCCAAAAGTCAGGAACGGTTCGAACGCCTTCTTGATGCCGGCGATGTTCGCCTCGATCTGCTCATTGGTGAGCAGGGGGCGGGACTTTTCCTTGTCGGTCGGGTCACCCACTTTCGTGGTGCCGCCGCCCATCAGGACGATTGGCTTGCCGCCGGCCTTCTGGAGGTGGCGCAGCATCATGATCTGGAGCAGCGATCCGACGTGCAGGCTGTCCGCCGTTGCGTCGAAGCCGATATAGGCAATCGGGACACCTGCCTGGCAATAGGCGTCAAGCTCGGCCTCATGGGTCATCTGCTTGATGAAGCCGCGCGTCTGCAGCGTCTTCAGGAATTCCGACTTGTATTCGCTCATCTTCTCGTGTCTCCGTGAAGGCAGGGCGCGTAGCACGGAAAGGGAGCCGCTTGAACACTGCGATTTCAGATTCTGGGCCGATTTGGGTGGCTGGCTTCATGTCAGGCACCTCTCTGGATGCTGTCGATGCAGCCCTGATCCTGACAGACGGCGAGCAGGTGTTTGAGTTCGGTGCCACGGCAGAGCGCAAATACCTCCCGGAAGAGCGCAGCACCCTTCAGGTTGCGACGGACGCAGCCCGCGCCTGGAACTGGTCGGGGCCGCAGCCGGATGAGGTGTTCGACGCGGCCAAAGCTGTGGTCACGCAGACGCATTCGGAAACCATGCAGCAATTGCTGTCTGCCTGGTCCGGCCCCGCGCCGGTCCTGACAGGCGTGCATGGCCAGACCGTGCTGCACAGGCGCCCTGTGCCGGGAAAGCCCGGCGCAACGCTGCAGCTGATTGACGCCTCGGCCATGCGGTCGGCGCTGGGCGTTCCGCTAGCTTGCGATTTCCGGACGGCAGATGTTGCTGCGGGTGGGCAGGGCGCGCCGCTTGCGCCCGCTTATCATTCCGCGCTGATGCAACGGCTCGGAGATGGGGCAGCCTGCGTGTTGAATCTCGGCGGTGTCGCGAACATCACCGCAAAACTGGCGGATGGGACGCTGATGGCCTTCGACACGGGGCCCGCGAATGGCCCGATCGATGAATGGGTTGAGAGCCACGGCCACGGTACGCACGATTTTGGCGGGGCCCTCGCGAAAGCGGGCGCGGCGGATGAGGCGCTGCTGGCGCAGTTGCTGCAGCATGACTGGTTCAGCGAGGCACCGCCCAAATCGCTCGACCGCTACGATTTCTCGGCCGCGATGGTCAAAGGCATGTCAGTCGAGGACGGGGCAGCGACGCTTACGGAGTTTTCTGCGCGGGCCGTTGCCGCGGGTGTCGCGCAGCTGCCGGAAGTTCCGTCCCGCGTCATTGCTTGCGGTGGCGGACGGCATAACCCGGCACTGATGGATGCGCTGGCGCGAGCGCTGCCATGTCCTGTTCTGAGTGCGGAAACGGCCGGATGGCGCGGGGACAGTATCGAAGCTGAAGCTTTCGCCTATCTCGCCGCGCGCACGGCCCGTGGCCTGCCGATCAGTTGGCCCGGCACGACAGGCGTGCCGGAACCAATGACAGGCGGAATACTGCTGGCCTAGTCGCCTTCGGCTTCGAGGCGCAGTTTCTCTTCAGCGGCAGCAAGGCGGCGGAGGAGGTATTCTTCGCAGGTACCGATCAGCTCATCGCGGCGGTCCTGATAGAAGTGGTTCGCCCCTTTGACCGTGGTGCGCTCGATTTCCTCGCCCTTCTGGACGCGAACCTTGGTGAGCGCGCGCTCCACGTCTTCCGGAGAAGAAACCGCATCGCTGTCGCCGGACACGATCAGGCCGGAGGCCGGGCACGGTGCCAGGAAGGACAGGTCATAGTGGTTGGCCGGCGGAGAGATGGCAAGGAAGCCATCGATTTCCGGGCGGCGCATCAGCAGCTGAAGCGTGATCCAGGCGCCGAAGGAGTAGCCGGCACACCAGACATAGCGCGGGCTTTCCGCCATGTTTTCAATGTAATCAAGAACATAGGCGGCATCTTCCAGCTCGCCGATGCCCTGGTCGTACTGGCCCTGGCTGCGGCCGACGCCGCGCGAATTGTAGCGCAGGACGCCGAAGCCATGCTTCTCGAACATCTGGTACAGCATGATCGAGATCGGGTCCTGCATCGTGCCACCGGCTTTCGGGTGGGGATGAAGGATCAGCGCAATTGGAGCGCCGTCATATGGCGGCTCTGTGTAACGCGCTTCGATACGGCCCTGAGGGCCCGGAATGATGAGTTCTGCCATGGCATCCTCGGAATTTCGGGTTAAGCGCCGGGTGATAAGCCAAACGGCGACTGAAATGCAAATTTTTCTGCAGGTGCACCTGAAGGCCCGAAAGGTTATATGGGGCGCATGATCTATGCAGACCACAATGCGACCAGCCCGCTGCGCCCCGAAGCGCGTGAGGCGATGCTCGCCGTCTATGACATGGGCGCGATGAATCCGTCCTCTGTTCACACGGCTGGGCGCGCAGCACGGGGCGCGGTCGAACGGGCGCGGACAACAGTCGGCGGTGCGATCGGCAGCCGGGCAGAAGACATCGTTTTCACCTCCGGCGGCACCGAATCCGACAGCCTTGCTGTGCACGGCGTGGTGGCGGGCCTTGAAGGCAAGTGCACCCTGATCGTCTCGGCGCTGGAACACGAGGCGATTGGCAAGGCGGCGGCGCATTCCGGCGCTGTAATGGAAACAGCCTATCTCACCTCCGCCGGGACCGTTGACCTGGAAGATCTCGCAAGCCGTCTGAAGTCATGGGACCATGCCGCCAAAGGCACGCCTGTCCTATGCCTGATGCTCGCGAACAACGAGACTGGCATCCTCCAGCCGGTCGCGGAAGCCGCCGCGCTTGTACGCGAAGCAAGCGGGCTGACGATCTGCGATGCCGTGCAGGGGCTCGGCAAAGTGCCGGTGAATGTCGGTCTGCTCGGCGTCGATTACCTTGCTCTCAGCGCTCACAAGATTGGCGGGCCTCAGGGGGCAGGCGCGCTCTGGCACCGGGCGGGAGCGCCGTTGAAGGCCGTCCAGTATGGCGGCGGTCAGGAACGGGGCCTGCGCTCCGGCACGGAAAACGTCGCCGCGATTGCAGGTTTCGCCGCTGCCATCGAGGCCGCCATGCGGGACATGCCGAAATACCAGGCCCTGGCGGCTCATCGCGACGCCATGGAGGCCCGGCTTGAAGCCGAAGGTGGCGTGATTGTTACAGGCAAGGGCTCGCCGCGTCTCGCGGGCGTGTCGAACTTCGCGAAGCCCGGTTTCGCTGCCGAAACGCAGGTGATGGCCATGGACCTGGCCGGTGTGTGCGTGTCTGCGGGCTCGGCCTGTTCCTCCGGCAAGGTCAGGCGCAGTCTTGTCCTGATGGCGATGGGCGCGGACGACACCCTTGCAGAATCGGCAATCCGCACCAGCTTTGGATGGAGTACACTGCCGTCAGACTTTGACGGCGTTGCCGATGCATGGCTGAAGGCGGCCGAGCGCATCATCGCGAAGGAAAAAGCGTAATGGACTGCTGCGGCGGAACGGACGAGCACGAAGACGACTGCACCGAAGTGATCGTCAAAGAGGGCATCGACGCGAAAACGGTCGAGGCCGCGAAGGCGCTCGAGTCCGAGAACTATTCTGCCGGCTTCTCCACCACGATTGATATGGAGTTCTCGCCGAAGGGCCTGTCGGAAGACACGATCCGCTTCATCTCGGCCAAAAAGGAAGAGCCGGACTGGCTGCTGGAATGGCGCCTCGCTGCGTATCGCCGCTGGCTGACCATGGAAGAGCCGACCTGGGCCAAGGTCCGCTACGAGCCGATCGATTACCAGGATTACTATTACTATGCCGCGCCCAAATCCGGCGCGAAGTATGAGTCGATTGACGACGTTCCGAAGGAAATCCTCGAAACCTACGAAAAGCTCGGTATTCCGCTGCGCGAGGCGGAAGTCCTGCTGGGGGTGGAAGGCGCGGCGGAAACGGCTGCCGCCGCCCGCGAAGCGCCGCGCGTTGCCGTCGATGCCGTGTTCGACTCCGTCTCCGTCGCCACCACGTTCCGCAAGGAGCTGGAAAAGGCCGGCGTGATCTTCATGTCGATCTCCGAAGCCGTGCGCGAGCATCCCGAACTGGTGAAAAAATACCTCGGCACAGTCGTTCCGCAGTCTGACAATTACTTTGCCACGCTGAACAGCGCGGTCTTTTCGGATGGTACATTCGTCTATGTGCCGAAGGGCGTGCGCTGCCCGATGGAGCTGTCGACCTATTTCCGCATGAACGCAGAGAATACCGGCCAGTTCGAACGTACACTGATCGTCTGTGACGAAGGCGCTTACGTCTCTTACCTTGAAGGCTGCACCGCGCCGATGCGCGACGAGAACCAGCTCCACGCCGCCGTGGTCGAACTGGTCGCCCTCGATGATGCCGAGATCAAATATTCCACCGTCCAGAACTGGTGGCCGGGCGATGAAGACGGCAAGGGCGGTATCTACAATTTCGTGACCAAGCGCGGCGACTGCCGCGGTGCGCGCTCGAAGATCTCCTGGACGCAGGTGGAAACCGGTTCTGCCGTCACCTGGAAATACCCGTCCTGCATCCTGCGCGGCGATGACAGCGTGGGTGAGTTCTACTCCATCGCCGTCACCAATGGCCGCCAGCAGGCCGACACCGGCACCAAGATGATCCACCTCGGCAAGCGCACGAAGAGCCGGATCATTTCCAAGGGCATCTCGGCCGGCAAGTCCGACAACACCTATCGCGGCCTCGTTTCCATCAACAAGCGCGCCGAGAAGTCCCGCAACTTCACCCAGTGCGACAGCCTGCTGATCGGCGGCCGCTGCGGGGCCCACACGGTGCCTTATGTCGAGAACCGCCGCGCCGACGCGCAGCTGGAGCATGAGGCAACGACCACCAAACTCTCCGAAGACCAGCTCTTCTACGCCCGCCAGCGCGGCCTCGGCGAGGAGCAGGCCGTGGCCCTCCTGGTCAATGGCTTCGTCCGCGAAGTGCTTCAGGAACTGCCGATGGAGTTCGCCGTGGAAGCGCAGAAACTGCTGGAAGTCAGCCTTGAGGGCAGCGTTGGGTAACAAAAGCTCGCGCTCGTGCTTCGACTTCGCTCAGCATGAGCGCTACGGAGTTGCAGCCAAGAACGGACTCATCCTGAGCGAAGTCGAAGGATGACTGGTGCAGAAGCTGCTTGAGGTCAGTCTTCAGGGCAGTACGGGCTAAGCCAGCCCGCTATTCTGGAAAGTCCTGATCGCACAGGGGAATGAAGTTCTCTTCGAGGAAGGTCTTGTTGTCCTCAAGCTCGGCGCGCTGCTCCGGGTCGACAATTTCGGCATTGCTGGCGATCGACACGTACTTGCGCGCATAGGTGCAGCCCTGACGTGTCAGGCCGCCGTTTGCCGTCACGTCAGCATCCAGGATCGACAGGGTGAGCGATGCCCGGAACATGTCCCGAAGGGAGTGGTCCTTCACCGTTGTGGATGGCAGCGCATCGTAGATGGCCTCCACCTGGCCGAGGGCAGCGATGCAGGCCGCCAGAGGACCAGCGGTCGATGCGTTGGTTTCTGTGGCCTCATTCGCGGTCTCGCAGGTTTCGAATGCCGCCCGGGCGTCTCTCAGGGCTGGCTCGGACAGGTCCGCATCAGCGGCTGCCGGAAAGGCGGCGGTCGCAAGTGCGGTGATAGCCAGAAAGATCGCCGGAATGGCGCTGTGCTGTTGCATGATTTACGTCCCCATTATTGGCAACCAGACATAACCGAATGCGCGCTGCGGGACAATCTTGGCGTGTGGACGGCTCATTCAGCGCTTCGTATCCAACCGGGTTGAGCTTTTCTGATGCCCCCATTCCTGACCTAAGGGCTTTCCCTGAGGCCCGGTCGGCCCTACATCGGCCCCATGTTGAAGATTGAGAACCTGACCGCCACCGTGGGCGAGGCCGAAGACGCCAAGCAGATCATCAACGGGCTGACCCTTGAGGTGCCCGCCGGTGAGGTGCACGCCATCATGGGCCCGAACGGCGCTGGCAAGTCGACCCTGTCTTATGTCCTCACCGGCCGGAGCGGCTATGAGGTGACCGGCGGCACCGCCACGCTGAACGGCGAAGACATTCTGGACATGGACCCGGAAGAGCGCGCCGCGAAAGGCATGTTCCTGTCCTTCCAGTACCCGGTGGAGATCCCCGGCGTACCGGTGATGACCTTTGTGCGCACGGCCATGAACTCCCAGCGCAAACTGCGCGGCGAGGACGAGATTTCCGCGCCGGATTTCATCAGGAAGTCCCGCGAGATCGCCAAACAGCTGAAGCTCGATGCCGAAATGCTGAAACGCCCGGTGAATGTCGGCTTTTCCGGCGGTGAGAAGAAACGGCTCGAAATCTATCAGATGATGATGCTGGAGCCGTCCTTCCTGATCCTCGACGAGACCGATTCCGGTCTCGACATCGACGCGCTGAAGACGGTTGCTGAAGGCGTGAACGCCATGCGCAGCCCGGAGCGCGGCATGCTGGTCATCACGCACTATCAGCGCCTGCTGGACTATATCAAACCGGACAAGGTGCACGTGCTGGCGGCTGGCCGTATCGTGAAGACCGGTGGTCCGGATCTGGCCCACCGCCTGGAAGCCGAGGGCTATGACGGCATTCTCGGGGAGGCAGTGTGACCACAGCGCTACGCGACCTGATCGCCAATCCCAACGCGGCTGAGCTGGAACTGATCGCGCGCTACGGCATGCTGCCGGAAGATGCGCGCCGCGAGCGGGCCTTCGAGGCCTTTGCGACGGGCGGCCTGCCGCATCGCCGCGTCGAAGGCTGGCACTGGACGGACTTCAAGGCGGCGCTTCCCATTATCGAAAGCCCGTCAGAGCCCGGCCCCTCCCAAGACCCGCTACCAACCGAAGGCGCGCTGCTGTTCAGTTTCACGCCCACCGGGTTCACCTGGCCGGACGTGTTGCCGGACGGCATTCGCGTGCTGGCAAAGCCCGAGGCACAGGCCTTCGGGGCCTCGGAAGACATGCCGCTCGGCGCCCTCGCTGCGGCGCTGGCGGGCGGCAAGACCAAGCCGGGCACGCTGATGATCGAAGTCACGGGGCAGGACCTGCCGCGCCTTCACTTCCGATTCTCCGGCGCTGGCGAAGCGAACTTCGCACGGGTTCAGATCATACTGCGCCCCGGTGCGAAGCTGGCGATCAGCGAATCCTATCTCGGCGGCGCAGGCTTCACAGCGTCGCTGATGGAGTATTCGCTGCAGGCTGGCGCGGAGTTTTCCCGCACGGTCTACCAGCGGGCTGGCAAAGCCGAAGTTCTGGCGGCAACGGCCGCCGTCGATCTGAGTGAAGGTGCCGACTATCGCCAGACGACCCTGGCATTCGGCAGCAAGCTCTGCCGCCTCGAAACCCGCGTGACCCATCAGGAGACCGGCGCCAAAGCGACGCTGAACGCCGCCTATCTCTGCGCGGCTGGCCATCATGCCGACATCACCACCGAAGTGCGCCACGGCGCGCCGTCCTGCGTCACGCGCCAGCAGACCAAAGGCGCTGTGCTGGACGGTGGACGCGGCGTCTTTCAGGGCAAGTTTTTCGTGCCGCGCAATGTCGGCCAGAAGACCGATGCGGACATGCAGCACAATGCGTTACTGCTGGAAGAGGGCGCCGAAGTCTTCGCCAAGCCGGAACTCGAAATTTACGCCGATGACGTGGAATGCGCGCATGGCAACACATCCGGCGCGCTGGATGCGAACCAGATGTTCTATATGCGCCAGCGCGGCATTACCGAGGAAGAGGCGCGCGCCCTGCTGACCGAAGCCTTCATCGCTGAAGCACTGGAAGATGCGGGCGAACTTGAAGACGTTCTGCGAGAGCAGGCGCGGGCATGGCTGGCAAAATGAGTACCGTGCTGGATATCGAGGCGATCCGGGCAGAATTCCCGATCCTCAGCCGCGAAGTGAACGGCTATCCGCTGGTCTATCTGGACAATGCGGCCAGTGCGCAGAAGCCGAACGCCGTGATTGAAGCGGTCGCGAACCAGTCGCGCACGGCCTATGCCAATGTGCACCGCGGCATCCACACCCTGTCGAACGAGGCCACCGAAGCCTATGAGGCGGCACGGGAAGCGGCGCGGGAATATCTGAACGCACCGGCGCACGAGAACATCATCTTCACCAAGGGCTCGACCGAGGGCATCAACCTTGTCGCCTCGGCCCTGGCAGGAGAGATCCAGCCCGGCGACGAGATCGTGCTGTCGATCATGGAGCATCACTCGAACATCATTCCCTGGCACTTCCTGCGTGAGCGCCACGGCGCCGTGCTGCGCTGGGTCGGCCTGACAGAGGATGGATCGCTGGATATGGCAGACTTTGCCGCCGCCATCGGGCCGAAGACGAAATTCGTCGCCATGACGCACATGTCTAATGTGCTGGGCACAGTGACAAACATGGCGGAGATTGTGCGCCTCGCGCACGACGCCGGCGCGCAGGTGCTGGCCGATGGCAGTCAGGCCGCCGTTCACATCCCGGTGGATGTGCAGGCCCTCGGCGTCGACTGGTATGTGATGACCGGGCACAAGCTGTACGGGCCGACCGGGATCGGCGTGCTCTGCGGGACGGCGGAAGCACTCGACCGGGCGCGGCCCTATCAGGGCGGCGGAGAGATGATCGAGATCGTCACCCGCGACCGGGTCACCTACAATACCGCCCCGCACAAATTCGAGGCTGGCACACCTCCGATCCTGGAGGCGATTGGTCTTGGCGCAGCCCTGAAATGGATACGGAATCATCCCGCAGAGGCCGTGCATGATCATGAGATGATCCTGTATAGTCATGCCGTAGAGGGGCTTCGCGGCATCAATGGCCTCCGGATTCACGGTGAAGCGCCGGGCAAGGGCGCCGTGCTGACCTTCAGCCTCGAAGGCGCGCACCCCCATGATATTGCTCAGATTCTGGACCGCTACGGCGTTGCTATCCGGGCCGGGCACCACTGCGCCCAGCCACTGATGGAACACCTCGGCGTCCCCTCGACAGCCCGCGCCTCCTTCGCCATCTACAACACCCTGTCCGAAGTGGACGCCTTCATAGAGGCGCTCGCCAAGGCCCGGAAAATGCTGGTATAGGTGCCCTGATGGCCGATGACATGACCTCCCGCGATGTGGACGCTGCTGCTGAAACTGCAGCACCTTCAGCGATTCCGCAGCACGAGCTGAACCGGATCACCGACGATCTGATCGCCGCATTCAAGACGGTGTTCGACCCGGAAATCCCGGTCGACATCTACGAACTGGGGCTGATCTACAAGGTCGACATCGATGATGACCGCAAAGTCGACATCGAAATGACCCTGACTGCGCCAGGCTGCCCGGTGGCTGGTGACATGCCGGGCTGGATCGAGACCGCCGCCCGTACGGTAGAGGGCGTGAAGGATGTAGAGGTCCAACTGACCTTCGATCCGCCCTGGGACCCGTCCCGCATGTCCGACGAAGCGCGCCTCGCGCTGAACATGCTTTAATTGAAAGGAAGGGCCCGCGCCCCTATCTTTCCATCATGGCCAGACGACCCAGACCCAAGCCCGTAAAGCTCTCAGACGCCGCTGCAGCGCGCGTGAAGGAGATCATGGAAGAACGCGGCGCAGGTTACCTGCGCGTCGGCGTCAAGAATGGTGGGTGCGCCGGTATGGAATACGTCATGGACTATGCCATGGCGCCGGAGCCGCTGGATGAAGTGGTTGAGGACAATGGCGTCACCATCCTGATTGACGCCAAGGCTGTCCTTTTCCTGCTCGGCAGCGAGGTGGATTTCGAGGTCACCCCGCTGCATGAGAAGTTCGTGTTCAACAACCCGAACCAGACCGATGCCTGCGGCTGCGGTGAGAGCGTGACGATCGTGCCAGCTGCCGCTGGCTGAGCTTTTGTTTCGCCATGAAAAAGGCCGGGCGCGATGCACCCGGCCGGTCTCTGGTGTTTCCCTTTGAAATCACGCGCCGTTCGTTGCCGAACAGGTCGTCGCGAAGGCCTTGAAATCGTCGTTCAGCGGTGGCGGACTGATGTGCGGGTTTTCCATATAGGACAGTTCGAGCCCGATCGCGCTGCCGGTCACGGCAGCGTTGTAAAGCTTGCGTTCGACCGAGTTACTGACCGGCTGTGCCAGCTGGGTCGCTGGAAAATAGTGCCAATCGGCGCGGGTGTCTTCGCGGCCTTCAATCGACAGGGTGGCAATTTTCGAGCGGACACGGCGCGATTGGCGGGCAATCTTCTCGGCAATGTCTCCGCCATCCAGATTGACCATGGCGGACAGTTTGCCCCCATTGGTGCAGAAGAACGCGAGTCCCGGAGCATCGCTGACATCGGTGAAGAGCATTTGACCGTTTGCCGTTTCCTTGCGTGTCCAGGTGCCATTCTCTGCGGCCGTCGCGCTTGCGGTAGCCATGGAGGCGCAGGCGGCAAAAGCGATCATGGCGAGCATGGTCTTTCTGGTATTCATGGGTCTGTCCTTCGTGCAGTTATTTGAAGCAAGTTATCGAATAACAGAAACATATGATTGATAAAAGGGAAAACTTTATTGTTTTCTTGTAATGCTATCAGGCTGGCTTATAGGCGGCCGGGTTTTCCGGCGTCGGCTTGGCTTCCATTCCTTTCGGCGGGTCCGGTATGAGCTTCGCCCGTTTTATGGGCGTGCTGCGCCCCTCTGCTACCAGCTCCGCCGTGCGCTGTTCGATCACTTCGGTCAGGCGCGCCAGAAATTCCTCCTTCGGCAGGTCCCACGGAATGGGATCTAGGAATTCGATAATGGCCGTGCCCGGATACTTTTTCTTGTCCTGTTGTTGCCAGTAGAGGCCGATATTCGTGGCCACCGGTACGACAGGGGCCTGCATGGCCTGCGCCATGTGCCAGACGCCGGGCTTGTAGCGGAAATGAAAGTCGACAGGTGCAAGGTGGCCTTCCGGGTAGATCAGGATGCGCCGGCCATCCTTTTTCGCGCGTTCCATGCCTTCCCTGAGCGAAGCCGCTTTGCGCTCGCCGCCGCCGCATGTGTCGATGACAATTGCGCCCAGCTTGCGCAGGATTCCACCCACGAGTGGGAACTTCTCAAGATGATCGCCGGTGACGAAGGAGAGATTGTCGACCTCCGGATAGACGAGATAGCCGTCGCCCCAGCTCTGGTGCTTCGAGGCGAGAACGAACGCGCCTTCAGGAACCTTGTTCTTGCCGCGCACTTCCTTGCGGATACCGGCCACCAGACGAAGGTTGAGGTTCATCGCCCGTGTGTAGCTGCGGATGATGGCCCTGACAGGTGTGTGTCCCGGCAGAATGAGAAACGGCACCGAGGCAAGCACGTAGAAGACGGAGAGGATGTAGTAGACGGATGTAAACAAGGCGGCGCGCATGGCGGGCTCCTTTGGTCCAGGTCTATGAGAACGTTCAGTCAGCTTTGAGCACGGCAACGACTGCCCGGGCCATCGCGTCGGCATGTTGGCCCAATGGGCCAGGCAGGCGATTGTAGATCTTGTTCTGTCCGGCCTGCATGACGATGCCGAGTGTCATTGCCGCTTTCAACGCTGGATCGCCTTTCGGAATGACGTCCGCTTCCATCAGGCTTTCAATGATCCGCTCCGTAATCGAGACCGGGTCATCCTCGCGCCGCTTGTCGTAGGGCAGGTAGCGGTTCAGCGAAACAAGATGAAAGGAAAAGAGGAGGAAGTCCTCGTCTGCCAGTTCACAATAGGCTTTGACGGCTGCGTGGACTTTATCTTCCAGAGTGCCGTCGCCGGAAAGTGCCTCCTGCATCATCTGGCCCAGGCGGTTATGCGTTTCCATGAAGAGGCTGAGCGCCAGTTGGTCCTTGCCTTTATAGTGCCGGTAGAGGGCGCCTTCAGACACGCCGGCTTTTTCCGCGATCTCACGGGTTGTGGCGGCATCGACTCCTTCGTGGACAAACAGTTTCAATGCGGCACGCTCAATTTTTGGGCGTGCATTTCTGGCACGCGGTTTTTTGGCGGGGGGCTTGGACGCTGTTGTATTTCTTGTCATAGGAGACTCCGAATTCGCCTCTTCGGGTAGCATAAGCGCAAAAATTACGCAAGTGAGTATTCACTTACTATATTTATACTGTTTTTTTGGTGATTTTTCGGTTCATTTCCCTCATTTCGCAGCTTTACGTTTAAATTGTCACGTTTCTTGCCTATACAATGAGTGATTGGTCACAGGAATTCTGACCTGAATTTTAACTGGGGGTGGTCATGGGCGAAGCGCTGACCGAAAACAAACCTGTTCGAGTATCTGTGCTGCGTGACAGATACCCTACGGCATTCTCGAGCCCGCGGCATTCGCGGCATGATGTGCGCCGCCGCTGGTTTGTCCCGTTCAACAAGCTGCAGTCGAAGCTGGACGGCTTCACCCTGATGCAGCCTTGCGATGGGGCCGACTTTGTTCACGTCGTGAACCGGATTCCTCTCGGCGCGCGAAAAATGATTTGTTCGTTTGAAAGCCACATACCGCGCACGTTCGGTATCGCAGAAGACGCCATCCTCGCGCGCATGATGCTGAACGAGATCACCAGCAATCGGTGCCGCCGTCTTGTTGGTATGTCTCACTTCGCGAAACGGACTGCGCTGGCAATGCACGAAGGCACGCCCGCCTATGACGTGATCAAGGCCAAGATGATGGTTCAGCATCCGAATGTTGAACTTGGCCAGAAAGGCGACCGCCTCAAAGGAGACGACGCATCCAAGCTGGTGCTGACATTCGTTGGCGGTCACTTCGTTCGCAAGGGCGGATGTGTTGCCGTGCGGATCGCCGAAAAGGCGATTGAGCAGGGCCTTCCGATCGAGGTGAATATCGTTTCCTCCCTGAAAGCAGGGAAAGACGTGTGGAGCGATCCCACGGATCCGGACTTCCTGAAGAAGTATCTGGATCTCCTGGAACTTCCCAACGTAAATCACGAACCGGGCCTGCCGAACGAGAAAGCCCGGGAGCTTATGGGCAGATCGCACTTCACGCTGTTGCCGACTTTTGAGGATACGTTCGGGTTCTCTGCCATCGAATCCATGGCGGAGTACACGCCCGTGATCGGCACCAGCGTCTGCGCGCTGCCGGAAGTCATCTATCACGGCCGGAACGGTTACCTGCTTCGCCTCGAGCAGGATGAGCTTGGTGAGTGGGTGCGCCCGGACAAAACTGAGCGTCACACCGAGGCCTATACGCAAATCTACCACGATACGATCGAAATGCTTGCTGACGAGGCGCTCGAATACCTCAAGCCGCTGATTGGTAAGCCTGAGGCGCTCGCGGCTATGCGGGCCGACGCCCGGTACACGGCCGAAAAGATGTTCAGCGCTGATGTTGCTGGCCGACGCTGGGATGATCTGTACGAGCGCGTTTCGCGTGAGTCCGTCCAGACACCTGCTGTGTGTGACCCGGTTCTGGACCAGTCTTCCCCGGAATCGCCGGCATTCCTGTTCGAAGACCGGCCAATCGGCGGCAGGTAAATTCACTATTTAAGAGTGGTGAGTTTGACCGGTGGTGTTCCTCGTCGGTCAAAGGTGATTTGCTTTCAGGTATCGAGTGAGGCTTTCTGACGGAAAACGCCGGAGGAAACCTTGATGAACACTGTGCCGTTTGCCGCAGGTGCTCTTTGCCTGACCGCTTGCGTGAGCAGTCCTCAAGCTGAAGCTCAATCGCCAGTCGCCGCCGCGCCGGGCCCCTGCGCTGCGCCGGTCTATCATCAGTTTGATTTCTGGATCGGGGAGTGGAGCGTTTATGACCCGGCGGGCAATCTCGCCGGCACAAATTCGATCCAGCCGGCAGAGAGTGGATGTCTTCTTATCGAACGCTGGACCAATACGGCAGGCGGGACCGGACAGAGCTACAATTTCTACGATCCGGGCATCGGGAAATGGCGGCAGGTCTGGGTCAGCGCGGCAGGTGTCATCGACTATGCCGGCGGCCTGACCGAGACCGGATCCATGTACCTTGAAGGGGAAATCCGAAATCGTGGGGCTTCTGCTGCACCGTTCACCGGAGAGTGGACTGAGAATACGGATGGGTCGGTGACCCAGCATTTCCGGCAACAGGATCCTGAGACCGGAGAATGGTCGGACTGGTTTGTCGGGCGTTACGTGCGAAAGGCCGAAGACTGACCTAGGTCTGCAGGTCGATGCGGTAGCTTTCTATCACCGTGTTGGCGAGCAGCTTCTCGCACATCTCTTTGACGCGTGTATTGGCATCCGCTTCGCTGAGGCCGTCTTCCAGGTCGAGCTCGATCACCTTGCCGATACGTGCGCTTTCGACTTCCTTGTAGCCCATGCGCGCCAGTGTGTCGGCAACCGCTTTGCCCTGCGGGTCGAGTACGCCGTTCTTGAGGGCAACATGCACGATGGCTTTCATCCGGTGATCTCCTGGCGGGGGTACGAGTCGCGCTTCATCTAGCGCAATTGCCCATCTATTGGAACATTCTCAGCAGTATCGGAGCGGCTTGATTCACTTGCCGCCATTGAAGCTGACGACATTGTCTGTTTCGCCGGATTCCTTGATGATTCCGAGCCGCCGGGCCACTTCGGCATAGGCTTCCGTCACCCCGCCCAGATCGCGGCGGAAACGGTCCTTGTCCAGCTTGTCGCCGGTTTCGAAATCCCACAGGCGGCAGGAGTCGGGGCTGATCTCATCGGCCAGCAGAATCCGCGGAATCTCGGCATCGCCTTCGAAATAACGTCCGAACTCCAGCTTGAAGTCGATCAGGCGGATGCCGACGGCAGCGAACAGGCCCGACATGAAATCATTCACGCGCAGGGCAAGTGAGATGAGGTCGTCATATTCCTGGGGCCCGGCCCAGCCGAAAGCGGCGATATGTTCTTCGGTCACCAGCGGATCGTGCAGCGCGTCGTCCTTGTAGTAGAACTCGACAATCGGGCGGGGCAGAACCTGGCCTTCCTCGATCCCGAGACGCTTGGCCAGCGAGCCGGCAGCAACGTTTCGCACGACGACTTCCAGCGGAATGATCTCAACCTTCTTGATCAGCTGCTCTCGCATATTGAGGCGGCGGATGAAGTGGGTCGGGATGCCGACGCCGGCCAGGCGGGTCATCATGAATTCGCTGATGCGGTTATTCAGGACGCCTTTGCCATCCAGGACGGCGCGTTTCTGGGCATCAAAGGCAGTTGTATCATCCTTGAAATACTGAATGAGGGTGCCCGGCTCCGGACCCTCATAAAGGATCTTGGCCTTGCCTTCATAAACGACACGTCGTTTGTTCATGGATAAACCCCTTTCATGGGTCCCTGAATGGGGACCGGGACGGCTTCATCTGGCAGGAATCGCCGCAACCCCTCCGCTAGCGGCTCCTGTTACGCCAATCCGTCGCGGGAAACAATTATTGCACACACCTTGCCGGGGACTCTATATGCCGCCAAGGTCTACTTATGTGAAAGGTCCTGAGATGAGCACATTCAACGATCGGGAGCGCGCGGAAGAAGCGCGGTTTGCGCTCACCGAGGAGCAACAGTTCAAGGTCATGAACCGCCGTAACAAGCTTCTGGGCTTGTGGGCAGCCGGTATCATGGGCATGGGCGAAGACGACGCCGAAGCCTATGCGAAAACCGTGGTCCTGTCGGACCTGGAGGAAGCTGGTGACGAGGATGTGTTCCGGAAGGTGCGCGGAGACCTCGACAAAGCTGAGACCGGCACGAGCGATGCGGAAATCCGCGAGCAGATGGCCGTCCTTATTCCGGAAGCCCGTTCGCAGGTTGTTGACGAATAATCTGGTTGAAAACGCGTATTCAGATCAAGCGGCGCTGTTCCGATGGGGACGGCGCCGCTTTTGTCTTGATGTGACGGCAAAGGCCCATCAATCAAGCGGAGCGGGGAATTGGGCGCCTTCTCTGAAGACGTCTGAACACCGGCGTG